>DASPTQ010000306.1:0-78184 GCA_035623335.1 Terriglobales bacterium
AAAGAGCCGCCATCGCCTACCACAGTCAATCGCGAATTGCAGGTGATCCGCAAGGCTTTCAAGCTGGCGTTCAAGGAAGGGAAGATTCGCACCGCGGTGCCATACTTCCCGATGTCCGTGGAAGATAACGCACGCCAAACCTTCATGACGGTCGAAGTGCTCGATAAGATCCGCACCGCTGCATCGCGTGAGGGTCTGTGGGCGCGGTTCATGGTGGAGATGACCTACACGGTGGGATGTCGCAAGGGTGAGGTGCTAGGACTGACAGTGGGCGACGTGAACTTGGAGGAGGAATATATCAGAATCATCGAGACCAAGAATGGAGACATCAGGGAGATACCACTCACCGAATCGCTGCGCTTGCTGGTTGAGCCTTTAGCGATTGGAAGGGATTCAACGGAGCGGTTGATTCCCGTCAAGGATCCACGGTGCGCATGGCGGCGGATCTGTAAGGCAGCTGGCGTCAAGGCGGGCAAGGACGGCGGTTATGTGCTCCATGACGGCCGCAGGACAGCTCCCCGCCGGCAGCGATCCGCAGGTGTGGCACAGAGTGTTAGCATGAGGCAAATGGGATGGCGGTCGGATGCCATGTACCGGCGCTACGGAATCGTTGATCGCAGGGACGTGCTCGATGCCTTGGAGAAGACCGAGAACTTCGAGAAGGCGGCACAAATCGGGCACACTGAGACGGTCACTGCACCATCTAAGGGGCAATAGGTGTTGTAAACTGTTGATTGTAAAGATGGGCGCGTAGCTCAAGCGGATAGAGCATCGGATTTCTAATCCGAGGGTTGCAGGTTCGATTCCTGCCGCGCCTACCACACTTCTTTACTCACGAAACATTTCGCGGACAATAGCGTCAATCTGTTCTTTTCGCGACGTTCCATCCAGGCCCCCGGCGAGTTCAGAGCTCTTGTGACGTTTGGCGAGTTCTTTGAGACGAGCAGCAGCCTCCTTGTTGGGCCTTCGATTCGAAAGGTGACGTTCGAGCCAGTCCACAATTTCACTCGCGCTGCCGAAGTTTTCTGCATGATCCCAGGTAGATCTGCACCAAAGATTTCCTCAATGAGCATCACAGCTTCAACGACATCGGGGCTGTCCATTGCTCTGGGAATCATTGGGAGATTTTACGCCCTAGTCTAGGGTGGGCATTCGCTGTTCGGCATCGTCGCGGTTTTTCTGATGCTCGTGGGATGTTGGTTCGTAATCCTCCTGTTCCTTCGCAGAATCTCACTGACTTCGAGATAATCAGGCTCATGCCACCTAATGTCACTGCTGGTATCAAAGGCACGAGGCAAGCCGGCGCCGAATGGACAGGTCATTTTGCGCTCAGGCCTGGTTTGTGCAGCCTTGGCTGAATTTGCTGACAGATAAACCAGATTAGGCATACAAGCACAAAATCTGAGGAAGTGACCAAGGGCACGCTATGAGGATGACGGAAGCGCCGAACGCTATCGCGATGGTCCGAACAGATGCCCTTACACAATTCCAAACCCCCCGAGGGCCATGACAACCGCAATCGGGTTCAGTGCGGCAAATACCCTGATTCCATCGGCAGTTTTCCGTCCACACGCACCACGTTGATCGTGCCGTCGACGGCTCGCACATCCACCAAACCGATTGCGCCCGGCGTATTCTGCACGATCTTGAGAACTTCGGCGTCGGAGTCAGCGATCTGAATCGAGTCCCGGTGACCTGTAATCATAGCCTTCCATTCTGCGGGGCTGACTTTGATTAAGCGCTGCAGCGTTTCCGTTTCACCCGGGGAGTTATTGTGCAGGATCAGTACTATTGGCTGTCCTTCCGCCCACTTCCTGACATCGGACCGAAAAATCTTAGCCAAATAAGCGGAGGAGACATTTCCCACTTGGTTCTCTTTGTTAACCACGACCGCCATGTGGTGGGCAAAACAGGGGGTCAGGAACGACAGCAGAAAAATAAGCAGGGCTGCGAACCGCTGGAGTCTCATAGGCACACCTAGTGGCAAATGTTTAAGTGAGGTTACTCGACAAAGCTAACTGAGATTATCGTCTGAGGAGGTCAAAACCTTTGGTTAAACCGGATGGGGAGTATCCGGGACGCCAACACATCTGTCCGCCCGGATCACACTCTGTGGGTTCAACATCCAGATTGCCCCACCATCCGCCAGCTACTGGCGCGAACGGGTGTGGGGCGATCACCGCCGCTTCGCTCGCGAACCACGGCTCACTGCGGGTTCGCAGCTGCATGCAGCAAGATGGTCAAGGGCGGGACGTGTTCCGGCTTCACGTAGCGGTTTACCAGGAAGCGCTTCCCATCCTTGGCGACGTCATAGGTAAAGATGTCGGTCGAAGAGATCGGCGCGCGCCCATGAATCTGGAACAGAGGCGCAGGCTGCCCGGTACCGAAAGCCGTCTCACCGTTGACAGGTACCGCCATCAACATGCCACTTGGAGAAATATAGAAAATCTCTTTGCCGTCTGCCCGCCAACGTGGTTCGGTTCCTCCGCCGCGCGAGACTTGCCATTTTCCCGTAGCGCCGGGGAACGAGCTGACGTAAACCTCCCACGCACCCGACTCGTCGGAGGCGTAAGCTACCCATTTTCCGTCAGAAGATATCTGTCCGTTGGTTTCGTTGGCTTTGCCATTCAGTAAGGGGACCTTTGTCGCGCCTGCTATCGGCAAGGTTACCAGATAGGTGTGAAGGGGCGCCTGTTCGGTGGCAAGAAGCTGTTGGCCGTCCGCCGACCAGGAGTTGGGAAGGATGTCACTCGTCGCGCCAGGGCTGCTAAAAAGCACTTTTTCTTTTTCCAGCCCGCTGGCCGGTTTGGCCATTACTTTGGACGACACCGAGCCAACGGAACGGTAGGCTACCGTGCTTCCGTCGCGCGACCAAATGCCGTTGGTTTCTTCCGTGGGATCGAACGTGAAGCGCGCATTCTCGGAACCGTCAATATGCTCTAGCCAGATATCCACATTGCTTACCTTCAGGTCAGCGATGTCGACGGCCACCCGTTTTCCATCCGGCGACAGCGTCGGGTTCGCAATGATCGCCGGTTCACCGATCCGGCCCAGTTCTTTGCCCGTGCGGTCCTCCCACGTGAGTACGGACAAGGCTGCGCCCACGCCCGTGTTGTAGATCACTGTGCCGTTGAGAGAAACAGCAATCGCCGCCCAGATAGTGGAGGGCTGATAGCCGACGGTACCGGCTATCGGCGTGCTGTTTCCTGATACCTGTCCACTGGCGGGATCGAAATTCACGCTAACCAGCTGCTTCTGATCGCCCGCGTAATAAAGATGCCCGGAATCGTAGCCAAAACTGGAATGACAGAGCAGGAGAAGCTTTTGTCCTTTGTCGCCGAGCGAGCCGAGATAGATGCCGCTGACCTTGTCATCGCTTACGTTAGAGAAATTGCCCCCCCAATACAAGAAATGTTTGCCGTCGGGAAGAAAGACCGGCCAACGGTGTGTTTGCTGCTCTGGTTTGGCCTCCATGATTTCCTGTGTAACCGGAGCCGCCCCGCTGCCATCGGGATTGATTCGCCATATGCCACTGCTGGGGTCGGGAGCGTAGATGATGATGTTCTGCTTTCCCCAACTTCCGCCGCGACCAGCCTCGGTCCGAGCCAAAACCTGCGGTGCACCGCCAGAAACTGCGATTTTCTGCAGTTTGTCATTGGCGAAAAAGCCTAGGTAAGCGCCGTCGGGCGACCAGAAAGGAAAACTCGCGCCCTGCGTGCCGGGCAAAGCCTTGACGGCCGGCGAGTCGATGCGCTGCACGTAAAGCAGGGGCAGCCCGGTACTGTCCTCGGGGGAAACGAACGCCAGCGTGGAGCCGTCGGGCGAGAGCGCCATGTGGCTGATGCTCATTTCATCGGATCCTGCAAGAGAGAACTGCTTGCGAGTTGTAGGCTCAGGACGGTGCGCTAGGAACCATATCACGGCTGCAGCTGCCGCCATTGCCAGCCCCACAGCCGCCCAAGCAAGCAAGCGCGTCCGGCTAGGCGCAGCGGTGGTCGGGGCGTGCGCCGCCGTGCTCGCCTCGCTGCCCGATAGAGCACTCAAGGCGAAGGACAGATCGCGCGCCGACTGAAAACGTTCCTCGGGATTCTTCTCCAGGCAGCGCCGCACAATGCGATCCAGCGTGGAAGACACGATGCCGACCGGACCCGACAATTCAGGCGGATCGTGTTTCAGCACCGCAGTCATGGTCTCCGCCGCAGTGTCCTGGCGAAAGGCCCGCGAGCCGGAAAGCATTTCATAAAGGACGGCGCCAAAGGCAAAAATGTCGGTGCGAGCGTCAACCGCCTCGCCGCGGACCTGTTCCGGCGCCATGTAGCTCGCCGTGCCCATGACCACGCCCGCTTCAGTCCGCAAACTGGTCAGGGTAAGGTCATTCAGGCTTTGAGTTGGACTTTGGGCGAGCTTTGCAAGGCCAAAATCCAGAATCTTGGTCCGTCCATCCTTGGTGAGAAAAATATTCTCCGGCTTGAGGTCCCGATGGACGATCCCCTTTTCATGCGCCGCCGCCAGCCCATGTGCGATCTGCACTCCGTATTCAACGGTCTTGCGCGGGGGCAAAGCTGCCCGGTCGAGCGCCGCCCGCAGGCTTTCGCCCTCCAAGAGTTCGGAGACAATGTAAGGCGCCCCGCCTTGTTCGCCGATGTCATGGATGGCAAGGAGGTTCGGGTGATTGAGCGCAGCAACGGCGCGTGCCTCCTGCTCGAAGCGCCGCAGCCGCTCGCCATCTCCGGCAAACGACTCGGGCAGAATCTTCACCGCAACATCACGCCCCAGCCTGGTGTCGCGAGCGCGATACACTTCACCCATCCCGCCAGCGCCGAGCGGTGAGAGGATTTCGTAAGGGCCAAGTTTGGCACCAGCGGTCAGCGCCATAAATGTGTGCGCGTCATTATAGTGCAGGGCTGGACCAGGCGCTTCCCACCATTCTGGCGGGTGGGCAACTCGGAAGTAGATCCTTGACCCGCTAATCCTTGAGCCCCCAGGCGACTTGACAGGCGAGGTCGGCCCGGGAAGGAAGGGCGGGCACACCATTCCGGGCATCTGATAGGAAACCGTACGAGCCGACCAAGTTTTTGTTATAGTGCGTGCCGTCGGAGGTCCTTATGCCTAGGATAGTTCGCTGTGGCCTGATTCAAGCCCGGAATGTACTCGGAGCCAATCACTCCCTGGCACAAATCAAGAAGGCGATGATCGACAAACATCTCAAGCTCATCGAGCAAGCGGCCAAGAAAAAAGTTCAAATTCTCTGTCTGCAGGAGCTCTTTTATGGACCTTATTTTTGCGCCGAGCAAGATCCACGTTGGTACGAACTCGTAGAACCCGTGCCAGAGGGGCCAACCACTGTCCTGATGCAAAAACTCGCCGCACGACATGGCATGGTCACGGTGGTGCCCGTTTATGAAGAGCAGATGACAGGCGTGTATTTCAACACGGCCGCGGTGATCGACGCCGATGGCCGTTACCTTGGCAAATATCGCAAACACCACATTCCGCACTGCCATCCGGGTTTCTGGGAGAAGTTCTATTTCACGCCCGGCGACCTGGGATACGAGGTGTTTCAGACGAAATACGCCAAAGTGGGCGTGTACATCTGCTACGACCGTCATTTTCCGGAAGGGGCCCGCATTCTGGGGCTCAACGGCGCCGAGATCGTGTTCAATCCTTCGGCGACAGTAGCGGGACTCTCCGAATATCTATGGGAGCTGGAACAGCCGGCGCATGCCGTGGCCAACGGTTACTTCGTCGGTGCCATCAACCGTGTAGGCAAGGAGAAGCCGTGGAACATCGGAGAGTTTTATGGCAAGAGTTATTTCTGCAATCCGCGCGGCAAGATCTTTGCTCAAGCCAGTCGGGATAAAGATGAACTTCTCGTCGCTGAGCTCGACCTGGACATGATTCTCGAGGTGCGCAAGGTGTGGCAGTTCTTCCGGGACCGTCGCCCGGAAACCTATAGCCCGCTGACCACGCAAACCGGGAAAGCCGTTGCTGCCGATTGATCCATCGGAAATCAGAATGAACACTTCCGCGGCCTCAAGAAGCATCCAGGCGAGCTCGCTGTACAACCCAGATCTGGCTCCTACGCAAGCAAATCACCGCACCTGGGGGGTCTATAACTACGCCGCCCTCTGGGTTTCCATGTCGGTGAACATCCTGACTTACATGCTGGCCGCCAGCATGATTCAGGGGGGAATGAACTGGGGACAGGCGTTGATGACTGTGTTTGTGGGTAATGTCATCGTGTTGGTTCCGATGTTGTTGAACTCACATCCAGGAACCCAATACGGAATTCCGTTCCCGGTGCTCGCTCGCGCGTCGTTCGGCGTGCTCGGAGCCAACATTGCTGCGGTGTTGCGGGCTCTGGTGGCTTGCGGCTGGTTCGGTATTCAGAGCTGGATCGGCGGCGAGGCGATGAATACCTTATTGAGGACACTCTGGCCTGCATGGCGGCAGGTTCATTTCGGGGTCGCCATTTGCTTCCTTGCGTTTTGGTTGATCAACCTACTGGTGGTCCTGCAGGGAATTGAATACATCCGTTTCTTGCAGGGTGTCAGCGCGCCGATTCTGTTGGCCGTAGGAGTGCTTCTCCTGGTGTGGGCGTACATCAACGCCGGTGGCTTCGGCCCGATGCTGTCGGCTCCATCGCGCTTCAGCGGCGTGCCAGATTTCCTGAAGTTCTTCGTGCCGGCGCTGAACGGAACGGTCGGCTTCTGGGCGACAGTTTCCCTGAACATTCCCGATTTTACCCGCTTCGCCCGCAGCCAGCGCGAGCAAGCAATCGGCCAAGCAGTCGCCTTACCCACGACCATGACCTTTTATGCATTTATCGGAATCGCGGTTACGTCGGCGACGGTACTGATCTATGGGACGGCTATCTGGGATCCGGTACAGCTTCTCAGCCATTTCCATTCTCCTCTGGCCGTGGTGATCGCGCTGATCGCCATCTTGTTGGCCACCCTCAACGTGAACATCGGGGCGAACGTAGTCTCTCCGGCGAATGACTTTTCCAACCTGCGACCACGGCGCATCAAGTTCAAAACCGGCGGCGTGATCACCTGTTTCATGGGGCTTGCGATGATGCCCTGGAAGCTGTTGGCGGACTATCGCACATTCATTCTGGGGTGGTTGGGCGGTTATGCGGCTTTCCTCGGACCCATCGCTGGGGTCATGATTTGCGACTATTTCCTGATCCGGCGCCGGGTTTTGCTGGTCCCTGACCTTTACCTTCGCGGCGGCGCCTATGAGTATTCGCGGGGGGTAAACTGGCGTGCGGTTTGGGCCTTGGCGCTCGGAGCGGGAACCGCCCTGGTGGGACTGGTTGTGCCCTGGCTTCGTTCCCTCTATGACTACTCCTGGTTGATCGGTTTCACGGTTGCGTTCATCGCTTATTACGCACTGATGTCGTCGCAGCGGGGGACAGCCATGAGCCCGGTCGAAGCCTAGTCGCGCTGAGGATCCAGGAGATGCCCAAGCAGTTTCGGACTCGGCTTGATCGGGGGGCGCCGGCAAAGCTTTGCTTCGACGAACCTCAATGTCCGGTCTTCAGAAACTCCGGCATCACCTCAGTCTGAAAAGTGCGCAGTTGCTCTTCTTCATTTCCCGACATCAGATAGAGGTTGAACTGAGTGACGCCGGCGGCAGAGAGCGTCCGCAATTTCTCAATCTGGGTCGATGCTGACCCGAGCAGGCAGAAGCGGTCGACAACCTCATCCGTCACAAAACTCTTGTTGTCGCTCTCCACTTCGCAATGGTGCAGGTAATCGTAGGACGCGCGAGCCTGTATGTAAGCAGTCAAGGAGGCAGGCAGCTTCTCGGCCGGATAGCGACCAACAAGGTCCACTACATGGTTAGAAACCAGGGCAGGGAACCAGCGCACTTGTTCGCGCGCGAGCTTCACGTCGTTGGAGACCCAGGCTGGGGCGGCAGCCATGATCTCGATTTTGCTGAAGTCGCGCCCAGCCTGCCGGGCGCCGGCCCGTACAAACCCGCTACACCAGGAAATCAGATCGGGGTCGGCAAACTGCAAGATGACACCGTCGGCAACCCGTCCCGCCATCTCAAGCACCTTAGGACCGTATCCCGCAATCCAAACACGCGGTGAGCCCGGGGCCCATCGGATGCTGGTGGGCTGTCCTTCGTATTCGATCTCTTGTCCCGCGGTAAGCGCACGAAAGGTTTTGATCGCGTCTTCCAGTTGCGACCAACTGACCGGCTTTTTCCCCAGCACACGTCGTGAACTGTCGCCGCGGCCGATGCCCAATTCCATGCGTCCGCCAGAAATCACGTTCAAGGTGGAAAAAAGACTGGCCGTGACCGTGATGTCGCGCACCGCGGGATTGGTGACGCAGGTTCCCAGCCGCAAGCAACGAGTGTTGGCCGCCATCAGGGTCAACAGCGGATAAGGCTCCTTCCACAGGATGTGGGAGTCGAAGATCCAGCCATATTGGAAGCCGCCACTCTCAGCCTGCCGCGTGAGGTTGAGCATACGCTCAATCGAGAGATCTGGTTTTAACGTGAAACCAAATTGCATGCCGGTCCCATCCCTTTGCGAATGCGCGGGAAGTTTAGCATAAAATGCCACATCGGCCGTTTGCCATGGAAGGAGGGGGCATGGGTTGGGACAGCATCATCACGAATGGAACGGTGATCACGGCTACGGATACCTACGCTGCGGATGTGGCCATTCGCGATGGCAAGGTTGTCGCACTGGGCAACGATCTTCCTCGCGAAAATGCGAAGCGAGTCTTGGACGCCGCAGGCATGTATGTGATGCCGGGAGGTATTGACGTCCACACACACCTCGACATGCCCTTTGGAGGCACCACAAGTTCCGATGATTTTGAAACGGGCACGCGCGCAGCCCTGTTCGGGGGGACGACAACTCTGATTGACTTCGCGATCCAGTACAAGGGGCAATCGCTGCGCCAGGCTTTCGACACTTGGATGAAGAAGGCGTCCGAGAAGGCGGTGTCCGACTACGCCTTCCACTGCATCGTCACCGACCTGCCGGAGCCACGACTGGAGGAAGTGCGTGCTCTGGTGCAGGAGGGCGTGACCAGCTTCAAGCTGTTCATGGCATATCCAGGCGTCTTCATGCTTGACGACGCCTCGATCTTCAAGGTCTTAAGGTCTGCCGCCGGGCTGGGCGCGCTGGTCTGCATGCACGCAGAGAACGGCGGCGCCATTGACGTGATCGTGAAACAGGCCTTGGCGGAAGGCAAGACAGCGCCCAAGTATCATGCCTTGACCCGTCCGACCACGGCCGAAGCGGAAGCGACGGCTCGTGCCATCGCCCTGGCAGAGATGGCGGGAGCACCAGTTTACATCGTTCATTTGAGCTGCAATGATGCTCTCCTGAAGGTGCGCGAGGCCCGCGACCGCGGTCTGCCGGTTTATGCCGAAACCTGCCCACAATATTTGTATCTTTCGATCGAGAATTTTGATGTCCCCGGTTTTGAAGGCGCCAAGTATGTCTTTACACCGCCTCTGCGCGAGAAGTGGCATCAGGAAAAACTCTGGGAAGGCTTGCGTCAGGATCAACTCCAGGTGGTGTCGACGGACCATTGTCCGTTCTGCTTCAAGGAACAAAAGGAACTGGGCAAGAATGACTTTACGAAAATTCCCAACGGCGGCCCCGGAATCGAGCACCGTCTGAGCCTAGTGTATAGCGGAGGGGTGGAAGGCGGCCGTATCAGCGTTAACCGCTTTGTGGAATTGGTCGCGACCACACCGGCCAAATTGTTCGGATTGTATCCCCGCAAAGGTACGATTGCCGTGGGCAGCGATGCCGACCTGGTGATCTTCGATCCCCGAAGGCAACACACGATCAGCGCCCAAACCCATCACATGAGGGTGGACTACTCGATGTTCGAAGGGATCCAAGTCACAGGCGTCCCTCACGTGGTGCTCTCCCGGGGCGAGGTGATGGTCGAAGGCGGCAAGTTTCTAGGACGAGCCGGGCGCGGGCAATTTGTGAAGCGGGGTACCTACAATTCAGTATGAAGGAGTTCGGCGAGCGGATTGGGTCGTACCGGAGAGGGTACGTCAGGTTGCAGGTGCGGCTCTCGGCGTCTCCAAGACTGAAATCCTAGGGCACAGCGGGCCGGCAACCACCGAGACAAAAGGCCAGACGTAACTATGACTGGGTAGAATCTGTGTGACACGGTAGTGCTGTACAACTCCATGGAAAGGGGCACGCGATGCATGCCTGCTTGTTGTCGCTTTGTTTGTTCCTGGCAGCTTTTACTGCCAGGCTCGAGGCTCAATCGGATGAATGGCAGCAACTCTTCAACGGGAAAGATCTGACGGGATGGAAGCACGTAGGGCCTGGAGGCGATAAGGTCGAAGACGGCCTTATCCATACTTATGGCGGCATGGGGCTCTTGTACTGGACCGGCGGAAAACTTGGCAACTGTGTAATTCGGGTGCGCTACAAGATGCGCGACTTCAATGACAATTCCGGCGTGTTCATCCGCATTCCCATCGAGCCTCGGGAAGAATGGATGCCGGTGCACTACGGCTACGAAGTGCAAATTGACAATCACCCAGAAACCTCAGACGAGGATGAATATCACATTACGGGCACGCTGTACTCGCTGACGAAACCCCTGGCCAAGCCCGGCAAGCCTGGGCCGGAGTGGAACCTCATGGAGATTACCCTGGACGGTCCTCGCACCGTCGTGATCCTAAACGGCGTGAAGGTTACGGACTACCGGGAAGGGGATCCGGTGCCGGAGAAGAAATTTGATTTCGAGCCGCAGCGTGGACCGCGACCGCTCGAGGGCTACATCGGGCTGCAAAATCACAGCGACAATGACGTGGTCTTCTTCAAAGAAGTGGCCGTGAAAAAACTCGACAACTAGCGCTACCGTCAGTCGTGCTCGGCGGGTACGAAGCAAGACAAGGGAAGCACGAGTGAGGGAAGGGGCCAGCCGCAGGGAAGTCTGCTGCAAAGGCCGCCAGCATCCCGTCCTGATTGGGAAAATGGCCTAGGCCGCACGCGGCCGACCCTCTGAGCTTGCTAGTAGTTGACGGACCTCGTCATCCGAGATTTGATTGAAGTTCTCATACCACTGGGACACCGCCAGGAAATCCTCTGGCTCAGCCACAGTGATGACCTCGTCGGCCTGGCTGCGAAGCGCGCGCGCAGCGGCGGCGGGAGCGACGGGCACGGCAACGACAACTCGCGCCGCTTGGCGGCGGACGGCAGCGATGGCGGCCAAAATGCACGAGCCCGTGGCAATGCCGTCGTCCACCAGGATGACGGTCTTTCCATCGAGGGCAAGCGGCCCACGACTGCCTCGATACAAGAGCTCTTGACGTTCCAGTTCTTTCCGTTCCGTCGCCGCAACCTGCCGCAGGACCTCACTCGGTACGCGTTCTTCCTTCGCTATGGAATAGTCGACTATTTCGACACCACCCGAGGCAATCGCGCCCACGGCCAATTCCTTCTCCCACGGTGTGCCGAGCTTTCGCACCACCAGAACGTCCAGTGGGACATGGAGCATTCGCGCCACTTCGAACGCTACCGGCACGCCCCCTCGGGGAAGCCCTAGGGCCAGGACGTCTCCACGTCCGGAGTATGTCAGAAGCTTCGCCCCTAAGATCCGCCCTGCTTCGGCTCGATCCGCGAAAGGTAACTGTTCGTCTTGGTCGCGAAAGGACATGATGCTTTGGCCGACGGTTCCGAAGAAACATGCTCTGTCTCGATTGCGCGGCTGCGAACCACGGCTAGAGCTGAGACTAGCAAACCCGGAATCTCTGCTTTCTTCTTTTCCATTGTAAGAGCATATTGTCCCAGTCGCAGTCCCGATTCCGATCGCTAACCGTCTCGACAAAGCGGCGATCTTTTCCTAGATCATCGGCCTTGAAAAATGCGTGCGTTTCGAAGGATCATGGAGCTTCCCTTGGGGCTAAAATTCAAGGATATCGAAGCCTGAACTGAGGTAACCCAATCATGGTTATCGCATCGGAATTGCGCGAAGGAATGATCGTCCGTATCGAAGGGCAGACCTACAAGGTTCTCGAGGTGGAAGCGAAAGCTGGAGCCGCCAAGATGGGCGGGGTGGTCAAGACCAAGCTGATCAATGTTCGAGGAGGACGGATGTGGGAGCCGCACTTCCGGCCCCAGGAGCGCTTGGAGGAGCTGGAGGTGGAGCGTCACGTTCTGGAGTTCCTCTTCGCGCAAGACGACATTTGTACGTTCATGCGCCCGGACACTTACGAACAAGTCGAAGTGCCAACGTCCATCCTCGGGCCGGGGGAGAGATTTCTGCAGCCAGGTATGCAAGTGCCTGTCGAGTTCTTCGAGAATGAGCCGATCAGCGTGGTATTCCCCGACATCGCCGAGGTCCGCGTCGCCGAAACCGCGCCGGCTGTCCACGCGCAACAAGACGGCGCCTGGAAAGAGGCAACCTTGGAGAACGGGCTGGCGATTCGCGTTCCCTTATTCATCGCCCCCGGGGAAACCGTGCGCGTCGAAGTGAAGACCGGCCGTTACATCGAGCGGGTTCGCACAGAACGAAAGCGTAGTGCGTAAAGGGAGATGCCAGACGAAGGGAGGACAGCATGCTGGAGATGACCGCCGTCCGCATGGAGTTTCCGTCCGATGCCAACATCATCGTTGGCCAATCTCATTTTATCAAGACGGTAGAAGATCTCTACGAAGCGGTCGCGACAACCGTGCCCCAGGCCAAGTTTGGATTGGCATTCAACGAGAGCTCTGGAGCGTGCTTAACCCGCTCCGATGGAAATGACCAGGTGTTGCGTGAGACCGCCATACGCAACGTGCAGGCATTGGCCTGCGGGCACACGTTTGTCCTGGTGCTGGTGAATGCTTATCCCATCAACGTAATGAACGCCATCCGCAACCTACCTGAGGTATGTTCGATATTTTGTGCCACTGCCAATCCTGTCGAAATCATCGTTGCGCAAAGCCCACAAGGTCGCGGTGTGCTCGGGGTCATCGATGGCAGCTCACCCAAAGGTGTGGAGAGCCAGTCGGACATAACCTGGCGGCACGATCTGCTGCGCAAGATCGGTTACAAGCGGTAGCGGAGGAGAGGGCGCCTCCCGCTCTACCAAGTTCTTGGCGCCGTGGGTGCACGCCCATCGCCTGGAGGCGAGTAGTTGCGGACGGTCGGTTAGGCCGCGTCGTGGTAGATTACCCCAAGCGTAAAGCGAGTACCTCTTCTGACCTTGCTCACGCCGTGTCGAAGGTTCACCCGGTAGTAGCCGCGGTTGCCTTTCGCGGGGCGGGAACGCGTGGCAAAAATGACCATTTGTCCCAGCTCCGGGGTGATCACTTCGGCTTTCGATTGGGTACGGGGTTGTTGCTCCACCAGAACAAATTCGCCCCCCTCATAATCGACACCCGGCTGATTCAAAAAGCAAGTCAACTGCAGCGGGAACGCCACCTCACCATAGAGGTCTTGATGAAGACAGTTGAAATCTCCGGCCTCATAATGCAGTAGTAAAGGTGTGGCCCGGGTCTGCCCCTTTTTCCCGCAGATCGCCAGCAAGTCTGAATGCTTGGCCGGAAAGGCTTCGCGCAACCGCAGTTCCCGATTCCAGGCATTGGCGATGGGGGCCAGATAAGCATAGCTGTGCTCCCGCAACTGATGGACGAGGGCGGGAAGCGGATAGTCAAAATACTTGTAATCTCCGCGGCCAAAGCGAAAGCGCGCCATGATGATATGACTGCGAAAAACAGATTTCGAGGGATATAAGCGGATGAGGGCAGCACATTCCTCGGGCGTGAGGAAGGCAGGAGTAAGGGCATATCCGACCTCCCAGAGCTGAGCGCCAATTGCCTTCCAATCGAGCTCGGTCAACCTCTCGGACATCCCCGGCTCTACGATGGTGGTAGGCATTCCTAAAGTGTGGCAGAGGTAGCGGACTTCCGCCATCCGGATCTTGCGCTAACCGATTTCCCTCGGTTCAGCTGATCTTCAATTCCTGCCAAAGGGCAGCTTTGAGCGTTGTCTTCTGATCCGGGGAAAGCTTCGCGTGGTTCGAGGTTAGGTAGAAAACATCGATTGCCATCTCACCTTCGGTATCAATGAGGGCAATTTCGATGTTGCAGTTGTGCCTGGAAAGCTGGGAACTGATGCGGTGGAGCAGGCCGGGACGGTCCTGGGCAATTACCTCAAGCAGCGTGCTGTGGGAAGAGCACCGGTCATCAAAATCGATGCGAGTCTCCACCTTGACTCGGGGAAGATGGTTTTGCTGAGCACGCTGGCGATCGCGCAACATGCGATTGAGATCGGCTTTTCCCATCACCGCATCCGCCAGACTGGCCTGGAAGCGCTTCCATTCCGGCAAGTTCAACTCCAGCGTGCGAAACCGGTCGGTGAAATAGAATGTGTCCACCACCACTCCGGCTTGATCGGAAAAGGCGTTGGCTTTCACAATGTTCATGCCCCAGGCGGAGAGCACGCCGGCAATGGTCGCGAACAAGAATGGGCGGTCCGAGGTCACCACGGTGACCTCATACCAGTGACGGCCGCGTTTCAGGGTAGACTGCACAGGATCGTTTTCGAGTCGCTGCGCCATATCAAAATGGCGCAGAATCTCTTCCGCGGGATAGCTCCGCACGTAACGCACCGGAAAACCCTCGAGGAAGGTCTTGATCTTCTTACCGGCAATCGGTGCCAAAGTGTGCAATCGCTCCAGATTCTCGTCCTCCCCGTCGGCGGCCAACGGTTGATCGGCGCTCCGGTTCAGGGAATTGGCGGTGGCAATATAAACCTGCCAGATGTTCTCCGCCTTCCAAGGGGTGAGCGCTTCTGGATTGACGGACTTAATATCGGCATACGTCAGGAGCGCCAGCATTTTCAATTGCTCCGGGGTACCGACCTTCTCTTGAAATGCTCGGATGGTGGAGGAATCGAAGATGTCGCGTCGCAGCACAGCCGAGAGCTCCAGATGGTTGCCAATCAAGAACAAGACCGTCTCGCGATCCGGCGGGTCCAGGTCCAGGCGCTCCAGAGTTCGCGCCGCAATGTCCAGGCTGTTGGTGACATGATCGCCTGCGGAGACACCCTTTCCCGTGTCGTGAAGCAGCAGGGCAAGGAAGAGCAGCTCCGGCCGTTCCAGCTCGCGAAAGAGCTCGCCGTACCTCTGATCCCATTCCGACTTTGATTGGCTGAGTTGGTGTAGGCTTTCAATCGCCCGAAAGGAGTGCTCGTCCACGGTGTACCGGTGGTAGAAATCCCGCACCACCAGAGAATCGATGTTCTGCAATTCCGGAAGCAGCAAGTTCAACAGGCGCATCGAGTGCATCGCTCGCAATGCGTCCGCGGCATAGGGTTCGAGCAAGATTACCTGCAGGGCTTGCCACAGCTCGGCTCCTTTCGGTGGAGTGGCCGCTAGCCCGGGCAGCACTTGTTCGATCCGATATTCGGTGGTGGTGCTCAATTTCAGCCCATGATGGGCGAGGAAATCGAACATCCGCAATAGAACTTGGGGGTCTTCGATGGCCTGCGGCTGCGGCAGGAAGATCAGACCGTCAACTACGGAAAACTCGGCATTGGAAACTCGCTGTCTCCAGTTTTGAAAGTGGCGAGATAACGACGAGCGCGCCGCTGGAATTTCCTCGAGGAGTTGCGTGGATACCCGGTGCACGGCACGGGCGTGTCCAAAGTAAATCCGCATCCACGCCGCCGGGCTAACCGCCTCCGTGATCCCGATCTTTCGTGCCGCAGCTTCGTCCTGATCCGCCCAGGTCAGGTTATTGTCATCTCGCCCATGACGGTAGTGCAAAAAACAGCGCAAGGCGATGAGAAACTCAAGCGCCGGCTCCAACTGGCGGCGGGCCGAAGCCGGAAGCAGCGATTTCAGATCAGGCCAATCCCGCAGCTTCTCCATGGCCGTGATCAGAGCCAACCAGCAGGCCAGGTTGTAATCCCGGAGGCCGCCCGGTGCCTCTTTGATATTGGGTTCAAGGTGAAAAACCGTTTCCCCGTACTTGGCATGCCGTTCGCGGGTGAGGTCTGCCAGGCGCTCTACTAAAGTTTGGGATTCCCGTACCATCAGGTGCGGAATCACTTTGTCCCGAAGACGCGAAAAGGTTTCCGTATCTCCGGCCAGCAAACGACAATCCAAGAGGGCGATGGCGAATTCGACATTGTTCGAATCCAGGCGCTCGCATTCTGCCAGAGTGCGGGTCGTAGGACTTAGCTTCAGGCGCAAGTCCCAAAGTGCTTGAGAGAAGCGCCGCACCGGTTCTTTGAATGCTTCTTCCGAATCCCGGTTTTCGTGCAGGAACAAGAGGTCGACATCGGAATAGGGAAATAACCAACCGCGGCCGAATCCCCCGAGCGCCACCAAAGAGGACTTGCGGGGTGCTCTTCGATCCTCACCGATCTGCTGCCACAGGGAGGTGACGATACTCTCGATCAGGAAGGTGCGTTTCGCGATCACCGCACGGCCATCGCCGTCGGCTTCAAAAACCCTCTCGATGCGGGCCGATTCCTCGGCACAGAGGGTGCGTAATTCGCTGCTCAGAGAAAGCGCGCTCATAAAGCATGGCAAGGCAGCCTAGAGCGCTCCCTCGCCGCGTTCGTCATTACGGATACGAATGGCTTCGTCCACGCGGGAGAGGAATATCTTGCCGTCACCGATCTTGCCGGTTCGTGCCGCGCTGGTGATAGCTTGGACCACAGTGGGCACCATCTTGTCTGGCAGAACGAGCTCCAGTTTGATCTTGGGAATCAGATCCACCGTGTATTCGCGCCCGCGATAGAACTCGGTATGGCCTTTCTGCCTGCCGTGACCGCGGACCTCAAGTACGGTCATGCCTTCCACGCCAATCTCATGCAGTGCGTCTTTCACCGCGTCCAGCTTGGAATTCTGGATAACCGCTTCAATCTTGGTCATGTTGTCTCGTGGCTCGCTCGGGCAAACCTGCCAGCCCGCTAGGCCGGGACCTCCCAGTAATATCCCTCTTCGCCGTGCTGCGAAAGATCCAGCCCTTCAATCTCTTGTTCTTGGCTAACTCGGAGCCCGATCGTCATGTCCACGATCTTGAGAATGATCAGCGTACCTACGATCGCGAGCACCCAAGCAAACATTACTCCCACGATTTGATTCAGCAGTTGATGGGCATTTCCCTCGAGTAATCCTGAAGGCAAGGGATTCCCCTGCGCATCCTTGAAGATGGGATTCACTGTGCTCGCGGCAAAAACCCCGGTCAACAGCGCTCCTAGGGTACCACCCGCGCCGTGCACACCGAATGCGTCCAAAGAATCGTCGTAGCCGAATCGAGCTTTGACCTTCACAACCATAAAGTAACAGAAGACGCCGGCGACCAGGCCAATGGCCAAGGCTGGCATGGGTTGAACAAAACCCGCAGCCGGAGTGATCGCGACCAAGCCGGCGACCGATCCAGAGATGGCGCCCAGTGCGCTCGGCTTCCCGATGCGCAGCCACTCAGCCCCACCCCAGCCCACCACCGCCGCTGCAGCGGCGAAGTGCGTGGCCACGAAAGCGCTGGTCGCCAAACTGCCGGCCGCTAGGGCGCTTCCGGCGTTGAAACCAAACCACCCGACCCACAACATGCAGGCTCCAATGAAGCTCAAAACCACGCTATGGGGAGGCATCGGCTGCTTGGGATAGCCGACCCGACGCCCGAGATACAGGGCGCACACCAGGGCGGACACGCCAGAGGTGATGTGGACCACCGTTCCCCCGGCGAAGTCCAGCGTCGGAAAACGCCCGCTGAGCGAGGCGTTCAGCAATCCCCCCTTGCCCCAAACCATGTGGGCCATGGGGTCGTAAACCAAGATCGACCACAGAATCATGAACAGCGCCATGGCGCTGAATTTCATGCGCTCGGCGAAAGCGCCGGTGATCAGAGCGGGCGTGATCACGGCAAACATCAACTGGTAAATCATGAATGTTTGCTGGGGGATGGTCGCGGCGTAATCAGCATCGGGTTGAGCGCCGACGCCGCGGAGAAATAAATGATCGAGCCCGCCCAGAAAGCTGTTTCCCGACCCGAAGCACAGGCCGTACCCAAATAGCGCCCAAAGCACGGTGATCAAAGCCATCATGGCAAAGCTTTGCATCATGGTGCTGAGCACGTTTTTCTTGCGGACCAGCCCCCCGTAGAACAAGGCCAACCCAGGTCCCGTCATCATCAGGACCAGGGCGGAACAGGTCAGCATCCAGGCGTTATCCCCCGAACTCTTGGCTTCGGCCAACTGTTGTTCGAGTTTCGCAATCCGGTTGGTCGTGGTACCGGCCGTGCCCACGGTCTGCGCCGTCAAGATGGGCGTCGCCAGGGCTACCAAGACAACGGGAAACACAAGCAATCGCACAAGGCAAATCATACGAGAGGATCACTTTAACCGCCGGAAACATGGCACGGAAATTGAAAGTATTTATAAGATGTATCGGGATTGGTTATGGCTAATTGCCGCCTTCCTCTCCTGTGGAAGGTCGTTGTGCTGATGCACTTAGCCGGGCACGGTCTTTCGCATCCTGCAGCCAGCGCTGTAGGTCTTGATAGTTGATACCTGAATGCGACGGAAGTTGATGACTGCCGGTAAGTACCGTCTCTATTCGCGCGGCCTGGCGTCGAAGCTTGATGAGCTATGCGCCTGCAGAAACCCGGACCATTTGCCGGCCCCGCCGTTCTGGATGCATCCGCCGGTTGTTGCCGTGTAGCTTCCGGACGAGGAGTTGAAGGTGGCGTTGGTTTGGCCCTTCAAGGTGAGCGTGGTCTGGTTTTGCATGATCTGGACGCTTAGAGCAGTGCCGTTGACCGTTCCCGACATCTGCGCATAAATACCGCATGCGGCTGCGTTGCCCATCAAGGTGACTTGACCAAAGAACGAATTGTTGATTTGCGTCAAGTCCGCTGTCAGTTGAATAACCTGAGCGGAGGAAGCCGCCGGCGTGAGTGTGAACACCCAGGTCCCCGTCATGGTGAAGTTCTGAGAAGATGATCCGCACCCGTTCAGAAAACCCAAAGCCACAACCAACAGGATACGCGCAATGTCCTTCATATTCGAGGCAGGTCTAAGAAAGTTTACCCTGCGGTCATGAACGCAGCAATCTCTCGCTTCCCAGCCCCCATTCCGTATCCTGAGCGTTTCTCGAACGATTTCTTTTGCCGATGGAGCTGCCGATAGTTGCGTTGAGCGAATAGAGATGGCATGACCCTACTTCTTTCCCGCCACTTTGAGACGAGTCTCGGCGCGCTTCAGGTCTCCCATGGCTTTCGCGAAGTCTTCTTCCGAGTTTCCGGACAGGAGATGGTTTTCTGCCCGATCCTTCGCCGTTTGAGCCCGGTTCACATCGACGTCCTCCGCCCGCTCGGCGGTCTCGGCCAGAATCGTGACCTTATCCGGCAGAACTTCGGCAAATCCCCATGCCACTGCCAGGTGATGGGTGATGTTGGCATTGCGATAGGTGATCTCGCCCACGGCTAGTTCGGTAATCAGCGGCGCATGGTGGGGCAGGATCCCGAGATATCCGTTCTTACCTGGAATTTGCATCTCCTCGGCTACATCACGGACTACCATCTTGTCCGGCGTGACGATCTCGAGTTCAAACGTGTCTGGCATGGCTTCGATTCCTGTCCGTCGTTAGGCTAGAGCACAAGAACTGAACTCTCTGGCTAACGGCGAAGGCTCAACCCTCCTTATGCAACTGCTTTCAACTTCTCCGCGGCTTCGAGCACCTCATCGATTGTGCCCTTCATGTAAAAGGCTTGCTCGGGAATGTCGTCATACTTGCCTTCCGCAATCTCTTGGAATCCTTTGACCGTGTCAGCGATCTTCACATAACGGCCTGGCGCGCCGGTAAATTGCTCGGCCACATGGAACGGCTGCGAGAGGAATCTCTGCATTTTGCGGGCTCGGGCCACGGTCAGCTTCTGATCTTCGCTCAGTTCGTCGATACCCAGAATGGCGATGATATCCTGCAAGTCTTTGTAGCTCTGCAGAGTCTTCTTCACCGCCTGAGCGACGTCATAATGCTCCTGGCCCACAATGCGCGGATCGAGAATGCGCGAGGTTGAGGCCAGGGGGTCGACGGCCGGATAGATTCCGATTTCGGTCAAAGCGCGCGAGAGCACGGTGGTAGCGTCGAGGTGAGCGAAGGTGGTCGCGGGCGCCGGATCGGTCAAATCATCGGCGGGAACATAAATCGCCTGTACGGAGGTTACCGATCCCTTCTTGGTGGAGGTGATGCGCTCCTGGAGTTCACCCATCTCGGTCGCGAGATTCGGCTGGTAGCCCACGGCGCTCGGCATGCGGCCAAGAAGCGCCGACACTTCCGAACCCGCTTGGGTAAACCGGAAAATGTTATCGATGAACAGCAGCGTATCGGTGCCCTCTTCATCGCGGAAATATTCGGCAACGGTCAATCCCGTCAGCGCCACCCGCAAACGGGCGCCCGGCGGCTCGGTCATCTGGCCGTAAATCAGCGCCGCTTTCGATTGGCTGGGATCACCCGGCTTGATCACGCCGGATTCGCTCATTTCCAGCCACAGGTCATTCCCTTCGCGGGTGCGTTCGCCGACGCCGGCGAACACCGAGTATCCTCCATGTTGCTTGGCGACATTGTTGATCAATTCCATGATCACCACGGTCTTGCCCACTCCGGCACCGCCGAACAGGCCGATTTTGCCGCCCTTCAGGAAAGGCTGAATCAGGTCGATGACCTTTACCCCGGTTTCGAACATCTCGGCGGTGGTGGACTGCTCGTCGAAAAGGGGCGCCGGGCGGTGGATTGGCTTAGTCTCGCTGTGCTCGATCGCGCCCAACTGATCGACCGGTTCGCCGATTACGTTCATCACCCGGCCTAGCGTTCCTCGACCCACGGGCACGGAGATCGGGCCCCCTAGGTCGATCGCCTTCATGCCGCGCACCATGCCGTCGGTCGGCTCCATAGCCACACAGCGCACTCGGCCTCCGCCCAGATGTTGCTGTACCTCCAAAATGACCTTGATCGGGACCGGTACGTCGAAGCCGTCGCTCACGACCCGTAGGGCCTCATAGATTGGCGGCATCTTGCCTTCTTCAAACTGTACGTCCACTGCGGGCCCGGCGATTTGAATTATGTGTCCAAAGTTTTCTGCCATAAATTTTCTCTCTCCGTCGGCCACGTTCCGTGGCGCCTGCTTACCTGACGATGGCGAGGACGCTCGGTCCGCCTACAGGGCTGCCGCTCCACTGACGATCTCAATAATCTCTTTGGTGATCTTTGCCTGGCGTGCTCGATTCATCGCCAGGGTCAGAGAATCAATCATTTCGCTGGCATTATTGGTCGCTGAGTCCATCGCGGTCATCCGGGCGGCATGCTCCGCCGCTACGGATTCCAGCAAAGCCCGAAAGACCTCGATGGCGACGTACTTGGGAAGCAGGGCGGAGAATAGTTCCGCCGCCGACTGCTCGTAGATATAGTCGACGGGAGCGCCGGCGAATCGGGCGGCCCGCTGATCGGCTTCGTGCGTCTCGGGGGAACGCAGCCCCACGCCCGTGGCTTTGGCCGCCTCGAGCGCCTTCTTGCGCTGCTCGGCGCCCATGGCCTCGGCTTGGGCCACGCTGACTTCTCCGACGTGCTCGATCGGCAGCACCTTCTGAACGACCAGCCTTTGCGCAATGACCGACTTGAATTCGTTGTAAACCAGATACACGGCATCGATCTCGGCCTTTGTGTAGCGATCGATGATACGGTCGGCAATTTCCAAGGCTGTGGCGTGTTCAACTCGGCTCAGGATTCCCACATGCTCGCCGATCAGAACGATACGCCTCTTCTCGGAGGTCGCGCCGAAAGCCCCGGCGGCCGGATATCGCCGGCGCAAAAAGTCGCGGCCCTTGCGTCCGACGGCTTCGATTTCGATGTTTCCTCCCGGCTTGGACTCGATAAACCGCATGGCCGCCTTCAGGATGTTGGCATTAAAGGCGCCCGCCAGCCCCTTGTCCCCGGTCACTACGATGAGTTGGATGTTGTTCTCGAGACGTTGAGCTAACAGCGGATGTCGGGGCTCTCCGGTGTCCGGGTCGTAGATTTCAGCGCGCGAGACCAAAGACTTGAGTACAGCGGTCAACATCTGGGCGTAAGGACGCGCTGCCAGAGCACGGTCCTGCGCCCGCCGAAGCTTGGCGGCCGAAACCATCTTCATGGCTTTCGTGATCTGTCGCGTGTTGGTCACACTGCGAATGCGACGCCGAATGTCAAGGACGTTTGCCATGCTTTTGTCGCGGGTTGTGTCTCCCCGGTTCCACCCTGGTAGCCGACGTTAGAACCCACTTGCTGGCGGCCGCACGCCGCGTCTGCATGTTCGGTGCTATTTCGCCACGGCCTGCTTTACGGAGGCGAACGTCTCTTTGCACTCTTTGATGACGCGAGTCATCTCGGCTTTCAGGCTGTCATCGAGCACTTTCTTTTCCATGATGGAGCGCAGCAGCCCAGGATTGGTAGCATCGACGAACCGGTAGAGCTCCTGCTCAAAATCGCGTACTTGATCAACCGGCAAGTCGTCGAGGAAACCGTTGGTGCCGGCATAGATAATCAGGATCTGTTTCGAGAAGGGCAGAGGTGAAAACTGTTTCTGCTTCAGGACCTCGACCAAACGCTGTCCGCGATTCAGTTGAGCCTGGGTTGCCTTGTCGAGATCGCTGCCGAACTGAGCGAAAGCCGCCAGTTCGCGATACTGCGCAAGATCCAGCTTAAGGCTTCCTGCCACCTGTCGCATGGCCTTGATCTGGGCGCTGCCGCCGACTCGGCTGACCGAGATTCCTACGTTCACCGCGGGGCGCACACCGCTGTTGAATAGGTCCGTCTCCAGGAAGATTTGACCGTCGGTGATGGAAATCACGTTGGTCGGGATGTAAGCGGAAACATCCCCCGCCTGGGTTTCGATCACCGGCAGAGCGGTCAGAGAACCGCCACCTTTTTTGTCGTTTAATTTGGCGGCGCGTTCCAACAAGCGAGAGTGCAGGTAGAAAACGTCCCCGGGATAAGCCTCGCGTCCCGGCGGTCGCCGCAAAAGCAGGGAAATCTCCCGATAGGAAGCCGCGTGTTTCGAGAGATCGTCGTAGATCACCAAGGCATGCTTGCCATGGTCACGGAAGTATTCGCCCATGGCACAGGCCGCATAAGGCGCGATGTACTGCATCGGGGCGGGCTCAGAGGCAGAGGCGGCAACCACGATCGTATAGTCCATGGCGCCGTAGTCGCTGAGGGTCTTCACCACCTGCGCGATCGAGGACCGCTTCTGCCCGACCGCACAATAGATGCAGATCAGGTCGCCGCCTTTGTTATTGATGATGGTATCGAGTGCGACTGCAGTTTTCCCCGTCTGCCGGTCGCCGATGATCAGCTCGCGCTGCCCACGGCCAATCGGGATCATGCTGTCGATGGCTTTGAGTCCTGTCGCCATCGGTTCGCGCACCGGCTGGCGGTCGATGACTCCGGGCGCCAAGCGCTCGAGAGGGATGAATTTGTCGGTCGAGATCGGGCCTTTGTCGTCGATCGGCTGGCCTAAAGAGTTCACTACGCGGCTGACGAGGGCATCGCCTACGGGCACGCTCATGATCCGGCCCGTGCGCTTGACCTCGTCGCCTTCCTTAATCTCGGTATAATCGCCCAGCAGCACCGCCCCTACCTGGTCTTCTTCGAGGTTCATGGCGATGCCGGCCACTTGGTGCGGGAAGGACAGAAGTTCTCCGGCCATGACCTTGTCGAGACCATAGACGCGAGCAATGCCGTCGCCCAAGGTGATCACCGTGCCGACTTCGTCTACGGCGACCTTGGTTTCGTAGTTCTCGATTTGTTGTCGAATTAACTGGGTAATCTCGTCAGCTTTGATTTGTGCCATACAGTCAGTTTCGAGTTTCCGCTTCAGGCTTCGTAAAGCATTTCGCACGTGACGGCTGGTCACGGAGCCCTGTGGGCTGTCTCCATCCTAAACGCCAGCCGCGGCCGGTACCAAGTGCTCGATACTACGCGCTCTTAAGCTGCTCTCTGATCCTTTCCAACTGGCCTATCACAGATCCGTCGTAAATCGTGCTGCCAACCCTTACCAAAGCGCCACCCAGGAGGGAAGTGTCCCGCGAATAGCGACCGCGCACTTTCTTCCCCGTCAGCCTCTCCACCTCGCGTTCGAGCGCCCAGCGCTCGGATTCGGTGAGCTCGCGGGCGCTGGCGATTTCAGCTTCCTCGAATCCCATGCGCTGATCTAGCTCCACCTCGAATTGCTTCACGATGGCATCCAGGAAGTGAATGCGCCGATGGTCAATCAGGACGGCCAGGAAATTCCGCACCACCGCGGAGAATCCTTTCCGCGCCACAATCGCGTCGAGCACCGCGCGCTTCTGCGCGGCCGGAATGGAGGGAGCCTCCCACACCTGGCGCAGCTCTCTACTCTGACTTACCAGTGCGGCTAACGCCTGTGCTTCCCGCAAGGTGCCGGCGGGATCGAGGTGCATGGCAAAGACGGCATCCGCGAAAGCGCGAGCGTATGTGTTGGTTACCGAAGCCATAGCCTACTGTCGACCCTGGCGATCCCCGCCAGGGGAAAGCTGTCGAGCAAAGTTGTGTACCAGTTTCTGGTCGGTCGCAGCATCCACGTGGATCTGCTTTTCGGCGAGCGAGACGGCAAGATCGGCTGCATAGCCTTTCAGCTCGCGGCGTGCACTGCGAAGGGCGGCCGCGAT
Source organism: Terriglobales bacterium (assembly GCA_035623335.1). Classification (GTDB taxonomy): domain Bacteria; phylum Acidobacteriota; class Terriglobia; order Terriglobales; family Acidobacteriaceae; genus JAFAGX01. The sequence goes on from DASPTQ010000306.1 coordinate 24,672, forward strand.
CTCCTGTTCCGCCGTCGCCACGATTCGTCCGGCATCCTGTTCGGCTGCGGCCTGAATCCTCTGCTCCTCGGCTGCTGCTTCCCGTTCAGCGGCTTCGCGCATCGTTCCGAGCTCGGAGTCCAAGCGGGAGAGACGCGATTCAATCTCCTGCATACGCCGATTGGCCTCTTCGCTGGCTCGTCGCGCCTCTTCTATGGCTTTTTGGATCAATGCCGTGCGGTTCCGAAACATCGGCGGAACATACTTTCTTGCCGCCCAAGCAATCACGCCTACTACAATGGCGAAATTCACCACCATGGCGAACCAGTAGGATTGATCGGGACCGAGCCCGGTGTAGCGGGAAATCTGAGCCGAAGCAGAGTGTTTGAGTTGCGATGTGGTGTCGTCGGACCCTTTCGGGGATTCGGCAGGCGGTGGCGTCGCCTGCGTCTTCAACCCCGGTGTTTCTTGCGCAAGCGCTCTCCCTGCCGCGGCAGTGGACTGCGTGCCCAACCAGAGGACGAGCAAAGCCACCCCAAGCGCCAAGAGCACTCGTTCACCCGGCCGGTCTCGCCTAGGCAAAAAGTTGCCCATCATCGGCCACCACCGACCCGAAGCGACGAGCTACCTGGCCGCAAAATGACGCGAATGATCTCTCCAGCCAATCGAGTGCTTTCCAACTGCAGACTTTCCTGAGCTGCGATCTTATCGTTTTCAATCGCTTGCCGTGCGTGCTCAACCTGTGCTTGGGCTCGGTTTCGTGCCTCTCGGACGGCCCTTGCCCGACTTTCCATGGCCCGTTGTCGGCGTTCTTCCTGGCCGCGAAAAAGGGCCGTACGCGCGTCTCGCAGGCGCTGCTCGTACTCGGCGGTTCGTGCCTCTGCGGCGGCAATATCGGCTCTCGCCTTTTCGATTGCTCCTTCGGTTTGGCTACGGCGCTGCGCGAGAACCTTGGTTAAGGGCTTGTGCAGGAGCACGGCATAGCTACCCCATAGCAGCAACATGAAGAGAATGGTTGGGATTGAGCCGAGCAGTAATTGCCCTAGTTGTCGAAGCGTCTCGTCCATCTTGTGGCGCTGATCAGGGTTCCGAGTGAAAGAGGATTATAAACCATTTAAACGTAACATCCTGCAGGGCTTAGTGTCAATGGATCGGCGGCACGGAACACCACCCTCGAGACATGACTTGTCATCTGAAAACTAGTTTTTCTGGAGTTTTCGCTGGCCCGCAGGAAAGAAAGCTTGACTTCTGGGCGTAAGGGTCTAGGATAAAAGCATCACCTCCGATCCAATCCAGGATCGAATGGGCCGGTAGCCAAGGAAAGTCACCGCTTCTTGGCCGCTGGCCCATTTAATTTGCCCAGGATCTCGGGCTGAAAGCAAGTGCGACCCGAGAAGCGGCGCACGGGTGCCGGGCTTCGAGACCGCGCCCGCGGCACAGAGAGTTTTTCTCACCATACGCCCTTGTCGCAAACGCGCTTCCAACCCTATTCCGTGCTTAGTGGTCTGCTCTACAATTTCCGTAGATACGGATGGAGGTCGCTATGCGCCCAGATCGTGTGGAACTGTCGTGGGATGCAGCTAAGTCAGCCTGGCTGGTCAGAATTGAAGCGGGCGAAGAAGTGCTTCGCCGCCATTGCGCTGTGGCAAAAAATGCCGATGAGCAGACCCTACGCCTGGCAGCCCGGAAAACCGTCGAAGACGAAGGTTACGAACCCGACCTCTCTCAAATGATTATTCGCCGTTAGCGGCCCGCGACTCGATCTTCAGAAATACCGGACCGATACAGCATTGGCCACTCGTGCGGTTAGGATCTCAGCATGTCCCGCAGAACCGCCTTTACTCCTACTGACCGGCGGCATGGAGCGGTTCGGCTCGTACTTCGTCTCGCCATGGTGGTAGGAGTCTGACTTTTCATCCCGGAACGCTAGGAGAGAATCCATTCCCGCAGCCTGCTCATCAGCGACTCGGGTGCTTCCACCTCTAACTCGACCAAACCGTCCTTGTAGGCCCGAGAATGGATTCGGGCTCGAGCCTCGAGCATGGCCAGAGTCTTGCCCTCTTTTTGCGGAACCCGGAGGTGAAGCCGGCAGATGGCATCGGCCGAAAGCATGCGATCGATGCGCTCGAGTAGGGCGCTCATGCCGATGCCCTTGGCCGCAGACACGTAAATCGTATTCTCATCGTCGGTCCATTTGTCTTGCTGGGGCGGCAGCAAATCGAGCTTGTTCATCACCCGCAGACGTGGTTTCCCGTCGGCTCCCAGTTCCGTGAGCACCTTTTCGACCTCCGCATCCTGCTCCGCCGACAGCGGGTTAGCCGCGTCGGAAACGTGCAGAATGAGCGCCGCGCGTTCAACCTCTTCGAGCGTTGCGCGGAAGGCCGACACCAGGGTGTGCGGGAGGTTGCGGATAAATCCTACGGTGTCGGAGAGCAGGGCGCGGCGCCGGGAGGGCAGGGTTACCGGACGAATCGTCGGATCCAGGGTGGCGAACATTTTGGGTGATTCGAGCACCGCTGCCTTGGTCAGAGCGTTAAACAAAGTAGATTTTCCCGCGTTGGTGTAGCCCACTAAAGCCACGGTGGCTAAGGGGATCGACTCGCGTCTCTGTCTCTGCTGGGCGCGAATGCGCCGGACGTTTTCAATTTGCTCTTTGACGTGGCGAATGCGCCGGTAGATCTTCCGTCGGTCGGTTTCGAGCTGTGTTTCTCCTGGCCCTCGGGTGCCGATGCCGCCGCCTAGCTGTGACATTTCAATCCCCCGTCCACCCAGCCGGGGCAGAAGGTAATCGAGCTGTGCCATCTCCACCTGCAACTGTCCTTCGCGCGTACGGGCGTGTCGGGCGAAGATGTCGAGGATGAGTTGGGTGCGATCGATCACCCGGGTGTTCACAACCTTTTCGATGTTGCGTTGTTGGGAGGCGGTGAGATCGTGGTCGAACAATATCAGGTCGGCTGACACGGAAGCCGCCGCCCCGGCGATCTCCTCGAGTTTGCCTCTTCCAATCAGGGTGGCAGGATCCAGTTTGTCGCGCCGTTGCAGAAATTCTCCTACCACCCGCGCACCTGCGCTTACCGCGAGCTCGCGTAACTCTTTAAGGGACTCCTCGGCGCTGAACTGGGGGAGATGGGCGGCCTTCGAACCTCTGGCCGGAAGGGCCGCACTGTCGCGCGCGGCCTGGCCTTTGCCGGGAGCCAAGACCTTGTTGGGGGAAGCGCCGGCACTTCCGGATTTACGGGAATCGATCCCGATCAAGAAAGCCCGCTCTTCGGAATCGCGGTGGCCGTTCTGGCGGTACCCGACGCCGCTACCCTTCAGCAAGGTGGTTGGTCTACGGCTCAATCGACAAGTTCTCCGCTGGCTTGCCGAGCGCTTCACCCATGGTTAGTGCGGGCATCGCGCAACGCTACTCGGCGGTGGAAAGGGTGCGCTTATCCATCTGTGCCCGATGCGCTTGGGGTCGAGTTGTTCTCGCTCGTGGAAGTTGGAGCCGGGACCACTGTTGGCTTATCAGAGTGGCCATGTATGACTCGCCCCATCGCGACTGTGGAAATCGCATGTTTGAAGATCAACTGTTCTTGGTTGTTGGTCTCCAATACCACGGAATACTTATCAAACGAGCGAATACGGCCGCTCAATTTAACGCCGCTCATCAGGTAAATGGTGATGTTCATCTTTTCTTTGCGAGCAGTGTTAAGGAAGGAGTCCTGAATGTTCTGCGCCGGCTTAATTTCCATCGCCGACCTCCTCAGCTCGTGATTTCGAAGAGCTGTTTGAAACGCCGACCAACATCTTCTCCTCAGGCCGACTTCGTCCGGCCGCGAGGGTGCAGGAAGAGCTTGTGAGTGTCTCAACCGCTGCTTCCCCGGCCAAATCGCTCCCGGGGGCAACACCCGTACGATACGGTGTTATTGGCGAGTTTTCAAGAGAATGGATGGTGGGGCATTCGGCACGTCACTTCTCGTAGATGTGATTCGCCCGCCGCCGCCTCACCGTTGACATCGATAGCGCAAAGTGCAAACATTCCGGCCCAGACCCTAACTTGGTTTCCCAGATGTCGGGGTTGCTCCGAGGGAGTGCGCGTTTTCTGCCGCCGCCCGGTACCATAATTCGCCTTTGGGAGGGTGAAATGCACGCGATTGCCGTTGACGCTTGCTGGGTGATGCCCATGCATACAGGCACGGAAGCGCTGGCGCTGATTCTGCGCTGGTTTCACTTTCTGGCCGGGATCACCTGGGTCGGGTTGCTTTACTTTTTCAACCTGGTCAATGTCCCTTTCATGAAGCAGGTCGATGCCAACATGAAACCGAAGGTTTTTCAGTACATGACAATGCCAGCTTTGCAGATATTTCGCTGGAGTGCTCTGCTCACAGTAATCTTGGGATTCTGGTACTGGGGGCAGATCTTGGTTGGCCCCGATGCGGCCCGCGAAGGGAAAGGAGCCGGCGGCACAATTGGTTTGTTCTTGCTGATCTGGATTGTGGCCTCGGCGATTCTGTACTTTGTAATCTCCAAGACGCCGGGCGGATATGTCTTGGGGCTGATTGCCGCTGTGGTTGTAATCCTCGCGGGGTGGTTGTTTGTGAACTTTACGCCCGTCGGGCAAGACGATAACCATGTGCTGTCGATCGGAGTCGGAGGCGGCTTGGGAATCATCATGTTGTTTAACGTCTGGGGAATCATCTGGCGGAACAACAAGAAGATCATTCGAGGGACCCTCGCCGGTACCCCACCCGCCGACGGCGCGACGCTCGCACGCCAGGCCTTTCTTGCATCGCGCACGAACATGTTCCTCTCGGTGCCCCTGCTCTTCTTTATGGCGACTGCCTCGCATTATGGGATTTTGGGTAAGTAGACGGCAGGTTATCCTGCCAAGCCTGGTGTTCTCTAGATGGGGCCAGGCTTGAGCTTCTCCCATCACTCGTTGTGACACAATAGGGCGTGCAGCCTGGTGAATTTACCCGTGGTATCGCTCTTTTTAACGGTGCTCGGTTCTTTGAGGCCCACGAGGTCTTGGAGGATGTTTGGCGCGCCGCACCGGCCGAAGAAAAGCGATTCTTCCAAGGCTTAGTTCAGCTGGCGGTTGCCTTCCACCACCATTCCACGGGCAACCATAGCGGAATGCGTTCCGTTATGGAGCGCGGCCTGAGGAACCTGGACGGGTATCCCAACGATTTCTACGGCATCGAGCTCCTGCCACTCAAGCATTCTCTCCATGCCTGGCGTGAGGCTCTGGACAATCGGCAGCCACTGCCGTCGCTGCCCCGGATCAAAACCTCCGGGTCCCCGTTGAGCTGAGCAGGATCCGCTTGACGGAGCGGGCTATTGTTCTCGTCGCACTTCGGGCGGATCCGGTGGCTGGCTGTGCCTTCTCGGCTATTTGCCTCGCTTCTTCGACACGGTCTTGGCCGGTTGTTCGCCGGGCGCGAGCACCCGTCGAACAATCGGTGTCTTCAGCTTGTATTTCCGCTCTACCACATTGCCACTGTCGTCCTTCACGCGCAGTACGAATACGGGTAGCTTGCCCTCTTGCTCGAAATCCTCTTGCGAGACGGTCAGCGGAAACACGCCATTGAGGTTGCGTTCGTGATAGGCAGTTTCGTAGTGGTGCCTCCTCACGTTCCAGGTAAATACCCGTACCTGGTTGAAGTCGAAAGGCATTCCATCTTTGGGATCGGTTAGGGCCACCAGGTATTGCGGAACTTTCTTCTCTCCATCGGTGACTTCCTCGAGCACAAAGAATGCGACGATACGCTGTCCTTCCGCATATTGTGCGATCTCGAGCGGAACATCGAGGTCCACCATGCGCGCCAGCATCCAACCCATGTGTCCCTGGGGATCTCGCACCAGCCACCAATCCTCCACAATCGCCGACTTAGGCGGCTCTTGGCTGGCGGGTGCCGTGATCGTGCCCGGCAGACTCTTTTCCGCCGTGGCTCGCTTGAAGATGGAAACCTTCGTCCCCTGGCTGAGCTGGTAAAGATGCTCTGTTTCGCGGCCCGGCTGCAGATGAATGTTGGTATCGTTGCGCGTCGTTCCGGTTGCCTGCAGAGGATCGCCCTGCTCTTGCTGAGCCAGCTTCTGGAATCCGTCGTACACCTCCTGCGAAACCAGGTACCGCTGCTCGATCCAACCCTCCAGGCCGCTATCCGTCCTCACCCGGACGAAGCGGCGCTCGCGTTCGAGCACTTGCACGCGGTCGGCGTTCTTAACGGTTCCGGTTTTGCTGTAGAAGGCGGCCACGCGGTCGCGAAGAAAGGCTTGGGGAGCAGATACGTAGTCGGTTTCGAGTACCTTCTTATGGGTTCGACAGGCAGGAAGCGCAAGCGTTACCAGCTGGAGAAGCAGCAGTCGACGAACGGTTCGCCCAGAAATCACAAGCCAATATAACCTAGCGCGGCCTGCCCGATGTTTAGTTGGCTGGTATCGATCGTTTTGCAGAACTAAATCCCGAATCGGTGCACGGGACCATCATGGCGAAGTCGCCCGAGGGGATCCATCCATCTTGCAGCACGACGCGTGCCGCCCGGTATAGAGCTCAAGCCGGCCAATGTTGAGAGAGAAAAGAATCGAGGCGATTACTGGGTCACCCTCAGCGTCGCCTTTGCCGTGAAGGTGTTCACACCACTGACATAGGTGGCCGTCACGGTTGCCACCTCACCTACCGTGGCGCTGGATTGTACAGTCACAACCGCGGGGTCCTGTCCTTGGGTCACCGAAAAATCGGCTGTGCTGCCCGAACTTGTAGTACTGATCGCCCAAGTCGCCGTGCTGGTTACATCCACTGGGTTGCCACCCGCAATGGTTGCGCTGGCCTTGAAATTTTGCGTCCCACCATTGAGGAGGGCATTAGCACTGGTAGGACTGATCGTAAGTCCGGTGACATTGGAAATCGAGACCGTGACCGTAGCCGTGCCGCTAACCGTACCGGAGGCTCCGGTGATGGTTGCGCTACCTGGGGAAATGCCCGTTACCAGCCCGGAGGTGCTGATGGTGGCGACGGTGTTGTCGGAGCTGCTCCAGAACACATTGCTGAGCGATTGGGTACTACCATCGTTATACGTGCCCACGGCACTCATCTGAACCGTACCGTTCTGGTTGATGGTCGCGCTGGGGCCGACGGTGATGGAGGTGAGGGTCGGGTTCACGAAAAAGCCGTTACAACCCGGTCCCAAGACGCACAGCAGCGCTACCACCAACGGACCGGCGAGTTTAGATTTCTGCTTTGTATTCAGCATGTTGCCAAATTCCGGCAGGAGTCCCGGTACCACCAGTCGTACGTAAGAATTGTAGCAGAGAGAATTTCGCACGGCTGCCACAAGTAGCTAGCGAATTCCCTGCTACCAGCTCAGAACGTAATCATCGCCGAAACTTGCACAAATCCGTAACCCGGGGTTGAAGCGAGTCACCAAGAGTGTCAATACTCGGAATTTGCCCGTTCGGGGACTAGGTCGGCGATCCTTCGCTACTCCCCAGCGCCTGCCTTCTAGGTTGGATGCGGATTGATTCCCAAGCATCGAGGGAAAAAGGAGACTTGCCTAGTGGTGTTCGGCAGTCTGTTGCTCGAATCCCGTGCACGTCCATGGTTTTCCACGAACAGCACCTGGACCCCATCGAGCGGCTAGTCTAGATCCCAGTTCAGCGAGCCCGGCAACCATGGCCGCAAGCCCGGGAATGGTTCCGCTACAATAAAACCTGTGACGGATCTGGGGAAACTTCTCATCATTGTCGGTGCAGTAATTGTCGGCATTGGCGTGGTGCTGGCGCTAGGCGGACGGACCCACCTGCCACTAGGACGCTTGCCCGGCGACATTCTGTATCGTGGGAAGAACACGACATTTTATTTCCCATTGGCCACCTCCATCCTGATCAGCGTGGTGCTCTCCGTACTGCTCTATGTAATCGGTAGGTTCAGGCACTAGCCGTTCTCTCGGCGTTGCTGTGCCTTTCCCGTGGTCGTTGAGTGCGGGCCTATCTGCGGTAAACTTTCTCCGGATGTCGGCTCCAGACCAGCTCGGATTCAGCTTTAACCCCAAGGGGCGCCGTACCTGGAGGGTGCGCGACTTGGTGGCTGCCGTTCGCACCCATCTCGAACGGGAATACAGCGACACCTGGGTGGAAGGGGAGATCTCTAATTTCCGGGCACACGATTCAGGCCACCTCTATTTCACCCTCAAGGATGAGAGTGCGCAGATTCGTGTAGTCATCTTTCGATCGGCGGCGCGCCTGCTCCGGTTTCGCCCCGACAACGGCATGCAGGTCGTGGCTCGCGGGCGTGTGACGATTTATGAAGATCGGGGAGAACTGCAACTGGCGGCGGAATATCTTGAGCCGAAGGGGGCGGGAAGCCTTCAGATCGCGTTCGAGCAACTCAAAGCCAGGCTGGAAGCCGAGGGCCTCTTCGACTCAAGCCGTAAGAAGCCGATCCCTACCCTGCCACGCACGATCGGAATTGTGACCTCGCCCCAAGCCGCAGCCTTGCGCGACATTCTCCACATCTTGCGGCGGCGGCATCACGGAGCGAGTGTCGTCATCTTCCCGGCACAGGTACAGGGAGAGACGGCTGCCTTGGAGGTCAGCGCCGGCATCCGACACTTCAATCAGGCTGGCAGCGTAGAGGTGATCATCGTGGCTCGCGGGGGTGGATCGGCAGAAGATCTCGCCGCCTTCAATCACGAAGGCCTGGCTCGTACGATCGCGTCATCTTCGATTCCCGTCATCTCCGCGGTAGGCCATGAGACCGATTTCACCATCGTTGATTTTGTTGCGGACCTGCGTGCGCCAACGCCATCGGCGGCAGCGGAATTGGTCATCCGCTCGCGCCAGGACGTCGAGGAGCAGCTCGAGAGCCTGCATGCACGACTGGGGAAAGGCATCCGCTATCGGCTGCTGATCGCGCGTCAGAACCTGACTGAGCTGGCGCGGCATACCGCCTTCGCGCGGTTGATGGACTTGATCCATCGTCGGCAGCAACGGCTGGACGATCTGACGCACCGATTAACCGAGGGGCAGCGGCGAAGCCTCGAAAATCAACGAAGACGCTTTGAGTCTCTAGCGGCCGCGGTCCGGCACTATGATGCCCGCCGCGTGCTCGCCAGTATGAGAAAGGATTTGGAGGCTCGGACAACTGCGCTGCTCTCTGCGGTGCGCAGCCGGTTGCGGGAGCGCGGCATGGGTTGCGAGCGGCTGGAGACCGCCCTTGCAGCCCTCTCCCCCCTGGCGATTCTAGCTCGCGGGTACGCTCTGGTGTTTGACGACTCGGGAGGGTTGCTCAAGGATGCGTCGAAGGTCGATCTGGGAGACAAGATTTCGGCTAGACTGGCGCAGGGGACATTGATCGCCACGGTGCATGGCAAGCGAGGCTAGCCATATTCGCCCGTCAGAGGCTGCGACTGGCCGGAAGGGTCGCAGGTTGCCGCGAGCGATGTGTATCATTCCTTGCGAGTTACGATCACGGCAGCGGCGGGGAGAAGGACCGGGAGTTCGAGCCTTTCAGTTCTGGCTTAGGCGCTCCATTCGAGGAGGCGCGGTCTATCACGCTCGAGAACCTACCCTAGTCGATCGTCTGGCTTGCCTGCCAGTTTTCGCCTGCTATACTTCGGATTTGTCCCCCAAAGCCGGGAAATCTGTCGGCATCGGCCAGCAACAGCTGCACCTCATCGGAGACCGTCATGACAACCACCACTGCCAGCCCTAGCAGCATGGAGCGCGAATTCAACCCTGTCGAGGCGCAGGCTGCCCGGTTCGATCTGGCCGCGCACAAACTCAATCTGGATGAAGGACTGTGGAAGGTGTTGCGCTACCCCAATCGGGAGATCACGGTGCACATCCCGGTTGCCATGGACAACGGGAGTCTGGATGTGTTCACCGGTTTTCGCGTGCAGCATTCGATCGCTCGCGGTCCGGCCAAAGGCGGGGTTCGCTACGCACCCGATGTCACGCTCGATGAAGTGCGCGCCCTGGCCAGCTGGATGACCTGGAAGTGCGCCGTCGTCAACATCCCGTTTGGTGGCGCCAAGGGCGGAATTATCTGCGATCCGCACAAAATGTCGATGGGCGAACTGGAGCGCATGACCCGCCGTTACACGGCAGAACTGTTCGAATTCATCGGTCCGGAAAAAGACGTTCCCGCACCCGACGTGAATACCAACGAGCAGATCATGGCGTGGATGATGGATACCTACTCCATGCACATGCGCCAGACGGTTACGGCGGTCGTGACCGGTAAACCGATCAACATCGGAGGCTCGCGAGGTCGTCGCGAAGCGACCGGCCGCGGCATCATGATCGTCTGCGATGAGGCTATCAAGAAACTCAAGCTTTCCCCGAAGGATGCGCGCGTGATCGTGCAGGGTTTCGGCAACGTGGGCTCCAATGCTGCCCTGCTCATGGCCGAGGCCGGCTACAAAGTGATCGGCATTCTCGAGGTGGATGGCGGCCTTTATAACCGAAATGGAATCAACGTCCAAAAATTATCGGAGTATCGCCAACGCAACCGAACCATTGCGGGATTCCCCGAGGCCGAAGCCTCAAACGGCGCGGAACTACTGGTAACCGATTGCGACATTTTGATCCCCGCTGCGACCGAGAATCAGATCACCAGCCGCAATGCCGATCGCGTCAAGTGCAAGATCCTGGCGGAAGGCGCGAACGGTCCTACCACGGCCGCAGCCGACGAAATCCTGGCCGAGAAAGGTGTGTTCGTCATTCCTGACATCTTGTGCAATGCCGGCGGCGTGACCACGTCGTATTTTGAATGGGTCCAGGACCGGCAAGGCTACTTTTGGAAGGAATCCTTCGTCAACGAGCAACTGGAAATGATCATGGTGGCTGCCTTTGAGGATGTTATCCGCTATGCCGACGTCCACCAGGTCAACAACCGAATCGCCGCCTATATGCTGGCCATCGACCGAGTGGCCTACACCATTCGGCAGCGTGGAATCTATGCTTGAGGGGGGCCCTTCGAACCGCAGAGCCCAGGCAGTAAGCCAAGGCTAAGCGGAATCGACCCAACCATTGTCGCTCCCCCGTCCTGTGCGAAGCGAAAGGTTCCCGTCGTTCGCACCACTCATTTCCGTTGGCGTTGGCCCATCTTCGCGATGGCCGAACCCCGGAAGCAACCTGCCATGTGGTCGTTGACTAAGCCCATGGCCTGCATGAAGGCATAGCAGATCGTGCTGCCGACGAAGGCGAATCCACGCTTGCGCAGGTCTTTGCTCATGGCGTCGGACTCGGCGCTCGACGCCGGAACGTCTTTTGGCACCCGCCATGTATTCCGCCGCGGTTTGCCGCCAACGAAACCCCAGATGTAGCGGTCAAAGGATCCGAACTCGTCCTGCACCTTGAGGAACGCCTTGGCGTTCTTTACGGCAGAGGCGATCTTGAGCCGGTTGCGAACAATTCCCGGGTTACCTAATAAAGCTCTGATTTTGCGGCGATCATAAGCGGCAATCCGAGAGGGATCGAAGCCGTCGAAGGCGTCGTGATAATTCCGGCGCTTGCGGAGAATGATTTCCCAGTTCAGACCAGCCTGAGCGCCTTCTAGGATCAAAAATTCAAACAGCGTGCGATCATCATGGCACGGCACGCCCCACTCTTCATCGTGGTAAGGGATCGATAGTTCGCTCTGAGCCCAGCGGCAGCGACGGACTGGTGTCATAAACCGGCCAAGAGATTGCGCAGGATTACCGCCAGAGTCATTCCAGGGATTTTGGGTCCGAGAGGTTCTTCGGACTCTTCTTGTCCAAGAGCGCGACCAGTGCTTGGGCGCAAGAGGGAGTCTTTACTTTATTTTCTGCAATGATCTCTTTCGCGCTTAGCTTCTGACCGTACAGCTTCTCGTTAGCGCTGTTGTCGGAGCGCAGGGTCGATCCTTCGAGCGAAACCCCGGCGAAGAGACCCTTATTGCGCGAATAGGAGAGAATCTCCGCCGACATCACGATGTCGGTTGCCCCTTCTGCGGTACGACCTTTAGGGCCGGCTGCCGCCGAGGCATCTCCCCCCAGCTTCACCTTGCTGCTGAGCAGGGAACGGGCGCCCTTCGGATTCATAACGAGTAGGACGAAATCGGTAGCTTCCCCACCTATCTGAAGACCGAAGCTGCCGCCTTCCAAAGCGTAAAGCGCCGGCGCTCCCCACAGGCCGGTAAAATGCTGTCCGCCGCGGCAAATCATGACACCACGGCCATAACTGGCGCCGAAGACGAAGGCGGCTTTCTTGACCGAAGGCAAGATGACAACGCATTCGGCTTTGTCCAGCAAGTCCTGGGGAATATTCTCCGGGATATTTAAGATCTCTTTGAGAACCTGACCTGCATCTTTTACCCGGTCTTGCTCGTGGTAGCTGTCCACGGCAATCGCCGCGGAGGGGAGGACGCAGATCGCCAACAGAAGTAGCAGGGTTTTTCTCATCGCATCTCCAAATCTCGAGTGGATGCATCCATTTTACTCCCGGCTCGGACACCAGCCATTTACATCACGGGCACGCTGTGGATTCGGGCACTTAGAGGAAATCCAGTCGGTAGTCGTCTGCCGAGGCTCGAGCCTTTCAGGGGGCCCTGGAGGGTTACTGTTTGCAAGTCTTTATCCTGGCTCATCGTGCTCCTTTTGTAACTTGGCCTGCGCCGGGGCTTCTCCTAAAGTCAAGCATGAGACTTCGGTCCTTTACGTGCATCTCATAACGTGGGGGCTACCTGGCCGGGCATAAGTCGTGCGAGGCCCAGAAGGGGTGAGGAATGAAGTACACAAGGCTGTATATTTTTCTCCTTGCCGCCTTGGTGTCGCCCCGTCTCGCGCCCCTGCCAGCGCAGTCAAGTTCGGTAATCCCTGCCAATTCCTTTGTTTCTGGCTCGGCTGACGACCCGAGCGATCAGAGCCAGGATGCGGTTCTTACCATTAAGAAGCGGGTCGATGAAGTGCACGTCTTGTTCATCGCCACCAATAAGCACGGTCGCTTCGTACGTAACTTGGATCAGGCTGACTTCGCCATTCTCGACGACCACAAGCCACCGCAATCGATCGTCAATTTCCATAGCGAGACGGACCTTCCTCTCGAGCTAGGTTTGTTGATCGATACCAGTGGTTCGGTGCGTACGCGCTTTGACTTTGAGCAGGCATCCGCGATCAGCTTTCTCGAACAGACCATACGTCCTAATTTCGACAAAGCCTTTGTTATGGGTTTCAGCAGCCAGTCTACCCTGACCCAAGACTTTACCGACAACACCAGCCTGCTGAGGATCGGGGTCCACCACCTGCGGAATGGCGGGGGAACGGCGCTGTTTGATGCCATTTACCGAGCTTGCCGTACCAAGCTGATGAAAGAACCGAATGAACAGCCGGCGCGCCGCGCGATCATCGTGGTGAGCGATGGCGAAGACAATCAGAGCGAGGTCAGGGAAGTGCAGGCGATCGAGATGGCGCAGCGGGCAGAAGTCATCATTTATGCGATTTCAACCGATGACAGCGGCCTGGTCCTGCGGGGCGACACGGTTTTGCAGCAACTCGCCGAGGCCACCGGTGGCCGGGCCTTCTTCCCGTTCAAGATGAAGGATGTAAAGACCTCCTTTGCGGCCATCGAGGACGAACTCCGCAGCCAATATGTTGTTTCCTACCACCCTGCCGATTTTGAAGCCGACGGACGCTTTCGTCCGATTGAGATTACAGCGCTGAAGAAGGACCTTCAGGTACGAGCCCGCAAGGGTTATTACGCACCCACCCACTAGCCGAGCGATGCTAAAATAGCTCTGTGCCCGCTGCAAGATCGAGGGCGGCCTCCGTTCTTCGGGCAGAGGACAATGAAGATCAGATTTGGATTGGCGGTAGCCGTAGGGTCGATCCTGATGCCCTGGGCAGGCGCACAAGTGCCGGCCCCGGCGCAAACCAGGGTCCGCCCGCAGGTCCCCCAACAGAAGTTGGCTCAGCCTCCGCAGCCGGCACCGCCCGCGCAGCCCGCGACCGTCGCTCCGCCATCCCCTGAACAAAAGCCGGCAACTCCTCCTCAAGTCACATTCAGCAGCGGAAGTTTGACCATTACCGCCGACAATTCCACCCTAGGCGACATCCTGCGGGCCGTGCACCGCCAGACGGGAGCATCGGTCGACGTTCCGGCAAACGCCACCGAGCGGGTGGTAGGCAGGTTTGGTCCTGGTCCAGCCCGAGATGTCGTGGCCTCGCTGCTGAATGGATCCCATTTCAATTATGTCCTACTCGGATCCGAGACCGATCCCAGCGGACTCGATAAAGTCGTGCTTCTCTCGAAGCCCGGCGGTGACGTAGCACCTGTCGAGCAGGCTCGGGTCTCAGGCCGTATGCTTCCCGTGCCCCAACCTGCTGACAATGCTGACAGTGCGAATGATGATGACGCCGCTCAAGATATGATTCCCGATGCCAGCGAAGCTACCGACGAGCAGGCCAACCAGGCGCAAGCGGAAGATCCAGCCCAGGCGCAGCCGCAGGGGCAGCCTGGTATCAAGACTCCCGAGCAGCTTCTGCAGGAACTGCAACAACGGCAACAGCAAATGCAGCAGCAGCAGGGAGCACCGGTTCCTCCGGGATATCCGCCGACTCCAAACCCAGGCACGTCTCCGCAGCCGAAGTAACCTTCAAGGGCAACAACGCGATGCCGCACCCGTTCCGAGCAATGGTTTTGGGCTGAAGACTGGGTGGTTGGCCGATCGGATTAGTTTCCGCCCGCGTGCGCCGCTTGGGCCTGGTTTCCGACTAAAGAAGGTTTCGCATCCGCCTTGGGCCGGCTCGCAGCGAACGCTTGCAGGATCAACAGGACCGCGCCAAACCCGGACATGATCCCGAGTGCAACGACGGCTACCACGGTTAAAGAAAGTATCAAAGCACCTAGTAACTCACCCAAGTTCGGCCCGCCTTTGTCATGAATCACCGCAGCTGCGAATCCGCTTTTCCAATGTAACTGCGTTGACGCTCGCTGCTGTTTGCAAATATGATACGGAGTAAAGGTGCGCCCTTTACTCTCCAACATTTCTAGAGCTCCGTCCACATTACGGAAGGCCACTGCGGGTGCTGCTGTCGCATAACTATGGCGATTACAAAGATTTCGGTGCGAGGGGCGCGCCAACACAATCTCAAGAACCTCAACCTTGAGATCCCGCGAGACAGCCTAACCGTGATTACCGGTCTCAGCGGGTCGGGCAAGTCTTCCCTCGCTTTCGACACCATTTACGCGGAGGGCCAACGGCGCTACGTGGAGACGCTTTCGGCCTACGCGCGGCAATTTCTCGAGCAGATGGAGAGGCCGGATGTCGATTCAATCGACGGACTGAGCCCGTCGATCTCGATTGAACAGAAAACTACCAGTCGTAGCCCCCGCTCGACGGTTGGGACAATTACCGAGATTTACGACTACCTTCGTCTTTTATTCGCTTCGATCGGGTCCCCGCACTGCCCCCAGTGCGGCCGAGCCATCACCCGCCAGTCGGCGGAACAGATCGTCGAGCGGGTCATGGCCCTCACTCCCGAAGACCGGGTTATGGTGCTCGCGCCGATCGTTCGCGGGCGCAAAGGCGAGTTCAAGCAGGAAATGGAGAAGCTAGTGCAGCACGGCTTTACCCGGGCGCGCATCGACGGCCAGTTGGTCAATCTGGATGATGAACCTGTGCTCGATAAGCGGAAAAACCACACCATTGAAGTGGTCGTCGATCGATTGCTCGTCAAACCGGGTATCGAACACCGTTTGGGGCTCTCGATCGGACTCGCTATGAAACTGGCCGGCGGACTGGTCGGGGTCTCGGTGGTTGGCGGCCAGGAGCAGCTTTATTCGGAGAAGCTTGCCTGCCCGGACTGTGGAATTAGCGTTCCCCAGCTGGAGCCGCGGTCGTTTTCTTTTAACAGCGCCTACGGGGCCTGCCCGGAATGCCACGGGTTAGGCAGTCGCTATGATCTTGATCCGGCGAAGCTCATCGCGGATTGGTCCAAGCCCCTGCTCGATGGCGGGCTTGGACCCGGTTCGGCCTCGCCGAGTCTGATCCGTATGCTCGAAATCACAGCGGCTGCGCATGGCTTCGATTTACGGACTCCATTCGAGAAGTTTCCCGAGAACATTCAGAATCTGCTGCTCTACGGGGAGGGCCGGCCAGGGGGAAAAACCGGCTTCTTCGGAGTTCTCGGCTACTTGAAGCGCACCTTCGAGGAAACGGCGTCCGAGAGTTATCGCGAATTCCTGGCCGACTATATGTCGGCCTCGCCCTGTCCCGCCTGCCACGGGCAACGACTCCGTCCCGAGAGCTTGGCGGTGAAGGTGGGCGGCATGTCGATCGCAGACTTCACCCGCTTGCCAGTTTCCCGGGCTCTCGAAGCAGTTCAGAAGATCCAACTCACGGCCCGCGAAGCTCTCATCGCCGCGAGAATCGTTCATGAGATCGTGGAGCGCTTGCGGTTCCTCGATGCGGTTGGGCTGGGCTATATCTCCTTGGATCGCTCGGCAGCCACGCTTTCGGGAGGCGAAGGGCAGCGGATCCGCCTGGCGACGCAGATTGGATCCAAGCTGCGCGGGGTGCTGTACGTCCTCGATGAGCCCTCCATCGGTCTGCATCACCGTGACAATGGCCGCCTGCTGAAGGCTCTCGAGGAACTGCGCGACTTGGGCAATACCGTTGTCGTCGTAGAACATGATGAGGAGACGATCCGTCGCGCGGATTACGTGATCGATCTCGGCCCGGGCGCAGGCCGGCACGGCGGTGAACTGGTAGCCCAGGGGACTCCGCAAGAAATTATGCAGGTTCCGATGTCTCTGACCGGAGCTTACATTTCCGGCAGGGCGCAGATCGAGATGTTGGCCGAGCGACGGCAGCCGAACGGCGCAGGCATCAGCATTCTGGGGGCACGAGAAAACAACCTCAAGAATCTCGATGTGTGCTTTCCTTTGGGCGTGATGACCGTGGTGACGGGAGTCTCCGGCTCGGGGAAGTCGACTTTGGTGAATGACATTCTCTATCGGGCCTTGGCCAAGGCCCTCTATCACTCGCGCGAAGAACCGGGAGCGTACCGGGGCATCTCCGGGGCCGAGCTGGTCGACAAGGTCATTCGCATTGATCAATTACCGATCGGCCGCACCCCTCGCTCCAATCCGGCGACCTACACGGGCGTGTTCGCTCCCATTCGCGATCTCTACGCCATGCTGCCGGAATCCCGCGAGCGCGGCTACAAGCCGGGCCGGTTCTCCTTCAACGTCGCGGGAGGGCGCTGTGAAGCGTGCCAGGGAGAAGGTCAGCGCCGCATTGAGATGAATTTTCTTCCCGACGTATACGTACTCTGCGAGGTCTGTGGTGGCCGTCGCTACAATCATGAAACCTTGGCCGTCCGATACCAGGGATGCTCGATCGCAGACATTCTCGAAATGCCGGCCGCCGACGCGCTGGCGCTGCTCGACAACATTCCCCCGATCAAGCAGAAGCTGCAGACGCTGGTCGAAGTAGGCTTAGGCTATATCCATCTGGGACAATCTGCCGTGACCCTCTCCGGAGGCGAAGCGCAACGCATCAAGTTGGCACGCGAGTTGAGCAAACGGCAAACGGGCAGGACTTTGTACCTGCTCGATGAGCCAACCACCGGCCTCCACTTCGATGATGTCAAGAAGTTGCTCAAGGTCTTGCATCGCCTCACCGACCTGGGCAACACCATCGTGATCATCGAACACAATCTTGACGTGATCCGTAACGCCGATTGGATCATCGATTTGGGTCCGGAGGGCGGCGAGGAAGGTGGCCGGATCGTTGCCCAGGGCACTCCAGAGCAAATCGCCCGCCACAAAAAGTCGTTCACCGGGCAGGCGCTGGCCCGCTATTTCGACGGCAGAGAACAAGAAATCCGAAGTTTCTCGGCGTAATCCCAAGCTTCACCGACAGCTCCTGGCTTCGCTCTGCCGCGGGACGCTTAAGGAAGGAGCCTCAAGGAGGATCCTGGGGGAGTCCGGGGACGGACTGCCAAAGTCCTTCACCTTCAATCCGGATTTTCGTGTAAATTCAAAAGTCGACTCGAACCTTCTCAAACCGTTGTCTTCCTCGCCCAACCCGTTGTCGGGTTCCGATCCGGTGCTTCCCGCGATGCGTGTCCCAACCCCTCCTGAAGATCCGCCCTGGAGCGGCTGGGACGTGGTTGGCGTCGTGGCCCTGACGGTATTGTCGCTCATGGTGATTCCTCTGCTCGTCGTGTTGCCTGCGCATTGGCTCGTGTATCCCAAGCTTTTCCTCATGGACATCGTGCAGGTTCCTGACGTCATTCTTCTCGTGCAAGTGCTGGCCTACGGGGCCGTCTTTGGCTTGATCTATTCCTTGTTGAAGACACGCAGCGGCGCATTCTGGGAACCTCTGCGATGGAACTGGCCCACTCGATCCTGGACTGCGTATCTGATGCTTGGCGCGTTGTTGTATGTCGCGCTCATGGGATTCGGGCAATTCCTGCCTATTCCGAAACATCTGCCGATCGATCGCTTCTTTCAGCATGCCCGTACGGCCGCGCTGATGACGCTCCTTTCGGTCACGCTGGCTCCGTTTATGGAGGAGCTGTTCTTCCGGGGGTTGCTGTACCCCGTTCTGGCGCGCCGAACCGGAGTACCGCTGGCCATCTTTCTGACCGGTGCCGCGTTCGGGCTTCTTCATAGCGAACAGCTCAAATATTCGTGGGCGGTATTGATCATTTTCCTGGTGGGAATCGCCTTAACCGCGGTTCGTGCTGTCACCAAGTCTGTGGCCGCTAGTTTCCTTGTTCATGTCGGCTATAACGGAACGTTGTCGACCTTGTTGCTGGTTGCGACCAGCGGCTTTCGTCATTTGCAGAAGCTGAATTCATGAGCCGTCCGCCCCCGGCCCGCGGTTGCCCGCGAGTAGCGATCGTCCACCGGCTACTGTTATCTTAATCATTCCATGTCCTCGGCCCGACAGGAACTGTTGCGTTTCCTCGCCAAGAAGTCTTTTCAATTGGGGAGTTTCACCCTGTCCTCGGGTGGCAGCAGCGATTACTATGTGGACTGCCGTACCACAACCTTGGACGCACGTGGCGCACAGCTTACCGGGCAAGTCTTTCTCGAGAGCATCGGGGCGCGGAATTGGCATCCCCAGGCGATTGGTGGATTGACCCTGGGGGCGGATCCGATCGTGGTAGCCGTGAGCGTGACCAGCGGAAGCATCCACGGATTTCTGGTGCGCAAGGCTGAAAAGCAACATGGAACGGCTCAGAGAATCGAAGGCTTCCGCGAGAAGGGCGCGAGCGTCGTGATCGTGGATGATGTTTGCACGACCGGAGCATCTACCATCCAGGCCCTGGAAGCGGCGCGGAATTTCGGATTTGAGGTGGTGGGAGTGATGTGCCTGGTGGAACGAGAGGAAGCCAACGGACGCAGGGCGGTCGAACGGGCGGCAGCCCCGGCGGAGTTTGTCTCGATCTTTACCGCAAGGGATGTCAGGGCCGAGCACCTAGCCAGCCGGGAGCTGTGATCCGCGATGGATTCTTGATCGCCGGCCAGCCGCTGCCGATGGCATGGACGATGACTGGCTTGGGACAGGGGATCGCGGCGCAGGCTCGGTGCCGCATAACAGAGATGGTCGGAACCATGATTAAGACCCTCGAATGGACCGATTCCGGCGTGCGCTTTATCGATCAGACGAAGCTCCCGACGGAGGAAACCTACATCACATGCACGACTTGCGAGCAGGTGGCCGAGGCCATTCGCAAGATGGTAGTGCGTGGCGCGCCCGCGATCGGCGTGGCTGCGGCGATGGGCATCGCTCTGGGAATGAAAAGCTCCGGAGCCGAGAACGTCGGCGAGCTCAAGCGGGAGTTGGATCGCTGTTCCGAATTGGTGCGCGCCACCCGGCCCACGGCCGTAAATCTTTTCTGGGCGATCCGGCGGATGCAAAGTAAGTTCGAATCGATGATCACTCGTCCGCTTCCGCAACTCAAGCAAGCTCTGATCGAAGAAGCCGAACGTATGTACAGCGAAGATATCGCTGCCAATCTGGCGATGGGCCGCTTAGGCGCTACTCTCATGCCCGCCACGGGCGGTGTTCTGACGCATTGCAATGCCGGCGCCTTGGCCACCTGCGGCTACGGAACCGCGCTCGGTGTCATCCGCTCGGCCGTCGAGCAAGGCAAGAAGATTCACGTGTATGCCGACGAGACTCGGCCCTTCCTGCAGGGATCACGACTGACTGCTTGGGAGTTGCTCAAGGATGGCATCCCCACGACTCTAATTTCCGACAGCATGGCGGGATCGATGATGAGACAGGGCAAAATCAGCGCCATCGTGGTCGGTGCGGATCGCATCGCAGCCAATGGAGATGTTGCCAACAAGATCGGAACTTATACGGTGGCCGTCCTCGCCAAGGAGCATGGGGTTCCGTTTTACGTGGCGGCACCCTTTTCGACCGTCGATCTCGATACCCCAGACGGCGGCAAGATTCCGATTGAGCAGCGCAGCCGGCAGGAAGTTACCCACATCGCCGGCCGAGCCATTGCCCCCGAAGGCGTCGCAGTCGAGAATCCCGCCTTTGATGTTACTCCCGCGAACTATGTAACCTGCATCGTGACCGAGCGGGGAATCGCTCGCAGGCCCTATGAGGAATCCTTGGCCAAACTGGCCGAGATCCGAGAGAAGGTTGGGCTCGAGCGATGACCATCCGCCACAGTGCTCGCCCCGGTCGCTGAATTCCAATTGTTGACATTGTTTGGGCGGCCAGAAAATTTACAAAGCTTGACGATTCGGTTACTTCCGGGTCGTATCATAAATCTTGATTTTCGGAGAAAATTGTAAGAGGAATAGCAACTAGCACAGGTTTTCTGGGTTAGAGGTTGCTGGAGACTCCGATTGAGGGCGTATGCTATGAAAGCGCTGTTCAAACGTTCCATACCTTTCACTGCGTGGTTCATGGTGGCAATCGGGTGCATCGGATTGTCGTGCCCGGCTCGGGCTGCCTTGGGCGGCGACGTAACCTCGGTGGAGGCCGATCGGGCACACCTGAAGGCAACGAGCCTCGAAGTGAGGCCGGCCGGAGCCTATGAGGTGCACGCGATTCAAGCGCCGGGCGGCACCGTCATCAACGAGTACGTTTCCTCCGCGGGAAAGGTGTTTGCTGTGGCTTGGCACGGGCCGTTCATTCCTGAAATGCAACAAATCCTAGGCAGCTACTTTCAACAGTACTCGGCGGCGTTAGGGGCGAAGAGGCCCTACGGGCGCAGACCGCTCAACATTCAGCAGCCCGGGCTGGTGGTCCAAACCGGCGGACACATGCGGGCGTATGTTGGCCGAGCCTACCTTCCCGAGATGTTGCCCTCGGGTCTCAAAGCGGACGATATTAAGTAACCAAAGCTACGGGAGGACTTTGTGCGCAAGATGTTCTTGCTATGGATAGTGCTGGGATTCTTGGGATTTGCGGTCGGTTGCGGCAGCTCAGGCTCAACCCCATCGGGCATACCCGGCGGGGGCGGTAGCACCACCGCCAATGTCCTCGCCATCGCAGTCGATGGGGGGCCGACGGCCAACCAGGCCAATGGTGCCATCTATCCGAATGGCGCATTCGCCAGCGCCACCATTTGTGCTCCCGGCAGCAGCTCGAATTGTGTCACCGTCGATCATCTGTTAGTGGACACGGGTTCGATGGGTTTGAGAGTCCTGCAATCCGCCATCTCCTCTCTGAGCCTTCCCGCGGTGAACGCTTCCAATGGTCCTGCCGCCTGGGAGTGCGTCTCGTTTGTGGATGGATCGCTGCTCTGGGGGCAGGTCGAGGCCGCTACGGTGATCCTGTCCGGAGAAACCGCCAAAAATATCCCGATTCAGGTGGTCAGCAGCTCCGGCACAAATATCCCCTCTACCTGCTCGAATGGCGGTGTCAATGAGAACACGCAGGCATTGCTAGGCGCAAACGGCATTCTCGGAGTAGGGCTCGAACCGATCGACTGTGGGGCTGCTTGCGATCCCAACGGCGGAAATGCAAGTCCGCCAGTGCCAGCGTATTACACCTGCTCTAGCGCTCCCTGCAGTCCGGCGTTCGTGACTGAGTCGAACCAGGTAACCAATCCGGTAGCGGTTCTCCCCGTCGACAACAATGGCGTGATTGTTGAGTTGCCAGCTCTGTCGAGCAGTGCGGCCACGGTGACGGGGAACCTGGTCTTCGGCATCGGAACCGAAAGCAACAACCAACTTCCGAGCACGGCCAAGGCGTTCAGCTTGTCCTGCGACGAATTCTTCACCACGATGTTTGAGAACCAGACGTACTCCATTGATCCCCTGACCTGCACCGGCTCCGCCGGCGGTTTCATTGATAGCGGCTCGAATGCACTGTTTTTCCCCAATGTTAACGACTCGATCCAGATTTGCCCAACCTCTACGCCGGTCGGCGATCTTTCCTCGTTTTATTGCCCGCCTTCGCTGCTGAACCTTTCCGCCGTGAATCAGGACCCCAATACCCTGTACCAGGCGACGACCAATTTCAGCGTGGGCAACGCGCAAACCCTCTTTACGAGCGCCAGCACGACAAGCAATGCCGCCTTTAGCACGCTCGCTGGTCCGGTTCCTTCCACGTCTGGCTTTGACTGGGGGCTGCCGTTCTTCTACGGGAAAAATGTCTTTACGGCGATGGACTTGGGGCAAGGCGTGCAGAGTGCATATTGGGCCTATTGATTGACACCGCTCGGGGAGACCGCCCGCCCCGTCCAAGACCCGACGGAAGCAAGGCTTGACCACCCCTGAACCCAGTCCAGCCTGGTGGTTATCTTTGCGCCGATGTTGAAGATCTTTACCCAATCCGCACAACCACGCCGGGCGCGAAGCCTGGCCTCGATGTTTCGCCACTTGGGAGCCCTGGGTCTTTTCTCCCTCGCGATTGTCGATAGCTCTCCGCTGCCGACCGCCGGCGGCCCCGATATCTTGACCGCCATTCTGGCGGCAAGCCACCGCGATCCGTGGTACGAATATGCAGCGGTGGCGACGGCAGGATCGGTGCTGGGGGCCTACCTCACATTCCGCATCGGACGCCAGACAGGATGGGCGCTTCTACACCGCAAATCGGGGGATGGTAAAGTGTCCGCGCTGGTAAAGGCCTTTCATCAATGGGGTGCCGGGGCGCTGGCCGTTTCCGTTGCCGTTCCTCTCCCGTTTCCCACGAGCGTCTTCTTTGTGGCAGCCGGCGCCTCGAACTACAGCACGAGCCGGTATCTCGCCATTGTCACGATTTGTCGCGCGGCTCGCTATGCAGCCATCGCCGTAGTTGCAGACCATTACGGCCGTCACTTCATCCGTGCCCTGCGACATCCCATGCAGTACTGGGTCTGGTTATTGCTCTTGGTGGCGATCATTCTCGCTCTGGTCGGTGCCGGGGTATTAATCAACCGGCGACTCGGGACTCTATCGGCGGCGGAGCAAACCTTAGTCCGTGGTTAAAGCGGTCCTCTGGACCAGGCAAGAAAAAGCGTCGATCGGCCGCGAGCCGGGCGCGCCTCGGCAGCTTACGCTGGGCGGGTGGTCGGAATCCTGAGACCCAGCTCTTTCATTACTCTTTGCAAGTCTTTCCACGCTTCTTTCTTTTGCCGCGGGTCGCGCAAGAGGAAGGCGGGGTGATAGGTCACGGCCAGCTTAATTCCGCGGAAATCGTACCAGCGTCCCCGCAGCTCCGCCATCGGTGCGTTCAGCGCTAACAGTGTCTTGGCCGCAACCGCGCCCAGCGCCACGATCACTTTCGGTTGAATCGCCGCGATCTGCCGCATCAGAAACGGGGAGCACGTCTCGCACTCGTTACGCTCGGGAACACGGTTACCGGGGGGGCGGCACTTGATAATGTTGGCGATGTAGACGTCTTCGCGGCGCAGGCCCATGGCTTTGATCATGTTGTTGAGCAACTGTCCGGCGCGGCCCACGAAGGGCTCTCCCTGTTCGTCTTCGTCAGCTCCCGGCGCCTCTCCCACGAACATCAGTTCGGCTTCAGGATTGCCCACGCCGAAGACGATTTGCTTGCGCCCCTGTTTGTGGAGAGGACAACGAATGCAGTCGCCCAGATCCTCACGAATCAGCCGTAACGCCTGGGCGGGATCACTCACAGCGGCTTCGGGCTTCGGCGCCGCAAAGAGATTTTCTTCCGGGTCCGCGGCTCGAGCGCAAACCGTCGGCGGCGTCACTGTGCTCGCTTTGTCTTGCGCGAGACTTGAGTGGGGGTCGCCCAGGGTCGCCTCCGGACACCCACCGCGCACCGGCTGGCGATAAAAGTCGTAAATTCCCAGTTCCTTATAAAAATCGATTCGCTCGGCCAGCTGGCGACGGAGGGAAGGGTCGAGAGTTCGAGTCATGTCCCCAACAGATTAGCAGCAATCTCGAGCAACGATCGACTTCTTGCTGTGGAAGAAAAATTCCGAATGCCAACCTAAGCTTTCATCGCAGGCTTCGATTGGCGGAGGCGGACGACTTGGTCGAGCACGCGGTGGGCGATCTCCCACTTGCTGTTCTCGGGAACATCGATAGCTTCATCTGCGGTGATAATGGTGACCGCATTGCGCTCGGAATCAAAGCCGATACCTTTCTGGGAGACATCGTTGACTACGATCGCGTCCAGGGATTTCGAGGTTAACTTCTTGCGCGCATGTTCGCGCACATTCTCGGTCTCAGCCGCAAAGCCGATCACAATCTGGGAGCCCTTACGGCGGGCGATCTCCGAGAGAATGTCGGCCGTGGGCTCGAGTTCAAGGGTCAAGGCTCCGGCGCGCTTGATTTTTTGGGGGTGAACCGATTTCGGACGATAATCGGCGACCGCCGCGGTCTTGATTACGATGGTGGCTTCGGGCAGCCTCTCTAAGACTGCCCGGCGCATCTCGTCGGCGGATTCGACTTCGACCACCTCGGCGGCGCGGGGAGGGGTGAGCATGGTGGGTCCGGTGATGAGGAGAACGCGGGCTCCCCGTCGGAGCGCGGCTTCGGCCATCGCATATCCCATGCGGCCGCTAGAACGGTTGCTCAGATAACGTACCGGATCGATCTTCTCGCGTGTAGGCCCGGCGGTAATCAGCACGGTTTCTCCACTCAAATCCTGCGAGGCGCCCAATGCTTCGAGCGTGGCATCAACCACCGCCTGGGTCTCCGCCAGACGACCCGGTCCCGTCATTCCACACGCCAGATAGCCTGTCCCCGGTTCCACCACCCGCACGCCTCGTTTTCTGAGAACCTCGAGGTTGGCCTGTGTCGCGGGATGGTTCCACATGTTCAGGTTCATCGCCGGAGCCACCACCACGGGGGCCGTGGTCGCTAGATACAGCGTGGTTAGGAAGTCGTTGGCAATGCCCTGGGCGAATTTGGCAAGAATGTCGGCCGTAGCGGGCGCAACCAGCAAGGCATCGATCGACCCTGCCACTTGAATGTGCTCGATAGCGGAATCCAGGTTGGCTGGTTCTGCCCCGGCGGCGAACATGTCGGTGATTACTTTTTCGCCCGTGAGAGCCGCGAACGTCAAAGGGCGAATGAACTCCTCGGCAGCCTTGGTCATGATCACCTGCACACGGATGCCACGTTCCGCGAACAGGCGGACGATCTCAGCCGCTTTGTAGGCAGCAATTCCGCCGCTGACACCAAGAGCCACTTTCATAAAATTGCCGATTATCGACTGCCGATATGCGGGAACATCCTGAGGTCGGCAATCCGCCCTCCCTACTCTTGACCTAACGCTTTATCCAGGGTCTCGCTGGCCACTTCGGCTGCCGACTTAGGGGTTTCGGGAATCAGCCATTTGACTTTGCCGGCCTTGATCTCATCCTGGGCGATGCGGCAAGGCTTGCGCGACGTCGTGTCAATGACCGGAGGCGCGCCGCCCTGCAGTTGCCGTGCCCGTCGAGCTGCCACCAGAATGTAGCGGTAGTTACTATCAAAGCCATCCATCAACTTCATAAGTTCTCCCCCGTCGTTAGCCTCTTGGAGCCGCGACGACCGCGAACGAGGCCAGGATCGGCTGCACGCGGGCTTCGATGTTGCGCAAGCGGCAACTTTCGGCTTTGGCCAACATTTCTTTGTCGGCAGCCACTGGTTCGGTCCCCGCATGCTTCATCCTCTCTGCCAGCAGGATGGCCTCGAGGGCCGCAATGGATTCCTCCAGACGATCGTTTATCAGAATATAGTCGTATTCCCGGTATTTCTCAATCTCCCGATGGGCGGTGACCAACCGGCGCTGGATCACCTCTTCCTTGTCCAGACTGCGATTTCGTAGACGCAGCTCTAAGGTCTTACGGTCGGGCGGCAAAACGAAGATGGTCACGGCATCAGGAAGCTTGCGCTTGATTTGCTCCGCCCCCTGGACGTCGATATCAAGCAATAAATCGTCTCCCCTCTCGCGAGCTTGCTCGAAAAAGCGTTTCGCGCTTCCGTAACCGTTGCCGAACACTTCCGCCGATTCCAGAAATTCGTTGCGCTGCTGCATTTGTTCAAACGTTTCCCGGGAGACGAAAAAGTACTCCCGGCCATTCTGTTCTTTTCCGCGCGGCTGCCGGGTTGTATAGGAGATCGAAAAGGCAAGTCGGGGAACCACTTGCCGCACCTTCTCGACGAGCGTAGATTTCCCCGAACCGGAGGGCGCGGAAATGATGAAGACGCAGCTCATTCCAGATTTTGCACCTGTTCCCGAGCTTTTTCGATATCCGCTTTCATCCCCAGCCCGTGAGTGGTGATTTGCAGGGCCTCCCCGGCCAGCCCGGCGGTCTTCGATAGCAGAGTGTTGGACTCGCGATTCATCTCCTGCAGCAGAAAATCCAGCTTCTTGCCGACTTCGCCTCCCTGATCGAGCAAGCCCAGAAACTGCTGGATGTGGCTTTCCAGTCGGACCAGTTCCTCGGCGATGTCGCTACGATCTGCGAGCAGAGCTGCTTCCTGCAGGATGCGTTCCGGTTCGACTTGGGAACCGATGAGTTCCTGCATTCGTCGATGCAGTTGCTCCTGGTAGGCGACGACCGTGGCTTGGCGACACTTTTCTACTTCCTGGCGGGCCCGCTCGATCCGCCGCATGCGCTCGCGAAGGTCCCGCTCGGCGTCTCGGCCTTCCTGCTCCCGCATTTCATTCAATCGCGCTAATGCCTCGTCGAGCTTGGCCAGAATCGCCTCTTCGAGCAGGGGATCGGCGGGCGGATTCGCTAATTCGAAAGCGCCGGGGAGGCGCAGAATGAGGTTGAGATCTGGCTCTGCCGCTAGCCCGAATTCCCTGGCGACCGCACGGAAGGCCTCGAGGTAGCCGCCCAACCATTCCCGATTAAAGCGAAAGCTCTCCCCGGCGTTGGTTTCGAGATTCAGTACCAGCTCGACGTGCCCCCGGATCAGCCTCTCCTTCAAGCGGCGGCGTACTTTCATTTCCAGTTCCTCGGTCCCGGGGGGCATGCGGAAGTGCAAGTCCAGAAAACGGTGATTGAGCGATTTCAAGGAAAGGTTGAAACTATGGCGGCCGTTCGCCTGCCCGGTCACTTGTGCAAACCCGGTCATGGAGCGTATCGCCACGCGGATTATCCTAGAGGAGCCGCCCCGACTTTGGGGGGCTCCAGATCGACGAATTGCAGGTCATACAGCCGGCGGTAGACGCCGAATTTCTTCATCAAATCCTCATGCGAGCCGATGTCGGTCACCCGTCCATTTTCGAGGACCACAATGCGGTCGGCGCGACGCACGGTCGAGAGGCGATGGGCAATGACCACGACGGTGCGTCCGACCATAAGATTGGCGAGGGCGGACTGCACCAGGGATTCTGACTCGCTGTCCAGCGCCGAAGTCGCTTCGTCGAGAATCAGAATGGGAGCGTTCTTCAGCAAGGCCCGAGCGATGGCGATGCGCTGACGCTCGCCGCCGGAAAGCCGGAGGCCGCGCTCGCCAATGACGGTGTCGTAGCCCAGGGGTAAGGCGTTGATGAAGTCGTGCGCTAAGGCGGCCCGCGCCGCCCCTTCCACCGCCCGCTGGGAGACATGCGGTTGTCCGTAGGCGATATTGTTGCGCACGGTGTCGTTGAACAGAACCGTTTCCTGGGAGACAACCCCGATTTGCGAGCGCAGCGACGCGAGGGTCGCATCGCGTACGTCGTGGCCATCGACGAGCAAACGCCCGGCGGTGACATCGAAGAAGCGTGGAATGAGCTGAACCAGACTGGTCTTACCGGCGCCGCTCGAACCCACCACCGCCAACACTTCGCCAGCCCGGACTTCCAGGTTGATGTCTTGCAGGATCTCCCGTTTTTCATCTCCCCGGGGCTCATAGGAGAAGCTCACGTGTTCGAAGCGGATACTGCGCGAGAAAGGAGGCAGGGGTTTGGCGCCGGCGCTTTCCCTTACCTCATCCTGGGTGTCGATGAACTGAAAGATTCCCGAGGAGGCACCCAGAGCCTGCTGAAAGTTATTGTGGAACAACGCGAACTTGCGCACCGGATCATAAAGCTTGAAAACCGCGACAATAAAGGCGAAGAACACCCCGGCCGTCATCCGCTGGTGAGAAATCTGTTGCCGCCCGAGCAGCAGCAACAGGGCAATCGCGATCGCGCCGAAGATGTCCATCAAAGGGGAACTGATGGCGGCGGCGGCAACCGAGCGGAGGTTGGCCCAGAACAGGCGCGCCGCAGCCTTGTGGAATCTCGAAATCTCCCAGGATTCCATGTTGAAGGCCTTCACGATGCGGTTTCCGGTGATGGTTTCGTGCAGGATGTTCTGTATGTCGGCCAGCTTGTCCTGTCCCTTGCGCGTCGTATGCCGTACGCGGCGGCCGATTCGCCCGGCCGAGTAAACGATGAAGGGCACAAACAGCAGCAGCACCCAGGCCAGCTTCGCTCCCAAAAGTACGACCACAACCGCGGTGAAGATCAAAGTGAACAGCTGTTGCAGAAACTCCGCCAGGACCGTCGACATCGCGTATTGCACCCGCTCGATATCGTTGACGATGGTTGAAATCAGTGTGCCGGTGGTGTGCTTCTCAAAGAACGCGGCGGAGCGGCGGAGAATGGAATCATACAAATGATTGCGAAGATCGGTGATCATTCCGTATCCGGCGTAGTTCACCAGGTAGGTCCCCAGATAGTCGAAGAGGCCCTTCAGGATGGTGGACGCCACCAGTGCGTAGGCCACGATCGTCCACGCGTTGTGAAGGTGCGAAGGCACAAATTGCTGCAAATAAACCGTGTGCTGGGTTCGGGGAATGGTAAACAGCCGGATATCATTCGATCCTGTCGAGGGATTGAGGACCCGATCCAAGACAGGGCCGACGAGCAGTACACGGAAGGCGTCCAGCAAGCCCACCAAAGCCATCAACAACACAGAACCGAGCACCTGCCACCAATACGGCAGTGCATAACGGAGAAGGCGGGTCAGTTGCCGCATGGGCTGTGGCCTGCGGATGGAATCGACATGGCTTCGAAGCTCTTATTCTACTGTAGTTGGTGGATGATTCGGGGAGATCTGGCGCGGCGAGTTACGATCGTACCTTGGCCTGGCCGGGAGCGGGGGAGGTGAACCCTCTTTGCGGGGCCAACAAGGCTGCTATTCCGGACTATCCCGATGCACCACCTTCACCTGGTACCCCGCCGTTCGTAGCAGCTTGCCAACCTCCTCGGCGATCATCACGGAGCGGTGCTGGCCGCCGGTGCAGCCGAAGGAAATGGTGAGATAGCTCTTACCCTCGCGGATATAGTGCGGCAGCAGATACACCAAGAGCCGGGAAATCCGCCGAATGAACTCCCGGGTTTGGGGAAACGATCGGATATATCTCGCCACCTTCGGGTTGCGTCCGGTGAGGGGACGAAACTCAGGTACGAAGTAGGGATTGGGGAGAAAACGAACGTCGAACACCAAGTCCGCATCCTCCGGCAGTCCATGCTTGAATCCAAAGCTCACGCAGGAAACCAGAATGTTCTTGTCGGATTCGCGCTTCTGGAACCTCTCGGTGATATAGGAGCGCAGTTCGTGCACGTTGAACTTGGAAGTGTCGATCACCAAATCCGCGATGGCACGAATCGGACGAAGGCGTCTTCGCTCGGCGGCCAGCGAAGCCCGAACAGGGGCATTGATTCCTAAAGGATGCGGACGCCGAGTCTCGCTGAAACGGCGAAGCAAAATCGCATCCTCCGCCTCGAGGAACACCATCTTGGTCGGCAGCATGCGCTTGACCGACCGCACGATGCGAGGCAAGTTCTGTAACTGCTCGCCTTCGCGAACATCCACCACCAGCGCTGTATTCTTGATCTCGGAGGATTGATTCACCAGGTCGGCAAACTGCGGAATCAGACCAACCGGCAGATTGTCGACACAGTAATAACCCAGATCCTCAAAGGCCTTCAGGACCGAGGCCTTTCCTGACCCGCTCATCCCGGTGATGATGACCAGTTCGGCAGGAGCGCGCCCATCAACCGAACCCCCGGCCCTCGGCAGGCGGCGGTCCCTGGTCCTGGAGTTGGCGGATTTTTGTGGCATCTCGACGCATGGTACCAGGGAGAAACCCCGCTGGTACAGGAGACGAAACTTGCTAGACACGATCCTGGCTGTGACGAATTGCCTGGGCCATGGTCAGGCTGCGTCCAGGGAGGAACTCTGGATCATGATCGCCGGGCCGTACCGAGAAAAATTCGGATCGCCGGAGGGGAACTCGCGTTCTTCCCGGGTTGCCCAGGTTGCTGTTCTTCTCCAATGGTACGATCGAAAGCAACCATAACTCCTGCGGTGAGTGGCTTATGACCGAATTCTGCAATGTTGCGCTGCCGGTCCCCCTCGATATCCTGTTCACCTACCGCATTCCCCAAGGCTTGGAGCCGGTGGTGGGGGGACGAGTATTAGTTCCGTTTCGGCAGAAGCGTCTCTCCGGCGTCGTGACCGAACTGCATGATCGTTCTCCTGACATCCCGACGAAGAACGTACTCAGCGCTCTCGACCGCTTACCACTGCTCGATCCACCGCTGATCCAGCTGGGGAAGTGGGTCGCCGATTATTACCTGGCCCCGCTGGGTGAAGTTTTCCGCACGATGCTGCCTCTGAGCGCAGAGTTCAAACGCACCATCCTGTACCGCATCACCGAAAAGGGACAGTTGGCGCTGCACCTCGCAAGCAGGGCTGGGTCGCCCAATCGATCGCACCGCAACGGGGAAGAGCAGCTAAACGAATTTCGGGTGCTCGATTATCTGGCCCAGCGGGAGAGCGCGCGGGCGGAAAGTGTGCGCGTGGCCACGGCAGCTTCGCCAGCGCTGCTGGCCGGGATGGTTCGCAAGCAGTGGATCGTGCGTGAAGATCAATCGCAGTCTCACGATGCGGCTCGTCTGGTAAAGGTGGCGGTACTCAACCAGGTAGACGGGAAGGTGAATCGCAATCAAGGTTTGCTGCTAGATAGCCTCACCCGAGCCGGGGGGAAGATCCGACTCGATGAGCTCGGTTTGGATATCCCACGCGGCACACTCGGCACTCTGGTCAAGCGCGGAATGATTCAAATTGTGGAAGAACCCGCGAAATTTGTTGTCTCCACCCTTCCGGCTCGGCCCTCGCCCGTGACCTTGGAGTTCAACCCTGCGCAGCAAGCGGCCCTGTGTGCGATTCAAGGGCGGGTCGAGGCGGCCAAGTATTCCACTCTCCTGGTGCACGGCGTAACCGGATCCGGCAAAACCGCGGTATACCTGGCAGCGATGCGTTCGGTGCTCGACCGAGGCAAATCGGCAATCCTGCTGGTCCCGGAAATCGGTCTAACACCGGCAGTGGCAGCGGACTTACAACAAGCCTTCGCCGACGAGGTCGCCATTCTGCACTCGGCCTTAACCGATCGCGAGCGCGCCGAGCAATGGCACCGCATCCGCCGAGGTGACGCTCGGGTTGTCGTGGGCACGCGCTCCGCGGTCTTCGCGCCCGTCTCCCATTTGGCCTTGGTCATCGTCGATGAAGAGCAGGACGCCTCGTACAAGCAGGAGGAAATGCCGCGGTATCACGCCCGTGATGTAGCGGTGATGCGCGCCAAAATGGCGGAGGCGGTCGTGGTGTTGGGCTCGGCAACCCCGTGCTTGGAAACCTACTTCAACGCCACCAAGAGCAAGTATGAGCTGCTCGCGCTGCCGGATCGGATCGAACAGCGGCCCCTGCCCGAGGTCGACATTGTCGACATGCGCCAGGAATTTCAGCAAACCGGGAAAGAACAGGTGCTTTCTCGAGCCCTGGCGGAAGAAATCCGGCTAAGGCTGGCGCGGGAGGAGCAAGTCATGGTTTTGCTGAATCGGCGCGGATATTCCCCGTTGGTCCTATGCCGGGCGTGTGGCCACCATCTGGAATGCCGAGATTGTGCCATTGCGATGACCCACCATAAGCGCAGCCACCGCATGGTATGTCATTACTGCGGATTCCGTGCGCCGGTGCCCAAGCATTGCAGCGAATGTGGCAGCGAGTACGTGTATTTCCTGGGAACCGGCTCGGAGAAGTTGGAAGAGCTGCTCCATGGGATGTTTCCCCAGGCACGCATCGGACGGCTTGACCGGGACACGGTGCGCGGACGCGACGACTTTGAGCGTATCTTAAACGCGCTCAACGCCGGTGAACTGGACCTATTGGTAGGGACGCAGATGATTGCCAAAGGGCACGATATTCACGGGGTTACGCTGGTAGGGGTGGTCGGCGCCGATAGCGCGTTGGGCTTGCCGGACTTCCGCGGCGCAGAACGCACATTCCAGCTACTCACGCAGGTGGCTGGCCGTGCCGGACGCGGGGAGAAACCCGGGAAGGTAATTCTGCAGACCTACTTCCCGGACCATTACGCAGTGCAATACGCGGCAAGACACGACTTCACTGGGTTTTATGACAAAGAACTTGCCTTCCGCCGCTGGATGCATTATCCCCCGTACACTGCACTGGCCAATGTTTTGCTTCGCAGCCCCAAGTTGGATGAGGTGCTAGGCTGGTCGGGCCGGTTGGGACAGTGGTTCGAAAAGATGCCGCATGAAGACATTCGGGTGTTGGGACCTGCCGCCGCACCCATCCTGCGATTGAAACAGGACTATCGATACCACTTTGTCCTGAAATCGGCGAGCCGCGAAGACCTCAACCGCTTGCTGCGCGCTATGCTCACGCATGCGGCACAGCAGAAGATCCCTCGAAACCAAATCATTGTCGATGTCGATGCCATATGGCTGATGTGAGAGCCTGCCTTTCGATCACGACCATGCCCCGTTTCCATGTTTTTCTCTCGCAACGGTTTCGCCTCCTCCTTGCGCGGCTGCGCGAAATGAAAAATAATTGCGTCGGCTGCACGCGGCGCTTCTCCCTGCGCCTCGCACCAGGAGGCTTAACGCATGAAAACGAGTCGTGCGAAGTCGCTCTCGACAATCGCCCTGGGATTCGCCCTCGCGAGCATGGGGATCGGCTGGCGGCCGTCGTTGGCCGCGCAAGCTGCACCAGCTTCGATTTCCCGTGACATCATCATTGAACACGACGTCCCGATGAAAACGCGCGACAACATAACCCTCTACGCCGATATTTATCGCCCCAAGTCCTCGGGCAAGTTCCCGGTCATCCTTATGCGCACTCCCTACGACAAACGGGCCAGCTGGGCTGTCTCCCCCGTCTTCGGGGAGATGGTTCCCCGAGGCTACGTCGTCATCCTGCAGGACGTTCGCGGTCGGTACGCTTCGGAGGGGGAGTGGTATCCCTTCAAGCACGAACAGGCCGACGGTTACGATTCGATCGAATGGGCGGCCATGCTCCCCTATTCCGATGGCAAGGTCGGCATGATCGGAGCCTCGTATGTGGGAGCGACGCAGATGCTCGCCGCCATTGCCCAGCCTCCGCACTTAGTCGGGATCGCACCCAGCATGACCGCCAGCAATTACCACGAAAATTGGACCTATCAGGGGGGCGCTTTCCAACAATGGTTTGATCAGAGCTGGACATCGGAGCTGGCGCAGAACACCCTCCAGCGGCGGACCGAGGAAAACACCAATGCTCTGGTCGGCGCGCCCACGCTTCCGCTCGCCAACTATTCCGTCTTCAACTTCGGTCAGTTGCCCGCTGATTCCCAGCTTACTGCCGCTCTGGCTCCTTACTACCTCGACTGGCTGTCGCACCCCGATTACGACGATTACTGGAAGCAGTGGTCCATCGAAGAACACTTTTCGAAGATTGCCGTCCCCATGCTCCAGGTCGGTGCCTGGTATGACATCTTTAACGCCGGCACCCTGCGCAACTATGTAGGCGCCAGGATCCACGCGGCCAGCGAGGCGGCGCGCGCCGGGCAGCATTTGCTGATCGCAATTGGCGGTCACGCCGGTTTCGGTCGCCGCATTGGCGACCTCGATTTCGGTCCCCATGCCACGGAGAATACCTACACCGACGTGATCCTCGATTGGTACGATTTTCTCTGTAAAGGCGCGCGCAACGAATTTGCCACGGACAAGCGGGTTAAGCTTTTTGTTATGGGCGCCAACGAGTATCGTCAGCAAGACGATTGGCCGCCACCGCAAGCCCAGTCTACCAAATATTTTCTGCACTCCAACGGTAAAGCCAATTCGCTCCGGGGGGACGGTTCACTCTCCACTTCCGAGCCCAAGTCCGAGCCCTCCGATTCCTACGTTTACAATCCCGCCAATCCCGTGTCCACCGTCGGCGGTCCTCTCTGCTGCGATGCCAAACACCTGCCGGCGGGCCCACGCGACCAGCGTTCGGTAGAGAATCGCGACGACGTGCTCGTATACTCCACCGGCCCTCTCGAACGTGATTTGGAAGTTACCGGACCCGTCACCGCTGCTCTGTTTGTAAAATCCTCGGCCGTGGATACCGACTTCACCGCGAAACTGGTGGACGTCGCACCCAGCGGGTACGCCCAAAATCTCACAGAAGGCATTCTTCGTATGCGCTACCGCGCCTCCTCGGAGCATGCCGAGTTGATCAACCCGGAGCAGATTTACGAAATTTCCCTCGATCTCTGGGCCACGAGCAACGTTTTTCTACGCGGCCACTGGCTGCGCCTGGAGATTTCCAGCAGCAATTTTCCGCGCTTCGATCGCAACCTCAATACGGGCGAAGACGTCAAGTCCGCGCGCACCTTTGTCGTCGCCACCAATACCATTCTTCACGACGCACAACATCCTTCGGCGCTGGTGCTCCCCGTCATGCCGCCCAGATAATTCTGGGCGCTGGTGTTGGCTTGGGTGCCCCGCAGGTGGTTTGGTCTTCAGGGGGTGGGGCTGGCGCGATCGTAGCCCGTTCAAAAGGGTGTGTTAACACTTCGTCGTGTTCTAACGTCTATCATTTCGCGGGGTTTCTTCTCGATGGCCTTGACGTCGCAAGGCTGGGTTGACTTGCTCGCGACAGGAGCCAGGGACTTGCCCGTGGAGCACTCAGCATCCGACACCTCCGGCGACAAGATGTTGGTGGATGCGGCAAGGCGTGGAGACCGCACGGCCTTCGGGCGGCTCTACGATCGGTATGCGCGCTTGGTGCACGGAGTTCTACTGGCAAGGGTCCCCGTGGACGAAGTCGATGACCTGGTCCAAGACGTCTTCCTGACGGCCCTTCGCCGCCTTTCCGCGCTCCGCGAAGCCGGAAGTTTCGGAGCCTGGCTGGTTGCTATTGCCCGCAATCGAGCCAAGGACTACCACCGGCACTCGTTACCGGAAGACCAACTTAACGACGAGGTGCCCGAACAAGGTAGCCCGAGGGTAGGTGCTCGCGGGGACTATCAAGGAGAGGCGAACGCGATTCTCGACGCCATCAGGAGCCTGTCGGAGGCATACCGGGAAACACTGATTCTGCGGTTGGTGGAGGGTATGACCGGTCCTGAGATCGCGGCACGCACGGGGATGACGCATGGCTCGGTTCGAGTCAATCTGCATCGCGGCATGCAGCAGCTCCGTGCGCGATTGAGCTCCTACCAGGACAGCGACCGCCCGCAGCAGGAGACGCGCTAGTCATGAATAGTGAAAACAACCAAACGCGGAACGAATCCCTGACCAAGGACAACGACTATCTGTGGGATGGGTCTGGCGAGCCCGACCCTGAAATCCGTAGATTGGAAGCACTTCTGGGCAGTTTTCATCATGACCGTCCAGCCCCTGCATTTCCCGACCTTGTTCCCGATCGACCGTGGTGGTCCCATCCTTGGCGGATGTGGCTATTTCCCGCACTGGCAACCGCCGCCGTGGTGGCCATCGTTGGCGGAATATTTCTGGTGTCGAGGAAGAAGCCGGCCCCGGTTACCGCGGCTGGTTGGAACGTGTCCCAATTGGCAGGCACTCCTCGCATTGGACGAGACGCTGTTACCCCCAAGGGGGAGATCCGTCTGGCCATCGGGCAGGTGCTTGAAACCGACCGGCAGTCACGCGCCCGCCTGCGCGCGGAAGACGTCGGCCAGATCGACCTGGAGCCGGGCACGCGCCTGCATCTGCTGAACGTGGGCAGGGGGCTAAAGTGGATCGCGTTGGATCGCGGCACAATCCATACCTACATCTGGGGACCTCCCGGCCAATTCGTCGTCGACACCCCATCGGCAGTGACCGTGGACTTAGGTTGCGCCTATACCTTGGAAGTGGACGATTCGGGAGCCGGCCTCGTGCGCACAGCCATGGGGTGGGTAGGTTTCAAGCTGAATGGCCACGAGTCCTTTATTCCCGCCGGCGCAGCCTGCGCCACCCGGCCCAAGGTGGGGCCGGGCACACCATACTTCGAAGACTCATCCCCCGAGCTTCGCGCTGCCTTGGCAAGCTTCGATTTTGCCGACAACACACCCGAGGAGCGGACCAGGGATCTGGCTGTCGTGCTGTCTGCTTCTCGCCCACGCGACTCACTGACTCTGTGGCATCTGCTCACACGTGTGGATGGGGGCCAGAGAGAGCTCGTCTACCACCGGTTGCGAGCACTCGCCCCTCCGCCCCCACGCGTCACGAAGGAGGGAATCCTCGGTCTCGATCAACCCATGCTCGATGTGTGGTGGAACGAACTCGGGTTTGACGACATTTCGATTTGGCGCCATTGGGAGCGCTCCTGGTCCGGAGGCACTACTCCGGCCGGCGAAAAGTAGCCGCATCCTCCTCTTAACCTTCCCCGAAAGCTTGCAGCCTTTGTTAACACTCGAAGCTTCGCTCGCGTCTCTGGGAATGTGGGCTATGAAGTTGGCCTCCGCCCTCAGAGCTGTAAGCACCACATCGGCACAAGATTTTTCGCAAAGGAACATCCGGATGGGAAAATTACTCTCGCCTACAGAAGTCAGATTTCTATCGCCTCTCCTCCTAGCCTGTGTGTTGTTGGCCTTGGGTTGTGCGAGCGTACTCGTTGCCGAGGCGCAGCAGACCTTACCCGAGCTGAAGGTTCACGAGTGGGGGACGTTTACCGCCGTTGCCGGCACCGATGGTAACGCGATCGAATGGGTGCCACTCAGGGGGCCTACGGATCTACCGAGGTTCGTGGAGCATTTCAGCGACATCAATTACAAAGTGGGTCTTCGGGGAACGATTCGTATGGAGACGCCGGTTCTGTACTTCTACTCTGCCCAGGATGTGACGGTGTCGGTTCACGTGTCGTTCTCGAAGGGAGTGTTCACGGAGTGGTATCCCCATGCGGTGTGTTCTGAGCCCAGCGAGGCCTTGCGCACTACCGATTTACGTCAGTTGCGGACCGATGGGAGCATCGCCTGGAGCGGGATCACCATTTCCCCCAAGCTGAGCGGCGAGTTTCCGCGCGAGGTTCGCTCCAATCGCTACTACGCTGCCCGCGAAACCTCTTCCACACCGCTAGGCGTCAAGACCAGAGCAAGCGAGGAGCAGGAGAAGTTTCTTTTCTATCGAGGAGTCTCTGCCGCTTCGTTGCCGCTGTCTGCCAAGCTGAACGTCGCCGGCGAACTGTTCGTGAAGAGCCTCGACGACCCACTGCCCGCTGTGATTCTTTTCGAGCGGCGGGGAGAGCGGGTCGGCTATCGTGTCCTGGGCGCACCCACGGATGAAACAGTTCTGGCGCCCCCCGAACTGACCGGCAACCTGGAGGCTCTCCTCGCCGATCTGGAGGGCCTTTTGATCGATCAAGGTCTTTATCCCGATGAAGCACACGCCATGATCGAGACCTGGCGCGACGCCTGGTTCGAAGAAGGCAGCCGCCTGATCTACCTCGTGCCGCGCGGATTCATCGACCAGGTCTTGCCACTCCGGGTTGATCCCGCGCCGTCGCAGGTGGTCCGCGTCTTTGTTGGCCGACTTGAACTGGTGACGCCGGCGACAGCGAAAGCAGTCAAGATCGCCCTGGCGTCGGATGATGAAGTAATGCTGAATAAGTACCGACGCTTCCTCGAGCCAATACTCCGGACGCTCGGAGTGGATCGCGAAGCGGCACAGTAGAGATGGGGTGAGGAAGCCTTAAGCGTTCG
This sequence comes from Terriglobales bacterium, assembly GCA_035623335.1. Lineage (GTDB taxonomy): Bacteria > Acidobacteriota > Terriglobia > Terriglobales > Acidobacteriaceae > JAFAGX01. The sequence continues at coordinate 62,970 of DASPTQ010000306.1, forward strand.
GTGGTGGTCACAATTTCTTACGTTCGAGAAAGCTTCGAACAACCTGTTTCACATCCAAGTGTTGGCCGTCCACCGCATAGTTGAGTTCACGCATGTCGCCGTCGGAAATCTTTCCGGCCAGCTCATCGAACACACCGCCGAGCTCGGGATGACGTGCCAGCAGGTCCTGACGAAAGACGGGCACCGCTTCATAAGGAGGAAAATAATGCCGATCATCCTCGAGCACTGCCAAGTCAAGGGCTGCGATCAGGCCATCGGTCCGGTTGCCCGCGATGAGGTCCACCTGCTTGTCTCGGAGGGCACGACCCAGCAGCCCAAGATCCATGATTCGCGGAGGCCCGGCAAAGCGCAGTCCATACGCTGCAATCCACCCCTTGTAGCCGTCGGAACGCTCCATGAATTCGTAGCCGAATCCCGCCCGCCAGTTCGGGGTATAGGCGGCCGCCTGCGACATGGTTGCCAGGTGCAGACGACGGGCATCCTCGCCCCGAACTTCGATGGCAAAGGTATCGTCGAAGCCGAGGGTTGGGCCTAGGCTTAGGCCGAAACGTTTGCCGTATTCGGTTTTGACCTGGTGGTAGGTTTGTGCCCGATCCCCTCCCGGCTTCTCTTTCAAGATGGCGGTGAGCGCCGTACCCGTGTACTCGGGATAGAGGTCAATGCGTCCTGCGAGAATCGCCTGATGGCAGATGTAGGTGCCAGCAAGGTAGAAACGGCGCTCCACCGCAAGGTTGGTCTTGCTCTCGATCTGCTGCGCCAACAGCTCGCCGAGAATCAACTGCTCGGTAAAGTTCTTCGATCCGATGACGATTCGATTGGGATGCGGCGGGCGGCACGAGCTGAACAGCACGACGATCCACACCAGAACTGCCGGTGGTCCGAGCGCCAACTCGATCCATCGCAGTACGGTGCGCACGCCAGGAAGCATCCCTTTCCTCGTTAAGACCATGGATCCTCGCGGCTGAAGATTCCTCTCTAAGAGGACGCGGCCGAGGCGTAACTGCCCCGGCGGGCATCCTGCGGGCTCAGTCGTTTCTCGAGCCAACCAAACCCACTGTCCGCCAGTAATGCGAGGGCAGCCGCAGGAAGGGCTCCTGCCAGAATCACAGTATTGTTCACCATGGCAAGGCCGCGGAAGATGTATTCCCCAAGCCCTCCCGCCCCCACCGCAGCGGCAATCGTGGCCAGGCCAATGGAAAGCACAGTGGCGACACGAATGCCCGCAATGATGACTCCCAGAGCCAAGGGCAACTCCACCTGGAACAGCAGCTGGCGGTCGGTGAGGCCCATTCCTCTCCCGGCTTCTACCACCGATGGGTCGACGCTTTGAATGCCCGCATACGTGTTGCGAATTAAAGGAAGCAGGGCGTAAAGCATGAGCGCCAGAATGGCCAGCCGGTCCGCGCGGGCCCCGATCCACGGTGCGGGTAAGAGAAAGCCGAACAAGGCGAGGCTGGGAATCGTCTGAATGACGTTGGCGCTCCCCAGAATGGGCTGACGCAGCGCGGGCCAGCGGGTGAGCAGAATTCCAAGGGGCATGCCAATCGCGACGGCGAGCAAGGTTGAGATGCCAACCAGCCAGATGTGTTCGAGCGTGAGTTGGGTTACTTCCCTATGATTTTGCAGGATGAATTGCCACAGGTTCATACTCTGCCTCTTTCCCCGCTAACCTCCGGGCTAAATGCATTGCGATACGCGATGACCAGGGGTTCGCGACAGCTGAGGAATTCTTCCCGGGTGCTGAGCGTGACCAGTCTGCCCGCTTCGAGCAGCGCGATGCGTGTTCCCACCAGCAGGGCTTCATTGAGATCGTGAGTCACGAACACAACCGTTTTCCCCAGTCGCGCCTCGAGAGCGAGGAACTCCCGTTGCAATTGGGCTCGCGTGAGCGGGTCCAGCGCGCCGAAAGGCTCATCCATCAGAAGGATCGGCGGATCGGCGGCCAGGGCCCGGGCTACCCCCACCCTCTGACGCTGTCCGCCGGAGAGCTCGCGCGGATAGCGCGTCGCAAGCTGCGGGTCGAGCCCGACCAGCTGCAGCAGTTCCTCGACTCGCTGCCGAATTCGGTCTTGCGGCCAGTTCTCAATCTTCGGAACCAGACCAATGTTTCTCGCGATGGTGAAATGAGGGAACAATCCGACTTCCTGGATCACGTAGCCAATCATGCGGCGCAGGCGGATCACGTCCCATTCTGAGAGGGCACGGCCAGTCACGCGAATCTCCCCGCTCGTGGGTGTGAGCAGGCGGTTGATCAGCTTGAGGGTCGTGGTCTTTCCCGAACCGCTGCGCCCGAGCAGAACCAAAGTTTCACCGCGGTGGATGGCCAGGTTCAAATCATGGAGGACGGCTTCGCCCCGGGCGTGATAGGAGACGCCGTGGAATTCAATGGCCGCAGAGGAATCCATATGGCTCAACCGGCGATGCCCTGCCGTCGGGCGTGCAAGCAGGGAGCGAGTAGCGAAGACCGGTCGCCCGTACTCATGGCGAATGGTAGGCTTCCGGCGGCAGCCCGGTGATGCGGATCCCGGAACGCCCCTGATGCCGAAGATTGAACCCGATCAGCAGAGCCGTGATCTGTTCGAGAATGCGAGCGTTCTCGAGCCTGCCGCCGTCCAGGGCGCGGACGCCCGGAATCTTCGCCGCCAGGCCGCGCACGAGCTTGCCAGCGTCGGCGTCATCGCTGCACACAATCACGTCGCAATCGACCGCACCCTCAGAGTTCAATACGTCCGATGCCAGGTTCTGAAAAGCGGCTACTACGGAAACACCCTTGGGGATCAGTTCGGCGGTTTCCTGGGCGGCCGAACCTTGCCAAACCCCAAGCGTACGGCTGGCTCGTCCCCCCACGCTCGCCGCCAATGGGACGGTGGTGTCGATAAGGATGCTTCCTGGGCGAAGAACAGGCTTGAGTTGTTTGAGTAACGGCGCATGCGCCTGAAACGGAATGGTCAGCACCAGGAGATCCGCCGCAGAACAGGCGGCACGATTCTCCAGGCCCGAAATCTTCGCCGCCGCACCAACGACTTGACGGATTCTCTCCGCTGCGTCCTGCGCGCGTTCGGGGTCTCGCGAGCCGATGATGACAGTCTCTCCCGCCTGCGCCCAGCGCAGCGCCAAGCCGAAGCCTTCCGGCCCGGTACCGCCGAGAACGGCGATGGGCCTGGTCACGCGAACTCCGCTTCCAGGGCTTGCTCATCGCGGAACTGATCGACGGGCCATTTGATCTGAATTCGCGAGTAGGTGGTATTGCGCTCCGCCGGGATCCGTCCGGCGGCAAGAATGAGCGACTGAAAGTCTTCCGGGCTGGTGTATTGTCCGGCCGTGGCCCCTGCCTCGCGCGAGATGTTTTCCTCCATCAAAGTTCCGCCATAGTCGTTGGCACCTGCGTGCAGGCACAACTGGGCAAGCTGGCGATTCAGCTTGACCCAGGAAACCTGAATGTTGTTGATGGCACCAGCCAAGAGAATTCGGGCCAAAGCATGAACCTTGAGATGTTCAGCCAGGGTCGGTCCCGCTCGTGCGAGGCCCTGGCGGAAAAGAAGAGTATTGGGATGGACGAACCCGAGGGGCACGAACTCGGTGAAGCCGCCGCTTTCCTCCTGCATTGTGCGCAGCAGCAGGAGTTGATCGACCCAGTGTCTCGGAGTCTCCACATGGCCGTACATCAGCGTGGAGGTACTGGGAATGCCGCAGTCATGAGCGGTTGCGATCACTTCCTTCCACTGGGCGGTCGAGAGTTTGTTCCGCGAAAGAATAAACCGCACGTCATCATCGAGAATTTCAGCCGCGGTCCCCGGCAGGGTGCCGAGACCGTTGTCGCGTAGCATGCAGAGATATTCACGTAACGGCATGCCCGTGAGTTCAACTCCGTAGACAATCTCCATGGGGGAAAAAGCATGGATGTGCATTCCGGGCACGGCGCGCTTTACCGCTCGTAGAATGTCGCGGTAGTAAAGAGGAGGGAGACCGTGGGGCAGTCCCCCCTGGATGCACACTTCGGTAGCCCCCATTCCCCAAGCTTCCCTGGCCTTCTGCCCCACCTCCTCGAGACTTAGAAAATATGCGTCGGCCTCGCGCGGCCCCCGGCTGAAGGCGCAGAACTTGCAACCAACGAAACAGACATTCGTGAAGTTGATATTGCGATTGACGACGTAGGTAACGAGGTTGCCCACGAGGTCAGCGCGCACCAGGTCGGCGGCGACCAGTAGGCCTAACAGGTCGTCTCCCTCCCCCTGAGCCAGGAGTAAACCTTGCTCGCGGCTGAGCCGGCCTCCGTCGAGGCTGGTCAGGACTGCTTCGAGTGCAGCACGTACGGCCGGCGTCAGGTGGGGAGCAATCTGCGGCCAAGCCAGGGATGGAAAGTTCTCCAATTCCGATGGTGCGAGCTTGCGTTTCACCAGGCCTCCTCAGCGAAACAAGTCTTCAGCCGCTGGACGAATCAGGTCGCGAGCGCTGCCGCGGCCACTCCGGTACCGAAAACCCCGAACAATCGAGGCGGGTACGCGAGCTAGCTTGCCGCATACCAGGCCTGCCGCGCAAGCCAGTTCGTCGGCCACGGCTTCCACGCTCACGCGTAGCAGGTAGCCATGGGGATCGCGCCGGCGACGATAATCGTGCAGAGCCTTCATTCCCGCAACCCCGATCGCTACTTCCGTGAGTCCCTCGCGCCAGGGACGCCCGAAACTATCCGAGATGATGACGGGAATGGAAAGTCGCAAAGTTTTCTTTAGTGCACGATGCAGTTCGGCCGCGGAGCGGTCGGGATCCTTGGGAAGAAGCAGCGCCATTCCTCCGCCGTTCACATTCGAAACGTCCACCCCGCTGTTGGCACAGATGAAGCCCTGCGAGGTTTCCGTAATCAAAAGGCCTCGCCGGCGACGGAGGATGCGCCGACTCTGAGCCAGCGCCAATTCCGTGACACGGGCATCGAGCGAGTACCGACGCGCCCAAGCCCGCGAGTTGGGCGACACCCGGATGCTGTCTAGATCCACCAGTTGCCCTTCGGACTTGGACACAATCTTATGTTTTACGACCAGAATGTCGCCCCTCCTGAGTTTTCTTTTTGGATGCGAAAGGGCAGGGAGAAGCTTTTCCAGCAAGCAATCTCCTGGGCGGATCTCATCCCCAAGAGGTAGAGGAATGATCTCGAGTTTCGCGGAGTTTCGCATGTTGGTTGTCCTCTAGTGTACGCGGACCTGGGTTGGGCGAGCTCCCGTCCCGGTCGAGACTATTGGTTGGCGGCTAGAGACAGATCGGCCAAGTTCCATCGACGGGCCAGCTGCTGAGAACGGGTTTCGCCGGGAGCCACAGCAAGTTGCTGCAGGTCCGACGGATTGTCGACGTCGAGCGCAATCCCCGCAAGGGAGAGGACGACACAGGGTTTCCCGGTAGCGCGCGCCGCCGCCAAGTGCGGTTGGAAGCTGTCATTTCCGAAACGCAACGGGAACAATCCGGAGGGTCGGCGAAAGGCTGCGTTCGTGCCCCGCCCGTCAGCCGCGGGAGCAAGTACCGTACCCTCGATGGGTGCGGCTTCGAGCACCTTCTGGAGCTCCCAGGATTGGATCAAGGGTACGTCGCCCGGGATCACGAGCGTGTTGTCGATACCCCTGGACTCGCAGACCCGCGTAGCCTCTTCGATTGCGTCGGTTTCACTTCGATTGGTGTTGTCAGCAATGCTCTCAAAGCGAAATTGCCGCGCCAAATCGAGGGCGAAGGGATCGCTGCTGACGATGCCGACTGCGGGCCGGTCTACCCACCGGTCCAGCACCTCCAGCACATCGAGGAGCATAGCCTGCGCCAGTTCAGTGCGCGCCGGTTGACTGAGCACCGAGGCAAGCCGCTGTTTGGCCTGCGAGAGACTCTTGACGGGGATGAGAATCATGGGAAATCCGAGACCGCCTCGCCGGCCTCCTCCCCCGAGAGCAACTGCAGCACGGTACGAGCCAGTTTGAGCTTGTCTTCGATGGTTTTCATGAGTGTGCTGGTGCAGTGCACTCGCAAACCTGATCCTTCCAGTTGGCGAGCCATCTGGCTGTCACTGTGGTCCACAATCAAAAGGTCGAGGAAATCGTGATAGGCTTCGGCCACGCCGGCAATGGAGACCGGCAGGCCTTGGGCCGCCATCAACGCCCCGGCCGGTCCTGAGACCGCGGCATTCCCAATGATTGGGCTTACGGCCGTCACCGTGGCCCGAGTCTCGCGCAAAGCCGCACGGATGCCGGGAACGGCCAGAATCGGGCCAATGCTGGTGATGGGGTTGCTCGGAGCGATCAGGACGGCACTGGCGGAAAGGATGGCGTCGATCACACCCGGCGCCGGATGGGCCTCGGCTGCCCCGGTAAACCGCACCGATCGTACCGGGTCCTGGTACCAGCGTTTGACAAAGTACTCTTGAAAGCCGAGCTCGCCAACCGGCGTGTCGACCCGGGTCTCCACCCGGGAGTCGCACATGGGCAGAATGCGCACCTGGACGCCGAGCTTTCGGCAAATCGCGGCCGTGACTTCGGTCAGAGTCTTGCCTTGCGCCAACAAGTTCGAACGGACGAGGTGTAGGGCCAGGTCGCTGTCGCCGATATGAAACCAAATGGGCTCGGACAGGTCTGCCATCGCCTGAAGGCAATAGAATGTGTCGCCCTCCACCCCCCAGCCCCGGTCCCGGCTGAGCCGTCCCGCCGCGGCGTAGGTGATCGAATCCAGATCGGGTGAGACGTATAGGCCCCACCACTCCAGATCGTCCGCCGTATTCACAATGAAGGTGAGATTCTCGACCGAACCGACCTCGAGGAGGCCCTCGACGAACTTGGCGCCTCCCGTGCCGCCGGTGAGAACTGCAATCATGCAGCCCTCCGAGCAAGACCTTCCCCGTTGGCTGCCGCCTTGACCTTGCTTAGCAGCAGGCTCGGCCGATCCTCGAGCCCCGACAGGAATTCTGGGTAGACGGGAAGCCGCTGGCGCAACCTGTATCCCTTGCCTTCGGTTCGGATCCTCAGCTCTTCCAAATGAGGCCACGGCTGCTCGGGATTGATGTAATCCGGAGTCAGCGGTGAGATTCCGCCCCAATCGTTGATGCCGGCATCGAGCAGCCTTTCGTAATTCGGAGCGGAGAGGTTCGGAGGCGCCTGAATGTTAACCTCCGGCATAAGCAATCGGGCGAGCGCGATGGTCCGCAGCATCTCCCCCTGCATAGGTTCCATCCAGTTTCGCATGGGGATATCCGCTTTGGCACGAAAGTTCTGAATGATGACTTCTTGGATATGCCCATAGCGGCGGTGCAACTCGCGAATGGCGAGCAGCGTATCGATCCGATCCTCAAGAGTTTCTCCGATTCCGATCAACATCCCCGTGGTAAAGGGAACGTGTTGCTTGCCCGCCTCTTGAAGCGTGCGCAGACGCTTCGCCGGAACCTTGTCCGGAGCCCTGTCATGGGCAGCACCCGGCGAGAGAAGGTCCTGACTGGTGGTCTCGAGCATCAGGCCCATGCTAGGAGAAACTGCCGCCAACCGTCGGATCCATTCGGGGCTCAACAGACCAGGGTTGGGATGCGGTAACAAGGACGTTTCCTTCAGAACCAGGGTGCACATGGCCTCGACATACTCGAGCGTGGACTTGAATCCCAGCCAGCGCAAAGTCTCCCGCATTTGCGGAAAAACCAGCTCAGGCTTATCGCCCAGGCTAAACAGCGCCTCGGTGCAGCCTAGCTCTTCCCCCGCCCGCACCAGCTCGAGTACCTGATCCGGAGTCAAAGTCCGGGCGAGGGGTTCGCCCGGATCGCGGCGAAAGGTGCAATACCCGCAATAATCCCGGCACAGATTGGTAAGCGGAATGAAAACCTTGCGGGAATAGGTAATGACGCCAGGCTTGAAGTGCTGCTTCGCAGCCAGGGCGGCGGCCAGCAATTCGGGAAGTCTGTCGTCTGAGCAGCCAACCCATCGACGGGCAGTTTCGCGGGAAAGAGGCTGGCCGCAGGGCAGATCGCCTGGTTCCGGAGAGCGCAGTTCGAGCGTTGGGGATGCCAAGCTCACCGGTAGATTGTAAAGGATTTACAATCGATGGCTGCGGATCATTCTCGACGGTATCACGGATATTCCGGGCTCTTCGCCTAGAACGGTGTTTTCAGGGATGGCTTGCGGCAAGCAAGTCCTTCGAGTGCGCATGGCGACTCGGGAGTGATTCGCAACTCGTCTCCTGGGATGCCAATCCGCGCTTTTTCGAAACCAATGAGCATCAATCAGGCAAAGTTCCGGCAAGCGATGGGCAGCTTCGCCACCGGAGTCACGGTCATCACCGTGGATTACGCGGGGGAAGTGCACGGGATGACCGCCAACGCGTTCACTTCGGTATCACTCGATCCGCTGCTCGTGTTGGTCTGCGTGGATCACCGGGCGCGGACCCACAGCCATCTCCATGCCAAGAAGCGTTTCGGGGTGAATGTTCTCGCTGAAAACCAGCGGGCGATCTCCGAATATTACGCGCGGGCCATGCCCACGCACCAGCACGCAGAACAAGAAACTGGAGCGCGCTTCGAGCGCACGATTCATGGCACGCCGGTGTTGCACGGCGCACTAGCCTATCTGGAGTGCCGTCTCGACAGTGCCCAGGACGCCGGAGACCACACAATCTTTATTGCCGAAGTCGAAGATGTAGTGGTGCGCGAAGGAGATCCGCTCCTCTACTTTCGCGGGAAGTACCGGCAGATCGGCGCTCCTGCCGAATAACCAGTTTGGTCGATTTCCATCCTGGTTATCGTGCTCTGCCCTCGAGATCATCGAGCCACCTAGGCAACCCCTTTCCGGAGTTTGACCGATCGCAGCCAACCGCGAAGCTAGACCGGTCTCCCACGATAAGCTGCCACGGACAGTAGTCGCACAGTCAAAACCTTTGTTAAGCTTATTCGCCGGCACGAAGTCAGAAGCAGTTTGCGCCAAGGGACTCGGTTTGCGATCGGGAGCTTCCATCGTGGTTGGGTGAAGGATCCCCGGACCAGGCGCCGAGTCACTGAGCCATGTATCCCCGAGCATTTCATTATCACCGCGCGAGCTCGCTCCAGCAGGCGGTGGCGCTCGCCGCCGAACTTGGCGAAGAGGCCAAGTTTCTTGCCGGCGGCCAGAGCTTGATACCGTTGATGAAGCTTCGCCTTGCCAATCCAGGGCACCTGGTCGACTTGAGCTTCATTTCCGGGACGGCTTACATCCGAGAGGAGAATGGCGCGCTTCGTTTCGGGGCCTTGACCCGTCACGCGGAAATCGAAAACTCCGAAGTGGCAGCCAAGATTCCTTTGCTGCGCGACTGTGCAACCGCCATCGCCGACGTGCAGGTGCGGAATCGGGGCACCATTGGCGGATCGCTGGCAGAAGCCGATCCCAGCGGCGACTGGGCGGTGGCGCTGCTGACGCTGGGTGCGGAAATTCAATGCCTGGGGACTCGCGGCGAGCGCCGCCTGAGGCTCTCCCAATTTGTCAAAGACGCTTACACCACGGTTCTCGAACCCGACGAAGTGATCCAAGAAGTTGTGGTGACCATTCCGCCCAAAGGCAGTGGCGGAGCCTACCTATCCTTGAAGCGTGCTGCGCCCGTCTACCCCACCGCTACGGCTGCTGTGCAGCTGACCATCGAGGGAGAGGTGTGCCAAGAAATCGCCATCGCCTTGGGTTGTGTTGGCCTCACGCCCATCCGGGCCAACGATGCCGAGACGGCTCTGCGCGGCCGCAAGATCACGGAAAAGACCCTGGCCACTGTGCAGGAAGCCGCGCGCGCGGCTGCTGATCCCCAATCGGATATGCGCGGCTCGGCCGAATACAAGCGCACTTTGGTGGGGGCGCTGGTCAAGCGGGCGATCGAGCTCGCCGCACGCCGCGCCCGGGGAGAACACATCGAGGTGAGTGCCATTTATGCCTGAGCAGATCGAGAAGACGGCCATCCGGCTGAGGGTCAATGGTAAGCCGTGTTCGCTCACGGTTGAGCCGCGCACGTTGCTGGTCGAGATGTTACGGGAGCGACTCGATCTCACCGGAACCCATGTGGGCTGCGACACGACCTACTGCGGGGCCTGCACCGTCTTGCTGAATGGTGCTGCTATCAAGTCGTGCACCACGCTGGCGGTGCAAGCGGATGGAGCTGAGATTACGACCGTCGAGGGGCTCGAAGAAAACGGCCAGCTGCATCCCATCCAAAAAGCTTTTGCCGCCGCCTATGGCGTGCAGTGCGGATATTGCACGCCGGGAATGATGCTGTGTGCGCTCCAACTGCTCTCGAAGAACAAGCAGCCGAGCGAGAAAGACATGCGCAAAGCAATCGCGGGTAACACCTGCCGTTGCACCGGCTATCAGAATATCTTCAAATCCATTCTGCTGGCCGCCGAGAGCATGAAGGCGACATAGAGCATGGCGATCAAGCTGGGGGGCGAGTTCGAGGTCAAGCGTGGCTCCGAGGAAGTTTACGATTTCCTGACTGATCCTCATAAATTTGCGCCGCTCTTGCCGGAATTTCAAAGCATCTCCGTGGCCGACGGGAACCACTTCACGGTTCGACTGAACGTGGGCATCTCCTATATCAAAGGCAGCGCCGACGTGCGCCTGGAACTGACCGAGAGCGAGCGCCCGAAGCGAGCCCAATATCAAGGCCAGGGAAGTCTGCCGGGAGGCAATCTATCGGTCATGGCAGGGTTCGACTTGGCGCCGCTCGGCGATGGTACGAAGGTCGCATGGCAAGGGGAAGCGCAGGTGTTTGGCCGGCTAGCCTCTCTAGCCGGGGGTCTGCTCGAGCCCTTGGCAAAGAAGAATGTGCAGAAACTGATCGACGGCTTGCGCCTAGCGCTAGCCCAGGAACAGGTCCCGGTGCCGCCCCGGACGGCGTAGGCTGGCGTTTGCGGCTAGAGGAAATCAGGGAGTGAATGTGGAAGCGGAGAAGAAGACCTGGGTAGGCAAGCCCGTTCCCCGCAAGGAGGAAAACCGCCTCTTACGCGGGCGGGGCAAGTTCACCGACGATATCAAGCTGCGGGAAATGCTCTATCTCCATTTTGTCCGGTCACCTTTCGCCCACGCCAGGATCACGAGCCTGAACGCCACGGCTGCCGAGCACTTGCCCGGCGTGATCTGCACCCTGAGCGGGCAGGAGATTGCCCCCCAAACTCAGCCCTTTATCGAAATCGGCCCGGAGCCATTCGCCAAGATCAAGGATTATCCGCTCGCGGTCGAAAAAGTGCGCTATCAAGGTGAGCCGGTCGCTGCCGTGGTGGGCGAATCCCCGGCGATTGCCGAAGACGGAGCCGAGTTGGTCGAAGTGGAGTACGAGCCACTCGATGCCGTCGTCGATGCGGAAGAAGCCCTCGAAGGAAAGAGCCTTCTCCATGAGGAGGCTGGCACGAACCAAGTCTGGAATGGTGTCTTTGAGTACGGGAACGTGGAACACGCCTTTCGGGAGGCCGCGTACGTTGTGAGTATCGACCGGCTGCACTTCCATCGCTTCTCCAGCACTCCGCTCGAGAACAACGTGATCATCGCCCAATGGAATGCCAAGGATGATCGTATCTACTACTCCTGTAACAATTCCTTCCCGTCGTTTGCCATTCAGTTTCTCGCCGCCCACCTGCGTGTTCCTATCGATCGCATTCGGGTCGAGACCTTTGACATCGGAGGCAGCTTCGGAATCAAGATCACCAGTTATCCGCAAATGGCGGTGTGTGCCTTGGCCTCACAAAAAGCCGGAGGAAGGCCCATCAAGTGGGTCGAGACCCGATCGGAGCACATGAGTGCGAGCGCGCATGGTAATGAGAGAACCTTCCGCGATACCCGGCTTGCCCTCGATGAGAAGGGGGTCATCACCGCCATCACATCGCGGCATATCGATGATTGCGGCGCGTATCCGCGTTACGAACCTTTGGGTTGTGTGATCTGGTCGCAGGTCTTTCCCGGAGTCTATCGCTTTCAGAACGCGCGCATTGACTTCACCCAAGCCGTCACCAATAAATGTCCCGTGGGGCCGAACCGCGGCTATTCGCGGATGCAGCACCTCTGGTTCTTGGAGCGTGCCCTCGATATCTGTGCCCACGAACTGGGAATCGCACCCGATGCGATGCGTCTCCGCAACTACATTCGTCCGGAGCAATTTCCCTATACCACGCCCAATGGCTGCGTGTACGACTCGGGCAACTATCCCGCGATGCTCGAAATGGCAAAACGGCGCATCGGATGGGAGGAATGGAAGAGGAAGCAGGCGGCGGCTCGCAACGAAGGGCGGTTGCTGGGAATCGGTATCGGAACGACGCTCGATTCCGGCACCAACAATTTCGGTCAGTCGCAAATCGTGAATCCCGGCCTGCCCTACTCCGGCAATTCGCAGGGAGCCAATTGCAAGTTGGATATGTATGGCGAAGTGGTGGTCGCCGTCGGCTCCTGCCCGCAAGGACAAGGACACGAGACCACCGCCGCGCAGGTGGTCGCCGACGTGCTGAACATTCATCCCGACATGGTGACGGTGCGCACCGGGTTCGATACGGAGCGCAACGTGCACACGGGATTTTCCGGAACCTATGCCAGCCAGTTCGCCGTGTCCGGGCTTTCCGCGGTGCATGGTGCGGCCCAGAAGTTAAAGGCCGAGATGAAGCGCCTGGGTGCCTTCGCCCTCGAGAGTGCGGAAGACGATCTCGAATTCGGCGTGGGTCCCCAGGGGCCCGAGCTGCGTGCCAAAAGCACTGGCAAACCGATCAATTACTGGGGACTGGCCAATCTGGTCAATGCCAACAGTGCCGCCCTTCCCCCTGAACTCTACGACATTACGCTGAATTGCCGCTACATCTGGCGCGCTCCCTTCCGCGTGCCGGACAAGCAGAAGAAATACGGGAACCTGACCCTGACCTATGCTTCGCAGCTCCACATCGCGGTGGTTGAGGTCGATGGCGATACTTTCCTGCCTCACATTCTCGATTATGTTGCCGTGGACGATTGCGGCACGGTCATCCATCCCCCGATTGTCGAAGGGCAAGTCTTTGGCGCCACGGCTCACGGGATCGGGGCGGCGCTTATGGAAAGTTGTGTCTACGATGCGGTCGGCAATATGCTAACCAGCACCTTCAGCGACTACACCCCGATCACCGCTATGAACATGCCCAACATTAAATATGATCACCTCGAAACGCCATCGCCCCACAGCTACAGCGGGGCCAAGGGCATGGGAGAAGGCGGGGCAGCTCCAGTCCACACTCTCTCGGCGGCGTTGCAGGATGCGTTGTTTGCCCATGGGGTCGTCATCGATGACTCCTTCAACAATGCCGACCGTCTATACCGGGCAGTTGTAAAAAAGGAGATTGGCCAAGCCAAGGAACTAGTGAAGCTGGAGAAACGAAGGTAAATTTGTGGGGCGGGCGCGGCGGGTGCGCCCGTGATTGCTCTCCCCTGCGGCGTGCCAAGCATGAAACGAGTCTGCATCGTCGGCTGCGGCGCGATTGGAAGTCTCTATGCCGCACATCTGGCCCGGGTCGCCGAGGTGTGGGCTTTTGTTCGGCGGGAGAACCATGCTCGGGCTCTCAATCGTGAGGGATTGACCGTCTCGGGGCATCATGAATTCCACGTCACGCTGCACGCGACGGCGGATCCCGGCGAACTGCCGGACTGCGAACTGGGCATTGTCGCCACCAAGGCCACCCAGGTGGAAGATTCGATGGCGCTCGTCGGTTGCCGTTTCAACCAAGGAGCGGTAATCTCGGCGCAGAACGGACTCGGCAGTGAGGAAATCATCGCCCAGGACACCCGCGGGCAGATCATCCGCGGCACCACATTCATGAGCGGCACCAAGCACAGTGATACCCATGTGCAGTACGAACTTGACACCGCCACGTGGATCGGACCCTTCGAGCCGCGGCACACTCCCTACGCCTTGGTGAAGCAAGCTGCCGACCTGATCTCGGCGAGCGGACTCAAAGCCCAGGCTCTGCAGGATGCGCGTCCGGCGCAGTGGTCCAAGCTGATCTTCAACGCTTCGGTGAATGGAGTCTCGGCCCTGACCGGGCTTCCGCATTCCCCGCACTTCGCGGACGAGTCCGCCTTCTCCGGCCTGGGATATTTGCTGCACGAGCTCATCGAAGAGGGGAAGCGGGTGGCGACCGCGGCCGGCGTGAGGCTCGAGGAGGATCCGTGGGAGATGAACAAGATAGGCGCCCTGACCAACCATCCGCCTTCGATGTTGTATGACGTCCGCAGACACAACCCCACCGAAATCGATTTCTTGAGCGGGGCGATTGCTCGCGAGGCACAACGTCATGGTGTGCCGGCGCCGCTCCACACGACCGTGTACCGTCTGATCAAGGGCAAAGAGGCCTCGTGGACTTTCCAGGAGGAGAACAAACCTGTGCGGCCTTCTCCAACCGGCCGCGGGCAAGATGGCGAAGGGTGACGAACCGGAATGGCGTGGCCGATCGATCTATTGAAACTGAATCGCGTCCAGGCCCTGATGAAGGATCAGGACCTCACGGCTCTGGTCGTGCGCGCACCCGATAACATCGTGTATCTCACCAACTATTGGCCGATGAAAGGATATGACGCGGTGGTCTTCCCCCGCCAAGGCGAAGCCACGCTGATCGTCATCGAACCTCAGCTGGCCGATGCCCAGCGAAACGCTTGGACTCAGGATATCCGCCTGTTCAAAAGCTATCACCCCAGTGATCCGCGGCCGCCGCAGTACCGTGCCCTCGATCAAGCCCTCGCGGTACTGAAAGAACGCAGTCTCACCGACAAGATTGGGATCGAGTTGAACATGGGAACGCAAGCGGCCGATCGCATGGTGGGCGAGCCGACCACTCCGACGCAAATGTATTTTGACGGCTTCCATGGTGTCGCCAGAGAGGTGGTGGACGCGACGCCCTTGCTCCATCAGGCGCGTGGCATCAAGACGCCTCAGGAGATCGAGCGCATGCGTCTGGCCAACGAGCTCGCCGCCCTGGCCCTCGAACATACTCGCGAGCGCATGCGACCCGGCATGAAAGAAAGCGAGGTGGGCGGCATGTACGAGAGCATTGTCCACGGCTTCGGTGTGGGTTATAAGGGCAAGGTCGAGATGGCGCGCGCCTTCACCCTGGTATGGTCCGGAAAAGGAATTGCCACCTTCACGGCAACCGGCGATCGCCCCATTCAGGCGAACGAGCCGACCTTGTTTGAGATTTGGGTGTGCGTCGACGGCTACTGGACGGACCTGACCAAGAACGTTTGCCCCGGTGAGCTCTCCCC
>DASPTQ010000307.1:0-4970 GCA_035623335.1 Terriglobales bacterium
GCTTCCAGATTCTGCCCATCCACACCTCCGCTACCCCGATTCGCCTTCACCTTTTCCCAGGCCATCTCCAGGTTCTTCCGCTTGTACACTTTGTCGATTAAGGAATGGACCTTCTTGGCGCCCGTCAGGTTGATCCAGTCCACCAGTCTCCTCAGACGAGAGCGTACGGGTTTTTCACTTAAGGAACTGTTCCAGCCTCCCCCATCCTTACTCATCTGGTTCCTGTCTCCTCCTGACCATCTTTGTCGGCTGCCTTCCCCGACCCATTTCCGTCGCCGGTTGCCCGGTCACGTGGCTTTCACCACGCTTCATAGGTAATATGCAGCCGTCCGACTACTGACAGAGCCTCGCTCGCCACTTCGCTTGCGCTTATAGGTCCGCTTCCTCCGGTGCCAAGCGGAGACTCTGTCAGTTCTCCTGAGGTCACGCGTTGTCCTTCCGTACCGTGCCGCCCGCAATCACCTTGTTGCAGTGGGTGAATGAGAACGCCTTCGTCTTCAAAACGCAGACTCGACCTTGCTCCACCTTTGGCCGACCGGTTCATCCTGGGTTTCCCCATTGATTACGGCCCGGTACTTCTCCTCATGCCTTTCGGATTCCACCTCACGGTGGACACCCTGCCCTCCGAAGTACTGCCCGCAGTGGCTTCAGGTCCGCCTTGGCTGTCTCCAGCTTTCGCCTTCGTGCCCGTTTAGGCGTCTCCATACCTTCTGCTTTCTTCGGCCAGCGAGACGCTACTCCCGCTTTTGGATAAAGCACCCCTCATTTGGGTGCCTGAGGGACTTTAACCCTCCCGGACGACGTGCTGCTCAGCACACGCTTTGCGTACTCAGCCTTGGCTTGCCTCAGGATGGGAATGTCGGGGTCGGCGTCTTTCCAGAGGGTGAGAAAATGCTGGTACGCGGCGCGGCTCCTGCCAGTGTTGGTTTCCATCGAGTAGGCTCGCGCCAGTTGGAGATGGGCCAGCGCGCCGATGGGTTCGTTCAGAACAAGGCCACGATGGTCGAGAAGTTTTTGAAATTCTGCAGCTGCTTTGTCGCCCTGATGCGTGGCCAAATAGACTTCTCCGCGGACATATACAGGGTACAAGTCGGGCCAGTTGTAATTGCTATATGCTGGCAACCCCAGTTCATAGGGGCCCGCGACTTTCAGAGCTTCCATCGCCTCCGTATAGTTTGAGCGGCTCAGAGCCAGCCGTGCCCGAAGGGTGGGCACGTAATTAAACTTAAGAATCGATAGCCAAGACTTGACCTTGAAGACCATGCCGTCGGATAGGGTCACCACCTCAGGCGCGTACTCAGCCGTGGTTCTCTCGCGTTGGGTGGCGGTACCGTGGCCCTACTGCGGAAAATTCATGCGGCGCAGGAGATCCTGGAAGCGCGGATCCGGGCGCAGCTGATCCCAATCCCATGCCACAGCGAGATGGCTTAAGGGAGTCTCCCTTGCCTCATACGCTTTCTGCAGCCAAGAAAGCGCCCGTTCCGTGTCTCCGGCGTGGGCATATAGCCGAGCGATGCGCACGCCGGCCACATGAGTATGCTGCGCCCGAACCACTAGAACCTCGGCCGCGCACCTCATGGCTTCGCGGTAACCGCCTTGCTGATAACCGGCCCTGAGCGCCGCAACAGTTTCTTGATCCTGTAACGCCTCAAAGAACTTTACCGCCTCCTCCAAAGCTTCCTTTTCCATGTGCTTTCTGTAGTACGCGCCCCAGAGGCCCAGGTGTGCAGAGGAGAAATTGGGTTGGGTAACGGTCACCTGGTGCATTAAATCGATGGCTTCGTCATACCGGCCGAGATATACCAAATGCCAGCCGTAGAAGCAGTGTAGGAAGAAACTCATCGGGTCTAGGTTCATGGCCTGCCGAATCTCTGTCTGCCACTCCTGATTCTGCTTCAGCGAAATCAAGTAGTCTGCATACATGAAATGCGCGTCGGCACTGTTGGGATTCAACTCAATGGCGCGCCGAAGATGTTGCCCGGCAGCGGACCAGTCTCTTTCGTACCCGGCTTCAATGTTGGCCAGACTGACGTGGGCCTCCGAAAGGGTATCGTCGAGTTGCAGGGCTTTGAGAGCGGCGGCCTTCGCCTTGGGGATGGTCTCCGACGGCGCCGCGTAACCGGAATCGGCGCGCATCAACCAGACATCGGCAAGACCGGCATAGGCCAGAGCATAGTTGGGGTCTTTCTCCAGGGCGAGTTGGAAATAATGCTGTGCATTCTCGATACCTTGCTTCGAGATTTTGTACCACTCGAAGCGACCCTTGAGGTAAGCCTCGTAGGCCTCAGGATTCATCGATCGCGGCGTGGCCGTGTGCGCCAGCTCCTGGGGATTAAGTTTCATCCTGATTTCGTTGGCGATGGCACGCGTCACCTCAGCCTGCAAGCTTAGGATGTCACGCACGTCACGCTCATACTCATCCGCCCAGACCGGTCTTTCCGCCGCCGCATCAACCAATCGGGCGGTCACGCGCACGCGGCTCCCTGACTGCAGTACCGATCCCTCCACCACTGCGTCAACCTTGAGTTTGTGAGCAATCTCCGTCAACGGCATCTTGGTGCCCTTGAATTGCATGACGGATTGGCGCGAGATGACGCGGGCCGAACTAATCTTCCCTAGTTGTGTGATCAGTTCCTCTGTCATGCCATCGGCAAAGTACTCGCGTGCCGGATCGCCAGAAAGATCGACCAGCGGCAGAACTGCAAGCCCCTCAAATCGTGGGGACTCCCCCGAGCGCTGTCCTGCCCAGTGACGCCACTGGAACAGAATCGGCACAGCCGCCGCTAGCAGTGACACGAATGTTAGCAGCACCAGTCCCACTCGCCTGTTCCGGCGAAAATAAGACAGCGCCAGGCCGGCAGGAACGGAACCTGGTGCGTGCTGCGTCTGCGATTCGTGTTCCAGCCGGCGCAGATCGACAGCAAGTTCTTTAGCTGACTGATAGCGGTTCTCAGGATCCTTTTCCAGGCACTTCTGCAAGATCCGTTCAAACTCGCCAGTGAGCTTCGCATTCAGTTGCCTCGGAGCAATGGGGGACCGGTGGACAATAGCGCCCATCAGCTGGCCGCTTTGTAACCCTGCAAAAGCGGGCCTGCCGGTGGCCATCTCGTAAAGCACCAGGCCGGCTGCATGAATGTCAGTGCGCGGATCAATGCTCTCTCCTAACAACTGCTCGGGCGCCATGTAGGGCAGAGTCCCAGCCATGGATTGTGTCTCACTGAAACTAGCCGTCGGTGCGCTCGCCGTCACCGGAAGCTGCAGCTTCGCCAAACCGAAGTCCAGAATCTTTAGGCGCCGGTCCGAGGTCAGTCTTAGGTTGCGGGGCTTCAGATCACGGTGGATAACCCCGTGCTCATGAGCTGCGCATAAGCCCTCCGCCAACTGTGTCCCGAGAGAAACAACCTCTTTTTCGGGCAGCGGTCCGTTCGCCAGTTTGTCGCTCAGCGTCGTACCGGGGATGTATTCCATCACCAGGAAATCCACGCCTTGCTGGGTGTCGAAGTCGTGAATTGTTGCGATGTTGGGGTGATTCAGCTTGGAGAGTGCCAGCGCTTCCTTGTGAAAGCGCTTGCGGACGGACTGGTCGGAGAGGACGCTGGGAGGGAGAACTTTGATGGCTACTTCGCGGTCCAGATGCTCATCGTGGGCGCGATAGACTTCACCCATTCCTCCAGCGCCGATCCTCTCAATGATGCGGTAGTGGCCTAACGTCTGGCCGGTTAGCACGTCATGACCGAGCGTGTGAGCCATCGGGGGAAGACACTCCTTCCCCTCACCCTCTGGCAACATCGTAGGTCTGAGGTGGGGCCAAGTCAACGAACCCCGTCACGCAAGCATGTTTGCCGGAGGGCTTCCGGCAGGTCCACTCTCACGGTAAAGTCGGCTTTATCCGTCATATCAAGAAATACCAAACCACCAGAATCTGAAAAAGGCGTAATGGATTCCACGGGGCACGGCGACGTTCGGACCGCGATGCGTTACTAGCATCCGAAACTCGAACAGGTGCGAATCGCCATGGATGAGCGGAACGCTCGACGTGACAATTCACCTCACAGGGACGTGGCGGTGCAGTGAAAACCAGAGGTAAATGCTTGAAAACATGGAGCCGACGATCGGACTTGAACCGATGACCGCCGATTACGAATTTTCGGCAGGAATTGGACGCTGCATAACCCCATTTGTTGTCAATCGCACTGAGCGACCAAACAGCACCCAATGGGACCTCATTCGTCAGTTTCGGGACACCGCTCGGGACACTAAAACAATAAGTCTCAGTTCTCAGGCTTGAGTCTGTGTCGCCAGGCTCATTTCCTCTTCAACTCCGCCAGCCAGTTGACCGCCAGAGTGATGGCGCCGCTGGATTGTTCCGTATCTTGTAACAACACAAATCGCTGTCCGTCCACCATAACATCGTAACTTCCAAAGGTAGAGGAGGGCCGGGTCTCGAATAGTGTGTGCACGGCGCCGACCTCGAAACTCGATCCGCTCGCCTTGACGTCCGCGGACATCACTTTGATGTCCATGCTCAGATAGAACAGTTCCTTTCCATCGCCACGCCAGCGTGGAGTGCAGCCAGCCCCCGGCTTCACCGGACTCGTTGGAGCAGTAGGCAACCCATTTTGAATCCGGTGAGAAGACCGCATACGATTGAGGGAATTGGGAGTGAAGGAAAGCATAAGGTTTGCGCTCCCCGGTAAGGGGAAGCATCCAGACTGTCCAGACTCCCTGCTGCGGTTCGCGATAGGTAAGGTATTTTCCATCCGGGGACCAGTCGGTAGGATACCTGAGTTGGTCCGTTCCCTCGAGCAGAACCTCTTCGCTGCCCGATCCGTCGGAGGGTTTGCGGCAGATCGTAAACTTTCCGCTACGGATACTGGTGTACGCGCTCCAGCGGCCGTCGGGAGACCACACCTGAAAGAGATTTGCTTCCGCCGCGGCCGAACCAAACGTCAGCCGTGTTTTCACACCCC
>DASPTQ010000308.1:0-83110 GCA_035623335.1 Terriglobales bacterium
CGCGAGTGCCGCTGCCCGGCGCAACGGCTTGCTCGAAATCGGGCCGCCTTCGTGAAAGATCTCCTCAACCATCGTCAACTTTTTTCTGACCTGCACCTCAGGCATGGGCAAGGCTCCTGTGTAATTCGCTGTTGCCCGCGACGCTGGTAATCAACTCGTTCATGCTCACGATTCGTGTCTTCCCTTGAAGCAGCACCGCGGCAGAATGAATCAGGCCTTCTGACCTTATCTGCTCGGACACGGCGGCACCTTGATCGAGCGCACATAGGATGTCCTCGGCAGATAATTCTCCAACGAATGTCGTAACTGGCCGGTCCCCCAGGTCGCTGTCGGGAGAGATACTGCGAGCCGGGGCACGGTGAACCTTCGGATGTCCCGGGAGGTCGACTGCGTTGGCGATAATGGTAGCCGCGGCATCAGCCATGGCTGCACGCCGCGCGAGTACCGTCACCGCGTCGGCAATTCCCAATGAGAAACTCCGGCCATGCCACCCGCTCGTCGCGATGCCGCGCACGGGATCACTTGAACCCAAAATAGCTGTACCGAAAAGCGAAGGACGATCTGGGCGGTCAATCATTCCAACGACGAACTGCTCGCCGGGCGCAAGATGCAGCGCAATGTCTCCGCCGTCGTTGACGTAAGCTTTGGATAGTTTCGCCGCCGATGTCATCGCCTCCAAAATTTCGTCGGCCACGGCGCCGGCAACGGCTGACATGGGTGTGATGAAGGTCCGCTCCGCATAAGGTGCAACCGCCGTGGCCATGCGCGTGGCGATCGTCCCTTTCGGCATTGGAGCGCCCGGGCCGGCAGGCATGCGCAACAGAGACAGCTCCGAGCAGAGTTCGTCCAGTACAGTTTGAAAACGACAGATCGCAGCATCGTAAGCAGCTTTGACCTCGGCGCTGCCGCCGAACGCTTCGATGACAAGATCGATCGGCCCGTCCTGCAGATGCAGGCGTCGCCCGCCCGGGAGAAGGCTTACTTGCTGTCTCATGGTTCCTCTTGCCGCTTAACCGACGACAACGGCCAGGGGTTATCGTCGCGTGCCACGACGTGGCGGCGCTTCTCGTCAGAGAGAATCGAACTCAACGACCGAACCTCACCCACATAGCCACCAAGGGCTGCGTAACCGGCCATCTTCAACGTGAATTCGATGGGTGCGACCAAGGCCGGCGTCGGGACATAGCCGAATGCATTTTCTGGCATGCGCGTGACATCGACCATGAAGGTGATGCCGCCACCCGGCCACACATAAACAGGCGCGCCACCGCAAGTGACACGTGTAAGCGCATCTCGGACCGAATATGTGAGTCGCACTGGGTTCTCGGTTACACCAGCACGAAGAGATCCTCCGGCACCGGCCATAAAGAGAACCGTGCAGAGCGCGGGCTCGCAGTTCTCTTTGATTCGTGCAACAGATTCGCTCAACGAAGCAGGCAATGACTTCTCGACCGGGCGTAAAGCCTCGTCTAGTTCAAAGTAGGCGTGGTGTTCTCCGGTGGTGCTCACCATCAGCAAACGAAGTCCCGGCCAGGCGATCTTCGGGTTAAAGTTTTTCAAGATCGACAGTGGATCCTGGATGCTGGTTCCACCCCAAGCTGTTCCCGGCTCGGCAACCTGGAAATAGCGCCCTGGAGTGGAGCGGCGGCCCTTCACCTTGATTCCGCTTTCCGGAATGCCCAGCAATTTACCCGCCTGATGCTCCGATAGCACGCCGGTGATATGGTCATCGACAACGACGACTTCGTCGACTTTGTTGAACCACTGCTTGGCAAACATGCCGATGGTTGCCGAACCGCAACCTACGCGCATGCGTTCCTCCTGCACCCCATCGACGATAGGTGCCTTGCCCGCCTGCACCGTAACAGTGGCGCCCTCGTCAACCGAAAGTTCCACTGCTCTACCGTTGCAAAGATCGAGCAAGGTTGCGCAGGTGACGGTGCCTTCATGGCGCGTCCCGCCGGTCAGGTGCCGAACACCTCCGAGCGAGAGCATTTGCGAGCCGTACTCGGAAGTGGTTACGTGGCCCACGGGTTCGCCCTGGGCGCGGACTAAATTAGTTTCCGGTCCAAGATGGCGATCGGTATCGATCTTCAACTTTACCCCGCAGTAGCTGAAGATTCCCTCGGTCACAACTGTGACCATATCGACACCCTCGACTTCCGACGAGATGATGAACGGGGCCGGTTTGTAGTCGGGATAGGTTGTGCCCGCACCGATCGCGGTGACGAAACTGTTGTGCCCGCGCACCACATTGCCGTCCCATTCGCGCTCGCGTTCGAGGAACGGAACAACCGACTCACCACGTGCGACAGCGCGATCAAGAAGCACGTGCGGATCGAGCCGCACCAATTGGCCATCGCGATTGCCGTAGCGGTCACACGCGCCCGTACGCCCCGGCTTGATATAGCACAGAACCGGACAGGCATCACACCGGATCGCATCGTCGTCAGGCACGATTCTTGTCCTTCTGCGCAGCCACGATGGCGGTACGAATACGGTCCGGCGTGGCTGGAACACGGCGGATTCTGATCCCGATGGCGTCGTGAATGGCATTAAGAATAGCGGGGGCGGTGGGAATCACAGCCTGCTCGCCAATGCCTTTGGCTCCGAAAGGACCGATGGGTGACGGGTCTTCGACCAGGATCGACTCCACCCAGGGGATGTCGCCGGCCGTGGGGATCAGATAATCGTGCAGATTTTCGCCCTTGCCGGGGAAAAACTCCTCCATGAGAGCATGACCGAGACCCTGCGCTACGCCACCCTCGATCTGCCCCTCGATTAGCGTCGGGTTGATGGCACGGCCGACATCGTGCACGGCGGTGATCTTCAAGACGTCGACCGTTCCTAGCTCGGCGTCCACGTCGATTTCCGCCATGTGAGCGCCGAAACCGTAAACAGCATAAGGAATTCCCTGGCCATTTTCATCGAGGGGAGTGGTCGGCAGATCAAAGGTGGCATTGCGAGTGAGAATGTATCCTTGCTCGTCGCGCGGAAGGTCGCGAAGCTCTACCAGGTGCTGCTTCCCGTCCTCGATAACCCTAATCGAACCGTCCCCAAAACTTATCGAGGCGCGGTCCGAACAGCCCGCAAGCCGCGCAATTGCACGCCGCAATTCGCTTCCGGCTATCTGCGCAGCCTTGCCGGTTACGACCGTCTGCCGAGATGCAGAGGTCTTTCCGCAATCCGGTGTAATCGAGGTGTCGCCCGAAATCAGGTCGAAGACATCAATGGGCGCTCCCAGCGCGTCGGCACAGATCTGTGTGACGATCGTGTTGGAACCCTGCCCGATGTCAACGGCTCCTTGGTGCAATGCAATTCGGCCATCTGGCTTCAAGCCCACGCGGATGGTGGACGGGTTCGGCAGGGATGTATTGCCGCAGCCGTACCACATGCCTGCTAGGCCGACACCCCGACGAACAGGCCCAGAGTTGCTTTGATTGAATGCAGCCGCTTGTGAGCGAGCCTCTTTCCATTTGGGTCGCAGGGCCAAGAGACACGCACGCATTCCCACTCCTGCTCCGAGTACCTGGCCAGTCACCGTGGGACTCTCATTGGTCAGCGCGTTCAAGATACGAAATTCGAGACGATCCATTCCGAGGCGATCGGCAAGATCATCATAGAGTTGTTCCTGGGCGATGGCCGCCTGGGGTACACCGAATCCCCGGAAAGCGCCTGCCGGCACGAGATGCGTATGGATGGCGCGAGTCAGCGCGCGATAGTGCGGCACAAAGTAAGGTCCAGAGGCGTGAACAGGCACGCGCCTGGCTACGGTCGGCCCCCAGGAGGAATAGGCTCCAGTATTGAAATCAGCCTCGAAATCTACGCCAACCAACTTGCCATTACGGTTCGCCCCGGCCCGTATCCGCATGCGGGCGGGATGCCTCTTGGTGGTGGTCATGATCGATTCCGTCCGCGAATACACCATGCGCACGGGTTGGCGCAGGTGCCAGGCTGCGAGTGCGATGAAAGGTTGAACCGACAAGTCCAACTTGGCGCCGAAACCGCCTCCCACGGCGGTGGGAATTATTCGCACGCATTCGGGAGCGATGCCCAGTATTTTCGCGAGGTCATCGCGATCCATGTAGGGTGATTGCGTAGATGCCTGTACCTCGATCCGATCGCCCACACGCCTGGCAAACCCGGCCTCAGGTTCGATGTGTGCGTGCTCGACAAAGCCGGTTTCGTAACTGTCTTCGACAACAACATCTGCCTTCGCTAGTGCTCCTTCAACGTCGCCACGAACCACCCGGCCACGAACCAACACATTGTCTCGACGACTCGGGTGTATCGGCTGTGCCTGCGGCGCCAGGGCGCCCTCAACGTCAACGATGGCAGGCAAGGGCTCCCACTGTACAGGGAAATGTGCCGGATCGAAGCTCGCCATGGCGTCGGCGTCCCCGACCACTGCGGCGACGGCTTCTCCGCGAAAACGGGCTTCGCTTTTGGCGAAAACGGGTTGATCCGCGAACTCGGGGATTACGCCGTAACAGTCCTCTCCCGGAACATCCCGAGAGGTGAACACACGAACGATTCCGGGATGTCCTGCGATAAACGTATTGAGATCACCGAAGGTGAACCGCGCCCGATCGTAGGGGCATCGGATTGCCCGGAGGGCCAGTGCTCGGGACGGAAACTCGTCGGCGCCGAAGGTCTCCTTGCCCTGAACCTTAAGCTGCCCATCGAGCCGAACAAGCCTCTTGCCGACCGCTCCGCTGGCTGCGGCCGAGGATTGAAGTTCAGGTTGAGAACTCACCTCCAGAATTGCTGCGATAATCTTGCGATAACCGGTGCACCGGCAGAGCACGCCGCCGATCGCATCCATGACATCACTTTCGGACGGACTCCGGTTCTGCTCCAGCAGGGCGGTGGCTGAGACGAGCACGCCGGGTGTGCAAATTCCGCACTGCGCCGCTCCATGACGAAGAAACGAATCCTGCAGGCGTCCCAACAGGGGTTCGCGCTTGGCCAGACCTTCCACCGTCGTGACTTCGTGACCCTCGGCCTGCGCCGCAGCTACGAGACACGAGCAGACAGGCGCACCATCGAGCAGAACCGTGCAAGCGCCACAATCTCCCGCATCGCAGCCAACCTTGGTGCCGGTAAGCCCGAGACGCTCGCGCAGCACCTTCGATAAGCGCTCAGCTGGTGGCGCCGACGTTTCGACATCGCGGCCGTTGAGTATGAAACTCAGGGCTGCATGCGCACTCGGTTTTGGAGGAGTGATGGTCGCCATGTCAGCCCTTCTGCACACAATTGTCGAGCGCGCGCGAAATAAGAGTCAGCGCGGCATCCATCCGGTAATTTGCCGTGGCGCGGACGTCATCGATGGGAGCGAGTGGCGATAGGTGTTCTCGTCGGACTAGACCACCGACTCCAATTCGCGCCGGAGCACCAACAAGGTTACGCTCGAGGTCAGGCAACCGTTGCGCGGTCGCGGAACAAGCGCCAATCGCGACGCGAGCGTCGGCAATTCGGCCGCTGGCACTTGTTTTTAGCGCGACCGCAACCATGGCAATCGAAATCACCAGGTAACGCCGCGTGCCCAGTTTTAAGAAGACAGACTTCGCATCGTCGATCGTGCGCGGCACGATCACCGCAGCGAGAATCTCATGCGGGCGGCGCAGCGTCTTGCGATTTCCCACAATAAACTTGGAAAGCGGTACTCGCCGGCTTTCGATCGTTGATACCAGTTCCACCTCAGCGTCGAGCACTAGAAGCGGCGGTACACCGTCGGCAGCAGGAGAGGCGTTGCAGAGATTGCCGGCTACCGTCCCACGATTCTGGATTTGAATGCCACCGATTTCCCGGGCTGCCATCTTCAGGGCATCGAAGGAACAAAGCAGGGAGCTGGCAACAATGTCGCTCCAGGTCGTGAGCCCGCCGATGCGATGCTCGCGAGCTGTCGAGATGATACCCTTCATAGAACCGATGGATGAAATATCAATCACGTTTCCGGTGATGGGCATGTCGCCTAAAGCAGGAAAGAAGTCGGTACCTCCAGAGAGGATATTTCCTCCTTTCTGGGCGAGGACGTGCACTGCTTCTTCCAGTGTCTTAGGCCGTAAATAGAGGCTCATCGAAACTCGCGGTCGGCAGCGATTCGGATGTAGCTTACACTAGTAGCAGAGCTTATTTGTACATGAAGGACTGAGGTTTTGAAAGTCGGTGACTGCTTCTTGCCGCACCAGGCTTGCCGGCCACGCACATCAATCAAGTAGGACGAATCGGAGGAAAAGCGGATTCCGCCCCTTTAGCTGTGTTGATCCGGTGCAGCAGACTGCTCAGACAAGCCAGCACCCGACAGTGACCCAGTACCGGCTCAGCGCCGTGATTGGTGCGGGCGGCATGGGAGAGGTGCATTGCGCGGACTGGCCCGAACCCATAGGTTCTAGTGAAACGGCCTGCTCTAGGACTCATAAGCAGAATGGGTTATCCGTGGCAACCATGGTCTCTTTGGGACTCCTGGCCAATTTGCTACGTCAGGTCATCCGGGGCCTACAATTCAGGGCCTACAATTACAGTGGAGGCTAGGTGCGGAGTCACGCAAAGCCTACCTAAGCAGTGGACGCTCCGAAAGGAGCGTCCACTTTCAGTCAACGAGAGTTTGCCGACTGCTTAGAATGTAACCCCCGGAAGAACGCTCGTTCCCTCCGAACGGACTGCATCCAGGGCTTTAGGATTGATGCCCAAAGCTTTGAGAATGGTAGGCGCCACCTGCGCAGTGCCCACTGCGGCGCTCACCTTGCTAGGTTTGAACTTCGGATTGGACAGCAGCAGAACGACGTTCGTGTCATCATGCGAGAAGCCGCCGTGCTCGGCCAGTTTGGCGTGGCTGCCGGAGTAAGTAACGCCGACATTTGGGGTCACGATGATGTTCGGCGTGCGGGGGTCCACGGTCGGATCGTTATAGTTAAGAAAGAGCGAAGGACCGTAGTAGATCTGCCCTAGAGCGATTCCGGTAGTAGCGGAAGCGTTCGCTTCAAGGATTGCGATGGCGGCATCAGTATCGAAGGAACTGCTCAGCCAAACCAGGGAGACGTCATCCTCTGTAGGTCCGATTCCAGTCGGGTTATTGGTGGATTCGGATTCGGGAATAAAGCCCGCATTGGATAGCAGGGTCACAGGTGAGGTGCCAACGATGGTCTGACCCACGTATCGGCTAGGATCGATGGGCGACTGGCCGTGTTTGGCCGTGATCACGATCAGGGTCGAACTCAGGAGCCCCTGTTTGTTCAGCTCGTTGACGAATGCCCCAATCGAGGCGTCGACGAACTGGAATTCGTTCAGCAGGGCTGGGCTGGGGGTGCCAGCGGCATCCAGATATCCGCCCGTCACGCCGTTGCTCTTTTCAATGAGCTTCTCGCCAACGCTCACAGCCTGGAAGTTCATGCCAAAGATGGTGGGAACTTTGGTCTTCTTGACGCCCAGGTGGTCCTTGCCATCGATCTCGTTGAGGATCGCGTTCACCTTCAAAGTGTCGTAGCACTGAATGTTCTCGAAGCTGTTGGTCCAAGCAGTCAGGTCGGCGCCTTTATCGCGGATTTTGGCGCAAGATATGCCCGTGGGCGTGGTGACTCCGGGAAGAGCGACGACGTTGGAGTTGATTTCAGGAGAGTAGAAATCGTCGAGCGCAGTTGGTCCGATGCCCGAGGCGACGGAGGCGTAGGCGGGGTGCTTGTCGGACCATGCCGCGTATCCACCAGCCGCGTGAATTACGCTGAAGACGGAGTTGGCGCGAACGAATTGCCATGGGTAGACGGGCGCACAGCCATTCTCGGGGTCGCGAACCAGTTTCATGGGATCGATGGAAGCGATGCCGCCGTCAGTCAGCGACGCGCCGGGTGCGCCGCCGTTTAGCTTGGTCTTGTTTAAGTCGATGCCTTCTTCATACTCGGTGGTCGTGCCGGTTGGCGGCCCAGAGGGAGTGCAGGGACCAGCCGCGAGGCCATTGCCAGTAGTTTTCGCCGGTGCATTGTAATTCCTGGAATAGGCGACATCGTAATAAACGCCAGTTAGGGCTGGGCTTCCACCTGTGACTATAGCCGTCAGGCCCGGAAAGGAGTCCGAGGGCTTTGAGGTGCTGGCTGCGATGTAGTTAACCCCAGTCTGGCCCAGGGCCGCAAGTGTGGGGCAGTAGGGCTGGTTGTTGTTTGTGGTGCTAATGCCATTGGCGCAGTTTAAATAATCAACAGCGTGCATTCCATCGACGCTGATCAGCAGAACGCGTTTAATCTGCGCGACTGCCGTACCCACGGCGCAGACAGCGGTAAGGGAGAGCAAGACAATTGTCCTCTTCATAGTAACCTCGAGTGAGATTTGGGCTGATCATATAAAGCGCCATGTGAACAAAATGTTACAAAGAGTTGAATTGTTCGTGAAAACTGAAAGCAGCAGTGGAAACGTACGGCAGCCTGTCGAAACCGCGCCCGCAGGTGCTTCTGAGTTTTGCCTCGCAATATCGTTTAAGGTTTTAATGGGTGCGACTTTAGGCAAGGTAGTGCACGACCTTAATAAAAGCACCTAAATAAAAGCACCTATTTCGCTCTTCGTTGATGGAGGTCGCCTTATGGCAAATCGTTACGATGCCATCGTCATTGGAGGTGGGCACAATGGACTGGTAGCCGGAGCCTATTTGGCCCGCTCTGGTGCTCAAACTGTGGTTCTTGAGGCTCGGCATAAGACCGGTGGCGCCGCCTCGACGGACGCCCCCTGGCCGGAGGCGCCGGAGTTCAAAGTTACCACCTACTCTTATGTTATGAGCCTCATGCCGGACCGGATCGTCAAGGACCTGAATCTGAAGCGGCATGGTTACAATCTCCATCCGATTGGTCCTTACTACCAGGCCTGGCCCGACGGCTCCTCGCTCAAGATCTACCAAGACGACGCCAAAGCCAACTATGAAAACGTCGCGCGCTTCTCCAAGCGCGACGCCGAAAACCTTCCCAAATGGGATGCCTGGATGCACGGTATCGCAGAAGTCTTGGGTCCCCTGCTGATGGCCGTCCCGCCTCGCCTCGGGTCCAAGCGTCCTGGGGACCTGCTGCAGCAACTGCGCACGGCTTGGAAACTGCGCGGCCTCGACGTGCGCGGCGTTGGGGATGTTACCCGCCTCTTTACGATGAGCATCACCGACCTCCTGAATGATTGGTTCGAGTCGGAGCAGGTCAAGACGGTGCTGATGGTGAATGGAATCATCGGCGCCTGGGCGGGCCCGGACGAGCCTGGCACAGCCTATGTCATGCTGCACCATTCGGTGGGCGATGTAGGCGACGGACATCTGGGCAGCTGGGCTTTTGTGGAAGGAGGCATGGGCGGAGTATCGGATGCCATCCAGCGCTCAGCGCAAGAATACGGGTGCGAAGTCCGCGTCAATGCCCTAGTCGAAAAAATTTTGTTCAAGAACGGAAGCGCTCACGGTGTCGCTCTGAG
The DNA here is from genome assembly GCA_035623335.1 of Terriglobales bacterium. Taxonomy (GTDB): domain Bacteria; phylum Acidobacteriota; class Terriglobia; order Terriglobales; family Acidobacteriaceae; genus JAFAGX01. Next base: position 9,433 of record DASPTQ010000308.1, read on the forward strand.
AGGTGGAGAAGAGCTGCGGGCGCCTGTCATTGTCACCACCATACATCCAAAAATTACCTTCTTGAAGCTTATCGACCGTAGCGAGCTGCCCACGGACTTCGTCGTTGATATGGAGCGCTGGAAGTCACGCAGCGGCGTCGTGAAAATCAATTTGGCTCTTTCCGAGTTACCCAACTTCAAAGCCAACCCGGGTACGAACCCGCAGGACCATCACAGCGGGTCCATCGAGCTGTGCCTATCGACCCAATACGCTGAAACAGCATTTCAGGATGCGAAGAGCGGTCGGGCCTCAGAACATCCGTTCTCCGAAGCTACCATCCCGACCGTCTGGGATACGACCTTGGCGCCGCGGGGTGCCCACATCATGTCGATGTTCACCCAGTGGGTTCCGTACCAATGGGCTGCAGCGCCTCACCGTGAAGAATTGGAAGCCTATGCGGATAGGGTGATCGACGCCTACAACGAGCTTGCGCCTAACCTCAAGTCCGCGATACTTCATCGCCAGATCATAGGTCCTTACGACATGGAACAGCAGCTCGGAATGATCGGGGGAAATATCTTCCACGGTGAACTGTCGGCCGAGCAACTATTCCACATGCGCCCCGCGCCGGGATATGCGGATTTTCGCTCTCCTGTCCTAGGCCTCTATCAGGCCAGTTCGGCAACTCACGGTGGAGGCGGCGTATCCGGGATTCCCGCTTATCAAGCTGTGAAGCAAATCCACAGAGATCGCGCGCTCAAGAGATGAAGGTTTTTCCGGAACCTCTACGATCTGAGGGTCTCGACCTTCTTGCGTCGGATGAGGAACAAGGCAACGCCAGAGGCGGCAACCGCACCGATGACCAATAGCTGCACCGGGTAGGACCGCCAGTCGCGCAGCGTCGCGAATAACAGTAGGGCGGCGAAGGCAAACGGCGACACACATACGTAACCCAAGCCCAGCCAACCCCCGGGCACTCGGAAGCTGCGTGGCGCATTTGGGCGGCGAATGCGCAAAACAAGTAGCGTGAGAAACTCAAGCGTCAGGCCACCGGCGTAGAGCAAGCACTGGATGATGGCTAGACTCCCAAACGAAAGAGCAGCAAAAATTGCGGTGATGACTCCGATACACAGGATTGCCATTCTGGGAACCCCCGAGCCGGGGGACACCCTCGCGAGAAAACCGGGAAGCCATCCGTCGCAGGCCAAGACATAAGGCAGGCGAGAGAGATAGAGCAGTTGCGCGTTGAACAATCCCCACATGGACACGAGCCCCGCAAATGCCACCAGGCTGCCCAGCCACCGTCCACCGACCAACTGGGAAATCACCGGCCAGCCGGCATCAGCGCTCCAGATGGCGGGCGAGGTCGTTACGGTGACGCCGGCGATCACAGGAAGCAGATAGCAGAGAACCAAAACCACTAAGGCGAGGCCCAGAGCCCGCGGATAGTTGCGCTGGGGTTTGTCCACCTCACCCGCATACGTTGACGCATTCTCCCACCCCGAGCAGTCGAAGATGATGAGGGAGAGTCCGAGGAGCAGCGCTCCTTTGTGACTGGAAGAAAGGTCGTGTCTAAGCACTTCAACGATCGAACTCGGTGCTGGACCTCGCGCAAGCCAGATGACAAGCAGGAGCACGAAGACACCCAGCACAAGGTAGGCACTGATCCCGGCTGAGCGGCCGACCTCGCGGGCCCCTTGAAAATTCAATGCCATCCCCAAAACAATGACGAGTACAGCGATCAGCCAGCGAATGACGGCGGACGTGGAAACTGCTGGAACAAAAAAGGTGAGATAAGTTACGAAGAGAACTGGATACATGGCCATCCAAACAACGGCACACGTTATGGTCCAGCAGGACTGTTGTATTGCCCAAAACGGTCCAAAGGTTTCGCGAATCCAAACGTAGTAGCCGCCTTCCTCCGGCATCAGAGTGGTCAGCTCAGCAGCCATCAACGCCGTCGGTAAACTCCACACGAGGGGCGTGACCAGGATCAACGCGATGGCCCAGGCCGGACCGATCGCTCCGATCAGGGGCTCCAGTCCGTACGCACCTCCGCATGTGGTAAAAAAAATTAGCCAAGTGAGCCCAACCATCGTGACACGGCGCTCTTTGGACAGCTGAGCGAGCACGCGGTCAACTCCCGGATGCGTAGAACTCAACGGGGCCGCCGAAGGGTTGGTCACAGGCAAGGTCCTCGAAATGAGGAAGACTAAAGCCTAGGGCCCCGGAAAGTCACGTTAAATGATTCGATGCCTCCGCCCGGATGCACCGGCGGCCAACTAAAGGCACAAAGATTGGGTCCTTATAAGGTCGGTGAATCACTCTGGTTCTGCCAGCAGCAGGGTGTCTTCCTTATACCCACGCGTGGATAAGCGGACGGGGGCGGGCCCGGCTTGGTCTGGTCGTTGGAGGGCCGACTACCAATTCTGCCAGTTCCCCATAGTGACGTTTTTGGTTAGGCTAGGCGGGAACGCGGAGGTTCCGTTGGGTGCCAGCCCCGGCCACTACCAGAGACGAAATCCGGGAGCTAATTGAGGCTCAGACTAAGATAATCGAGTAGACAACATCATTGACGGCCTGATAACTAAGTGAGTATCACTACCGCCGAAAGTATCAGTTACTTGGTTCAGGTAGCTCAACCGAATCGGCACGATGGCGATTCTAGAGAAACGGTTCGAGTGGTGAGGTGGGCAATATCGGACAGGAACGGTCATCATGATTTTGTACGCAACATTCCCCAGGTATGGTCTTAGATCGCGCCTCAGCGGTCTCGCGACAGTTTGTGCCACTGTCATATTCGTGGCCTCGGTAGCATATTCGTTCGCCCAGATGCCCGCATCGGTCGCACCTTCGCCAGCAAAGGCTGCGCCTACAACACCAACTGACTTGCTGGGACGTGAGACTCCGCGTCGGGCACTCTTGGGATTTCTAAAATTCGCCGAAGCGGAAGACTTCGAGACCGCTGCCCGTTATTTGCAGCCATCCCAACACCAAAATGCGGACATGGCACAGCTGGCTAAAGAGTTCCAGGCTTTGCAGGGAGATTTCCAAGGCAATATCGGTTTGCTGAGCGATGATCCCAACGGCACGGTTGAACCTGGACTTCCGCCAGGCCAGGTCCGAGCCGGCGAGTTGACGGTTGGCGACGCCACCGTGGACGTTATCCTCGTGCAAGTGGACGATCCCGCTTCGGGCAAAATTTGGCTGATTTCGAAAGAGACAGTTGCGAGCATCCCTAATCTCTACGCCCAAATGCAAAGTGAAGCACCGACGCTAGTTGATCGGATCATGCCTGCCAAGCTCACGGGCCGACGCGTGCTCGGAATGTCTCAGGCAAAATGGCTGGGATGGTTGCTTTCGATTCCGCTCTCCTGGTTTTTGGCTTACTTGCTGGCCTTCTTGGTTAGTTTGCCTGCTAGGATCACTGGCCAACTCCGAAAACATCCTCTCCGAACAGTCTGGAAGACACGAGTCGGCCTGCCCCTCCAATGCATGGTTGCCCTTGCCATCCATGCCATCTTCATTTATCTGCTTGCGCCTCCGTTGTTGTATCGCCTCTACTACGCTCGTTTCCTGGGCGCTCTGTTTGTTGGCTGCTTCCTGTGGTTCGTGAGCAGGATCTCGGACCAAGGCTATGAACACGTAGCGAACCGGATGCGAGCACAAGGAAAAGGCGGGGAGGCGATCATCATCCTGATGCGACGGCTCAACCGCATCGTGCTGATGATAGTCGGATTGCTCTGCGCCCTTGCCTTATTTGGGTTGAACGTGAAGACGACACTAGCGGGCCTTGGTATCGGAGGCCTTGCGATCGCGCTGGCGGCTCAGAAATCACTGGAGAACCTGATTGGCGGGATCTCCTTGTTGATGGACAAAGCTGTGCGTGTCGGGGACTTTTGCCAAATCGGTGATCACCTCGGTACGGTGGAGGACATCGGCCTGCGTTCTGTGAAGCTGAGAACACCGGACCAGAATCTGTTAGTAGTTCCTAACGGAGCGCTGGCGCAGATGCAATTCCAAAACATGGCGCGTCGCGGGAAATTACTGATCAACCAAACTTTCCTATTGCGAATTGAAACCGAAGTCGAGCAATTGCGCTTCGTGTTAGATCATGCGCAAGGCATGCTGGAACAGCACCCCGCGATTGAACACGACACCTGCAGAGTTCGAGTAATGAGTTTTGCCGGGGCTGCTTACCAACTGGAGTTGTTCGCCTATGTCAAGACCGGCGACTGGACCCAATTCACCACAATTCGCCAAGACGTGATCTTGAAGATTGCTGAAATCGTCGAAGCCTCAGGTACGAGGTTTGCGGCTTCGACCCACCTGGCCTACCTGTCCGTAGACAAAGGAGTTGATGCGAAGAGCGCAAGTGATATTACGCGTCGTGTAAGTGGGCAACGCTCCGGTGATATGTCCCGATTTCCCAGCGAAGCCCGAACCGGCACGGAATGACAGTTGGTGCGACTGACAGACTAGCCGCTGGGCGCTATAATCCTGTGCTACTGAATTCTAAGACTGCTTTGTGGGGTTGGCAGTGCGCTGGGTATTCGTGTGTATTTCGCGCCGTTCGCACGCCCAGACGAGCGCTAGGAACCGAAGCCCGATCACACCTTTCGTCCGGAGCAAGCCAAATCTGATACGGGTGGCATGCCTTGAGGGCTTATGACGACGGTGCAACGAGGGTGCGAACCTTCTCGCTGGTATGACGTCAGCGGGCGCTCTGCGCATCCCTGGCTTCCCGTTCTTGGTTTCTTATTGTTAGTCCTGACTCCTTGTGCTTCAGCGGCAGCGCTCGCGACTGAGAAGAACGTGCTGGCGTTGGAGAGCTTTTCCGATCGTCGCGAGCCCGTTGATTCCTTGGAATCTGCACTGCGAGCTGTTGCCCCCTGGCCGGTCAACTTCTATGTCGAGTACTTCGAAGGCCGTCGCTTCGATGACCAGGGTTACGAGAGAAGCGAATTCGAGATGTTAAAGCACAAGTACCTCGGGCAAAAGCTGGACATCGTGATCGCCCGAGCATCTCCCGCACTCCAATTTGCTCTCAGACATCGTGAGGAGTTGTTTCCTGGCGTGCCCATTGTCTTCTGGGATGTCGACGCCAGGAGGGTCGGACAGAGGATCCCCGGCGTAACGGGTGTGACGATATCGCTGGATGTTCGAGGCACGCTCGACCTCGCCCTGCATCTTCACCCCGACACCAATACCGTCGCCATCATCACTGAGAATTCGGAGTTCGAGAAGTACTGGTTGGATGCGGTCCGTGCCGAGCTTGTTCGCCGTCAAGACCAAGTGAAGGAGATTGATCTCGTCGGGCTCCCAACGAGCCAGCTACTGGAACGCGTTTCTGCGCTTCCGCGTCGGACCGTCCTTTTATTTCAGGAAGCTCCGCAAGCGTCCGTTCAGCCCGAGATGGGAACCTACGATGTGCTGGCCTGGGTCGGACAACGACTGCCGACCTATTGCATCTTGCCGGAACTCTGTTTGGGCCACGGTGGCATTGGTGGAGTTGGCGCTGACATCTATGGGAGAGAAGCTCCATTGGCAGCGGCTCTGGCGAAACGAGTGTTATCTGGTGAGTCGCCCGAGAGTATGCCGGTAGTGGACGGAACCGTGCAACAAGTCCGGGTGGACTGGCGGCAACTTCGTCGTTGGAACATTGCGGAGTCGAAACTGCCGCCGGGCAGCCTGGTTTTGTACCGAGAACCCACTTTCGGAGAGCATTACCGGAGATACATCGTGGCTGCCATCCTGGTGGTCGCCATTCAATCACTCCTGATTATTGGATTCTTGTGGCAACGAAGACGAAAACGTCAGGCCGAAGCCAACCTTCGCGAGAGCGAAAAACAGTTCCGAGTGATGGCAGATACCACGCCTGGTCTGATTTGGATGTGCGACCAAGAGGGGAAGATCACCTATCAGAATGAGCGACGACTCGCCTTTACTGGTCGGGAGCCGAATACCTGGACCGAATGCGTTCATCCCGAGGACCTGCAACCGGTATTGGATGCTATTGCACGATCCTTAAAAAGTCATGAGTCGTTTTCCAAGGAGTACCGCCTTCGTCGTTACGATGGCGTCTACCGTTGGATGTTCGATGTTGTAACCCCAAGAGTCCAGGGAGACGGTTCGTTTGTCGGCTTTATTGGTTGGGCGATCGATATCACGGACCAAAAGCTGGCCCAGGCTGCGCTCGAAAAGGTAAGTGGTCGACTCATCGAAGCGCAGGAGAGAGAGCGCAGCCGAATCGCCCGCGATCTGCATGACGACATCTCTCAGAAACTTGCCCTGCTGTCGATTGAGCTTGAACAAGCGAATTGCAGCACGGATGGACTACCGGCCCCCACCAAAGAGCGCTTGGAGGAAATTCAAAGACATTGTTTGGAGATTGCGGACGACGTTCAATCACTGTCCCACCGACTCCACTATTCGAAGCTGGATTATCTGGGCATTGTGGTCGCCATTCGCGGTTTCTGCAACGAGTTAGCCCAACATGGGCAAGTAAGTGTTGACTTCAGGGACGTGAACGTACCTGAACACTTGCCCAAGGACGTTTCCCTTTGCCTTTTTCGAGTTGTTCAGGAAGCCTTGCACAACGCACTCAAGTACAGCGGGGTACAGCACTACTCCGTACAATTGCGCGCTACATCGGCTGGGGTTCAGCTCGTGGTAAGCGACGCCGGGGCAGGCTTCGACCTGGAGGAGGCGGCAAAACATCACGGGCTGGGACTTGTCAGCATGCAGGAACGGGTACATCTGGTCCATGGTCGGTTCAGCGTCGAATCGAGCCCAGGAGAGGGTACGACCATTACCGCTACCGTGCCGGTGATGACTGAGGAAGCTCCAGCGAAAGAGGAGAGTCAGACGGCTAATATCGAGGGGGGTGCGTGAGAGGAGCCCGGGCTCACCGACGATCCACGCCACTGGTTGCGAACCGCCTCCTCCTATTGGAGACGCGCGGATCTCAGTCACGAACACTAAAGGCTGGCCACACGTGAATAAATGCGACCGAACAAGGCCGCAACCAAGCTTGATCAATTTGAATCGGAGGCTTCGTTGAGCAGTTTCCCGGAGTTTATTAAGAAACGATTCCCGTCGAACCCCGAGATGGGGCTAAAATTTCCTTCTTGGTTGGCGGCGCTAATCGGAATTGTCGCCATCAAAGCCGTCCTTTCGCTGGCTGTGAAGCCAGGCTCTCTCTTCCTTTCCTTTGGCGGGATCGGTAACTTGCTTCTCCTGATCTTGGCGACCGGTTTCGCTGTCCGAAATGCAATTCAGCGCACGCACACCGGAAGTCGGCTATTCTGGACGTTCCTGGCAATTGCCTACGGCCTCTGGGGGTTAGACTACTGCTTCGGTTTGTACAGCCAACTCGTTCTCCGTGCCCAGGAATCCGACAATTGGATGGCGGATTCATTACTGTTTCTGCACATCGTGCCGCTGATGGCGGCGGTAGCAGCGGTCCCGCATAAGAACATCGCAGACTCCAAGCGGCATCGAGTGCTCTTTACCGCTCTGTTTCTATTATTTTGTTGGACCGTTCTTTCGGGGTACACGATCTTTCCCCATCGGTACTCGACTTCGAGCTACGGCCTGCGCTTTGACATTCTTTACCTGATCGAAAACATGGCGCTGGTCTTGGCTGTGGGTTACGTGACACTACGGGCGCGAGGCGATTGGAGGTCAACCTATCTTCACTTGTTGGGTGCGTCCAGCCTCTACGCCGTGAGTTCCGCTGTCGCCAACCTTGCCATGGATTCGGGAGCGTACGTCAACGGCAAGCTATATGAAGTGGGAGTGGCTGCTTCGCTGTGCTGGTTTGTGTGGATACCTCTGCGCATCCAGGAGGTGCCGGAAGCCGGACTAGGAGCGAGACCATCGGATGGGGACCACGGCTCGCGGGCCTCGGTCTGGGCGATGCTCGCTGTCGTGATGATCTCCATTCCGGTTGGGTGGGAGCTTTTCGCGCGGAATGAGAACGTTGGTGCGCGCACAGTCCGCCTTCTTGTCGCCATCGCTACCATCGCGTGCCTCGCAAGCCTGGGCTACATGAAGGAATACCTCGCCAAACGCGATCTGACTTTTCATTTCGGTTTGGCTAGAGACCGGCTTCGTCTGGCAATGCAATCCAGCGCATCGGTCGGCTGGGACTTGGATCTAGAGAGCGGACGAGATGTTTGGTTCGGTGACTTGCAGACAATTTTTGGAATCCCTTCCAATAGGCATGACACGACCGCGGATGAGTTCATGCTCTATGTACATCCTGACGATCGACAGCGTGTTTCGGACGCTCTCGCTGCTGCACGGCAGAATCATACCCCGTATGCGGAAGAATTTCGTATCATCCGTCGGCCAGACGGCACGATCCGGTGGCTTGCAGCTCGAGGGAAGTTCTACTTCTCTACCAACGGTTGTGCGGAACGGATGGTCGGCATTTCGATGGATATAACCGAACGCAAGTTGGCCGAAGAGAGGGTGCGAGAATACGAGAAGGCGGTCGAAGGGTCGGAAGAGATGATCGCGGTGGTTGACCGAGAGTATCGCTTCTTGATTGCGAATCGTAAGTTCCTGCGCATGCGCAATATGACGAGAGAGCAAGTCATTGGCCGTTATGCCCATGAAGTACTGAACCCGGGGGTGTTTCAAGACGTCAAACCAAAACTGGATGAGTCTTTTCAAGGGAAAGTCGTCAGATTCGAAATGAAATATACATATCCGGAAGTTGGGCAACGAGATGTATTGATCTCGTACTTTCCCATCGAAGGCCCGACGGGTGTTGATCGAGTGGCCAGTATTGTGCAGGACGTCACCGACCGTAAGAGGCTGGAAAAGGTGCTCACCGGCATGAGCCGAAAGTTGATTGAGGCGCAGGAGCAAGAACGTGCCCGAATCGCGCGAGAACTCCACGACGATATCAACCAACGCCTCGCATTGTTGGCGGTCGAAGTCGAACAAGTCCAGCTACATCTTTCGGCACTGCCCTTAGAAGTTCGCAATCGCATGCGCGCTCTACAAAAACATACCGCACAAATATCGAGCGATCTTGACACTATGGCGTGCGAGTTGCACTCCCCAAATCTGGAGTATTTGGGCATCCTTGATGCGTTGAGGAACCTTTGTAGAGATTTCGCCGTACAGCATATGGTGAAGATTGACTTTACCCATGACGACATCCCACAGCCTGTGTCGCACGAGATCACCTTGTGTCTGTTCCGAATTTTGCAGGAAGCACTGCGTAACGCGGCACGCCACAGCAACGTACGGCACTTCGAAGTGAAATTGGGGTACACGTCGAATGAGTTGCACCTTGTTGTGACCGATCAGGGAATTGGTTTTGATACCGATGCGGCAATGATCAAGGGAGGACTGGGGCTTCTCAGCATGCGCGAACGCGTTCGACTGGTCCATGGAACGATCGAGATCGAATCGAAGCTGATGGACGGAACAACGGTTCGCGTTCGGGTACCCGTCGGTTCAGACCGTGATCGTGCGGAACACGGTCCTACGAACCGGTTTCTGCAAACTGGGGATTGATCCCCCAGTTCAGCTTTGGGAATCTCTCGAATCTGCGGCGAAAGTGACCGGCAGTAACCGCCCGTTTCGGCCCGTTCCATCGATCTGCTAGACCCTCAATACCGTCCATATCGTCCGCGCACCGATTCCAGCAACTTCGGCGAGTCGTACCCCACGCCATCCTTGAACACGATCTCCACATTCTCCACATCCGAGATCTGCTTCGAGGGATCGCCCTTGATCACCACCAGGTCCGCGTTCTTCCCTGCTGCAATCGACCCAATCTGCTCATCTCTTCTCAGATAGGTCGCGCCATTCAAAGTAGCGACCTTGATGGCCTCCACTGGAGAAAATCCTGCCTGAACGAGCAGCTCGATTTCGCGCTGATCACCGAATCCCGGCACAACGTCACCCGCTCCGGTCGGATCCGGTCCAGCAATCAGCAGGCCGCCGCTTTGCGCAAACTCGTGCTCCAGCCCCATGTCATTCTTGAACAGCTGAACCCAATCCGTCTTGGGCTTGGGTAGGGATGCCGGCCGCTCGCGAAGCAGGAAAAAATCCTGTCTCGCCTCGGGCGTCATCGCGTCCAGAACCGCTTGCCGAATGGGCGTTTTCTCTCCCGCCGGCATCCCCGATGCTTCAAATACCGGCAGCGTCGAGGTGATCGTCACATGGTGCTTCACCAGCGTCGCAATCAGGTTTTTCGCCTCCGCACTTCCTGGTGTCATTCGTTCTAGGGTGTACTCGCCCTCGCTCTGGCTGCACACATCCGGCTTTTTGTCTGGATCCAGTTGCGTGTTGACGTAGAAGCCGTGTTCCAGATCATCGATACCTAACTCGGCAGCCTCGGGATAGGTCACCGAACATAAATGCCCGGTGATTTTGATTCCTCGCTTGTGCGCCGCTTCAATCGCGGCCTTCAGTTCATCCTGGGTGATATTCATGTACGCCTTGAAGGACGTTACCCCACGGTCAGCCCAGTAGTTTACCGTCTCCCGCGCATCGTCGGCGTTCCTCAGATGCGGCATCTGGATGAAATAACTGGTCGCTCCCTCCAGGTACGGTCCCGTGACATCGATATGAGGTCCTGGCAGCTTGCCCGCATCAACGTCGTGCTTTAGATTCAGGTCGGCGTACGGCTCAACGCTTCCCGTCGTGCGCATCGTGGTCACGCCACCACCCAAATAAAGACGTGGTGCAGAAAACGTCATCTGCGGCACTAGCAGTGGCGGATCGTCCTTCCACTCCGCCGTTAGATTCGGCCGGGCAACGTAGAAAAGATGGTTGTGCATGCCGACGATCCCCGGCATCACGGAATGTCCGCGCAGGTCGAGTACGGTAACGCCCGCGCTCGCATTCACATCAGCGCCCTTTTCGACCGCTGTGATCTTTCCGCCTTCAATCACCACATTCTGGTCCTCTAGGGCCGGAGCGCCTGTACCATCAATCACGCGCACGTGTGCCAGCACCGTCTTCACAGTGTCCACTTTGACGAATGCCTTGACTTCTTTGGAAAGCTCGGAACTTTGACCCGCGAGAGAACCGACGAAGCAACACCAGGCGAAAATCGCCGCCAAAATACGCCTTGCCATAGCACCTCCCGATGACGCGCCATTGTAGCTGAACGGCGATTGTAGACGCGCTACCTCCCCCGTTTTGTGCTGAACCTGTGTGCTGGCTGCACCGCCGGGTTCGCATTTTCTGTGAGAAAATCATGCGGTCACTAACCAGCCTGTATCATGACCACCGCGAACAAAGTTCCAACCATCGATGAATACTTGCGTCAGAGGCTCATGCCGGTCGAGGGCGCGATTCCACACCTACCCGGCATTGAGATGTACGGAAATTCCATCCCCGCCGGAACTGTCGGCGGTGACCTGTTTGAGTACATCAATTTTCAACAGCGCTACGACATCGACGCACGCATTCAGCAGGCTCTCCGACTATCCCAGCAGTTTCTCGAACCGCTAGCGCTGGGTGAACCTCCGCGTAACTCGGTGGACGATCACGTGGCATGGCTGAAAACGATGCAGGGCTACGGGCCAGAGGTGGAGTCCGAATACAGGCGCGCAAGGAGCTCAGAGCAGATCCGAGTCGCCGAAGACTTGCATGAGCTTTATACGACAGCCGGAGTTCTGTTGGTGGACGCGCAGGGGCACGGAGTGATCTCAGCCAAGATTGCCTCTACGGTACATGACACTTTCCACGCGTTAATACTGTCCGAACTCGACAGATTTGGAAAGACAACGCCCGAGTTATTCGAAAACCTCAACCTTCGATTGGCGCTGTCGGTCACTGCTCGCAATGCCTTGGGGATAAGCGAAAAGGAAAATGCGCGTGAGATCGCGACCATGTTATATGGCGAAGTGACTCCTCGCGGCCATTTTCGGTTCGTGAACTTCGGGCATCCCCCGCCACTGGTGTTCTGTGCCGAGCAGCGCAAGTTCATGAAGATCGATGCCAGCAAAATGGTGCAATTCCTTCCGCTTGGCTTACAGATCCCTGCCGACCACCCAGACCGCAATAAGTATTACTCGATGAAGTTTCGATCGATGGAGCTGAGCTCCTCGGATATCTCTGAAATCACATTGATGAATCCAGGAGATGTCCTTTTTCTTTACACGGATGGAGTTTACGACGGTAGCGATGAACAAGTGCGGGACCAACTTCAAGAGGTACTGCACGAACACTACACGCAACCGGCAAGGGACATTTGCAAGGCATTGTTGGATTACGCGGTGAAGCAAGACGAACATCTGCGGCAGAACGGCGACGAAGCCCTTATCGACGACAAAACCGTGTTCATCATCAAGCGATCTTGAAAAGGTCGGGAAGGCCTCAACTATTCGACGTGCCCTTAGGGAAACATTCCCCGCAGTTATAATCGCCCGACTTATGGCAGATACAAGGCTTGGTCCCTGCGAAATCGGTGCCCTGTTGGGTGCGGGTTCTACTGGGATAGGTTATACCTTTCCCTGGCGAAGCTCACCGGCAGCTGAAACTTGACAAGCAATCGCATGCTGTCGCACCCTGCTCTTGCTCATCTTATTCGTGTTACGATTTCTTTTAATGGGAGGTCGCTATGAAGTTCGACCTCGATCAGTTTATCTCCGATTGTCGCAGCGCCATTCAGCTAGACGCATCCCATAAGTTTGTGCGCGAGGTCGTTGCCCGAGCGGTTTCCGACCCACTAGCAGTGCTTAACGGATTGGGCGAGCCAAAGCAGGGGGAGATTAGACCGCTCTACCGTTCGAACGATCTCACAATCTTGAACGTTATTTGGGCACCCTGGATGACTCTGCTGCCTCATAATCATCAAATGTGGGCCGTCATTGGAATCTACACCGGGCGCGAAGACAACATTTTCTGGCGTCGTGTAGACGGTGGCGGGCACGTGTGGGTGGAAGCTGCAGGGGCAAGAGCGTTGTCGGAAAGGGATGCCGTACCACTGGGGCAGGATGTCATTCACTCCGTAACCAACCCAATCCCACGCTTGACGGGTGCTATTCACATCTATGGCGGCGACTTTTTTGGTGTGGCACGCAGCGAGTGGGATGCAGAGACTCTGTTGGAGCAGCAAAGCGATGGGGCGAAGATGGCTCGACGGTTCGAGGAAGCCAATACGCTCTGGAGGCTGAAGGTGTCTCATGATAATCCCGGCTCTTCCGCACCAGAATCCGTGAGGCATGCGTCCTCGAGTTCGAGGCCGGGCACTCGCTAGCGACACAACTGACCACGATGGGCGGCCGCAATTCACCGCTGGCGCTTGACTGGTGGCTCACTGTTTCCGTTGGAAGCAAAATCATTCCTGATCAACTCGCCACCCTTCATCACAAAGCGGACACGCTCTACCTCGGTGACATCGGCAACCGGATCGCCGGCGACGGCGATGAGATCGCCGAACTTCCCAGGCTCAACTGTACCGATGCGGTCCGCCCAGCCCAGCATTTCGGCTGCGTTGATGGTGACGGCGCGAATCACATCTAGAGATGGCATTCCGGCCTGACGCAACTGAACAAAGGTCGCAGTGCTCGCTTGCCCACGCGTCTTTCCTGGATAAGACCAGCACATGTCCGATCCAGCGGCAAATTTGACACCCGAGTTCAACACCCGCTGAACCAACTGATCATATCGTTGCTGGCGGCGCGCATCGGAGCCGGCATTCGCAGCCTGGAAGACACGTGACATCACTATGCTTGGTTCGGTGATCTTGAGGAAGAATCCGCCATACCAGGTTGGCGTCAGATCGAGGAAGATGCCTTTATCGCGCATCTGCTTGAGTTGCTCGTCCGTCACATCGTTGCCGTGCTCGATAGAATCTGCTCCGGCATCGATCGCGGTTTGTATGCTCGCGGCATCGATTGCGTGGACGGCAACCTTGAGGTGCTGGCGGTGTGCCTCTTCTACAATTGCCGCTAGTTCAGCAAGTGAGAGGTCCTCACCGGTCGTAACCTTGATTACGTCGACGTTGTGAAAAACGTTCTGTCGAACCGCTTGCCGCCCCTGGTCGGCCCCGTTTACGACTAAGAATTCCTGCGCCATGATGGCGTCGGCGAGCGCAGGATTGAGATTCTGCAGGTAAGAACCGGGGGCGATCAGCTTGCGTCCGGCAGCCAGGATCCTCGGGCCGAGGACGCGGCCTGCGTTGATCGCGTCCCGCAGTTCAGTGTCGCCGTCAACACCCGAATGGCCAAGGTTGCGAACGGTTGTAATGCCGCTCTCCAGGTCCTCACGTGCCAACTGTGCACCCAGAAAAGCTCGCTTGGTCGGAGATTCCACGATGGCCAGCAGGAGTCCAGGCGCAAACTCCCCGTTGGAATGGCGCTGAATCTCCGCTTCGGGCGGCACAATGATGTCGAGAAATAGGTGCGTGTGGCCGTCAATCAACCCTGGCAATAAAGTGGCGTTTCCGAGATCTATGGTGTTGACGCCCGTGGGCGAATCGACTAGTACCCGCGCCGGAGACCCGACTTCCTTGATCTTGCCGCCTTCCACCAGAACGGCGGCAGGCGAGAGAACGTTGCCTGTCCGCGGATCGAGCAGGCGGCTAGCTTTGACCAAAATGGGCGGAAGCGGCGAGTATCGCACTTGGGCGCTCGACGTGCGTACGAAAAACAGAGCCGCCAGAGCTAGGAGCTCGGCGCGCAACCGGTGGTTGAGCAATTGCCTAGTATTGATCACGCACCAGCCCGTCGCGGTACTTCGCGTGGAGCAGATTCCTAGCTTTCCGCGCTGCTCGAGAATGCGGGTCTCAGCCTTGCTGAGGCGCGTCTTGCGTCTACTACTTTATACGTTTATTCTACTACATGATGAGTAGAGAGTCAAAATGGTGCGTCGCGGGGGCAAAAGAGTCCGATCTCGGGATTGGTGAGGAGATCTGCTACTTACAGGTCTCCCAGTTCGAGCGTAACGTCTGCGTTTTTCCAAGCGGCCTCAAATTCTTTTCGAACCCCCTCCACGTTGGCACTCTTGTTCTGGGCTTCCAAGGCTCGGAGTAGCCCAAAAAGCGACCGGGGATTTCGGGGGTTCTGTTCGAGGTCGGCGCGAAACACGGCTTCCGCTCGCTCCGCTTGGCCGCTCCGCAGCAATGCGGCTCCTAGAGATTCGCGGACTGGATAAAACCATTCGGGCGGCTCGCCGTAATACAATGTGTCCTCGATTTCTACCCCCTTCTCCCAATCTTTGATTGCCTGCTCATGATCACCCTTCGCGGTAGCGATCCGGGCATCCAAGATAGTTTCGGCGAGCTCCAGAAAGGTTCGGGCCTTATTGAAAAACATGCTGAACTCCTGGTCGGCGGGCGTTTGTTCGCGCTCAGTTTCGAGAATTGTTCGTTCCGCTTCTGCCATCGCGATTTGGTTCTTTGCGGCAAAGGCAGATCCGCGTGCGAAATGCCAAAAGGCTGTCGTCATGGACAGACTCGGGTTCGGTAGAGGCAATTGCAACACTTCCTCCCAACGATGGAAGCGCACGAGTACAAAAATCGGATAGGGCACGTACGTCTCGGCGACCGGCATGTCGTGGAGCATCGGACCGACGTGAGCAGCCAGTTCATCGGCAGCTTGCTTGGCGTGCGCGAAATCGCCACCCATGCTGTAGCTGGCGGAGAGGAAGTGAAGATTGTGGCAGTAATACTGCATGTCGTACATGCTCCCCGTTGTGCCGCTCTCCCGGAGATAGGTGCGATCGGCTTCGGCTCCAGCCGCGTTGCTTTGGGCGGCTGCCGAGTAGTCTCCTAGGCGCATGTAGACGTGCGCAGGCATGTGCACCAGGTGACCTGCAGCCGGAGCGAGAATTTCTAAACGATGTGCGCTCGCGAAGGCCCACTCAGGATGGGACGATGCTTCGGTGGCGTGAATGTAATAGTGATTTGCACCAAGGTGATTGGGATCACGCCGCAACACGGCTTCGAGTGCGGCAAGGATTTCTGCCGTGCCTTCGGTCGGACGACCATCGAGGCTCCATAGCTTCCAAGGATGAAGATCCATTAAGCTCTCCGCAAAGAGTGTCTTCGCATCTAAATCATCAGGGTAATGCCTGGACAGTTCTCGCATCGCGTTGGCGTACTCTGCATCGAGCCTCCTCGGGTCGACCGTCGGATCCGATGAATAGCGATAAGCAAGAGCTTGAATGTAGGCGCGCTCACGTTCTGTGGCGCCCGGCGCGAGTGACAATGCTTTCTGTACGGCTTCGTAAGCAGCCTTTTCGTGCGCTGGATCGACATCAAGATTGATGCAAGGACCAAGCGCCAATGCGATGCCCCAAAACGCCATAGCCGACCGCGGGTCTAGCTCCGATACTCGTCGAAATGCGCGGGCGGCTTCCTCGTGGTTGAACGCGAAGACCAGTGTCAGTCCCTGATCGAAGAATCGCTGCGCCTCAGGATTCCTCGTGGAGATGGTGTGGTGATGTTGGCCCAAGCCCGGCAATAGGACTGCCGACCCCGGCTGGGCAAACGATGAGTGACCCACAAGAAATACAAATACAAGCGCGAGGAGTTCCATTGGGATTCTCTAAGCGTTCAAGGGAGGGTAGCAAACTTCCTGAATCCAAAAACTGCCTGGAATGCTTATATCACGTATGTGCTCAACTGCAGCCAAGAACGATTCCTGGCGCCCATTTTGATCCGCGAGCTGATGGTGATGCGTGGGAGGTCGAACTTGACAGTATGTCCCATCGAATCACTCGCCCAATCGGAGAATCTCAGGCTCGGACTCTGAGCCAAGAACTGCGGAGCCGCAGGTATCGTGAGTAGCGGAAGCTGGCGTTTCGAGCAAGAGGAATGGAGTCTTGGGCATGGACGCAGAAGGCTGACGCAGAGGACACTTGCGCTTGGTTGAGGTAGGCAGGAAGAGCACACCATGACATGAAGCCCGGCCCGGCCTTTTGGGTTAAATGCCGCGCGCTCTCGCCGGGATTGCTCTGGTCGCTTGGACCGTGTACGCCAAGCTCGGCCTGGCCATTGCTGCCCTTGCCTGGTTGAATCCAGATCTGGTCTGGGATCATCAGGACAGAGGCAACTGAACGGTCATTCCTGACCCAGCCGCCTCGCTTGGCAGGATTAAACTTTCGCACAGGGAGGGAGATATGGACCGCTACTTGATCGAGACGCCTCACACAGGCTCGCAATGCCTTGCTTTGATCAAACAGCTCAACGCTCAAGGCTATCTCTGGAATTTTAACTGGGGATGCGAAGCTGGCACCCATAGCGGGTGGGCCATCATTGAGGCGGAAAATCAGGCACAGGCTCGGCTGGCGGTACCGCCCCTAGTACGCAGTCAGGCGCGCGTTGTTAAGCTGAACAAGTTCGACGCCACAACGATTGCGTATTACGAGAAGCAAAGGGAGGCCGTTCCCTCTCAGGGTTAGGCTGGGTGGGCAGTGCAAGCGATGACCAATAAGCAGCCACCCCTAATACCCTCTTCCAGCGGCGCAGGCTCTCGCCTGTTTTCAGCTCATGGATGTGGCCGGGATCGTTGAGGCTTGAGATGGCTCTGGTCGTGAACCGCTGGGTTTAACCTTGATTCACCATGGGTCCGAGCATTGGGTTGCAACCCTGCGACCGTCCCGCTCGGCTACCCTCCAAAAGCCTCGAGTCAGCGGTCTGAGCAAGCCACGATCGCAGGCACTGCGGAATACCGCCAGACCAAGGGAGATGAAAATCTGACCCCTGGTGCTTACCAAGGGGTCGATCGCGGTCTGCTGTACTTTACGGTCATCGGCTCAGACGAGCATCGGTCAGTCCGAACAGACGATTCTCGAACTGCCTATTCGCCCCAACCATAGAATCTCGGCCGGAGATCCTAACCTCAGGTTCGCACTGCGATCACTTCCAGATACTCGGATGAGACCACGGTGAGCTCATCTCCTCCGCGATTATGAGCGGACCACAACGCCTCCAGCTCTTTACGGAGCCTCTGCGCGGCAGTTGTATCCAACGATGCGAAGGCGCGATTGCTGGGACCGTAGTACTGACGAAAGAACTCTACCACTTCCGCTGGCGGGAAGGGGTAGGTGAAGCTGTACTGGCGTCGCGTCATCCTAAGATCCGAGACCCCGTGGCCCAATCGCTCGCGCACCACAGCTTCATCGCCCCACAGCACTGGCGCTGGCATACCTGAGGGAGCGATGAACTGGGCAAAGGTTGTGAACATTTGTCCAACAAATCCTTCGCGCGTCCAATTTCCCATGGCGATCGTGCCTCCTGGACTGCACACTCGCAACAGCTCGCGGGCTACGAGTTCCGGCCGCGGAGCAAACATGGCCCCGACCAGACTGGTCACGACGTCAAAGCTGGCGTCATTCACGGGGAGCGCTTCGGCGTCACCTTCTATGAAGCGAGCGTTGAGACCTTCCGCCCTGGCGCGTGCCTGTGCACGCTGCACCAGGTTCGGCGCGATGTCCACGCCGGTAACGCGGACTCCATCCCGTGCCGCCCACAACGCGACTTGACCCGATCCGCAAGCCACATCGAGCAGCTGGCATCCCGCCGGAACATCGAGTTGTTCGTAGAAACTGCGCGCGCCTTGCTCCATATAGCGCGAGAAGCGGTCGTAGTCTCCAGCCATCCAGGTCTCTTTCAGCTTTATCTTCAGACTGTCGATTTCCGGTGCGATTGTAGTGGTGCTCATGGTTTCCTCCTCTTCAGTGCTACACCGAGGCTTACTATGCCCCACGATGGCTGCCGCTTACTTACCCGAACGTCCGGTTTTCTTGCTCGCGGCACTGTTACCGTGTGATGATTTGCTCAAGAGTCCGGAAAGGTTTACCGGGAGTCCTTGTGGATGTGCTTTCCGAAGTGTTGAAGGTAGTGAAGCTTCATGGGGCGATGTTTTACAACGGAGAATTCTCTTCCCCCTGGAGTGTCTGCTCACCGGCGTCTCGTACGGTTGCACCCTATCTGGCGCCCGGCGCGGGGCATGTCATCATCTATCATTTGCTCACCGAAGGCCACGCCTCGGCCCGGCTGGTCGATGGGGAACGCATAGCGCTCGACGCCGGGGAGCTGGTGATCTTTCCCCATGGTGATTCCCACATCATCGAGAACGGCCCTCCCACCAAAACTGTGGATCTGGCGAAGGAATTGGCTCGAATTGTTGCTCAGGGACTGAAGCTGTCGCGTCTCGGCGGCGGTGGAGAGATCACGAAATTCATTTGTGGCTTCATGGCATGCGACCCGCAACTGAGCCAGGTCTTTCTTAGCGGATTGCCACCTGTGTTCAAAGTGAACATTCGCAACGCCGCGGGTAGATGGTTAGAAAATTCGATCCGCTTTTCCGTGAATGAGGCTGACGCTTCTCGTGCTGGGGGAGAAGCAGTCTTGGCCAAACTCTCAG
Source organism: Terriglobales bacterium (assembly GCA_035623335.1). Taxonomy (GTDB): domain Bacteria; phylum Acidobacteriota; class Terriglobia; order Terriglobales; family Acidobacteriaceae; genus JAFAGX01. Next base: position 28,765 of record DASPTQ010000308.1, read on the forward strand.
AGGTATTGTTCGTAGAAACACTGCGGATCTACATCGCGCGCCTTCCCCCTGACCAAACAGGGTGGCTAGCCTGCGCTCGCGACGCGGAGGTCGGAACAACGCTGGCACTCATGCACCGGAATCCTGCGCATCCGTGGACCATTGCTTCCTTGGCCAAAGAGGCGGGAGTGTCACGCTCGGTGCTCGCCGAGCGCTTTCGCCGCTACCTCAACGAGGCTCCTATGGCTTACCTCACGCGCTGGCGACTTCAGTTGGGAGCTCAGATGTTGGACTCCACCAGTTTTTCGGTGGCACAGATCGCAGCCGAAGTGGGCTATGAGTCCGAAGCTGCTTTCAACCGTGCCTTCAAACGTGCGTTCCTCGTGCCTCCCGCACGTTTTCGCAGCCAATCGAGATCGGCTCATGCGACCAAGCGTGCAGCAAGGCCCGTCAGACACTAGTTGGCAGCGGGAAGATGGCCACCACTAGAACCTGCGATTCCAACCTATCTATGTAGGGCCTGCGGCCGGCGAAATCTCAGGCAGACAAATCATGCACCGATGGCAACAGCGCTCGCATCGAATCGCACTAGGGGGTAGCGTTATGAAAGCCGCGGTCGTTCCCGCTGTGAGCAGTTCGTGGCAGGTCAAAGAGGTTCCGCAACCTCAACCCGGAACTAATCAAGTGCTGGTGAAGATGCATGCCAGTGGCATCTGCTACACCGACGTGCACGAAACACTCGGACACATTCCCGGCCAATTTCCTCGCATTCTAGGCCACGAGCCGGTTGGCGAGATCGTTGCCGTGGCTCCCGATGTCACCACACGGAAAGTGGGCGACCGCGTGGGCACGGCCTGGATTCAATCCACGTGTGGACGTTGCGAATGGTGCCAGCGCGGCCGCAGGATGTTCTGCCCGTATCTGAGGGGCACAGGGCTGGATGTGCAGGGCGGTCACGCCGAGTACATGTTGATGAATGCCGACGTCACCTACCTGATTCCCGAAAAGGTTTCTTACGAGCAAGCAGCCCCGATCTTTTGCGCCGGTTATACCGTCTATAGCGGGCTCCGCTGGGCCGATCCCCAGCCGCACGAGCGCGTCGCCGTGCTCGGGATCGGGGGGCTTGGGCACTTGGCAGTGCAATACGCGAAAGCTGCGGGCTTCGTGACGATCGCCATTTCTCGCTCCCCCGATAAAGACAAGATGATCCGCGATCTCGGTGCGGATGAGGTTGTCCGCGATGGCAAGAGCTTGGCTGCGGCGGGTGGTGCGGACGTGATCCTGAGCACCTCCAATTCAACCAGGTCGATGATAGACAGCATTCAGGGGTTGCGGCCGGACGGCCGACTCGTCGCTATGGGCGTTGACGCAGAGCCGCTTTCCGTTTCGTTGACGGATCTTATCTTGAAGCGCATTCGGATCATCGGCAGCCAGCAAAACGGCCCTGAGTATCTCTTCGAAGCGCTGGATTTCGTAGCGCAGGGAAAAGTTAAGACGATGACCGAGACGTACCCATTGGCAGAGGCACCGAAGGCGTACGAGCGGGTTGCGGAGGGCAAGGCCCGGTTCCGCGCCGTCCTCACCATGTAACCGCCGATTCCGTGGGCATTACTTAATCCTAGCGTGCACGGCAAGCGCGACAGGCAAGTTCAGAACTCAACGAGATCACGGTACCTTCTGTCTCCCCACGCAATGAGGCGAGGTACGTCGTCCTCAGACCACCACACCGAGCGAGATTTCCGAGATCATCACGCATCTCGCGTTTTACTCGGGCTGGGGGAATGCGATATCGGCCGCGGCCGGTGCGAAAGATGTCTTCGCCCGGCGCAAGATCGGAACCGACCGACTGCCAGTAGCTTCGCCCACGCCTCTTCCACTCGATGAGGCAGCCGAGGCCAAACGCGTCGCCAGTGTCGAGCAACAGTTCGGCACCGTGGCCCCAGGAATCCTCGAGTACACCACCGACGTCTTGTTCCGCGACTTGTGGCTTCGTCCGGACTTTGCGCCGCGGGATCGAGCTTAGTGACGGTCAGCGCGCTCATTGCATGCGGCCAAGCCGCGCAAATCATTTACCACCTCAAGCGAGCGATGGATTGCGGACTGACACAGCAGCAGGCTGCGGAAGTTATCACGCATCTGGCCTTCTACGCCGGGTGGCCAAACGCCTTCTCAGCCCTGCCGGTAGCAAAGGATGTGTTCGAAAAGCGCTCTCGCTAGCCTGCGGTTGGAGAGATCCAAATACCGGCCATTACCACGGACACTCAAACCTATTCAGACAGTGTAAGTTGCTTAATATAATGATGTTTGATATGGCCCAAAATGAGGACACAGGAGCGGACATCTCCAAGGCCAAGGATGGGGGCGAGCCGGTCTCCCAGATGGAGCCGCTGTTGGTCGGTGCCCGCCATCGGGGAAAGCTGACAGACCTAGCTCTCGAGTTGGCCTTGAAGGCAGCGGGCTTCCGGCGCAGCCTGCCCGAGAGCATGCTGAGATCGCTGGTCGACCTGGTGCGGGTGGCGAACAGTTACTACAGCAATCTGATCGAAGGCCACGACACGCAACCCATCGATATTGAGCGGGCGTTAAGAAATGATTACAGCCAGGATCGCTACAAACGCGACCTTCAGTTGGAAGCCAAGGCGCATATCGCCGTTCAGGAGTGGATCGATCTAGGTGGGTTGCGAGGACGTGTCACGAGCACCGACGGCATCCTCGAGATACAACGGCGTTTTTGCAGCCTTTTGCCCGAAAATCTTCTTTGGGTTGGGGATCCCGAAACGAAGGAACGGTTCCGGGTCCAGGCCGGAGAAACCCGCAAGCGAGATGTGCTGGGGACGACGCGCTTTGCCGTCAGTGCCGGCGCGGTACCTCGCTTTCTCGCTCGCTTCGCAGAGGTGTACGGGGCGGTGAACAAAACCGATTCCGTCCTTGCGGCGGCGACAGCGCACCACCGATTGCTCTGGATTCAACCATTTCTAGATGGAAATGGTCGCGTGGCACGTCTCATGTCTCATGCCATGTTGCTCGAAAGTTTGGACACGGGCGCCGTTTGGTCGGTGGCGAGAGGGTTGGCGCGGAGTGTCGACACCTACAAACGTCACCTCGAAGCGTGCGACCAGCCGCGTCGCAATGATCTGGACGGCCGCGGTCAACTGAGCGAGGAAGCTCTGGCGGCCTTTGCAGAGTTTTTCTTCGGTATCTGTATCGACCAGGTCGACTTCATGGAAGGGTTGTTTCAGCCGGATCGCCTGCGCACGCGCATCCGGGTGTGGGCTGAGGAAGAAATTCGTCTGGGTAAGCTCCCGGCGAAATCGGAGAGCATTCTGGAAGCCATTCTGTCCCGAGGGGAATTGCTCCGCCGTGACGCGGCAGTCGTTGTGAATACGAGCGATCGACAGGCGAGGAGGATTGTCTCCGTGCTGCTCGATCACGGCGTGCTGACCTCGGAAAGTCCGCGCTCGCCGCTGCGGCTCGTGTTTCCCGCTCATCTGGCTTCCCTCTGGATGCCAGGATTGTTTCCGGAGCGGAAGGCTTCGTAAGAGAAGGAAATTGCGGCATTGCACCCGAGCGTTGGCCTGGCCCTTCTGCGAAAACGAGCTGCGGTTTCGTCGAGGTCGCGCGGCTTTTCATAGATCCCACCATCCCTTGAAACCACGGCGCCCGGGCAATCGGCGGCAACTTTCCAGGCTTTGGCTTCAGCGAGCTGGCGAGTGAGCTCGACGGGATTATCGTGGCGAATGGATTTTTCATGATGCAGCTGGGACGGGTTTCGTATCTGAGGCCGAGGAGGTCGAGGGCGCGTTTGCGAAAGGGAGATTCTGAGGCAAGGACAAGTCTCATGGCGGCGCCTGTCCGGAAGGGATCAGTGAGGATAAATTTTGCTCTAAAACGCAACGGGCAAGAGAGGTTCAAATCGACAGGCCCGCGGTTGCAGGACCGAACGCGCGAGAAGAGTCCTAGGCCTGCTTGATTTGGAATGATCGGTTGGGAAGTGATCAGCCACGACCACAAATGCGGTCGCCACTTAACCTTCAACTAACCCTGGGGCCGGCTCTAATGTTTGCACTGACACAAAATGAAAGTTGGGCGTCCGAAATTTTTAACGAGGATTTGCCGACCCTACCGGGGAAACTCGCAGTGGCATTTAACTTAGCAAACCTCTGGGGGAGTTCGTAGGTGGGAGCTTCCGACTGCGGATCTTGCCTTGTCGAACCGGGTCCTCAAACCACTGCATGTACCTGAAGCCTCCAAGGATCCGTCGGGCAATGGTGTCACTTGGACTCTATTAAGCGATGTTGGGGCCGCGGCAGTTGTGTCAAGCGAGATGCCAAGCTCGTAGCCAGCTCATCACCCGGCCTTCAAGTCACTGCTCCAGGCCGATTCCGTCTCGACAATCGCGGCCTTCACACCGAGTTCGATCACCTCTTGTGCGGTGGTGGTGGCAAACGTGTGCAGCACGCGGGCAACGATGCCTGTCCAGCCGGTTTGATGGCTCGCTCCAATCCCAGCTCCGTTGTCCCCGTGGAAATATTCATAAAAGAGCACCAGATCACGCCAGTGCGGGTCTTCCTGAAACTTCCGTGTGCCCCCGTGAACCGGGCGCCGACCATTGCTGTCCTTGAGAAAGATAGTCACCAAGCGTCGCGCGATCTCCTCGGCGACTTGATAGAGGTTCATGCGCCGCCCGGAGCCCGTCGGACATTCAACGGTTAAAGCATCGCCATAGTAGGTGTAATAATTCACCAGAGCACGCAGGATCAGTATGTTGACCGGCATCCAGACCGGCCCGCGCCAGTTCGAGTTACCACCGAACATGCCGGCATCGGACTCCGCCGGTAGATAGGAAACCTTATATTCGTGGTCGCCCGTGCGGAACACATAGGGATGTTCGGCGTGGTAGCGCGACAGGGAGCGAATACCGTGAGGACTCAGAAACTCGTTTTCGTCCAGCATGATCTTGAGAACCCGGCGAAGCTTGCTTTCGTCCAGAACAGAAAAGAGGCGGCGGCCGCCAACTCCGACTTCGGTCGGGTCATGAAACGCGGCACACAGCTCGGGACGAGCATCCATGAACCGCTGGAAACGCTCAGTGACTTGAGGAAGTTTGTCGAACAGTCTTGGTTCAAAAGGTGTGGCCGCGCACAGGGGCAGCAAGCCCACCATCGACCGAACCTTAAGGCGCTCGACCTCGCCGTTGGGCAGCCGTAGCACATCATAGAAAAAGCCGTCCTCCTCGTCCCACATGCCGCCCCCACCTACTTGCACGAGCGATGACGTGATCCACGCGTCGTGTTCCAGGAACTTGAGGACCATGTCCGCATAGTCGTCATCAATCATCGCGAGTTCGCTGGTGATTTCCAGCATGTTGTCGGCGAAGAGCGCCATCCAGGCGGTTCCATCGGCCTGTTCCAGGTAACCCCCGGTGGGCAGTGATTTGCTGCGATCAAACACACCTATGTTGTCCAATCCCAGAAAACCACCCTCGAAGACGTTGCGCCCGGTTCGGTCTTTGCGGTTAACCCACCAGGTGAAGTTCATGACTAGCTTTCGAAAACACTTCTTCAGCCATCTGACGTCCCCCACCCCATGCTTCAACTTCTCAATGCGATACAAGGAGATGACGGCCCAAGCATGCACGGGTGGATTAACGTCACTGAAGCTCCACTCGTAGGCTGGGATCTGGCCGTTGGGGTGCAAGTAGCGCTCACTCAGCATCAACCCCAACTGATCCTTAGCGAAATCCAGATCCACCAGGGACAGGGCGAGCGCATGGAAGGCGAGGTCCCACGCCGCGTACCAGGGGTACTCCCACTTGTCCGGCATGGAGAGAATGTCTCCGTTGTACATGTGGGACCAATGATTGTTCCGGGGCTGGGTCTTGTGGGTCACCCTGAGAGGATCGAAACCTCGCTCTAACAACCACCTATCCACGTCGTAGAAGTAGAACTGCTTGCTCCAAAGCATGCCCGCCAGGGCCTGGCGCATCACGTTGGCCGCATCCTCCGCCAGATTGGACGGGATGACCGAGGCATAGAACTCGTCGGCCTCTCTCAGACGGACAGCCAGGGTATCGGCAAAGGCTTGCCCGAAGGGGAAGGGATCGCCCTCGAGTTTTACGCCTCGGTCGGCGGCTAGTTGCTTGCTAAGCCTCAGACGCACTATCGCCGACTCTCCGGGGCCGACCGCCAGCCGGTAGTGGGCCGCGACCTTGGTGCCGTGCCGGTCGGGGTTTACCGCCTCCTGGCGGTCGTGGACCACGTAGTTGTTGATGCCGTCTTTTACGTAGGGGCTGGCATTGGGCTGGTTAAATAGCCGCTCGTTGTTGGTTTCATTCTCGGTAAAGAGCAAAGGTACATCACCGTCGCAATACAGGTAGTAGGCGCCGAGCACGGGGTGGGTTACGGCAACCGCCGTGGTGCCGACTGGTCCTTCGATCTGCTGGAGCGTAGGTTTCTCGTCAGGGTTAGCCGGCCGCAACGCCCAGTCGTTGCGAAACCAGAGCGTCGGTAGCAGATGCAGTTCTGCCGCCTCTGAACCCCGGTTGGCCGCCGTGATCTGCACTAAGATGTCTTCCGGGCCGCCCTTGGCGTACTCCACAAACACGTCAAAATAGCGATCGCCATCAAAAATGCCTGTGTCGAGCAGTTCGTACTCAAATTCATTGCGGGTACGGCGACGGTTCGTCTCGAGCAGGTCATTGTAGGGATAAGCCGCCTGAGGATATTTGTACAAGTACTTCATGTAGGAGTGGGTGGGTGTGCTATCCAGGTAGAAGTAGTACTCCTTTACGTCCTCGCCATGATTCCCTTCGCTGTTCGTCAGCCCGAAGAGACGCTCCTTGAGGATGGGGTCCTTCCCGTTCCAAAGCGCTAAGGCGAAGCACAGCCGCTGCTTGTCGTCGGAGATTCCAGCCAGGCCATCCTCACCCCAGCGGTAGGCACGAGAACGGGCCTGGTCGTGAGTGAAGTAGTCCCAGGCGTCACCATTGTCACTGTAGTCTTCGCGCACTGTGCCCCATTGCCGCTCGCTCAGGTAGGGTCCCCATTTTTTCCACGGGACACCGGACTTGTGGGTCTCCTCTAGTCGCCTATGCTCAGGTGTTTCGGTCGATGGGTGGGAGAGTGTCTGGCTCATTGTCGTAAACCTCGCGCACTACTTTATCTGGTTGCGCAGCCAGTCTGTCATAATTAAGACGCTTGGCTTGAAGGTGGAACTGACAGAATTGACAGTAAGTTGCCAGCCAACCAACTGAGATCATGAGAGCTTATTTGAGGTTTGAATCGTCGTCCACAGGTGTCTCACGCCTCGCCGCCGATTGCGGCGCGAAAGTTTACCACTGAATCAAAGAGATGACGGTTGCTTGCTCGCTTCCATGATCCCTCTCGCTCTGTTGCGGCCTCTGGGCCTAGCGTATGCTACCCAATCAGGCCTCGTTTCTCATCATTCAGCTCTTAGCCGTGCGTCCGAGGAGTAAGCCATGCAAAAGCGCAAACTGGGAAAGAGCAATCTTGAAGTATCGGCCATCGGTCTCGGCTGTATGGGAATGAGCTTCGGTTTAGGTCCGGCTGCGGACAAAAAGGAGATGATCTCTCTGATTCGGTCGGCAGTCGAGCGTGGCGTGACGTTCTTCGACACCGCCGAAGTGTACGGTCCTTTCACCAACGAGGAACTGGTGGGCGAAGCGCTGGCTCCCCTCCGGGACCAGGTGGTGATCGCCACCAAGTTCGGGTTCAGGCCTGACCCTAATGGTGGACAGCGTTGGAGCGGCCTAGACAGTCGTCCAGAACACATCAAGCAAGTTGCCGATGCCTCTCTCCAGCGCCTCAGGACCAGCGTCATCGACTTGTTCTATCAGCACCGCGTCGATGCCAACGTACCGATCGAAGATGTCGCCGGCACGGTGAAAGACCTCATCCAACAAGGCAAGGTGAAGCACTTCGGACTTTCCGAAGCTGGCGTCCAGACCATCCGTCGCGCCCACGCCGTGCAGCCGGTTGCGGCACTGCAGAGCGAATATTCGCTCTGGTGGAGAGAGCCTCAAGCGGAGGTGATACCGACACTCGAGCAACTCGGGATCGGATTCGTTCCCTTTAGCCCGCTCGGAAAGGGCTTCCTCACCGGCACGATCAGCGACGGCACGCAGTTCGACAAGACCGACTTCCGCAACATCGTTCCTCGCTTTACCCCGGAGAACCGGAGAGCGAATCAGTCGTTGGTCGATCTGATTGACAAATTCGCACGACAGCGACGGGCAACACCTGCGCAGATTGCTCTCGCATGGCTGTTGGCCCAGAAACCGTGGATCGTTCCCATTCCAGGCACAACCAAGCTGCATCGGCTCGAAGAGAACATAGGAGCCGCGGGGATCGAACTTGCGCCTGAAGATCTCCGGCAACTGGAGACCGAAGCTTCAAGGATTCCGGTGCAAGGTGCTCGGTACCCCGAAGAACTGCAGAAGCTAGTGGGTCGTTGAACCCCTGGGATCAGTTCGCAGCACGGGCTCGAAAGCGGCTCAAATAATAATGCTATGCCCACGCGGCTGAGTATGGGTCGATGCGTTTCGATGAAAGTGCCGGAGAGATGTGGACCCTGGAACACTGGGCGCTCGAAGTTTCAGGGTGCTCCTGGCAGGTAATTCTTACCGCGTAGTGCCGGTTGGGGGATTCAGACTCGGATCGAGCCGCTTCGCCTCAGCGAAGGCTGCCTGTGCTCCTTGGTTATCGTTCAGCCGCAGCAACGACATCCCGAGATTGTACTGAGCATGTGCAAAACTCGGGTTCAGCTTCACTGCCTCTCGATAGCTCGCGGCCGCGCCTTTGTAATCGCCCTTGTTAAAGAGTGCCCCGCCCACATTGAACCGCACGTTTGGATCGGACGGTTCGAGTGCCACCACCTTCTGATAGGTCACGATCGCGTCATCCAGTTTCTTGGTCGCAACCTGGCACGCGGCGAGCCCGGCCAGAGCCTCAGCTGAATCGCGGTTAGTCTCAAGAACTTTGTGGTAAGTCGCGATCGCCTTATCGTAGTGCTTTTCAGCCTGATACGCGTTAGCCAGATTGTACAGTCCATCCGGATCGCCGGGTTTAAGCGCCAGTCCCTTCTCGTTGGTAGCAATCGCTTCTTTGGTCTTGCCCTGCCGCTGATAGGCCGCGGCGAGCGCAAACAAAACGTCGGCCTGTTTCGGATTGATCTCCAGGCTCTTCTGAAAACTGCTCTCCGCCTCTGCGTAGCGCTCGTTGGCATAAAGGAAATGTCCCAGGTGCGCCAGGCTTTGCGCGTCATTCGGATTCGCCGCCACTGCCTTCTGATACGACGCAATCGCCTCGTCGGTTCGGCCCGCTTGCTGCAAGGCGTGCGCGTAGTTCGCCAGCACGTCGTCGGAATCGGGCTGGAGCGCCACTGCCTTTTCGAGATACGGGATGGCCTCCGCGCCCCGCTGCTGTCCGATTAACGCCGCACCCGCGTTGTTCAGAGCGTCCACATTCTTCGGATCAAGCGTCGCTGCCTTCTCAAACGCCGCGATGGCTTCCTGCGTCTTACCGGTCTGCAAGAGCGCCGCACCTAGACCGTTGTACGCCTCGGGATAGTTGTCATGGATCGCGATGGCTCGCCGGTAGGCGTCGGCTGCCTCCTCGTACTTCTGTTCGTGAAACAATGCGTGCCCCATTCCGTTCTGTGCGATCGCATCATCGGGAGCCAGTTTGATCGCCTTCTGAAAGTCTCCGATTGCCTCGCTGTCCTTGCCCTCTGCCGCCAGAGCCGCGCCCAGATTATCGAGCGCCTCGCGATAGTCCGGCTGAATTGCCAGCGCCTCGCGGAACAGTTTGACGGCCGCCGCGTATTCCTTTTTCTCTAAATGGGCTACGCCTTGGCGATTGAGCTGCGCCGCTTTGTCCGAGATTGCGCTCCCTTGCGCCGCTACCAACGACGAAGTCGAAACCAGTAGAATTGCCAACCACAGAGTGACTCTTGTCGTTTTCACAAACATCCGTGTGTCCTTTTCAAGGATCTCTCGACGCTTCGTGGGAAGCAGTTCGCACCCGCCCGGAACATTACGTCAAAAGATCGGCCAATCGTCTACCGAACGCGGCTCTCCCGGATCGATTATCTCCAACCAACAAAAAGTTGAAAATCGTTGGATGCGTCTGTCATAGGCCTTTGCCCGTGGTAAGGCCGATGTCGTTCCTGACCTCCGTTACGTTTTCAGGAACATAGTTTTCACGATCGATTCGACCCCATTCGACGTGATCTGTACGCCGATGCATAGCAGGACGAAGGCGATCAGCCGAAGGATGCCATGGGCAGTCTGTGGGGAAATACGTGCCGTAATCCTCGGTGCGCGCGCGTAGCAGATGTACACAGTTACGCTCACAAGCACAACTGCGGCCGCAATTCCCGCGTGTGCAGCAACGGATGGGAGCAATCCCTTCAGCGATGCGTGGGCGCTCAAAGTCACCATAACTACAATGCAACCTGGCCCTGCCGTGATCGGAAAGGTTAATGGGTAGAAAACCTGTTGTTCCAGGGTTCGCACGTCCACGTCGGGGGGCTTCTCTTTCTCTTCCGGCTCCGCATCATTCAGCAATTTCCAGCCCATGGATGCGAGCACGAGGCCGCCAGCCACCTGCACAACCGGCAAAGAAATACCAAAAAACTTTAGTAGCGCCGTGCCAACCGCCTCAACCACGATCAGGAAAATCGTTGTCGCGATTGCAATCCTGCGCGCCAACGCCCGATATACCGCAAGAGGCGCGTTACCGACAAGGCCCAGGAGCATTAGCGCGCTGCCTATCGGATTTATCAGCGGCAGAAGCGCACTAAACGCAAAGCCGAAAAACTTGCTGAATTCACCCACGGCGCTACAGCATAGCAGTTAACGGAAGTATGTGGAACTGGCACCGCCTGCAAAGAGACCTTCAGGCTGAGGTAAGTTTCAGCACGGGTAGGTGAACCCGCAATCCTGCCACAACTTCTCCCAATTGCAGATGGCGTAGGCGGCCTTTGCTGGCAGCGGATAGCCGAGCTGGCTTGCCAGCAAGCAGATATGACCGCGATGATGGGCATCGTGCGAAATCATGTAGACAAACACGGCTGGACCAGGAGCCTGCACGGTCGCGCATTTTGCAATTGGCTTCCTACATGAAGCGATCTGGCACCCGGACTCTTGCCCGGGGCTTATTCTTTCTTGGAATCGTCGAGGCCGAAGGCCAGCAACACATTGCCGACCGCCCCACCGAAGCGCGGATAGCCGGAATTGACGTACACCATCCCATCCACGATCACCGGGCCTGCGCCGTCGAGCGAGCCGCCCTTTGGCGGGGACTCCGTTGACCGTGTGGTATTCCGTCTCCGTGTCGAAATCCCACAGAAGGGTTCCCTTCTCAGCCGAAAAGGCGCGAATGTGGCCATCGAGTGAACCGGAGAAAATAGCGCCCGGTATCGCGGTAACCGCCGCCGATTGTGCCGGCTACAACCGGGGCGCGGCGGCGAACAGGGATAGCTTGCCGCAAACCAGGCTTTGCGGCCGTCGGAAAGCCGCAACGCAGTCAGGCCGCCGCCTTGCACGGGATTGAAGTTCTGGCCTCCCAACGGCAGCGGCTCCGCGTCAGAACTCGCCGGCAACTCCACTAGATCCGAGACTGCGGCGTAGACCTTATCTTCGTCTCCAGCCATGCCCCACTGGATACCGCCGGTGATCCCACCTTTGCCAACACGCGCTTGCCAGAGAATTTTTCCCTTGGCGTCCGGATCAAGAGCGTAGACGACGCCCGATTTTTGACCGGCGATCAGAAGGTCGCGTCCCTGGTGAGAGACCAGCAGTGCCGACGAACCGAAGTCGAAGTCGGGTCCACAGGTGGAGCCCTCATCCGGACACCCTCCGTTGCTATAGACGTCCCCCGCCGTCATTTGCTGGCTCCATACAATTTGCCCGCTTTTCAGATTCAGCGCCAGCACGGCGTCGCTGGTCTTGGTCGCCGGCTGGGAATAGTTGTCACCGGTGGTAATGTAGAGCGGTCCGCGTTTGGTATCGATCGTCGGTGCCGACCAGATTCCGGCACCCGAGGGACCAAACTGCGGGATGCCAATTCGATTGACGCCCGTCTTCTTCGGCGGACCCACGGTGTACGACTTCCACACCACCGACCCGTCGCTAACCCGAAGAGCTGTGACGCTGCCGCGAAATGTACAGCAGGGATATTTGGCATTGCCCGATCGCGTCTCTTCCCAAGAGGCTGCGGGAACAAAAGCGGTCCCGTCTAGAGCAACCGCCGAGCCAGTCAGCCGGGTGGCTTCATGCTGATCGATCTTTCGCTTCCAGAGCACTCGGCCAGTTAGCGCGTCCAGGGAATAGAACCAACCAATCTGATCCCCGAACAGCACGGAGCGCCTAGCGCCATTCTCTGCGATAAGGGTTGCGGCCCGCACGGGTCCGTCTGCCTGAAAAGTCCAATAGATACAGCCGCTCTTGGCGCTCATGGCGTGAATCACCCCGCTGGCGCTACCGACAAACAAGACACCGCTTTGCACAGCGGGCGCGGCGAAGGCCGTAATGTCCCGATCAAGCAAACTCCCGACTTGAGCAGAAGGCAGACGGGGAAGGTCGGCTGTCGCCACCAGGAGTGCCCAGAAATTTGGCAACCGCCTCGCGTTGTCTGCGCTCGAGAGGATAAGCAATACTCATCATGATTCCAAAGTCCAGGGTATGAAGAATGCGGGCAACGCTTAACCTTTCGAGAGCGCTGCGCGCGGGAGTGCGAGGTCCAGGGTGATCATGGCAACCGGCGCAGTACTGTTGATAGACCACTTCGCCCGAATCCGGAGCGGACCTAGCCCAGGATAGGCATCGGCCGGCTGTGAACATGATTGCGGTGGCAGCCGTACAGCAGCACAGAGTCGCCGAAAAGCCCGTGGAAAACCTCATGGAACACTCTCCGCACTCTGCAAAATCACTTCCCTGGGCAGAGGACCGGGATTCCCATCTTAAACTCCTCCATGGTCACCTTCCTACGCCCCAGGCCATCTCGTCGGCTCGGCAGCCGACAACCAAGGCACGGAGCCAGCATCGCGTACACCTACCAGACAAAAAGATTCAGACGCTCGAAAATCAAACCGACATCCCGTGTCTGTCACAAATGACAGTTGGGCAAACTGCTACACCCTCTTAAAGTGCAAGCACGGCCGTACGCATAGATGTGCATGCAGGAGCGAAGTTTCCTTGCGAAAGGCATGGCACTGGCGACAAACTCTCCCGGCTCCGAAGCAAAAGCGCAAAGAAAGCACTGAACAGCAAAGTCGGTGTGAAAGGAGACGCGTATGAGGCGATTCAACAGAGTACCGTTCGCTGTCCTGGTCCTGACCCTGATTTCGCTCACGGGTTGTCAGCGACTGACGATTGACACGGAGAAGCTGGTCAAATCCGACGTTGAACTGTCGGAAGTCGTTGGTCTTCTAGCAGGGTTTGGAACAACCTTTGCCGCCTTTCCTGACTTGATTGCCATGCTCAAGCGTCGGTCCAGCTTGGGCATGAAGCCACGAATGAGTGCCATCTCGGGTGCCTTTCAGATCCTCTGGATTTACTATGGCTTACTGATTGGGTCGCGACCGGTGATTGTGTGGAATGTAGTCGCGGTTGTGATCAATTTCCTGACCGTCGGCGCTTACGCTCATTTCCTCCGCAAGGAAAAACAGGCACAGGCTGTGGCAGCGAGTACCCGCATGAGTGCGTGACGTACCAGCCAACCGTTACGACAATGTCTGAGATCGCCCCATGGGTGTGGATTACAGCAAAACAGAGCCTGGCACCCTCAGGGAACGAAGGTGCTGATAACCGAATCCCGAAGAGGACGTTTTGAACACCTGCAGGCAATTCAACCGATGCGTTGGCGTTTGGGTTGCGACGGCATTGCTGGCTCCGTTCTGGGGATTCAGCCACACCTAAGGAAGACGTTTGAAACACCACCGAAAAAGAAATTAGCTCCGATCGACAAAGCTGCGATGGTCGAGCAGTTGCTGGACTGCGGAATCCACCGTGGAGGGGTTCTGATGAAGACAACAACCGCCGTGAATAGCCTTGCCCTCATCCTATGCTTTTCCTTGCTTTGCGCTGTGCCTCTGTTCGGCCGAGAAAATACCGACGTAATTATCATGAAAAATGGCGATCACTTAACCGGCCAGATCAAAGGCCTGGGCAGTGGCGTTCTATATTTCGGCCTTCCCTACGTCATCCAGACCCTTTCCGTCGATTGGTCGCAGGTAGCCCACTTGAAAAGCACGCAGTTATTCCTTGTCAAGACGCAGGACGGGTTGGTCTACAGAGGAGTTCTTAATAGCACGGAGACGCCTGCCGGCCACCCCTTGGAGATTCAGGTAACCGAGACCCCAGAGAACAAAGTGGTGCTCGACAGTTCGCACATCGTCGAAGTTGCCCTAACCTCGGAAAAGTTTTTCCAGCGATTCACGGGCGGCTTGAACTTTGGAACGATCTATTCGAAGGGCAATCAATCGGTCCAATACAACATCAGCGGGCTAGCCGCGTACCCGCGAGAACGTTGGGGGGCCCAGGCGGGCATAAGCTCGAACCTGTCTACCGCTAGCGGCACGACTACATCCACCCACAACCAACTGACTCTAGGGGCGATGCATCTGTTGCCCTGGAACAACTACTTCTATTCCGGCTTTGACGGTTTCCTGCAGAGCTCGGAGCAGGGCATCGCGCATCAGAATTACGTCGGTGCCGGAATTGGACGTTATTTGAAGAACACCAACCGCGCCACCATCACCCTCTTGGGCGGCGCTGCCTGGCAAAATACGGTTTACAACGCAACTATCATCCCCATAGCCACGCAAAACGCTGCCGTGGGCGTGATCAGTACCAATGTGAAACTCTTCAAGTTCAATAAAACGAATCTCGACCTTAATGGCGTTCTGCTGCCGGCTCTTTCCCAACCTGGCCGCGTATATTTTTCCACCACCGCGAGCTACTACATCAAGATCACTGGCAGCCTCTCGTGGAATCTCTCGTTTTATGGCAACTGGGACACTCGGCCGCCGGGCAACCTACCCGGCAGCGACTACGGGACCACGTCAGGGTTAAGCTTTACATTTGGCAGCAGTCTTCGAACTGCACCCACAACGCTACAATAACCCAGAGCACGCGCGAGCCGGGCACAGACCCTGGCGACGATGCCAATGAGTACTGATGCATGGGAAGGTGGCGAGCGAAGGTTCTACTTCAGTCCGGTCAATCAGGTGCACTCAGGCGACCAGTCGCGATGCGAGAAATTCCAAATAATCCTCCATCCCCTCGGAGGTCTTGGCTGAAAGCTTGAAGACGGGCATGCCCGGACGCACGGCCTGGATATTGCCGTGCGCGGCCGGCCAGTCAAATTCAACGGCCGTCGCCAAATCGACCTTGGTTACGATGGCCACATCTGCGCTGTTAAAAATCGTCGGGTATTTGATCGGTTTGTCCTCGCCTTCCGTCACCGAGAGGAGCACCATGCGAAGGTCCTCGCCTAGATCGTAGGAGGACGGACAAACCAGATTGCCCACGTTCTCGATGAACAGAAAATCCAATCGGCTGAGGTCCCATCCTTCGAGAGCCTTCTCTACCATGGCTGCTTCCAAGTGACACAACGTGCCGGTTGTGATCTGCCTGACCGGTGCACGGCTGCGCGCCAGCCGCTCCGCGTCGTTTTCCGTAGCCAGATCTCCGACTAACGCGGCGACACGATAGCGAGGCTGCAGCAGCGTCAGGGTCTTTTCGAGGAATGCGGTTTTGCCCGAACCCGGACTTGATACCAGACTTACGACGAATACTCCCGCAGCGCGGAAGCGCTCGCGCAATCGGCGAGCGATGAGATCATTCTGCTTCAGCACGTTCTTTCTAACTTCCACTAAACGGGGTTCCGGGCTCATCCCTCGACCTCCAGTGCTACGACCTCAAGCTCCTTGCCCTGTACCACGTCGGGAGTAGGGGTTCCACATTCGGCACAACAAAATAGCTGCAGGGAGCTCGGGGAACGCTGCCCCCGGCAATGCGGACAGAAGACCGCGACCGGTACCTCTTCGATGACCAGACGGGAACCTTTCAGGGGAGTATCCATGCAGGCCATTTCGTAGGAAAACAGCAGTGATTCTTTGACCACACCGGCGAGCGCCCCGAGCTTTAAGTGCACGGCGTTGACTTGAACGCCGCGTTGCTCGGCTTCTTCCTCGACCAGTTCTACGATGCTCATGGCAATGGAAAGTTCGTGCATGGTCGTCTACCCGCTCATTTTGTCGTCTCGTGCTCGGGCTCCATCGGACGATGCCAATGCCGCCAAGGCCGCTTGTCCCAGGCTGATCCCTCCATCGTTAGGAGGGACTGCGTGGTTGGTCCACAGTTCTATCGACCTATTCTGCAACAAGGGCTTGAGATCTTCGAGGAGCAACTCGTTTTGAAAGACTCCACCTGACAAGACGGCGGTATCGAGGCCCCACGTCCTCGAGACGTCAATCATGGCGTTGACCAGCCCTTGGGCGATTCCCCGCCCTACCGCCCGTGCAATCGGTATTCACTCCTGCCTCTGGGCTACGATGTTGAACGAACAGTTTACTGCGTCCTTCACCTTCAGCGCGCCGCCCAATGCGGAAACTAACCTGATCCCGTAGTCGGTCTGGTTGAGAGCGAAATCGCCGAAGGCAGTCAGGGTTGTTCCGCTGAACGTTACCCACGCCGATAGCCTCTGGTCGCAGGTGACTCCAGGCAGCGTAAGTTCACCATGCAGTTCGTCGCTGTACTGGCCTTCTCCCGACCGCTTAGCCGCCAGTTTCGAGCATGCATAATCCATCTGGGGGTACGCTGTGACGTCCAGCACATGCTTGAGCATCTGGCGTTCCATTTCCTGTGGATCCTTATCGCTGATATCGTCGGTAACAGCAAGCGACGACGCCGCCATGGTCATGCGCAACTTAGAACTCTCCATCATTTCAGCAGCGATCAGCATTTCGCCGGTGAAGTCGCGCATCGCGATCGTGGGGTAGCCCGGAAGCCCAGGAAAAATCGGGACTTCCAGGGCACAAGGTAAGCAAACAGCCCACCACCCTGTTCCTATTCTGAACCAGAAAAGAACCTTATTGGGTCCGCAGCGATTGAGAGAGGACGATCAGATTCTGCGGAACCACGCGAATGAGGCCCCGACGCGGGCTGTCGATGTCAGCGATGAGAAGGAACGAGGTGGATACTGCCAGGGGCAAAATCAGGAATAGACCCATGCCCTTCCGACGCGCGCCATAGCCGATTAAGAAGTCACAGAAAATGGCAATCGCGCCCAACAGGCCCCATGCTGCAATGGGCAGTCGGTTCCACCAGGCGGCCTGCGTGTATCCCTGCGAATTCAGCACATCGTTCATCCCTGCTGCCGCGAGGGCGACCGTGGGTGTCGGCTGCTTGGCAGCGGCCGCTTGCACGACCGACCAGAGTTCGGCCTGAAGGTTCTCGGTTCGAGCGTTGATCTCGACAAGTTGCCGTGCCGAGCGAGCCTCATAGAACAACACCCGCTGGTCGACATAGTTCTTCAATAGTTCACGCACCTTGGCGGCGTCGCCAGCGGAAAGCAGATCAGCCCGGACGTACTCCGTTCCGATAGCATTGGCTTCGGCTTCTTCGTAATTCTTGCGTTGATCGTAGCGAGTGATGACCATGGAAAAACTGAAACCAATAATTAGTCCAAGCAGTGTCAGGGTAGCGGTGAGGACACGGTCAAAATCTTGCTGCTCGTCTTCGTTCAACGGTCGCAGCTTATGGTGAAGAGCGCCGATTCTTGCTGAAAGCCACAATATCGCCAGGGATAAAAGGAAAACGAGAACTGGGAAATCCACGATGCTGGTCATACGGAATAAATGACCTCCTCGGCAGGCGGCGACCCGCCCTCTTTCTGTGCGCGATGAGTTTACACCCGCACGCAAGCAGGCTGGCGACTTCGCCACTCTGGCGTCTTTGGACCAACGCCGATTCTTGCCGGATCACGGACTCCACCGAAGTCGCGATCACTTCGACAGATTCCGATGTTTCAACCAGGCGAGGACCTTGTCGTGCGCAACGTGTAAATTCTGAGTCCTCAAATCGTTCCACTAGTTCGAGTCTGCTGTATGATTTTCCCGACATGATTCAGCACTGTGCCCGCCTGGCACTGGTAACGGCCCTCTCGGCGCTAGTCCTTCTAGGTTCCGGCCCCGTTGTCGCCCAGCAGCCCAACGGGTCGGACCGTGTTGCAAGGGAAACGGCGCTGAAGACGATTCGTCCAGAAATGATTCGCGCCCACATCCGCTTTCTCGCCGACAGCCTGCTCGAAGGCCGCGCACCCGGCACACCCGGCTACGAGATCGCAGCTCGCTACGTGGCCACGCAACTCGAAGGCATGGGCCTGCATCCGGGCGTCGCCGGAAGCTGGTACCAGCCCGTGCCCTTGCAGAAGGCCGTCACCGACGAGGCCGCCAGCTCCCTGACCCTTACACTCAACGGGCACGAACAGAAGTTGGTGGATGCGAAAGACTACATTCTCGATACCCACTTCGCCAGCCCGGTAGGAGAAAACGGCAGCCGAGCCGAAAGCGAGGTGAGCGCGCCGCTGATTTTCGTCGGCTTCGGCATCACCGCTCCCGATCAGAAGTACGACGATTACGCCGGTGTGGACGTGCACGGCAAAATCGTCGTCTGGATCGACGGAGCGCCCTCGTCTTTTCCTTCTACCGAGCGCGCGCACTATTCGAGCGACGTCGTGAAGGCGAAAAGCGCTCTAGCTCACGGTGCCGTGGGCACACTGGATATCGCGCTGCCGGAAGACTGGAAGCGCTATCCCTGGGACTGGTGGGTCCCGCAGGTCCAGATGGGAGAGATGCGCTGGCTGAACAAAGCCGGCATTCCTCACGACGATTTCCCCGGTCTGCGGGGCAGGGCTCTGCTCAGTGAGCAAGGCGCCGCAAAGCTGTTTGCCGGAGCTCCCCAGACCCTGGACCAGGTCTTTGCTACGGCGCGGGCTAGCAAGCCGCAGGCGTTTGCCTTGCCCGGAAGTGCGCACATCCGGACCGTGGCCGTGCAAAGCGTGATCCAAAGTTCCAATATCATTGCGGAACTGGAAGGCTCCGATGCCGCGCTGCGCAGCCAGTACGTCGTCTATACCGCGCACGTGGATCACCTGGGAATTTGTCCCGCTATCAACGGCGACAACGTATGTCACGGCGCTCTCGATAACGCCTCCGGCACGGCAACGCTGCTCGAAATCGCACGCGCCTACGCCAGCCTGCCCAAGCCGCCGCGCCGCTCCATGCTGTTCCTGTTCGTAACCGGGGAAGAACTGGGGCTGCTCGGCTCGGATTATTTCGCGCATTTCCCCACCGTCCCGCTGCACTCCATCGTGGCCAACGTCAATATCGACGGTGCTCCGGGCGAATATTATCCAATGAAAGATGTGGTCGCGCTCGGGGCCGAGCACTCCACGCTCGGTGACGACGTTGTTGCTGCCGGCAAAGTGCTTGGTTACGACCTAGTCGCCGACCCCATGCCCGAGGAAAACAGTTTCATCCGCAGCGATCAATACTCCTTCGTTCTCGAGGGTGTCCCAGCCGTCTGTGTCAATGATGGCGTGCATTCCACCGATCCCACGATCGATGGTCTCGCAGTGCAAAAGAAGTGGCTGGTCACGCGCTATCACACTCCGCTCGACAACATGGACCAGCCAATCGACTTTGCCTCGATGGCCAAGGCAGCGGTGTTGAACTTCCTAGTCGGATACCAGGTCGCCCAGCACGATCAACCGCCCACCTGGAACCAAGGGGATTTCTTTGGAACGATGTTCGGGCCGAGGCACGCGGGTACCGTCGCAGAAGAGTAACGGTC
Source organism: Terriglobales bacterium (assembly GCA_035623335.1). Lineage (GTDB taxonomy): Bacteria > Acidobacteriota > Terriglobia > Terriglobales > Acidobacteriaceae > JAFAGX01. Next base: position 48,623 of record DASPTQ010000308.1, read on the forward strand.
CAGGAGTTGAATGAGCCGCGATCGGGCCTTCCATGGACGGACTTCTCTCCGGATCGCCTGGGGTGTCCTGCAATTCCTAACTGGGATTCTTTCCCGCTACCGCATTCCAACCCCGGTTACGGCTCCATATCGGTTGGAATCAGTGCTGTACTCGGCTCGACCGTCGGCGTCGCGCCCAACGGCTTCGTGGCTTTTCTCAATGCGAGCATCAAGATTGCCGATGTTACAAAGGAAAGACACAGAAAAACCAGACTTCCGCGGAAGCTCCTTGTGCGATGGCTGATCGCACCGATCGTATACGATCCAACAAAGCCACCGAGATTCCCGATGGAATTGATCAGAGCAATTCCGGCAGCGGCAGAGTAACCCGCCAAAAACTCATTGGGCAACGACCAAAACGGACCCCAGACCGAGCACGCCCCGGAAACTGCGGCACACCAAAGCAGGACGGAAACCAGAGCGGAACCCGAGATATTCATGGCCAAGCAGGCCAAACAGATAGCTCCGATGAGTAGAGGAATCGCCGCGTGATAGCGGCGTTCAAGCGTACGATCCGAATGCTGTCCGACACCGATCATAACCATCAGCGCCACGAAGTAGGGAATCATGACCAGGATGCCGACGGTGGTGTTCGAATATTGACTGGAGAAAGCTTTCATGAGTTGGGGCATCCACAAAGACATGCCGTTCCAGGAAATCATTACCATGAAATAAATAACGGTGAGATACCAAATCCGCCCATGCGCCAGTACCCCGCCTACGCCAATCTGGTGTGTGGCAAGCTTCTGTTGTTCTTCTCGTGCCAACTCCGTTGTGATCCATTCCTTTTCCTGCGCGGTTAGAAATCTGGCCTCCGCAGGTCTCGCTGGCAGCAGCAAATAGGTGAGAATGCCACCCACGATGGCGGGAGCGCCCTCGAGAATCAGCAGCCATCTCCAACTGCTGACCCCGAACCAGTGAGCATGATCGAGAATCACGCCTGAGATCGGAGCACCCAGGATGTTCGCTACCGGGTTCGCCGTCAAAAATAGCGCGACGCTCTGAGCCAGTTGCTTCTGGCGAAACCAGTACGTCAAATACAACACGATTCCAGGGAAGTAGCCGGCCTCAGCTACCCCGAGCAAGAAGCGCAACATATAGACATGGCTGGCGGTCTTCGCGAAGCCCGTCAGCATGGCCACAATCCCCCAACTGATGAGGATCCGGGCAAGCCAGACACGCGCCCCGATTCTATGCAGCAGCAGGTTGCTGGGGATCTCAAAGGTGAAATAGCCAAGAAAGAAGATTCCGGCGAGGAATCCGTACTGCTCGGTGGTAATCGCCAGATCCTTGTTCATCGTCAAGGCCGCAAAACCGATGTTCATGCGGTCTAAAGAAGCAATCACCATGAGAACCATGATGAACGGTATGATCCGGGTCCGCAGTTTGCGGAGTGTTCTCGCCTCCATTGCCTCTGGTCCAACGACTGGGCTTGTCATCCTGACCGCCTCAGGCCGCTATCGGTGGCAACGCAATTGCACCCAGGACACCTGGCGCCCTTCGAAGATCGGCATGGCGCAGCACCGAGTTGAAAGAGACCTGCTATCCCTTTTAGCTTCTGACCGCTTGCCGGTAAAGCAATGTGTGGAGAGGCAAACGTTGCCCAGTGTACTCTTTTTGCCAGTCGTAGGTTGACGCGTCCAGGTTCGCGATTCACGGGTCTGCTATTCATCTTGACTTCCGGCTAAGCCTGGAGGGAGAATTCAGGCGCTGGTGGTCGAACTGCTTTTCCCGGTTCCAGGTGTGCTCGGGTTTCCTCTGGCCAACGTCCAGGACTCGGACGCCAGGAGGTGTCTGGCCCAGCACAAATCCAAGAGGGCCGGGATAGCGGGTTCGAGCTCAGGATGCACCCCATGGGGCGCAACTTCACTTTTCTTCGACGCCTTGTTCTTAAACGCACAGGTCCTCAACATCATCTCGCCATTGAAAACCACCATGCCGTAGTTCGCGGATTTGCCGACATTCCCGTGCGTCGTCTCATTGATCCGGGGAAACTCGAATCCGGACTGTGATCTCCGGTACCTAGTGCCCGAAGTCCGCGGTTTCCGCAGACTCCGCACCCTCTCACCGGGACGTCTTGCATCGGCCGTAAAGGAGGCGCGATTCGATGAAACGCTCAACTCTGATGATGCTCATCACGTTGTTGCTCCTCGCCCCCATTTCTCGGGCTCAAGAGGCCACCGGCAGAATTACCGGAACTGTCTCCGACCCCAGCGGAGCCGTGATTCCGGATGTCCAGGTGACAGTCACCAATTCCGCCATGCAGAGCAGCCGCAAGACCACTACGGATCATGACGGCCACTATCAAGTTCTCTCGCTGCCCATAGGCGACTACACGGTGACGGCGGAGCACGACGGATTCCGAACCGTCGTCATCGGCCAAAATAAGCTAGAGATTAATCAGGCTCTGCGGGTCGATGTTCAGTTGCCAGTGGGTGCCACCAATCAAACCATTGAAGTCGGGGCGCAAGCGGCACCCGTGGAAACGGTCAACCCCACCGTAGGGGGGTCCCTGACCGGACGCGTGCTCACCGACATGCCCCTCAACGGCCGCGATACACTCGATCTCGCCTTGCTTCAGCCCGGCGTGACCGAAAGCAACGACGACAATGGCGGCGCGGGCAACTACAGCATCGGCGGCGGTCGAACCGATTCCGTTACCTTTTTGCTCGATGGCGGCCTGAACAACGATCTACTCGACAACAGCATCCTGCTTGATCCCAATCCCGATACCATTGCCGAATTCCGCCTGCTTACCAGTGACTACACCGCCGAGTACGGCCGCAATGCCGGCGGCATCATCAGCATCGTGACCAAATCGGGCACAAACCAACTTCACGGCAGCCTGTTCGAATTCTTTCGTAATCGCATACTGGACGCCAATGACTTCTTTAACATTCAGCAGGGCCTTCCGCGGCTGGACCTCAAACGCAATCAGTACGGAGCAACCTTGGGTGGTCCCATCGTCAAGGACAAGATATTCTTCTTCCTTGCCTATCAAGGGCAGCGGCAAGTTCAGGGGTTGCCGGACTTGGACAGCCCGGTTTTCACGCCGCTCGAGACGCAGGGGAACTTCTCCCAGTCGGCCAATGGGGCTCCCGATCCCGGTGTCGCAGCATTTCTCGAAGCCAATCCTTTTTTTCAGCCCAACCCCGCCTTGGCCGCGCAAGCGATCATTGCTCCGAATCGCATTAATAGCGTTGCCCAGGCCTACCTAAAGGAGGGCTTAATCCCCAGCGCTCCCGGCGGTCTGCTTTCGACGACGATAAGCTCAGCCACCGACCTCGACGAGCTCACCTCTAAGTTCGACTTCAACCTCAGCTCGCGCGACAAAATATCCCTTACGTTTGGGGTGAACCGCTACGTTACCCCCGACTATCCCTTCGCTTGGGCCACAGTTCCGGGTTACCCTAGTCGCACCGCAGCCAACTATTACTTCACCAACATCGAATACACTCGAGTCTTCTCGCCAACGATGCTGAATGAGTTCCATTTCATCACCCATCGCAGTAATTATCTGCAAGATACTCCCACCCAGCCGCTGCCTACCCCGGCATCGCTAGGCATCGACATTACACCGGACGAGCCCACCGGCCCAACGGACCTGTTCTTCGACACCGGACTTTACCTCGGCCCCAGTGAAAACGGTCCTACGCGCTACGTGGAAAACACTTTTTCCTGGACGGACGCCGTGACCTGGACGCGGGGGCGTCACAACTGGAAGTTCGGCGGCGGCTTCACGCCTTATCAGGAAAACCTGGTTTACGACTACATCATCAACGGCGAATTCGACTATTACGGATCGGGCGGCATTGGGTCGGGAAATTCCTACGCTGACTTTCTCCTCGGCATCCCCTACGACTACCTCCAGGGAGCCAAGGCGCCCTCCAACATTCGCACCAAGAATGTCTACGCCTTTGCCCAGGACGAATTTCATGCCTTCAAAAACCTGACACTCACGCTCGGGCTTCGCTATGAATACAGCACTCCCAAGAGCGACACCGAAGGCCGCACGTTCTCGGTCATCCCGGGAGATCAGTCCCTGCGTTTCGTGAATTCTCCGACCGGATTGGTTTATCCCGGCGATCCCGGCGCTCCGACGGGTGTCAACTTTCCCGATACCAAGAATTTCGCGCCCCGGATCGGCTTTGCTTGGGATCCCACTGGGAGCGGCAAAACCAGCCTCCGCGGTGGTTTCGGCGTGTTCTACGACATTCTGAAAGGCGAAGACAACTTGCAGTTCAATGGCCAGGCGCCATTCGTCGGCACTGCCGGACTTTACTTCGACACGGTCGGTCCCGGTTCAGGGGCAGTCAACTACATGAATCAACCTTTCGTGGCTGCGGGCGTCCCCAATCCGTTCCCCTCGAAGCCGCCATCCCGCAACGTCTCTTTCGTTCCTTTTGTACCGATCAACAGCACTGGCTTCGTTTACTTTGTGGATCCGCACCTGCGCACACCTTACGTCTACCAGTACAACCTGAGCGTGCAGCACAACTTGATCGCCGATATGGTCCTGGAGATGAACTACCTAGGCACTTCGTCGCACGGCCTGACCTCGCTCAAAGATATCAATCCGATGATCCTCGGAACCACAACGCGGTTGCTGGATCAGAGACCGGGCAACAGCACCTGCGGGACCATCGTCGGCATACTTTGTTTTGGCCAGCTTCCTGAATTCCAGAATGTCGCCAATGCGAACTACAACGCACTGGAGGCCAGTCTCACTAGACACCCGAAGACCTCCAAACTAGGTACGTTCTACTACACCTTGGCTTATACCTATGGGCACAACCTGGACGATGCTTCCGGGTTTCGGCAGCGGAACTCGATTGTCCCCGCCTACGAGCCACATCTTTACTATGCTTCCAGTGACTCGGATGTCCGCAATCGCATCAGTCTCAGCGGCGGCTGGGATCTGCCCTTCGATCGCGCGTGGGGTGGCGGCCCCAAGCGCCTGACCCAGGGGTGGAGCCTTTATCCGATTTTCACCTGGCGCACCGGATTCCCGATTGATATCGGTGCATCGTTGCCGGGCAGCAGCGATCCTGCAAACCCGGGAACTTCCGGAGCTGGCGATCCCTATTTGACCAACGCAGCCGTGGTCGGTCCGATCCAAATCTTTAATCCGCGCTATCAGCGCACGATCAACGAAGTTACCTATGGAATCGGCCCGAACGGCGGTTGCCAAATCACCACCACGCCCGTGACCGGTAACTTCTATTTCAATCCCAACAGCCTCTCCAATGTTCCCCTGGAAAACAGTTACTACTTCGATGGAGGCGCGCCTAATCCGTGTTTTCCCTCGCTTGATCCCGTAGGCAACCCTAAGGATCGCACGTACGGGCTGCATCGCAATTACTTGCGGGGCCCGGGTTTGACGAATCTTGATCTCGCTTTGGCTAAGACCACCGCCATTACCGAACGCATCAGTCTGCAACTTCGTCTCGAATTTTTCAATGTGCTGAATCATCCCGAGTTCGCGCAGCCAACCTATTCCGACAACGCTACCAACATCAACAGCCTGGTCTTCGGACAGATCACCACGACGGGCACGTTCCGAGGCCCCGCCCCCCGGATTGGGCAGATCGCAGCTAGGTTGACGTTCTAGGGAGAACAGTTTCGAGAATTCACCAAAGCCATTCGCTTGATGCTTCCCGAAGCAAGGGCTAGAACAGATTGTCCGCCGTAGTGCCAAACCACCGACGCCATTAGCGGCGGGCGATCGGGGACCAGTCTATTGCTCGACGCGTCTTCCCTCGGCGCTTCGATCAAGCGCACACCTAACCGGCGTGTGCCTCGACTTGAGAGTTGATCCTTAAGTGAGTGATAGGATCTCCCCATGTCACCTTCGCCTCGTCGCACTCTAAGTCTTCGCAAGAAGCGCCTCCGGCGTGTGCCAGACGATGTGTGGGAGCAAACCGATCTTGAGAGCCTGGTGCTTTCGGAAAATGAGCTTTCCGCGGTGCCCGAACAGATTGGCGGCTTGCAACGACTGCGCATGCTCGATCTTGGTCACAATCGGCTCACGCAAGTGCCGGAATCTTTAGGCAACCTCAACGAACTCAGCGATTTTCTGTACCTTCATGGCAACCGATTGACCCGCCTGCCCTCGTCCCTGAGCCGACTCACAAAGTTGCGCTACCTAAACATCAGTGAGAACCGATTCGCCACGCTCCCGGACGCAGTATCCGGCATGCAGAACCTGGTTGAGCTTCGCGTTGGTGACAATCGGCTACGATCCCTGCCGGATTGGATGGGACGCTTGTCGAGGTTGAGGGAGTTGCACCTCAGAAACAATCGGCTTACCTGTGTCCCAGAGTCAGTCGGCGAATTACGCGAGTTGCGGCGGATCGACCTTCGAGGGAATCCAATCGAGCAACTTCCCCCGAGCCTCGGTCGATTACCGCGACTAGAAAAGCTCGACCTGCGCTGGGTGGACACCTGGCTATCGCCTGACTGGATTCTCGATCTTGAAGTACGCGGCTGCCTGGTCTACCGCTGATTCGACGGGACTGTATGCTGTCGCGGGCACACGGACCCGTGGCTTGCGGACGACTCGTGCTCCATCGCACCCAGAAATGATGGAACTAGTTCGTTGACCCAACGATCGGATGAGGGCGACGTCCTCCCCGTTCACGCGATAAAGGTGCCGTTTCGAGGGTGGGAAGGCTCTCGTGGGTTTCGCCAGCTGTTGTTTCGCTGCCCTCTCCGCTCGCCGGGATCAAAAGAAAAACGTGTTGAACGCCGGTAAAGTCATCACCCGCGACCCTGCCAACGCACGCAATCTCTCCGCGGTCATTAATTGCCATGGCAACAACCAACTCAACGTGAGGTGGAATCATCTTCGTGAGATCCTTCATCGTGCCGTTCTCCCACAGGAATGCGTGCACACCCGGACCGCAATCGCCTGAAGCACCCACGACCTGCCCCTTGGAATTGATGCCGTACGCCGTGCTGCACTTGTCCAGCGTCCCCAGATCACGCAGCACGCCATCTTTCCAGAGGAAGGCCCGGTGAATTACCTCTCCTGGATAATTGGCCTCACCAACAACCTCTCCGGCATCGTTCATGTAGGTCGGGTAGTTATACCCACCTCCCCCAAATGTACCTAGGTCAATTAGGGATCCGTTTGACCAGAGGAATGGATGAGTTACTAGGTCGCCAGCGAGGTTCGAAACGCCGGCGACTTGGCCTTGGCTATTGAGATCAGTGACACAGCCAGAGGTGCCGCCGAGAGTGCCCAGGCTCCGCATTGTGCCATGTTCCCAAAGGAATGGCTCCAGGGTTGGGACCCCGGTAGTAGAATTTGGCGTCGAATTCGTATACGAACATCCCGATATCTGCCCGCGCTCGTTCACATTAGCCGCTAGGGCATCAGGACCGCCTAGCGTGCCCAAATCCTGCATGATCCCGTTTTGCCACAAGAATGCTCGGGTTTCTGTTCCCCAGCCGTTCAAGGAGAAGGGATCCGATTTGCCGTTTGAAGCCGCTCCGACGATCTGCCCGGCGTTGTTCACGGCATACCCCTGGCTCTCGTGACCGCCTGGCAGAGTGCCGAGGTTGACGATGGCACCATTCTTCCAGAGGACGGCTCTGTTCTCCGCCGCGCCTGTTACTGGATCAGTTACGCCGTTTTCCGATATCCCAACGATCAGGCCGTTGCCACTGATCCACTGGCTGTTGCTCGTGTGGCCTGCGGCAAGAGCCCCGAGGTCGGTGATTAGACCATCGTGAAATTGGAATGCGTGAGAGAAAAAACAGTCTGGGTTGAAGCAATTTGAGAAATTGGGGAAGTTTGGGTCCGGAGTAGAGGTGTCCAAGTACCCCGTGACGGCTCCCTGATTGTTAAGGACCTGGGTGGTTTCCGTAAGGTAACCCTGGGGTCCCCCGAAAGTACCCATGTCCACAACCCTGTACCGCACCTGCGCTGTTAGTCGTATTGGAAAAGCCAGTGCAGCCGTGAGCGTGATCGCTAGGATGTACGCAAGAAGATTCCTCTTCACGGTTTCCTCCTTGAGGCTTGGTCATCTGGGTCTCACGCCGCGCCGCGTCGACATCGGTCGCGGCCGACTTTCCCCTGCGCCATTGAGCCAAGCGCGACTTTGCCCCAGGGGGGAACGACGTTCAATGGACTGCGTGTGACTTGCGAGTGATTCTCATGTGACCGGAGGAGCAGACGCTTTCAATCGGCGAACGCTCGAAATGAGGTATCAGTTCACCTAACCCCAAGAAACATCTGGTGTTGTTCCTGAAAGCAAGACCTCACAAGATCCAGCTTTCGGCTTTATTCCGGGGGGCGGTAGTGTTAGACTTCTCACGCTTTAATGACCTCGGCTTTCTTGACCCCATCGAGCGCCAGCTGAACCTCAAGGGTGTATCTCCTTGAACGAAGTTGTCCACTCTCCGGCCTTGGCCCGTTTCGAGTCCTTCGAAGTCAACCTGCGGTCTGGAGAACTCTACAAGGACGGAGAGAAGATCAAGCTGCCAGAGCAGTCTTTCCGCATTCTGGTGATGTTGCTGGAGCGTCCTGGCGAAGTGGTCTTGCGGCATGAAATTCAGAAGCGGCTGTGGCCGAATGACACGGTCGTCGAGTTTGAGAACAGCATCAATTCCGCCATCAAGAAGTTGCGGCTGGCGTTGGGGGATGTCGCAGCCAGCCCTCGCTACGTTGAGACTCTAGCGCGACGTGGCTACCGTTGGAAGGGGCCAGTCGAGTGGGCAGAGCCGAGTCCTGCCAAGCCTGCCACCGAAGTTTCCCAACAAACCCCGCCTCTCTCTCCCTACCTGGCGGGCAAGAGAGTCGCCCATTATCGAGTGTTGGAGATTCTGGGTGGCGGAGGCATGGGGATAGTCTATAAAGCGGAGGACCTGAAGTTGGGTCGCCTGGTTGCGCTGAAATTCCTGCCGGAGGAGCTCGGTCAGCACGCGAAGGCGCGGGAACGTTTTGAGCGGGAAGCGCGAGTCGCCTCTGCCCTGGATCATCGCAACATCTGCGCCATTCATGAATTCGGCGAGCACGCAGGGCAACCTTTTATAGTGATGCCTTTCTTGCAGGGAGAAACTTTGCGTGAGCGCATCGCCAGGGAGGCTCCCTTACCCATGGATGCGCTCCTGGACATCGCTCGGCAGGTGGCGGACGGACTAGCGGCGGCGCACGAGAAGGCCATCATTCATCGAGATATTAAGCCGAGCAACATTTTTCTGACGAACCGTGGCGAGGCTAAGATTCTGGACTTCGGCTTGGCCACGCTCGAAGATCCAACCACCGCAGGCGAGAATGATGGTCCTGCGACAGCTCGCTCGGCCAAACCCACATCAGCGACCGCCTTGCATCTCACTCGCACCGGGACGGCACTTGGCACGGCAGCCTACATGTCACCCGAGCAGGTGCGGGGCGAGAAGTTGGATTCGAGGACCGACCTCTTCTCGTTTGGTCTTGTCCTTTATGAGATGGCAGCTGGACAGCGTGCCTTCGCCGGAGACAGTGCTCCGCTGCTTCATGCGGCAATCCAGAATGAAGCACCACGGGCAGTTCGGACAGTGAATCCTGAAGTCCCGGTCGAGTTGGAAGGTATTATCCACAAGGCACTAGAAAAAAATCGCAAGACCCGCTATCAGACTGCAGCAGAAATCCGCAGGGACCTAACAGCCGTCCCGGGCGCGTTGGCGTTCGGAGGCGGGGCAAGCGGCACGAGCGGGGCACTCGGAAAACTCTGGCCGCTGATCGCGGCTGCGATTCTGGCTTTGCTCTTGGTGGCCGCTATGATTGGGTATCGCCTGGTCGGCGTGCCTCCGTGGAAGCAGATTCCAATGAGCAATGAGAGGACCGAAAACGCCCCCGGAAGCGGGTATCTGAAGCAGCAACGCCTCACCAGCAACTCCAGCGAAAACCCGGTAGTAAGCGGCGTCCTTTCCCCTGACGGCACACTACTCGCCTACTCCGACGTCAAGGGAATTCACATTCAGCAGATCGATACTGGCAGCATCCAGGACGTCCCGATGCCGGCAAATTTCAAGGGCACCCCTGAAAGCTGGTTACTCGTTGACACCTGGGTACGCGATGGATCTGCGATTATCGCGAACGCAGCCCCGTCCGGGCTCCAACCGAGCATTTGGCTCGTCCCGGTGACAGGGGGATCCATACGCAAAATTCGCGACAATGGAATGGCGTGGGCTCTGTCGCATGATGGTCAGTGGATCGCGTTCGGGGCAAACTTGGGCAGCCTTTACTATCGCGAGTTGTGGACCATGCGAACCGACGGGACCGACGCTCACAAAGTGTTCGACGCAGAGAGCGACACTGCCTTCGGTGGTGCCGACTTTTCTCCAGATGGTCGCAGGCTCGCCTACGTCAAGCTGCGGCAATTGTCGGATCGAGGAGAGATGACCTTTGAGAGCCGCCCCCTCGAAGGCGGACCCGCCACATTGGCGATAGGAGACCTGTATCCTCGTTTTGCCAACGATTGGGCGTGGTCTCCGAACGGGCGCATCATTTACTCCCTGATCGACTCGGAGGAAAGAACCTGCAATTTCTGGCAAGTCAAACTTGATACCCAAACAGGTGAGCCAGTCGAAAAGCCCACGCGCTTGACCAATTGGTCCGGATTCCGCATGGACGACCCTGGCTTCTCGGCGGATGGAAGGCGCCTCTCATTTCTGCGATCTTCCCTGCAAAGCACATTATACGTGGCCGATCTCAGGGCTGGCGGAACCGAACTCAGCACCCCTGTCCGCCTCACCCTGAATGAGGGATGGAATGTTCCGCTGGGATGGAGCGAAGACAGTAAGACGATCGTTTACCTGTCAGACCGCAACGGCCATTCCGAGCTGCTCCGTCAGGCTGACGGGGAGGAATCCGTGCAATCGATCGCGACCCTGGAAGATTCGCCCCTGGACGCCCGGATCAGTGCGGATGGAGCTTGGGTTTTCTATCTATCCCCTCCCAAGGGCTGGGGCTCGGCACAGCGCGTCGGCCTGATGAAGATGCCAATAACGGGCGGTGCGCCCCAGTTGCTGCTGACCTCATCCTACGGCGCCGATCCGGGGCTTCGATGTGCCCGCCATTCGTCGGCAGCGTGCATTCTTGCCGAGCAGACTTCCGATCACACCGCGCTCGTGTTCACCGAGGTAGACCCGGTGCGGGGACGCGGGCGCGAGAGGGCAAGGTTTGGAATGGAGGCAACGGCCGCCGCCCAATATGATTGGGACCTGTCGCCGGACGGAACCCGGATTGCGATTCTCCAACAGTCAGAAGCGACCATTACCTTGCTGTCCTTGTCCGACAATTCCACCCTGCACTTTTCCGTTGAAGATCGGCCCAAGCTCTTTAGTCTGGACTGGAGTGCGGACGGCGATGGGCTGTTTGTCTCCGCTCTGGCCAATGGAGGATTCACGCTGTTCCATCTCGACTTGAATGGCAATGCACAGAGATTGTGGTATATCCAAGGAGGCATCCGGAGACCGGGCGACCTGTTCCTACCGCCCTTAGCTCCCTCTGCCGTGCCTTCACCGGACGGCCGCCATGTGGTGATTCAGAGCCAGGCCGTTAACGCCAACATGTGGCTGCTGGAGAACTTCTGAAGCGGCCGATTGGTGTTTTCAGGGCAATTCAGCGATCAACCCCGTATTGACCGCCAGCTGACGGTCCCGGTGGTCGAATGGACATTCCTATGGCTGCTCAGATCTGATTTGATTTCTCTACGATGCGCCGGACTTCGCCGGTGACGAAGCTTACAAAGCGAATCGCATTCTGTTCCACGTCAGGGTTCGTCGAGCCGGAATATTTCAGCCGATTCTCTCTGGCTGCCTGAAGGACCGGGTGCCACTCGGTCGGGATGGTTTCGACCGCCCAGGCATAGGCTTGTTCCTTCGAAACCAGTGTCCCGTGATTGGCCGAATAAAGGATGCGGCATGCGGTGAGGACTGCATAGGCGTTGTGGATGAATGCCCGGTCGGATCGATCCCCGATGTTGGAGTTCAGGCTTTCTTTCAGGTAGTTCAATTCCTCGAGCAGCGCCTCATGGAAGCGTGAACTGGACACAGGAGGAGCAATGAGCTTCGCGTCCTTGCCCCACAAGGTGACGCCACACTGCGCAATGTTCATCCAGATGATCGGGTTTCCGTCGGATCCATGCCGAACGAGTTTTTGGGTGTCGTGATAGAAGCCGCAGCATCGCGACCGATTGTCGAGAAATTCCTGGTCAAGGACGAAGCGCATGTCAATTCGTTGGACCCAGCGGTTTCGCCGTGCTTGGTTCTGGAACCATGCATCCAGTTCAGCAAACTCACGGTCATCGAGGTCCCGGGTGGTAACCACGATCGAATCAACGTCGCTGCATCTCTCTTCGAATGCGTCGTAGGTCAACGAGCCCCACAGATAGATCCCCACAAGATTTTCCCCGAGCATCACCGGGAAATCGGTAGCCATCGCCTGAAGAAGGCTGGACAGATCCTGCGGGATGTTTTTCGCGAGCGTCATCTACTGGCGAAAACAATAGCAGGCAGGACTTAGGCGGCACGCGAACCTGGGCACGCTACCAGTAGGCGGCCGAGCGCCCTAGCCTATTCGTAACGCAGGGCCAGCATGGGATCGACCCGCGATGCGCGGTAAGCCGGTACGTAGCAGGAGATGAGCGTTGCCACCAGGAGCAACACCGGCACGAGTGCGAACGTTGGCAGATTCGGGGTCGCCAATCCGAGAAGTCCGGACGCCAGCACGCGCACGGCAGCTGCGGTCACTAAGCCGCCAATGGCGATTCCCGCGAGCGACAGCGTTAACCCTTGCTTGAGCACCATGACGAGCACGTCCGCCCGCCGCGCGCCGATGGCCATGCGCACGCCGATCTCCCGCGTGCGCCGTGCCACCGAGTAGGCAACCAGCCCGTAGAGTCCGATCAGTGCCAGGGTCAGGCCCATCATGCCCATGGCGGCAACGATCTCCATGATGAAGAGCGGTGTCGATACCGCGCGTGTGTGGTAAAAGCTCGACATCGTACGCATGTTGAACACGGGCTGGTTCGCATCCAGCGTGTGTACGATCTCGCGCACGGGCCCGGCCAGCACCGCCGGGTCAGCCGAGGTTTCGGTCAGTAACACCATGCGTGTCTGCTGGTCCTGCGCCAACGGCAAGTACAGGAAAGGCTGTGGGTTTTCGGAGATAAAGATGTATTTCCCGGTCTTGGCCACCCCTACTACCATGCGCCACTTATCTTTATCCGCCGCCAAGCGAAGTCGTTTGCCTATGGGATCCTGGTTCGGCCAATAGGTCTTTGCGAACTGCTCGTTCACTACTACCACCAGGGGAGTGCCTTCCTTATCGTTGGCGTTGAACGTGCGCCCGCTGATGATCGGCGTATTCATCACCGAGAAATAGTTCTCGTCCACCACGCTGCCGAGCAGGGACGTGTTTTCCTGCCCCTTGGGAAATTGATACCCCTCGGGGACAACGTCGAAATTAGCCTGGCCCGGCGCGAAGGGCACGACCTCCGTAAGAGATACGTTGCGCACACCGGGCAAGGCTCGAGCGTGGTCTACCAGGCTGCGGTAGAAGTCGTGAGTTTGCGCCGGTGTGTAGCGCACCATCGAGGTATCAAACTCGGTCATCAGCAAGTGGTCAGTGCGAAAGCCAGGACTGGATAGTAACGTCTTTCGAAAGCCGTCGAGGAGCATTCCGGTTGCGACCAGAAGCACCAGCGAAAGCGCAACCTGTCCGACCACGAGCAGATCCCGGCCCCAGGTGCGGTGGCGCACCTTTAAGCTGCTCTCGGCGCTCTTCAGCGCCGGGACGAGTTCAACCTTGAAGCTCTTCCACGCCGGCACCAACCCACACACGAGAGCGCTCAGCAGGGCACACGCCAAGCTGAACATCAACACCCGCGCATCGAGCACCGGGTGGATCACAATCGGCAGGTCCGTCGGTACCTCAAGAGTCTGCAAGAAGCGAATGCCTCCGTAGGCAAAGACCAGCCCTAGTGTGCAGCCCGCAAGCGCCAGCAGCAGGCTTTCGACCAGAAGCTGCCGCAGCAAGCGGGGGCCGCTGATGCCTAGGGCCAGGCGTATCGCGATCTCACGCGTACGGGCCCGCGTTTGTCCGAGCAGCAGGTTGGCCACGTTCGCGCAGGCGATGATCAGCACCACTCCGACCAGCGCCATCAGCATGCCGATCAGCTGCGCATCGATCGTGTCCTGAACGTATCGGTCCTCGACCTCCGTGCGCACCGCGACCGTGCGGTTCCGGTCTGTGTCGGGATACTGCTGCTGGAGCGCCTTCCAGATCGTCGCCAGTTCGGCCTGCGCCTGTTGGCGGGTAACGCCCTCCTTCAGCCGCCCTTTGACCTGAAAGCTGTGGTCGCCGCGCTTCTCCAGGGGATTTTCGGTGGCACCGTTCAGCTGCTGCAACATCATGATCGGGACATAAAACGACGGCCGAAGGTACTGGTCCACACCGGTAAAGCTGGCCGGGGCCACGCCGACCACGGTGAAATCGATCCCGTTGATCCGGAGCGAGCGCCCAACGAACGATCGATCGGCGCCCAGTTCGCTCCGCCAGAAATCCTCCGACACCACCATCACTGCGTCTCGACCCGCCACTTGCCCTTCTTCGGGCAGAAAGGCGCGGCCTAGCGCCGGCTGCACGCCGAGCACAGAGAAGAAGTTGTCCGTTACCGCGACACCGGCGCGCATCTCCGGAACGTCCTTGCTCGAACGCGCCACGCTGAAGGTGGAGATCGCGAGCGCTACCAGCCCGTCGAAGGAACGCGATTTGTCGCGGAAATCGCGGTAGTCGGGAAACGAAACCATCGTGCCGCCCTGCGGGGAGTCCGTGGCGACCACGACCACTTCGCTGGGATTATGAATCGGCAGGGGGCGGAGGAAGAGAGCGTCGGCCATGCTGAACATCGCGCTGTTCGCGCCGATACCCAAGCCCAGGGACAAGGCAGCGATCAGGGTCAAGGCCCGATTCCGTGCCAATAACCGCAACGCGTGATGGATCTCTTCGAGCAGCATGACCCAGGGTACGCGGAAAAAACACGATCGGTTCCGGATTCTAGCACGGGCGCTCGAACACGGTGTCCACCGTGGTCGCAAGAATCCCACGGCTCACATCGGCCCTATGTTTTGTTATCACCGGATTTAGGTCAAGGCTCCGAAAGGCGGGACGGGGTTTCGATCATGACCATAGACCAAGCGTGCGTCCTCGTGTATGTCTGGCTGGCGCCGGTCAGCAGAGCCATAGGATAAGGTAGTCAGCAACAGCTAGAGATCGTGTCGCTGAGGGGCCTGGCGTGTTTACAGAGAGGAGGAACCCTCGCGCTGTAGCTCCAAGAGGACTCGTATCCCCCGATAGAAATTCTCCTTGCGGTAGGCCATCTCCCAACGCTCAAGGACCGAACGTAGTTCCCTCTGCGCGTTGCGAATGGCAACCCTTGCCCTTGGCCGATCCGTCCGCAGACGTTCGAGTGAACGTAAGCCCTTGGCAATTTCTGGCTCGATGCGCTTACGCGAGCTTCTTGCATTTTTTATCCAGCGAGGCGGGATATTTGCCCGGAACCTCTGGTAACCACGCACCACGGAGCCGCCGCTCGAAATAAAAAGCCTTGCTTGTCTAGGCATAGCCTTGCCTCCTCCCTATCTCGCAGGTTTCACCAGGTGATTGGCAGTCGTTTTTACCCGCCGCACCACAACCCCGTCACGCCTCTACGTACTGCCGTCCTGGCGGAACTGGATGATTTTTCGGCGATCACGTTTGGATGGTCGGCTGCGCGGTCCCGGGTTGAAACTCATTCCCGCCTTACGCACCTCAGCCATCCTGATTCGCAATTCGCGGCTCGAATCGGTTTCACGGTAGAGTGTCTGAGCCACCGACGCCGGGCCGCGAACCTCGCTGAGAAGCAGGACCTCCACTTCAAACTCGCCGCCCTCGGTCTTGATCTGTAAGAGGTCGCCCACGCGAACCTCGCGGGCGGGCTTGACCGCCTGCTTATGGGATTGAATCCGGCCCAGTTCACAGGCGCGCGCCGCCAAGCTGCGCGTTTTGAAGAATCTGGCAGCCCACAGCCACTTGTCCATCCGGACGCCGGCCATGATCTATCTTAATATCGCGGCTCAAGTGCCGTTGCGACCTCGAGAATATGCCCGAACTGCCAGACATTGCCGCCTACATCAGCGCGCTCGAGCCACGGATCGTGGCACAACCGATTCAGCACATACGCCTGGCGAGCCCCTTTCTGCTTCGTACTGTACAACCGCCTCTAGCGGATACGGAGGGCCGCATGGTGCGTCAACTACGACGGATCGGTAAGCGAATTGCGATTGGATTAGAAGGTGATCTCTGGCTGGTGCTGCACCTGATGATCGCCGGCCGTTTGCACTGGCGGCCGCCAGGAGCAAAGCTGGCGGGCCGGCGGAGCCTCGCGGCCTTCGATTTTCCCCAGGGTTCTCTGGTGCTCACCGAAGCGGGCACCAAGCATCGCGCATCGCTCTATGTGCTGAGAGGCGAGGAAGCATTGCAGTCCGTGGATCCTGGCGGTATCGACGTCTTCGCCAGCACTTTCGTCTTGTTTCGTGAAGCGCTTACGGCCGAAAACCACACGCTCAAGAGGGCTCTCACGGACCCGCGCATCCTCAGCGGAATCGGCAATGCGTATTCGGACGAGATCTTACACGCTGCCCGTTTGTCTCCCCTTGCGTTAACGCAAAAGCTAAAACCAGAGGAATGGGAACGGTTGTTCGCAGCGACTCGCGACACTCTCCAGCACTGGATCGACCGGTTGCGCGCGGAGGCGGAGACTGGGTTTCCGGAGAAGGTAACTGCGTTCCGCAAGGATATGGCCGTTCACGGCCGGTTTGGGCAGCCCTGCCCGAGGTGTGGCGAAAAGATTCAGCGAATTCGCTACGCCGACAATGAAACGAACTATTGCGCGCGCTGTCAAACCGGCGGGAAAGTTCTCGCGGATCGAAGTTTGTCACGCCTGTTGGGATCGGACTGGCCGCGTACTCTCGATGAGCTCGAAGCTCTCAAGCGCCGCTAACCGATTGAGCTCCGGCGGCCCGGCAGGGGAGCAGCAAACGGTCGTTCTTTACAGCCCGGTAAATAACTCCACCGATGACATGGCTTGCCCCAAACTCCTTCGAAAATCGGCTGTTCCGCCAGGTTTTCCGCCTAGAACCCGAGTGCCGGAGAGGCGTATTTTCGAAGATTTCCGGTTGGATTTTCTGAGTTTCTTGCGTAACGGGAGTATCATGGAGCTAGATTGTTGGCCTTGAAACCCGCCCTGGGTGGAGGAAGCGCCATGAGTACCCGCCTTTTCAGAATTCTTTCGATCGTGATTACAACCATCGTTCTGGTCTGTGTTCCCCCAGCCGCCTTTGCTGGTGCTGGCCATGGTGGTGGTGGTGGAGGGTTCCACGGAGGTGGTGGAGGTTTCGGCGGCGGGTTTCATGGAGGGATGGGAGGAATGGGAGGATTTCACGGCGGCACTGGTGGCTGGCATAGCCCGGGAGTGGCAGGCGGCTGGCACGGTTCCGGCGGGGGCTGGTCCGGTTGGGGACATCCCGGCTGGTCGGGCTGGGGACATCCAGGATGGCCCTACTATCATCCAGGGTATTGTTGTGGATGGGGAGGTGGATGGGGGTTCAGTGTCGGTATCAACCTTGGATGGGGTTGGGGCTATCCGTACGCATATGGTTATCCATACCCCTACTACTACCCTTACTATCCCTACTATTATCCTTACTACGGCCCGTACGGTTATCCGCCACCGCAACCACCTCCATCTTCGGATCCTGGGCGTGACAAGGGGAACGCGGGAGATCCTCGCGACAACGCGTGGCAGCACAACTCCGATGCTCCCGCACCGGCAATCTCTAGCGACACTAATAATGTCTTGACCATTAAGGCTCCCAAGGCGCCGACTCGGATCACCAACTACCGAACCGTAGCAACCGCCGACGCGGCACAGCGGCAGGAAGTGCGGAATGTCATCCGAGCTTTGCAGGCGATGCCGCCGGAGGCCCGGCGGCGGCAAGTCGAGTCTGGTCGCTACGGTAACCTCGCTCCCGAGGAGCAGGAACTTGTCCGGAGGGTTGCACTGACTTCTTCTTCCGTCGCGGGGACACGATAACCGGTCGGCGTCCGTGGTCGAATTGATCTCGTCTGCCTTGTAGTACTGTGGCAGGAAATAAGCTCGTTGAGGACCGCCTCAGGGCCGCGTCGGTTCTTCTGCGACTCTATCTTCTTCTTCCTCTTCTTCCTCAGGTGTGCATCATTGGTTAGGAGCAGCACGATCGCGGAGGTAGGAGCATGACCCCGTCCGACATACCGGTACCTCGACAGGGATTCTTTGTCGCCCACTTTCTGACCGTAAAAGACCAGGCCAAATCCAAGCAATTCTACGCAGGGGTCCTGGGCGGAAAGATCCTAAAAGAGGAAAACCCCTGCTACATCAAGCTCGAGAATTCCTGGATCATTCTCAACTCCGGCGGCGGTCCCACGCCCGACAAGCCTGCTGTATGGCTCGCACCTCCGCAGGATCTCGATCGGGTGAGCAGCTTCCTCAATCTTCGCGTCGCCGACATTCGTGCCTGCTACAAGGATTGGTCCGAGAAAGGTGCCGAGTTCCTTACCCCGCCGCTCGATAACCACGGCCAGGAATTGCGCTGCTACATGCGCGATCCTGACGGCTACCTCATCGAGGTCGGCCAGTCCTCACAACGAGCTATCGACGCCTTCAAAAACTTCACGGGCTGATTCGATGGTCGGGCAGCCCATCAGTGGTCTGACAGGGTCTTGCTGGGGCAAACCCACCTGATGGCCCCATCCGCAGGCCGCTGTTACGCCTTACGATTAGCCGACGTGCGAAAGAATCCGAGTGCCGTTTGAGCAAACTGAGCCGCAGCCTCGAAGAAGACCGGGCCATGGCCGCCGGCGGGCACCACCCAGAGGGTGGAACGCGGAATCGAGCGATACATCTCTACCGCCATCTCTACCGGATACAGTGGATCGCGATCTCCATAGACGATCAAGGTTGAGGCCGTGATTCTGGACAAAGAAGGCGGGGTAAAATTCATATCGTCGTAGCTGTCTTTTAAGCTGCGCGTCCAATCCCACAAAGCCACGATCTGCTCGTCCCCCAGCTTGTGACGTTTCCGCATCATTTCCCACTCTTGGGCTGGCTGGTCCCTCGCAGCCGGGACCTGTCGCATGATCGCACGGGCTTGTTCCGGAAAGTACATGGCGGCGCTGACGACAACCATCGCTTCCAAGCGATCGGGTTCGAGGGTGGCCATGTGGAGAAGGATATTTCCTCCCATGCTGAGCCCGATCGCACGACACTTCCTAACCCCTAGATGGTCGAGCAGTGCCAAGGTGTCCAGAGCACACTGTCGGTGCGTAAGCTTCCGGCTGGGGTTGGTGGTTCGACCGTGACCGCGTGCGTCCGGCATGATCAGCGTGTAGTCACGCACAAACTGATCGCGACCGGCATGCGTCCAATTGTCGTGGCACCCGGTGCCGCCATGAAGAAGCAGGAGAGGCTCTCCCACGCCCTCCGTTTCGTAATACATCTCGAGATCGTCGAGTTGAACGGTTCCGTCCTTCATGTCGTGCATTATGGCCACGGGCGGCCCAACAAACAATCTTGGAAATGCACGTGATAAAATGCACAATCCACGCACAGCAAGAACGTCGGCGTGTGCCGAACGTCTCACCTCTTACCAGCGCGATAACTCCTCGACGACCGCCAGGCTGGATCGAAGTGACACCTTTGCGCTGAGTTAATCCGATGAAAGCGCCTTAATGCTTAGCCTTGGCGTTCTTCGTCGCTTGGGCGGCTATGTCATAGTCGTCCGGTACTTCGATAACGCCATTCTTCTTCACATACTCCGCATAGGCTTCCTTCATCGACTTCACACGCTGCGGCTCGCTAGCCGCAAGGTCCTGGGACTCCGTGGGGTCATTGCGCAGGTTATACAGATGCCATTTCCGATCCCCATACGGCGGGATATTGCGGGCCAGCTTGTAATCGCCCCGGTACACCGCAGCCCCTCCTGAAAGCTCCTGGGAAATTGACATTTCGCTCGCATAGAGCTGATCCGATGCACCCGAAACTAACGGAACCATACTTCGTCCGGCGAGCGGAGGCGAGCTGGCGGATGGTTTAACGTTCGCGAATTCGAGCAGGGTCGGGACCACGTCCACAACGCTGGCAAAGGCATCCGTGCGCTGGCCCGTGGGTATGACCTTGGGATAGGTAATGATGAGAGGTGCTCGCACACCGCCCTCGGAAGCCGATGACTTGAAGCTGGAAAATGGGGTCATCGAAACGTTGGCCCAAGCCGGTCCGTACTCGACGAAACTACCTTTTTGTCCCAGTTGCTCGTAGGTCAGGTTGAAATTCTTGGCATAGTAGTCGGGAAAATGATCCATGAGTTCGTGGGCCTCGCCGCCGTTGTCGCTCATGAAAATGACAATCGTGTTGTCGAGCATGCCTTTGCGCTTGAGATGTTCGAGCACACGTCCGATGCTCATGTCCATGTATTCGAGCATCCCCGCATAGACCGCCATGCGCTTGGCATCCATGCGCCGTTCGTCTTCGGGCAGGGAGTTCCAGTCTGGAATGATGGGAGGCGTGGTGAGCTTCAACCCCGGGGGCGAGATTCCCATCTCGACCTGTCGCTGATAGCGTACGTCCTTTACCTGGCCCCAGCCAACCTGGTAGGAAGACAGATAGCGACGCGTGTATTCGTCGGGAACCTGCAGCGGCATATGGACAGCCTGATACGAGAGATAGCCGAAGAAGGGCTTGCCGTCGGCCTGCTTCGCATCGATCCAGCCAATCATTTTGTCGGTGTAATACCGCGTGGAATAGAAGTCGGCGGGTAGGTCCGCCTCTTTGAGTCCATCGAAGAAGTGCGGCGGGGTCGGATATTTTGGGGTATAGGACTTCTTTTCGTAGTTGTCGGCGCCGCCCTCGGCCAAGATGAAGGAATCCTCGAACCCCTGCGAAGCCGGCAAGCTTTCCTTGGTATACCCCAGATGCCATTTGCCGGCCATATAGGTGTGGTACCCGGCATCGTGCAACAACGTGGCCACGGTCACCGCTCGGCCGTTCAGCCGGCCTTCATATCCAGGCTGGCCACGTTGATTGTCGGCAACCAGTTCGGCCATATTGCCCAGGCCGACCACGTGATTGTCGACCCCGGTCATCAACATGCTGCGAGTCGGCGCGCACATGGAGCCTACATGAAAGTTCAAGAATTGATACCCCTGGCTGGCCAGGCGATTGATGTTGGGAGTAAAGATTTCGCCCCCGTAGGCTCCTGTGTCCGACCAGCCCATGTCGTCGGCGACAATCAATAAGATGTTGGGTCGCTTCTCATCGCCTCGAGCAGGAATCAATACCCCAGGCATGAGCAGAGACACGAGAACGGCGACAGACAATACCCGCACCAATGTCCCGCAATAGGAAAACGAGGAGGACAGCCTCCATGCACTCTTGATCGACGCTTGCTGCATCTAAATTCCTCCGTACCACTTCAGAAATGGGGTCGCGCTCGCCCCACGAAGGAGCAAAGTCGCGATGCTAGGAGCCCCGGGGACCGATGGTCGCGATCGACTGTATGTTCGAGAATCGCCGGCAGACTCGTAAACCAACGGTTCCAAGTGAAAGGCGATTGTCTACAACATCTATTTATTCGGCGTTATAAGGTGCTGGTATGCGTGCGGAGCACATCAACCGCGTTAGCGGCAGAGTCCTAATTGGCCTGTCGCTGGTTGCTTTGGTCGCAGTGCTTAGCGGGTATTTTCAGCCCCCTCAATGCGATGAAGGGGCGGCAGCACACATTTTTCAAATATCGATCGTTGCGTTGCTACCGACGGTTCTACTCTTCTTGGCAACAGTAGATTGGACAGCGCCGTTGCGAACCACGCGAGTGTTGATCATCCCAGCCAGCGCTACGATTCTCGCGTTCGGTGCCCTGCATTACCTTGAGCACTATCGATAGGTCTACGCCCTGATGTTGCTGGCCGCGACGCATCCCGAGCAAGCGGCCCCATTAGTATTGCATTCGACAACCTTTCCCGTCGAGCTTTTCCTGAAAGTAGTGATGCAACTAGCAGCCAGTCTACTCGATCTAAACCAGTATCATGGGGGAGCACCGGCGCGTTGGCGAGCCGCATAGGCTGCGACTTTGCGGCGATTGCCACACAGCTGCATGCTGCACCACCGTCGAGCGCCTTTCTTGCTCGAGTCATAGAAATGCAGCACGCATTGTCCGCACTTACGCACACGGTTATGGTCCAGGTTCGTGAACAGCATCGCCGCATGCTGCGCGAGAGGCGCAAATAGGTCTTCCGGCTGGCGGGCTGCGAACCACGACTCTAGGACAGCCGTGGGCCCCTGCAACTTCATCAGCATGGGATGCTCGCTCATGAGGCGATTCAGTTGGTCGACCGTACCGCGATCGACGGTCCCGGTGTGTTCCCAAACCAGGAGCTGCTCTCTTATTCTTTCCCGCAACTCCCGCATGGCCCCGGTGACAAGGCGAGCGCGCGACGACCCGCCCCATCGTTGCTGAAGATGGTCAACTTGCCGAGAACCGAGCAGACCCGCCGCCCGAAACCAGCGCAAGAGAGCGCTGAAATCCGGCAGCAGTTCGAGAGACTCACCGTTCTGAATAGGATGGGTATTCAGAAAATCCAATGCCAGATTGTTCCCGACGAACAGGAACCCATCTCGCCAGTCTGGGCCGTGGGATGCTCCAACCCTTGCCATGCTCTCTTCGAGGAAATGATAACACCGATAATGAATCTTTTTATCGGTTAGTAGAATCTGATGGTGGGAATGCGCGAAGCGCTGCGGACCCAAACCCGCTCCGCGGCGCGTCCATATCTAGAGGAGGTGCTCGTTATGACCACTTACCAACACGCCGTCGTCGACGGTGCCAAGGTTTTCTACCGCGAAGCAGGTCGAAAGGATTTCCCAACCATCCTGCTTCTGCACGGCTTTCCCACGTCATCCCATATGTTTCGCAATCTGATTCCATCGTTGGCCGACCGCTTGCATGTGGTCGCACCCGATCTGCCCGGCTTTGGTTTTTCCGATGCCCCGGACCGCAAACAGTTCCGCTACACCTTTGAGAACCTGGCCAAGGTCATCGATCGTTTCACGCAGGGGTTAGGACTCGACCGCTATGCGATCTACGTCTTCGACTACGGTGCCCCGGTGGGATTTCGCCTGGCATTGGCCCATCCTGAGCGAATCACCGCCATCATTTCCCAGAACGGCAATGCTTACGAAGAAGGCCTCAGTGAAGGTTGGAATCCTATCCAGAAGTACTGGAAGACCCCAAGCCCTGAGAATCGCGCTGCCCTGCGCGAATTCCTCACCCCGGAAGCCACGAAGTGGCAGTACCACCACGGCGTTCAGAATACGAACCTAGTGGCACCAGAAGCTTACCAGCTCGATTCGGCGCTGTTGGCTCGGCCAGGCAACGACGAGATCCAGCTGGACCTGTTTCTCGATTACGCCAGCAACGTAGCTCTCTATCCCAAGTTCCAGGAGTACTTCCGCACCAAGCGGCCGCCGCTGCTGGCGGTTTGGGGCAAGAACGATCCATTCTTTCTGCCTCCGGGTGCCGAAGCGTACCGGCGCGACAACCCAAAGGCAGAGGTCCGGTTGTACGACACCGGTCACTTCGCTCTGGAGACACACCATCAGGAGATCGCAGGTGCGATTCGAGATTTCCTCAGTCGTAACCTTGCGACCGAAGCGCAAGCCGCGTAAGACCCGAACGCATGTCCTACATCACGGGAATCGAGCTGGGACGTTGATGGAGGCTGAAACGAGTTGAGTCCATTTTCGCTTTTAGGGGGTCGCGTCCTGCGGCCCCGGGTTTTTCTCGCGAGAGTTCATTTGGTGGAAACAGGTGTGGTCGTAAGCGCGTGTCAGCCGAGTCGGCTGTCAAACCAGGAGAAGCTAACGAGTCTTGAAGCCAAACGTCCAAACTGGAGCGACCAGCAGTTAGGCAATCTCGCGCCCAGGCAGAGGGCGAACTGAATCAAACTCACGCAGCGGTCCTCAGGAGTGAGTCAAGGCCTTTGGAAAGCTTGCTTCAGGATGTGCGCTACGAGGTTCGCAGGCTGCGCAAGGCTCCCGCTTTCGCAGCGATCGCCGTGGCCACTCTCGCACTGGGCATCGGGGCGAATACGGCGATCTTCTCGGTCGTCGATGCAACCCTGTTCCGTCGACTTCAACTCAACCGACCTAACGCAATCCTGCGGTTAGAGGAGTATCACCAGCGCTCAGCAAACTTGACGGGAGCGACCTTTCGCGATGTGCGCGAGCAAAATCGGGTGTTCTCCCAAGTTGCCGCCTATCGCATTTTCTCCCAGAACTTGAGCGACCAACGGCACGAGGTGCCGCCGGAACAGATCGACACCGCCTTCGTATCTCAGGATTTCCTGCCACTCGTTGGGGTAACGCCGTTTGCGGGACAGGGATTCACACCGGAGCAGTTCTGCGAGAATGCCGAAGGAGCGGTAATCCTCAGCTACGGGTTGTGGCAGCATCGTTTCGGATCGGATCGCGAGATCGTCGGCAAATCCGTCACTCTCCACGGTACGCCCCACATCGTTGCCGGCGTCATGCCTATGGGATTCTCCTTTCCAGAAGGGGCCCAGGCATGGGCACCTCTCACCGAGGATCTGGCTTTCCCGGAGAATCGCCGTGCGCACTTGTTCACCACTCTTGCACGGGTCAAAACCGGCACGTCGATGGACTCCGTCCACGCCGAGTTACAGGCGATTTCAAACTGGATTCAGCAAGAAAATCGCGGGATCGATCCCGGATTCGTACTTGGTGCCACGCGCCTGCGGGAGAATCTCGTTGCCGCCGTTCGCCCCACGCTGCTGATTCTGTCCGGGGCGGTTGCCCTGGTACTTCTGATGGCTTGCGCGAACCTCGCCAGTCTTCTGCTCTCCCGTTCCGCCATGCGGAACCAGGAGGTAGCCGTGCGGGCGGCCCTGGGAGCGTCAAGGCTGCGGCTCGGACGGCAGTTCTTGACCGAAACCGTGTTGCTGGGCCTTCTCGGGGGAACGGCGGGATGCTTTCTTGGGCTGATTTCGGTAAAGGCTTTGTTCGCCGTATATCCCGGGGCGATGCCTCGCCTGGCCTCGCCAGCGATCGATTGGCAAGTCCTGATTTTCGTAGTCTCCGTCTCGTTGTCGGCTTCGATTCTCGGCGGAAGCATTCCAGCATTCGAATCTACGAGACCAGATTTACAGGTTCGACTTGCGGATAGCGGCCGCAGCACCTCTTCGATACACAGGCGGCACTTTCGTTCGTTGCTCGTGATCGCGGAACTTACGATCGCCATGATGTTGCTCGCTGCCGCCGGCTTGTTGATCCGAAGCTTCCTTCTGCTCAAACAAGTGGATCCCGGCTTCGACCCTTCGCATCTCACCGTGGTTCGCCTCACGCTGCCAGATTCTCGCTACCCCGAACTCCCTGAGCGAACCAGGTTTGTTCGCTCAGTTCTCGAACGCCTCCAGGTACTGCCGGGAGTCCTCTCGGTTGCCGCCTCCGGAACTTTGCCCTTCGATTCGGTTCCGGACACCGACGTGGAACTCGAGGGTCATGCCTACGAGGCGGGCAACGAACCGGAAGCGGAGATTCTGACCGCAACCCCCGGGTATTTCCGCACCATGGGAATTCGCCTGCTTGCGGGACGAGGGTTCACAACCGAGGACATTCCCGGCCATCCCATCGCCCTGGTGATCAATCAAACCATGGCAGAACGATTCTGGCCGGGGGAAAGTCCCTTGGGGAAACGGGTGGTGATGAAGGACTGGGGACCGCCGCTGCCCGGCCAAATCGTGGGCGTAGTTTCCGACGTTAAGCAGGACTCTCTCGAGACAGATACCCGACCCGCAATTTATTACAGCTTTGAGCAGTTTAGGCAGAGTACGCTGACCACCTACCTGGTTGTCCGCGCCGCTCTCAATGCGCCCGGCCTCGCGCCCGTCATCCGGGAACAGATCTGGTCGCTCGATCGCGACCAACCCGTGAGTGTCCACGCGATGGATCAGATTGTCTCCGGCTCTCTCGAACGCCGCCGCTTCGTACTCACCTTATTGATCACGTTTGCCACCCTCGCTTTGCTTCTGGCCGTTATCGGCACGTACGGCGTGATCGCGCAATCGGTGGGCCAACGGCGGCAGGAGTTTGGCATTCGCATGGCATTGGGCGCGCAGCCGCATCAGCTGCTTGGGATGGTGTTGCGCCAGAGCGTGGGCGCCCTGGCCGCGGGCCTGACTCTCGGACTTGCGGGAGCTTTCAGTGCGACTCGAGTGATGGGGAGCTTGCTGTTTGGCATTCGCCCGACTGACCCCATGACATTCTCATCGATGGCAGCGATCTTGGCGGTGGTTGCACTGATCGCGAGTTATATCCCGGCGCGGCGGGCGGCCCAGGTTGATCCGCTGGTGGTGCTGCGGAGAGAGTAATTGGGCGAAGATTAGGGTTCCACACGAATCAGTCCCATCATTCCTCCGTCTTCATGCTCCAAAAGATAGCAATGGTAGACGAAGTCGCCAACCGTATTCGGGTCACGAAGATCCATCCGCAGTCGGACGGTCGGATACTCCAGGGCTTTGCCGTCGTAATACGGGACATTGACCGTATCGCGACGAAACGGTTCGTTCACCGGCCTGGCACGGTAGTCGAGCAACATGAAATGCAGCTGATGAATATGAAAGGCAGTTCTCGATGATCTTCTTAGAGGGGGACTCCGCGAGTCGGCGCAACTACCATCCCATTTGGCCCATCCGCCTAAGGATAATCGCACTGTAGCTATTCATGCGCTCGGGTCGTCGCTTCAGGGGCGCTGGCAGGATGGCAGCGAGCCGTGCCGCCTCTTGCCGGCCGATACTCCGGGCTGCGGTTTCGTAGTAATAACGACACGCCGACTCTGCACCATAAATACCATGACCCCATTCGACCACGTTGAGGTATATCTCCAGAATGCGCTGTTTCCCGAGGACGAATTCGGCCACCGGCACCAGCGTGACCTCTGCACCCTTGCGGAGGAAAGAGCGCCCCGTTCCGAAGAATAGGTTTTTTACGAGTTGCTGCGTAATGGTGGAAGCTCCGCGAGTGCGATCCCCTTCCAAATCCTCCTCGGCAGCGACTTCGATCTGGTGCCAATCGAATCCATGGTGCTGGTAGAAGTTCGAGTCTTCGGCGGCGATTACAGCGTGCTGGAGCTCCGGCGAGATTTGGCTGAGGGGAATGAATTGGTAGCGTTCGCGATACGGCCTGTGGTGAATCCAGGCCTGCAGGCGGCGCTCGATGTGCACCGCGGTTGTCGGCGGGTCGATCCACCGGGTCGCCACAAGGGTCAGCGCAGCCAGCGACCAAAGAAGCACCACGCCAACGACGAACCATCGAATAAGGAATCGGTAGAAGCCCTTTCGAAGCCGCCTCCTGGTGCGTGGGTTTGGCATTGCCGTCAGATTCAGAATAATAGCCCGAGGGTGGGTTGCTGCTGATGCATGATCGGCGCGCGAACACTAGCGGAAGGGATGTGCGATCTCTCACCCCAATCGTTCCGGATCCCCAATGACGCAAACACCTTCCGATAGGTTCTGCAGGTTGTTACCTTTGCGTTTCGCACCGGGACTTTCCGGGCGGTGAACGAAAGCCATCCTTGAGTGGCCGGCCTGCAAATCTAGACCCTTAGCGAGCCACGGAACCCCCTAGCGGCATAGTAAGATTCCGCACCGTTGTGATACACGAAAACAGTGTCGAAGCGGCGATCGCAAAAGAGGGCGCCGCCGAGTTGTCTGATAGCAGGAGGTGTTTTCACCCAGCTCGACGTTTTGGTATCGAAATCTCCGAGATTCTGCAACTCTCGATACTGTTCTTCCGTTAAAAGCTCAACGCCTATGGCAGCTGCCATGTCCGTAGCGCTATCTTTTGGTTTATGTTCTTTCCTTGACTCGAGCGCTTCCCGGTCGTAGCAAATACTTCTGCGGTCTTTAGGACTTTCCGCTGAACAATCATAAAAGATGTATTCGCCCGTCTTCTTGTCATGGCCAACAACATCCGGTTCACCGCCAGACTTTTCCATTTCATGGAGTGACCACAGTTTTTCAGCATTCACTTCGAGCCTTGCTTCGACTTGAGCCCATCGAAGACCTTGATGGCGGTTGATGTTTTTCTCAAAACGGGCTTTCAAGGTTCTGAGTAGTTCTTCGCGTTGTTCTCGTGACAAGTCCTTTTTGTTGCTAGGAATGTTTCGCGCTCTGGTTGCACTCATAATCGTCCCTTCCCGCGTTTCTTATCTGTTACTCCGCTTTTCGAGTGCGCCAATCGCCTGTTAGCTGGCAGCCGTGGTGTGTGGATGTCGGAGGTAGTGCTGCCTAAGCAGATCCTTTCCATAGTCATTCCCGTTTGGCGTTCGCACCACGCAATGGATGTGCTGTTGTGTCGGTTTCATCGGGTCAGTTGCCAGCTTGCTCAGGTTTGCAGGCCGCTGGTGGTCAAATTCAATCAGGATCACCGGACTCTGCACGCGGTAATAAAACACACTGTCGGGCTCCGCCC
Source organism: Terriglobales bacterium (assembly GCA_035623335.1). GTDB lineage: Bacteria > Acidobacteriota > Terriglobia > Terriglobales > Acidobacteriaceae > JAFAGX01. The sequence goes on from DASPTQ010000308.1 coordinate 77,269, forward strand.
CTCCGATCCAGGTAAACCATGTGTTATCAAGGTGCCGATCCACCTCGTCCATCTTTACGCGGGTATGGCCATCGTCCATGTTACTCACGTAGAGGTGAATGAGATCGCGAAATCGTTGCCGTGTCGGACTCGACAAATCGTTCGTCCGCAATCCGGCATACTCGATGACGACGTTATCCTTGAAGGCCTCGGTAAGATTGTTGTTGCCTGTCTTCGAGAAGTTCAGGATGGCTTGTTTGCGCTGCGCTTCCGAAAGTGCCTTCAACATCCCGAGTCCATCATTCTGCTCGCGTTGAAGAATCTCCAGGCCTTTGTACTTGCCGGACGGCGCCTTTACCGGCTCGGAGCCAACGAACAGGGGTGTCATCACCACCTGGTCGCCGAGCACAAAACAGTTAAGGATGGCGTGATGGCCCTCAAGCTTCCAGCCCCACGGATCCGTGGCCGAGGGCTTGCCGAAGATCTGGATATAGTACAACCACTCTCCGAAAAACAGGTTGTCCTCGACCAACTCGGCCAGGGTTTCGTTCAGGCGCATGATGTTGCGCATGAGTTCGAACCCTTTCGCGCTCAACGAGGCGCGCATTAACCCGAAGGCGGCCTCTCGTTGTGCGCCCGTCATCTCCGCCAAGCAAACTCCTTGCCGTGCGTAGAAATGCTGGTTCATCCACTTCCGCCACTCAATATCGTCCACTGGATACATGGTTCTTGCCAGCTGTACGGAGGTGAGACTAGCGATGAACGCTTCGGCTGCATTCCGTAACGGCTCTGTCGATGTCCCGCTCGGTCTGATTTGAAACAGCCCTGGCACCAGCTCGCCGTTGGTAGTGATTCCCTTAAAAGGCGCTGCCAGTCCCTCTTTTTCGTAATCCTCCGACATCCTGCGAAACCGCTCGGCTACCTCGGATGGAGTTTGGGGCTCGGTCTGGCCAAGCACCCAGGGAGCAAGGACAGCGGCAGAGATCAGAGAAGAAAGAAAATTGCGACGCGTAGGCATCCCCAGCGTGGGATGGGTATGAGCATGGGCGTGGTCGGGATGCAGCTTGTTTACCACGTTCACCTCCAGAGGAAAATGGCCTGAAGCATAGCACGAGCACTACATCGCGGCAATGAAGCGGCACACAAACGCACACAAACGCCACCCAGATCAGAAAGAACTTAACTCAGCCACCATCCAGGTAGCACCTGTGATAAGGCAAGTCAGGGCGAATTCGGACCAGTTGAAATGCGCCTCCGGGTGAGCGATCAGGCGCGGAACCCAAACCAACACGCCAAAGAGCGCCAGCATGAGCGTCATCAGACGTAGGGCAAGCCGAGCCTGGCGATTGATGAGAATGGCAATCGCCGCGAGTGCAAACGCGAGCGTCGTGAGTATCGCCCAGAACATCTGGTTAGGCGGAATCCACTTTGGAACCAAGCTAGCTGTGTCACGCAGTAAGAGTATCTGACCCAGCGTAAAGGAAATCGCACAGACACCGAGTCCGAGGCGCGCCAGTCGCCCGAATGCTACCGCCCTTCCTGCATTCGCCTCAGTCCCCGCGTACAGCGCAATCGCGCCGCAGAGTAAGGAAAAGAACAGGAAGAAGCTCCCCCCGTAGCGCTCATAGACGTTCGATGCGGCAATGATGTCCGGGATCGAGGCCAGCGAGAAACACAAGAAAACAACGCCGAGAATGACTGAGGCCAAGTGTGCGGCGCGCGGGTACTGCATCCCAATCCCACCGGCAATTAGAGCGGTCATGAGACAACCGCCGATAAGGGCGCCAAAAGGCAGGCGCCAGATCTGATGCAAGTTTTGCCAGGTGTCGGGGTCGTGCCACAGCAGTGCGATGACGCCGAACAGCACTGCCGACGCGCCAAAGACGATCCGCCCGTACGCCGCCGTCTTCACCCAGAAAAGGTAACAGATATCTCTGCCACACGCAGGAGGCAACGCCAACGCGGCGCGGCGCACAGCTCAAGACTTACACCGTCCGTGCTATAAGAGACCAATGCGCCTCGAGGATTATGCACCCCGCCCCGCGCACCTCAAATGGCTCCTCGATTCTGACCCGGCCATCCGCTGGCAGGTCATGCGGGACCTCACCGGGGAATCGCCGAACGCGGTTGCCGCCGAGCGTTCTCGCGTCGCAACCGAAGGTTGGGGGGCCAAGCTTCTCGCCCTCCAATCTCCCGCTGGCAACTGGGGCGGGAAGGAGGACCGAGGTTTGCTAGTTAGCCTCTACACTCTCGTCGCCTTGATGGACCTCGGTCTCGACCCCGCCGGCAAGCAGGCCCGAAAAATGATCGACCGTGTCGACAAGCGTCTGGTGTTTAAGTGGTACAAGAACCGGCCCTTTCTTCGCGGCGAAACCGAACCCTGCATTAACGGCAGAATCCTTGGAATCGGCTCCTATTTCAAAGAACCGAATGACGAACTGGCCGGTCAACTGCTGGGCGAGCAACTCGAAGATGGCGGCTGGAACTGCGAAGCGGTTTTGCCTTCCGCGAAACGTCCGAAAAGCCGGCGCTCTTCGTTCCACACTACCATCTGCGTGCTCGAAGGACTGCTCGAATACGAACGAGCAGGGGGCAAATCGAGAGCCGTCCCTAAGGCTCGCCGGAGGGCGGAACATTATCTGCTCGAGCGCCGCATGTTCCGTTCGCTTCGAACCGGCGAAATCATCGACAAACGCTGGCTCCACTTCGCGTTCCCGACCTTTTGGCACTACGACGTCTTGCGCGGGCTCGATTATCTGCGGAATGCAGGCGTCAAACCAGACGGTCACGTCAGGGAAGCCATCGAAACCGTGATTGCACGCCGCCACCAGAACGGGCGCTGGCCTCTCAACCTGCTTCATCTCGAACGTATTCCAGTGGAAATGGAGACCGGGGTTGGCAGTGCAAGCCGCTGGAACACTCTGCGCGCTCTCCGAGTCCTGCGTTGGTACCAGAACTCAACCGGGTAGTTGGGAACTTGGCCCTGCCGGGGGCGAGCCAACCGAGGAATCGAATCTGGATGAATATCCTGAGCCTCCCATCGTCGCTCGATTTCCGTCGCTGGCTGTGGGCAAACCACAGCCAATCCGATGGCATTTGCGGATCTACAAGAAAAACTCGGGCGTAGCCACGGTGACGTACGCAGAGGCTCTTGATCAAGCCCTCTGCTTCGGTTGGATCGACGGACAGAAGAAGCTATATGACAGGGAATCTTGGTTACAGAAATTCACGCCAAGACGCCCGAAAAGCGGCTGGTCCCAAAACAATACCCGGCACGCAGAACGATTGATGAAGTCCGGAGAGATGGCGCCGGCTGGACGGAAAGAGGTCATGGCGGCGAAGGCAGACGGCCGATGGAAGGCTGCCTATGATTCGTTCTCGAACGCCCGGGTGCCGGCTGATTTCCTAAAGGCACTGGCGAAGAACAAAAGGGCGAAGGCCTTCTTTCAAACCCTGAACAAAACCAATCTGTATTCCATTGCGTGCCGGCTCCAGACTGCCAAGAAGCCTGAAACCAGAGACAAGCGAATGCAGTCAATCCTCGAGCGGTTGGCGCGCGGTGAGAAGTTTCATTGAGCTGAAAAACGATCCAAGCAATCGCCCTCAAAGAACCAACCGAGGCAATCCTTGTCCGTCGATCCACTGTTCGCCATCCATGGGCGGATGCAGGGCATTCGAATGTCCTACCCTTCCTTTTCCTCCGTTGGTCATTTCGCTGCCCAGGGCGGCACGACCCCAGTCATACGAGCATAGGCAATCAGCTGTCCCATGTGCTCGTTGGCATGAATGATGATGCGGAGATACATGCCATCGACGGTCGAATCCCGGTCTGCAATGTGGACCTTACGCGCCAGGTCTTTCGGGTTCTCGGCTAAATGAGCTTGCTTGACGGCGTCCAACGAGCGCTCTAACCAACTGATAACGTCGGCCTTAGACGTAACCGTTGTTTCCATATCAAGTTTGAGGTTAGGGGGCATCTTGGGTCCGGTAACACTCAGCAGGTAGAAATTCGAGATGGCGATATGCATGTACACCTCGCTGGTGGAGCGGACTCCTGCCGCGGGTCGCCAGGCGAATTTCTCGGGGGGCGTGGCTTCCGCCAGCGCGATCAGCTGCTGAGAGGTGTGCCTCCACTCTCCGTCGTATCCCTGCCAGATTCCCTCGGGGGGAGCCTGAGCGAGCAACCCGGTGCTCAAGCAGACCCAAAACAATGCCCTCGCGAAGCTTGGGTTCACGATCGAACTCCTCTGGTCGAGATAATTCCTGATCGAAGAGTATGCGACATCTAGGGATGTTGTCGAGAGATCCTGGCGCCTCTGTCAACTCGTGCGTTGCTCGGGAAATCTCACGAGCCGACCCCCTAGAACTGGGAAGTCCCAAAAGCCCTGGTGAGGAAAGTAGTGGCGCCGCTCTCAGTTGCCGGCGCCTGGAAGAAGACGAAAAGGTTGGACCCGCCGATTCCGGCTCACTTGCCGAATGTCTGCCAGTCGGTAATCGACACCGGCTGACCGTTGCGAACCACGGTGGGATACACTCTCTCGAAACCCTTATGGTCCGTAGCGCTGTAGTTCAGTGTCAGCATGGGACCCAGACCGACATTCATGTCGTGAATCGACTCAATGGCCGTAATGAACTTTTCCCGCGTCAAGTCGTCTCCCGCTCGCTTCAAGCCCTCCACCACCACCATGGCGTCCACAAAGCCCTCCAGGCTCACAAAGCTCAGGGGTGTCGAGGGATAATACTTCTCTAAACATTTACGGTAGAGAGCAACCGTCGGGTAGTCGCTGTGATCGTAGGGAGGAACCACCTGCGTGATAATCGTTCCCTCCGCATCGGATCCTGCTTCCTTGATGAATTCTTCGGTCCCTACGAACGAGACCGTCAGAAACCGGGGTCGCCAATCGGCGGCATGGGCCTTCTTCACGATGGCCGCCACGGGAGCATAGGGTCCGACTACCACTACGGCTTGTGGATGCGCCGCCATCACGTCCTTCAACCCGGCGTCGACATCCAGGGTATTCCGCTCGAACGTACCGACCGCCGCGGGAGTGGAGTGGTGCTTCTCGAGTGCCAGTTTCACGCCTTCGAGCACCGCCTTACCAAATGCGTCGTTTTGATAAATCACACCGATCTTGCGGACATTGACTTCCCAAAGTCTGTCCACCTGCTCGCGCGTCTCATCGTAATAGGAGGCGCGTACGTTGATGATGTAGTGCTTCAGCGGTTCGTAGAGCATCTGCGCGCCGGTGAAAAGGCCTACCACCGGAATCTTCGCCTCCTGTGCCATCGGCACGTATACCTTGGCCGTCGGCGTACCCACAAAGAATCCCAAGGCGAATACGCCTTCCGAGGCCATGCGATTGAAACAGGTCGGAGCCTTCTCGGGGTCGTAGCCGTCATCGTGAGCCACCAGTTGCACCTTGCGGCCCAAAACCCCGCCTTGGTCGTTGACGGAATGAAGGTAGGCGGTTGCCCCCAGTACGGTCTGGCTACCCAAGAAGCGCGCCGGACCGTCGAGTGCCGAGCACGAGCCGATCAGAATACTGCTGCTGGTAACGCCCGGCGTCTCCGCCCAGGCAGAGCAAATCAAAATTCCGAGGACAAAAACCAGTAGCGGTGCTGTGCACCAACGAGTATGCACATCTCCCAACTTTCGACACCTCATCCCTATCTCCCCGCACGCCCAGTCTTTCTCCCGGCCGCACGGGGACAGCTCGCTGAAAAGGTACGTGCGTCGAGATTTGTGTGCCGATTGTGTCATAGCAAGTTGGAGCAGGCTAGCCAACTGACTCAACAAGACCTCACCAAAGTCACCTGTATCATCCATTTCTTAGACAGTTCTTGACTAGGTGGGCTCAGACCG
>DASPTQ010000309.1:0-4663 GCA_035623335.1 Terriglobales bacterium
GACATCGATTTGGCCACCCGCTCGGTAACGAACGTTACCCTCGATGAGTACCTAGTCACAGAAACGAGCGTGTCGGATCGTGCTGCGAAGATTGATGGCTACACGGTCCGTCATATCCTGTTGCGTCCGGTGAGCGCACGCGCCTAGGCTACCGGACAAGCAAGACAAAATCCAAGGAGGGACCCGATGGCCAAGTCGACAATCATTATCGGAGCCGGACTCGCAGGTCTTTCTGCCGGCTGCTACGGGCAGATGAATGGTTATAGCACCCAAATCTTCGAAATGCACGATAAGCCGGGAGGCGTGTGCACTTCGTGGACGCGTAAAGGTTATACCATTGACGGGTGTCTGCACTGGGTTGTTGGCTCAAACCCGAGATCCGGCTATCATCACATCTGGGAGGAGCTAGGCGCGGTGCAGGGACGGCAGTTCATCGACTTCGCGGAATACAGGCGAGTCGAGGACGAGCGCGGAAAAGCCTGGACGATCCATTCGGACCTGGATCGTCTCGAAGAGGACATGCGGGAGCTTGCGCCCGAGGATACCAAGGTAATCCATGAATTTGTGGGGGGTGCCCGGGCCATGGCTCGACTTAATTGGAAAGCGGACAAAGCTCCGGAACTTTACAATCTCTTGGATTACCTCAAGATGATGTCCTCTACTTGGTCATTCCTGCCAACTCTTCTCAAATACAGAAGAATCACCACGGGGGAATACGCTCTCAAGTTCAAGAACCCCTTCCTGAGGCGTGCCTTCACATCCAGTTTCGCCGGCGAATTTGCGGACTTCGCACTGCTTGCCAGGCAGGGAACCCTGGCTTTCCAGCACACCAAGCAGGCAGGCTGTCCCATCGGCGGTTCGCTGGAGTTCGCGAGGGCGATCGAAAAGCGGTATCTCGTACTAGGAGGACAAGTCCATTACCGTTCGCCGGTCGCCAGGATACTGGTTGAGAACGGCCGAGCTGTGGGCGTTCGCCTTACTGACGGAACGGAGCACAGGAGCGATGTTGTGATTTCGGCCGCCGACGGCCGCACGACCATCTTCGACATGCTCGAGGGCAAGTTCGGCGATGCCAAACTGAAAGAGCGCTACGATAACCCCTCTTTGTTTGTACCTCTTCTGTACGTCGGCCTAGGCGTAAACCGGACTTTCCCAGCAGAACCACACGAGATCGTGTACATGTTGGATAAGCCCATAACCGTCGGAAACAAGGCGTGTGACCGAATGTGCCTAGACATCTACAGCTATGATCCCACCTTCGCTCCGCCCGGAAAGACTGCCCTGGTAGCTTTCCTCTACGCGGACTTCGACTACTGGCAGAAGCTAAGAACAGAAGACCGGGAACGGTATCGACGAGAAAAAGACGAGGCTGCTGACAAGGTGGTGCGCTTTCTCGATAGCCGTTTCCCCGGGCTAGTGCAGCAGGTTGAAATGCGTGATGTCGCCACTCCTGTGACCTGGGAACGCTACACGGGAAACTGGCGGGGCGCTTGGGAAGGCTGGCTGCTGACGAGCAAGGTCTTCATGACCCGCCTAAGCAAACAGCTGCCTGGATTGACCAACTTCTACATGGTCGGCCAATGGGTGGAACCCGGGGGCGGCACCCCGGCGGTGGCCGCTTCAGGGCGGAATGTGATTCAGATAATATGCAAGCGCGACCGTCGGAGGTTCGTTGCGACCACCCTTTGACGGAGAGAAGAATGTATCAGGCGAAAGCGGTGGGTCTCATCGGGCTGATAGCAGCGGCCTCAGAGCGGGCGCTTTGCCAGCAAAGAGACGCAATAATATCCTCGTAATCGAAGGCACTCGCGTTCTGGTGCGTCTGCGCATTACGCGTTGATCACCAGCACGACTATTGTTGAACAGTTAGGCGAGTGGCGAATAATTTCCGTGTCTGGGGCAAAGAGTAAACCAACTCGCGGCAAGGAGGAGACATGGCCAGTGCTAAGACAACCAAAGTCGACTATGGCAATTGGGTATCGAAGAAGTTCATCTACGTTCCGGGCCTAATAGCTCTCGCGTTTGTGGGTTTGGACGCGCCGCTCGGAAACTGAGCCATTCGCCGCTCGGAAATTGAGCCACTCCTTGAAGTTCGGTACTCTATTGGGAAACCAGTGGAGGCCGGAAGAGAGGAATGCTGCGAATGGACAAAATCCACGTCATCCGCCACAAGGTTTTGGTGGAGAGCAAAAGTATCCGATCCGTTGCCAAGGAACTGGGAATAAGCCGGAATACTGTTACCCGATACCTCGATCAATCTGAGCCTGTCCGCAAAGAGACTGCTCCTCGTCCTCGGCCCGTCATGGGGAAGGTGGGGCCACGCATCGATGAGATACTGGAGGAGTGGAGCCACCGGGTCACGCCGAAGCAACGCATCACAGGCATGCGTGTCTTACGTCAGCTTCGTGAAGACGGTTTCGAAGTCGGCATCACCACGGTCCGAGATTACCTCAGGGAGAAGCGCCGCCGATCAGCCGAGGTATATATCCCGCTGGTGTACCGTCCAGGTGACGAAGGTCAATTCGACTTTTTCGAAGTGACAGTGGAAGAGAACGGGCAGCTTCGCCATGCCTGGAAGTTGCTCTTGCATCTTCCGTATTCCGAGCGGGACTATCTGGGATTCTACGACTCCTGCGATCAATTGGCTGTCCTGGACGGTCATGTGCGGGCGGCGGTGCGTTTCGGAGGTCTGCCTCGGCGCATTGTATATGACAATCTGTCGGCGGCCGTTAGGCGGAGAGTAGGGCTGGCCCCGCAGCTTACGGAACGATTCAGAGCCCTCGTCAGCCACTACCTTTTCGAGCCATGCTTCACCCGTCAGGGAGAAGGCCATGATAAGGGGAGTGTCGAGAGCCGGGGAAAGGGCATCAGGCTGCAACACATGACGCCGGTGCCTCGGGGAAGCAGCCTCGCGGAGATCTCAGCAGCAGTGTTACGAGAGGTGGATGAGGCCTGGCGAGCCAAAGTGCACCGGGATGGCCGGCGGTGTTGGGACCTTTGGCAGGAAGAAAGTCGCAAACTCGTAGCCTTGCCGGAACGGCCTTTTGAAGCACGTCGCGTGACGATGATCCCGATATCCAGCAAAGCGACGGTGGAGATAGAAGGTGCCCGTTATTCGTTGCCTTCCCGCTGGGCGCGGCTAGATGCGACGGCCTATGTCGGGGTCGAGGACATCCGACTGGTATGCCACGGCGAGACTGAGATCTTGGCACGCCAGCGGAGGGGCGGGAAATGCATCCAATACCGGCATTACCTGCCTGAACTGGCCAGGAAGCCTCAAGCGGTGCGTCAGGTAGCCCCGGAGCTGGTTGCAGAGCTTGGCGAGCCCTATGGTAAGCTCTGGTCACTACTCGAGAGCCGGTACGGCGGACATGAGGCAGCCCGTGTCTTAGCCCGGGTGCTGGGCGCCGTAATCGACCACGGCTCGCAGGCTGTCGGCGAAGCACTGGAAGCCGCCATGCGGGCTGATCGCTTTGACCTCTTGGCGCTTGCGTCACGCCTGCAGGAAGCCAGGGTGACGGTGGAAGTGCCCGCGGCTCTGCAGGAGTACCAGATAGAGGCGGGCTCGCCGGCCGAGTACGACGTGCTCCTTGCAGGAGGCGTCAGATGAGCGAGACCGCCATCCGCGACGCAGTCATTGCCGAGCACCTCCACACCTTGAAGCTTCCCGGAGTGGCGCACGAGTATGTAGAGCTGTCCCGCCAGGCCAGAGACGGTGGCTGGGCTTATGAAGAATTCCTGCGGTGCCTCCTGGAAGCGGAACTCCGATCACGGCAGGAGAGCGTTGCTGCCCTCCGGCTGCGAGAGGCGCGCTTTCCTGACATCAAGACGCTGGATCAACTAGACTGGAAAGCACTCCAGGGGATCTCTCGTCCTAAGCTGCTGGAACTATCCAGCTGCGAGTATCTGAGCCGGGCTGAAGACGTCATCCTGGCCGGTCCGATCGGGACGGGGAAAACGCACATTGCCATCGGCCTCGGCGTCGAGGCTGCACGCCGGCGGTTCCGCGTTACCTTTACCAGAGCGGCCGAGCTTGTCCGTACGCTGCTCGAAGCTCGTGACCAGCGTCTCCTGGGACAGTTACATCGCCGCGTCGCCCGGGCGGATCTGCTTATCGTCGACGAGCTTGGATTTGTGCCTTTCGACCGCGCCGGTGGCGAATTGCTCTTCAACCTGCTGTCAGAACGTTATGAGCGACGCTCGACGCTCATCACCACCAATCTTGCTTTTAGCGAATGGGTGCAGGTCTTCGGCGATGCCAAGCTGACCACCGCACTCCTAGATCGGCTCGGCCACCACTCCCATATCCTCACCACCCGCGGGTCATCATTTCGTACTCGTAACAAGAGCAGGGAGGCTGACCTCACCTCCGCCCCAACCCCACCCAATCCCGAGAAGAAGGAGGCAAGAGATACCGCTATGAAGGCTTGAAGGACCCCGGATGGAGCCACTATACTACAGCGCGGGGTGGCTCAAAAACCGGGCGTTGGATTGGCTCACTTTCCGAGCGTTGCCCCCACCGATTGAGGGTTCGGCGAGTACAGTACCGGCGGGGTGGGTCGCTCACAACCCTATCCACGTCCGTGCGCCAGGCGGCAAGTCGCAGATCGTCCCCAGCGATCTCAGCCCTCCGTTTACTCCGGCCCAGATACGCGAGGCTTAC
>DASPTQ010000310.1:0-50008 GCA_035623335.1 Terriglobales bacterium
AATATTGCTTACACGGTTGGGACAGGGACATTGCAACCGACATTCAATACCGAATTGGGGGGCGAGGTCGATACCGCGCTAGCTATCATCGCGTTCCCGCTGAATTCCTGAGCACATGCCGATGTGATCCTTACCCGATTCTCGACGCATTCGCCCGACGAGTTGTTCGCGGGCGCGGCAAGAGCACAGGTTGGACTGCCCCCGGCGTTTTCACTCACAAGCACGAGCGAATGTGACGAATGCCATATGAAGAAGCGGTGCGACGGCTTACGTTTTGATTAGGAGGCCTGCAATGCCAGACAAGGAGTTGACCGCACAAGAGGCACGGCCGAGCTCGCTAGAACTAACTGAAAAGCTGATTCGCAAACGTGCCTATCATTTTTACGAGCAGCGTGGTCGCGAGCACGGTCACGACCGAGAGGATTGGTTTAAGGCAGAGACCGAAATCATGGGAAGGAAACCTCCCGAATTAGAAGCCACGCTAAAGACGTCGAAGATCCCAGCCTGACCTGTCCCCATCACACGACGTTCTCCTTGGTCTGTGCTCTTCCCTCCCCTGGTCTGTGCTCTTCCCTCCCCGGCCTCCGCTGAGGCTTTTGCGGCTGTTTGTTTGACCGGTTCCCCGGTGTCGGGCCGGAGGCGATGGGCTTGGGGCGCTAGCCTCCGTTCCCCACTCAAACTGCATGTAGGGTTTGCCGGTCTGGGAGTCGGTTTCAACAGCGTGCGGCATGTCCCATGGGCAGCCGCTTTTGCGCCGTTCATCATTCTTCCGCTCATAATCTGGGAAGGCCGAGAATCGATGCGCGGTAGTGCAGCTGTTGCTAGCCACGTGAAACGGGCGTAAAGCCGGGTTCAATTATCTATTCGGGACTTCACACTAGCACGGGTTTGATATCAATCACTGGGGTACCGTCGATTGCTTCAAGGGGACCGATTCGCAAACGGTTCTTGGAAATCTTGCGTACGGTGACCTGGTGAAGTCCGATCGGATTGGGCCGATCGGGCGATCGGGTCGCGAACACTCCGGTAAGCGGCCGCTTCGGATCTGAACGCGGATGGACCTTCAGCACATCGCGGCGTGCTCGGTGCAACCACGTCAGAATGAGGATCTCATCGCCGACGACTAGGCCATCCAAGGCTTTCGTGGCGAACGGACGCACCTCAAGCCACGCGTCCAAAGCACCTTCTGAACCCTGTTTGGGTGCTTTGCTCCGTTCTTTGAGCCCCGAGCGGATCACGCCGATGGGGCGAAGCCCAATCGAATTCTTTTCCATGTTCTTCTTGTTCGCCCTTGATTCATGCCGCGCGTGTAAGCCAACTCTCCATGGTAGTTGCGTCAACCAAGCCCGCCTGCTGGAACTGAAGCTGACCCCGCGAGCCCACCGCGAAATTGGGAATGCCGCGAACGTTGTAGTGTGCTGCAAGGCCCGGGAACCGCTCCGTATCAACCTTCAGCACGACTGCACGCCCGGCCATGTCTCGGGCGGTTTGTGCGACGTGAGGCGCCGCCATCCGGCAGGGTCCGCACCAGGACGCCCAAAAATCCGTCAGAACAGGGACCTTGCTCTCGCGGATGATCTCATTGAACTGCTGCTCGTTGACTTCGATAGGCTCGGCAATTGCAGCCAGCTCCGCCTTACAAGCACCGCATTTGCCCTTATCAGCAAGGTGCGACGCGGGAACACGATTCGGCCGACCGCAGGAAGGGCAATTTCGAATGAGAGGCATGGAGCTATTCTAGGCCACCCGTCGCAGGGGGTTCTCTCTCAAAAAGAGTCCAACTAGCGAAAGTACTACCAGAAGTGGAGCGCCGCTGACCTTTGTGCCGGTTGCTTGTTACCCGTGGGCAAACACGTCCAGGTCGATTCCTACTATGAACACGAGAATAATACGGGCAAGAAACCCAACCAGCAGCATAATTATTTGGCCTGGCTCTTCGCGTTTACTTCTCTCTCAAGAATGATTCGCATTCGTCAACTGCCGAAGAGAAACGAAACAGAAAGCGAAAAGTGCAGCGGCTCACAGTTGTTCGCGATTGTTCCTTTCGGTCGTGAGGAGGCTCTTGTCGAAACGGGCAGACCACGTTTCCAATGCCCTCTCAATGTTGGCCAGGGCGAGGGCGGAGATGCCGGTGGGTAATGAGTGGCGGGTAAGGATTTCGTAGTGGTATAAAGCTCGATTAAGGGAAAGCACGAGTTTTCAATACTTTGGCTCAGGTGCTCTCTGGCAAATGAGTTGCTCAACCAGCGTTAGCAGGAGAACTCCCATGGCTGAAGGTGCACCCTCTGTCGCAGGTTCGGCGACCCGCCTCGGAACTAGTTTGGCAGTGGTTTTGATTGCAGTTATGGCGGTCGCCACCTATGCCTTCCATGAGCATACTGTAGCCAAGCGATTGGCTGAACAGAACAGTGCGGTCAACTCCACACTGAAAGCTACGCAAGACCAAGTAAGCTCGCTGGCCGCTCGGCTCAAGGCCTTCAACACGGACGAGCCGGCTGAGAAGTGGACTCCACCTCATTCCGTTTTTTATGGCAAGCCACTCAGTGCGGCAAGTAGGCGGAAGCGCATCGACGACCCTCGCTGGAAGAAGATGCAAGCCCAGCTGGACGAGCAGGCGAAGCAGATCGATTCAACTCGCCAAGACCTTACGAACACGCGTACACAACTCGAGGGCTCGATTGCCACAACCCACGATGAACTGGTGATTCTGGAGAAGAAAGGGGAACGCAGTTACCACGAGTTTGACCTCGACAAGAGCGGCCAGTTCCAACGTGAGGGGCCACTGGGCGTGCGATTGCGCAAGGCGAACGCCAAACACGAATACGCCGACCTAGAAATGCTGGTGGACGATTTCAAAGTATCGAAGAAACACATAAACATCTATGAACCAGTGGTATTCTACTCAGCCGATCGCAAGATGCCGATTGAGCTGGTGATCAACAGCATCGGCAAGAACCATATCCACGGCTACATCAGCGAGCCTAAGTATAAGGCGGCCGACCTGGAAGCGATGGCCAACTCAGCCTCACCCAATAAGGTGCCTGATGCGAGCGGCCTTCCAGCGAGTTCGCCAGCACAACCTTCGCCTGCGCGACAGCAGTTGCCGCCGCCGGCCATGAACTAAGAACTCAATCGGCTGTCTGATTCTAGGCTGCGGGGGTGGATTTGAACCACCGACCTTTGGGTTATGGGCCCAACAGGACAACGCTAACCTGCTGTGATTCCGCGGGACTTAGGCATTACGAGTCCCAGAAAAGGTCCCTCGGACGTCGAGTTTTGGTGCCAAGTTGGTGCACTTCTTGATAGAGCAGAAGCCAGGTGGTTCGCCTCAATCAACAAAGCTTTCTGGACGCGCTACTACAAATGTGTTGCGATCCGTCAGCTCAGGCACGGCGATAACGGGGAAGCCAATGAAGCGTAGAACGGCTTTGGGAAAAATGATCCACAGCGGAATAACGGAGATATGTGCGGATGTGGCGGCGAGCTTTATTCGAAGCGGTTGGAGGACAAGACATTCCCAGAGCGGCCCATTCTTGACTTTCAGCCATCGCCACTTAACAATCAGACCGCCTCGAAAAGTTCCGGTTTAAGGACTCGAATTTGACGGATAAACCCTCCTTCCATGAGGTCGTACCGTACTGTCGCCCCAACAAATCGAATGAACGAAATCCCCTCTGGGTCGGTCTCTGGGTTGCTAATTCGTAGACGGGCATGTAAGCCGAGTCGGTTCTGAAACCTTCAGGAAGTCGTCGATAAAGATCGGGTTCTTCCCGTCAAAGTGCACGTGTATAGCTACGATGTCCGCCACTGGATCGGGAATGGGAAGTGCTCCGCCGGAAAGGACTGCGTGGGCTCGGCGTGTCGCTGCGGCAACCGCAAGGAGGCCTACAGCCGCTGAACCGGAACGGCTCAGGATCTCCCGGCATGAAAAGGACGGATGCAATGGATTTCTCGTGAGTGCGTGCACCTTCCGAAACAGACTCCCGCAGCACTTCTGCCGATGCGCGGCCTCCGCTAAGCACGGTGCCCCGACCTCCTGAGGCGCGCTTTAGATCCCGCCGTGATCGGGCGGAATCTTGTCCTCCCTTCGGCTAGGTGGTGTTGGGATTGGATGACCTAGCCGAGGTCGTGCTCAGCGCGGGCGATAGCGTCATTCAGAACGGAACTCGTCACGCGCGGCACAACCAATCCAGCGAAAAATGTGCGATTGCTTTTTCCTAGGTATGCGCGGAGCGCAAACGAACGACCTGAATGCTGCCCGTCTTCTGTGCCGTTCACAAGATGCCAGGTGATTTCACAGTCGGTGGTAGGTTGACACTGTGGAGATGCGCTAGATGGGCCTACATTGCTTCAGAACGACTCGCTTCTATGATCCTGTTGCAAGGCTATCTGTAAAGCGGGAGAGCCAGCTCCAGATGCTAACGAGCTCGCACCGTTAACCAGAGGGACATCCTCCCGCCCGGCTCTCGCCAGAAAAGCGTCCATGCGCTCATTAGCCGCGTAGGCAAGGGCAAACGGAAACGCAGTAAATCCGTGTGCTCCGCCCGGGTAAATGGCCAACTCACCCTGGTTGCCTGCGGCGATCCAGCGCGTATACATGAACAAGCTGTCGTCCAGCAGGGCATCGCATGTACCGATCGTAAACAGCGCTGGGGGCATGCCTGTCAGATGGGCATAGAGCGGCGATATGTCGGGATCCCGCCACTCCTTCGCGTCTACGTTTGCTAGATAGGCCTCAGAGAATTTGATGATGTCAATCGTTCGCAGCACCAGCCGCTGTTCGCCGAAGGCTTTCTGGCTAGGGGTCATGGAGAGGTCGTAAGCGCCAAAGACTAGATTTGCGGCCTTGAACCCGGTGAAGCCGTGGCGGTCGCGCAAGCGCAGCAACGTAACCACAGAAAGGTGTGCTCCCGCTGATTCGCCACCGATCGTGAGCAGGTCGGAGCCGAATTCCGATTTCGAGTTCTCGACCACCCAGAGGGCAGCAGCCTCGCAATCGTCTGGCCCAGCGGGATAGGGGTGTTCCGGGGCGAGCCGATATTCCACGCTGACGCAGGCCAGCCCTGTGTTCCGGCCGATGCGCTCCAGCATTGCGTCTTGTAAGTCAGCAGCTCCCAACACCCAACCGCCTCCGTGAACGTGCACATAGACGCCCCGAGGATGATCGGGAGCGATCACGCGCAAAGGAACCTTGTGGCCGCCTTTGCCATCAATCAAAAGCGTCCGCGCCTTTTCCGATTTGGGAACGGCAGGAAATGGGCCTTCGCCACGGGCACGAGCGTCGCGGACGGTTTGTGCGCCCACCTCCCACCAGTTACTTACCTGGCTAAACTGCACGATGATGCCTTTGTTGAAGGCGCGGGTCTCATCAGAAGTGGCCTCGGGTTTGAACAACTGCGGATCGAAAATCGAATTTTTCGGGCGTGGCATCGGACGTTCTTTATAGCTGGTTTCGGGCGGGAGTGTCCAGTGCAGGGAGAGAAGACGATCTATATCGGCGGTTTGCGCCTTGGGGAGCACTGCGTGATCGGAGCTGTCGGTGGACACGGAAGGGCATCAGAGGCGTCGGGCTGGAAATCGGATTGCGGAGTACTTGTAAAAGAGAAGATTCCAGATCCGGATTCCCATAGAACCGGAGGTTAGTAGCGACTGGGGTAATATCTACTTGATTATCGGCGGAATTCAGCCCTGGATGCACTTTTGAGTCAAACGGGCAGATTTTGCGCTTCGTCGGGACGTAGTTAGATTTGTGAGCCGTTCCAACTTAACGCCAAGCTTTGTCCCTTCCCCGATATTCATTGATCAAGGGAAAGGTCGAGCCGCCAGGATGCCGATGCCGCCAAATGCTATGACCCTCGGGTTACTCCCCAAGGCGAGGCCTGCATATGGCACGTTTCTATTCAGCTACGGTGTCTGCATTATTCTCCTTTTAGTGCTGATTTTTGCACACCTGCTGTATCCAGACCGTATTGACAGCGGTCTGGCGTACCGGGTGATCGATCTTGTCTTGCCGCTCGATCCGATTACCCCTAAACCAGCTCCACAGCCTCCACAGCCACCCCCTGCGCCACCCAAAGCTGCTGAGCTTAAACCACTTCCCGTGCCTGCAGACCGACCTAAATTATTGGTTCCTGATGATTTGCCGCATCCGAATCCGCAGACCGTGAAGATTCAGACTAATGTCAGGGCTCCTGAGCTTCCCCCGGTCGAAAGTGCTATGCCGAACAAGATTATCCATACCGGGTCATTCGGAAGCTCGGCTGTTCCCACGGTGAATGCACCGATTCAAAAGGTGCAAACCGGCGGATTTGGAGATCCGCTCGGCCTGCCAGGACAAGGGAAACAAGGGGCACGATTGACCGCCAACGCGCTTGGCTCCTTTGATCTGCCGCACGGTCCAGGAGTTGGCAACGGAACCGGCGAAGCAAAAGGCATCGAGGGGACGGTCGCAAGCGCTGGGTTCGGCAACGGTATCGCACAGCCCGGACAAGGCAATGGAAGAAGGAACGGAGAGGGCGTTCAATCTGCCGGGTTTACGGCGCAACAGGTTGCCGCTAATACTGGCAAGCATATCGCCGACAACAGTACGGAGCCGACGACCCCGGTCGAGATTCTTTACAAACCCACTCCAGTTTACACGGACGAGGCACGCAAGCTTAATCTCGAGGGTGAGGTTCTGCTCGAAGTGATGTTTCGGGCGGACGGCCAGTTGACAGTAAACCGTGTACTCCGCGGGCTTGGACACGGACTCGATGATGCCGCGGTGAATGCCGCCGGCAAAATTAAGTTCAAGCCGGCGCAGCGCAATGGCACGGCAGTAGACTCGACGGCCGTTGTGCATGTCTTGTTTCGGCTTGCCTCATAACAGTTGTTCGGGGGGTTACCAACATGAAACGTTGGATATGTTTTTTTTCCGCCGCATTGGTTCTTTCGGTCAGTGCGGGCGCACGGCAGAGCTCTGACCCCGCTGCACCTCCTGCGCAACCAGCGGCCGCCACGCGATCTTCGACACCGCCGGATACCAGCACCCAAGGAGTTTCGACTACCACTCCCAATCCTGCGATCGAGCAGCCAGCCATAAGAACACCGGCCAGCCTCGATCAAGTCGTGGATCGGATCATCGAGCGAGAGCACGCTCTGATCAATTTCTTGCAGGGCCGCACCCCGGCAGTCGAGACCTACTTACAGAACCTCAAGGGCGATGCCAAGTATGGCACCGTCCCCGCACAAGATCATTACTTCTTGGGCCGATTGGACATGAGCGCCAAGGTTGAACGCCGCGATTATCTCCAAATGCAAGAGTTTTTGTGGGGGGATCTATCAAGACCCTTCCGCTTCCGTTACGAACCCCTGGGATTTTCGTGGATGATCTTCGCTGACCGCACGCACTTTGATCGTAGTCATTACGACTTTCAGTACCTGCGTCGCGAGTTCCTGGGCGATGTTCGCTGCCTGGTGTTTCAGGTCACACCCAAGGCACATGCGGGGATGGGATCGTTCGAAGGACGGTTTTGGGTTGAGGATGAAAACTACAACATCGTGCGCCTGAATGGGACATATGTCCCCAATCCCCGCGCTGCGTTCTACTTCCATATGGACAGCTGGCGATTGAATGTGGTTCCCGGCTATTGGCTCCCGGCCTACATTTTTAGCGAAGAAGGGGATCTGGGGCCGGGACTGAAAAAAGGCAGGCTCGCCTTTCGAGCGCAGACTCGCTTGTGGGGCTACGACCTCGTCAAGAACCGCCGTGAAGAGGAGTTCACCGAGGTAAAGGTCGATGCCGCAAAAGACGAGAGCGCTCTCGCCCAGGATGCATCCCCGCTTGAAGCCGAACGCCAGTGGGAGAAGCTGGCAGAGGACAATGTCCTCGACCGGCTACAGGCGGCTGGTTTGCTAGCACCACCCGGGGATGTCGACAAGGTTCTCCAGACGGTGGTGAATAATATCCTGATCACTAATAATATCGAGTTCCCATGGACAGTTCGTGCCCGGGTGATGCTGACCGCTCCGCTTGAGACCTTCTGCGTCTACAACACGATCGTTATCAGCCGGGGTTTGATTGACACCTTGCCGGATGAGGCCAGCCTGGCAGCCATTCTTGCTCATGAGCTAGCGCACATTGTGCTGGGACAGAATATGGGCGAGAAATTCGCGTTCAGCGATCGAATGCTATTCTCCGATGAATCGGTGTACCGGAATTTCGGTTTCCGCCACAGTCAAGAAGAGGAAGCTGCGGCGGATGCAAAAGCGGTTGAATTGCTCAATAAATCCCCGTACGCACAGAAGCTGGCTTCGGCCGGACTCTATCTGAAACAGCTTCAGGTGCGTGCGCCCATGCTTCCCGCCCTGCTGACCGCGCATATCGGCAATTCCTTCAGCAATGAAAAGGGGCAAATCATTCGCCTGAACGCTCTGCTGAACTCGTCGCCTCAAATAGACGACAACAAGTTAGATCAAATCACAGCGTTGCCGCTCGGCGGAAGGATCCGATTGGACCCGTGGACAGATCGCGTGCAGATGCTCAACACGGCTCCGGTGGCAATTGTTTACCTGCATGACAAAATGCCGTTTGGACTCGCGCCATTTTTCCCGCGCCTGACTCGCCATGAACCTACAACGGCGCCTGCCTCAAGCGGCGCCAGTGCCCAGAATTCGGGTGCCGGCCAGCCACAGAAATAACAGTTCAGGTACTCCCCTTGAATCCGGTCCGTACAAAGGGGAGGAGAGCATTTCAGACTATGTTGGATGGTTGGGAAGACGGCTCGGCGAATTGGTCAAAAGTCCCCGGAGAGCTGATTTTCCCTCGCAATATGTATAGAGAGAGAAGTCTTGCAGTTGTACTTTGCCATTGAAGGCCCCTGCTATCCGCATTATGGCACGGTATTTGCATAACAGAACACAGTCATCAAGTTGGCAGGCGTCCTGCAGGAGTGCCTAAACCGCCATGGTCTACGATCCGATCTGCGATCCACTCCTTCGACTCGAGCACTCTCGATTTTCCGATATGGCAACAATACCAAGAAAAAAAACAGACAAGAAGCTGCATTTAGCTCTAGCGGTCTTGTTATGTCTCAGCTTCTTGAGTGCTTGTGGCGGCGGCAGCCTCGGTCCGGGCTTTGGAAAATCACCAATAGTGCTCCAATCCATCCAAATTAGCCCGTCCGAAGCTTCGATCTCCCTTGGCCAGAATCAGCAATTCACTGCCACCGGCCATTACAGCGACGGATCTAGTAAGGATATTACCGACTCCGTGACCTGGGCTTCGTCCAATACTGGAGTAGCTACAATTTCGGGCTCTGGCCTTGCTACCAGCCACGCAACTGGCTCCGCAACCATCACTGCAAGCTCAGGCAACGTTTCTTCCACTGCCACTCTCACCGTCACCGCCACCAAAGTAGTTCTAGTTTCGATCGCTGTAACGCCAGCGGATGCGGTCTTGCTCGTCGGTACGCTCCAACAATTTACGGCTACGGGTACATTTTCCGACGGAAGCCAGCAGGATATTACTGACTCCGTTACCTGGGGGTCATCGAACAACAGCGTGGTGTCGATTCCCGCAGGTGGATTGGCAACGGCTCGCGCTCTCGGCTCCGTTACGATCTCCGCTATTTCCGGTTCTATCACCGGGAGCACGACGGCGAATGTCGAGTCCGCCGTTTTGTCTTTCATCACGATCCGGCCCGCAAACAAAAAAATCGCCCAACTTACGAGCCAGCAGTTTCAGGCAATTGGTACTTACACCGATGGGAGCACTCACAATATTACAGGGCAGGTTTCGTGGACTTCTTCCAACACCGCCGTGGCCACGATCGGCAAGAGGGGCCTAGCCAAGGCTCTGACTCCTGGAACCACGACCATCACCGCGACACTTGGTTCCATCAGCGGCTCCACCACACTCGATGTGACGAATGCGACAATCGTGTCCATAACCGTCACTCCCTCAAGACGCACTATTGCTGCGGGGACCAAGTTGGCTTTCGCCGCGATCGGCTTATTCAGCGATAACACTAGACAGGTCATTACTAGGGATTCCACGTGGGCATCTGACAATCAGGCGGTGGCAACCGTCGCAGGCGGGGGCACGGCAACGGCGATTGGCCCGGGCACGGCCAACATTTCGGCCACTTTTGAAGGCGTCACGGGCTCGGCGCCGCTATTTGTGAGCTCAGCAACGCTCTCTTCGATCTCCGTTAGGCCGGCAACTGCGTTACTCGCGCCAACTACCTCCGTACAGTGTGTCGCCATCGGAACATTCAGCGATGGCAGCACTCAGGTAATGACCGACATCGTCACGTGGACTTCATCAGCATCCCAGGTCGCAAGTGTCAGCGGTGGCGGCAAAGTGACCGCACAGTCTGCAGGAAATGCGACCATTACCGCACAACTCGGTGCGCTCCAAGGGGACTCCACTATCGAGGTCGACGCTTCCCCGCTGACGTCGATACAAATTACCCCGCCCATCGCTACGATACCGCAGCAAACTGCAGTGGCTTTCGTAGCCGTAGGCACATTCGCAGACGGTAATACCCAGGACCTCACGACAG
Organism: Terriglobales bacterium; assembly: GCA_035623335.1. Lineage (GTDB taxonomy): Bacteria > Acidobacteriota > Terriglobia > Terriglobales > Acidobacteriaceae > JAFAGX01. The sequence continues at coordinate 10,545 of DASPTQ010000310.1, forward strand.
CGGTTTTGTGGACGGCCTCACCGGCATCGGTTGCGACCATCAGCGACTTACCCGGAACGATGGGTCGGGCTACTGGACTCGAATCCGGAACGGCGACCATCACGGCATTGTTTGATGGGCAGGTTGGAACGGCAACTTTGACGGTCACCGGTGCGACACAAACGGCGGAACGACTCCCTGACAGCCAGCATGAATGATCTGAGCGGAACAGCTGTTCTAGCGGTTCACTGATAGACAGTAGGAAGTGGCCCTCAGGGGCAGTACATGCGCTCCTGTGAATCAATATCCGGCGCTAAACGTGCCGATGATTGTAGGAAGGTCGGTCCACACTTAAGAGCGCAAGATTGATGATCAAATGAGTGCTTTGCGATTTACAAGAAGATTGGGCGCTCTGTTATTGCTGTGGGCTAGCCCGTTACTCGCGCAGTTTCGGAGCGACACTATGCCAACGGCGAAAGGCCCTGAGTTTGACGTCGGTGTCGGTTACAGCCACGTGATGCTGAATCTTTCAGGAGAACCAACCGTCAATCTGAACGGAGCTGATGCGAGCGCAACGATCGACTTCAACCCACGCTGGGGAGCGACTGTGGATTCCAGCTATGTTCTCGCTGGCCGAGACCCGGAATCCGGTCATGGCAGCTATGTCCTTAGTGTTCTCGCAGGTCCGGTGTTCGTTCCGGTACAGAACCATAACACGCGATTGCTCGTTCGTGCCCTTGCCGGGGTGTCTTTGGTGGATGGCTCCGTTCCCGTGGATCAACTGTTCTACCGAGGATGGTTGTTGCGCTTCTCTTGGGCGGTAGGAACCGGGGTCGAACGCGACATTTCCGGCCCGTTCGCAGTTCGCTTTAATGTCGATTATCTACGAACGAAATTTATGAGCGAGACTCTTACCGTGCAGCCGCAAAACGATATTCGTTTCACTGGAAGCCTGGTATTTCGGTTCGCTGCTCGTCGGGAGATGCGCCACAGCGCTGTGCGGCAGCCTTGAATTGTGGTTGCAAGGGCCGGAGTGCGTGCCCGGATAACCCTCCGCCGCATGTCACCGCCTTGTTGTCAGCGGGGACCGGTGCCCTCGCTTTGTATTCGTGCGGCTTGCTGGTTTTGCGATAGAAAAAACTGTTGGTCGTGACCCGACGAGGTCGGACAGTTCCAGCCGGTCGTTTGGGAAATTCCAGCCGCGAGCTTCAATTTGATCGGGTCTTCCACGCCTCGTTGTTTTGCTGAACCGAAAAACAAACACGGACACAACACGGACACAACAATCAAGGCCGCCTCGATGAGCGGCCCTAAGTTTTTGATTGACCGACCTGAGACATGGGTAACAGTTCGTACCGGACACATGGGTTACCCTTTTTTTGAAGGGGGAGGAAGTGAATGCCGTGGAAGGAATGGTCGGTTATGGACGAAAGAATTCAGTTTGTGAGTCGCCGGATCGCGGGCGAGTCGATGGTGGAACTGTGCCGGGAGTTCGGCATCTCCCGCAAAACTGGCTACAAGACGTTAGTCCAAAGATCTCCGCTCTTTAGTGTGCTTGGATCGAAATAGATCGCGCATAATGCCTCCACGTCCCCGAACTTCCATGATATATAGCATTACATTATCAGGAGCTTAAATGTCGGCTGTTTCGGCGAGTGAGAGGTCCCGTAGCCTTGAGTCGCCGTCGGCTCGCCCGCCGCAACTTTCCATCGGCGTTCTGATCGGCGTCTGCGGGAGCAAGCTTCTGTTGCACCTCTTAACAAGTGTCCGCCGCTACGGATACTTTCGCGACGAACTCTACTACCTCGACCTCGCTCGTCATCTCGACTGGGGCTACGTGGATTGCGCTCCGTTGGTGGCAGTCTATGCGAAAGTTGCGCTGCTGGTGGGAGGTTCCCTAGCGGCTCTTCGGATTATCTCGGCAATCGCTGGCGTGCTTCTCATCGCTATCACTACACTGCTAGTGCGGGAGCTCGGCGGAAAACGCTTCGCGCAACTGCTCGCGGGAATTTCAATTTTGCTCTGCCCTGCGTACTTGGTCATGAACAGCCTTATGACCATGAACGCTTTCGAGCCGATTTACTGGATGGCATGCGCGCTAGTGCTGGCGCGCATTTTGCGCACCGGAAACTCCCGGCTGTGGTTGTGGTTCGGATTCCTTGCAGGGATAGGCCTTGAGAATAAGCATTCCACGCTTTCCTTTGGATTCGCGGTTGTCGTCGCCCTACTTCTTACGCAGTATCGCCGCGAGTTTGCGAAGCGATGGATATGGGTTGCCGGAGTGCTCGCGCTTGCGCTATTTCTGCCAAACATCATCTGGCAGATCCGGCATCATTTCCCAACTATCGAGGACCTCGAAAACGTGCGGCGTTCTGGGAAGAACGTCGTGCTTGGCCCGATTGCATTCATGAAAGAGCAGATTCTTGTCATGGGGCCCATTCTGCTTTTCGTGTGGTTGCCGGGCTTGGCATGGCTTCTGCAAAGGCGGACGTGGCGTGTGCTCGGATTAACGTTTGTGGTGTTTTTCCTGCTAATGGAGGTTTCGCACGCCAAGGACTATTACGTGTTTCCGATTTATCCCATCCTATTTGCTGGTGGCGCGGTTGCAATCGAAGAGTGTCTAACGAATAAGGCCGCCTGGACACACGCGGCGGTTATCACAGCCATTGTCATATTTAGTCTTCCACTGGTGCCGATGGCGACGTGGATGCTCTCGCCTGAGCATCTCCTTGCCTATCAAAGTGCGAGCGGCATTAAACCTGCCAAGCAAGAGGTACGCCATGAATCGCTTCTGATCCAGCCTGTGGCCGATCAGTTTGGCTGGCCGGAGATGGTTCGCGAAGTGGCGGCGATCTTTGACTCGCTATCTCCAGCCGAAAGGTCCGAAACGGGAATCTGGGCGGGGAATTATGGCGAGGCAGGCGCCGTCGATGAATTTGGGCCGCAGTATGGGTTGCCGCACGCCTGGTCGCGCCATCAGAACCTTTGGTATTGGGGACCACCGCCGCAGGTTTACCGAAACCTTGTAGTGATTCAGTGGAGCCGAGATGACGTAGAAGACAACTGCACCTCATATCAGGCATTCAATCACTACGAGCGTTTCGGCATGGGCGAAGAAAATACTCCGATCTACTTGTGCCGTGGCGTGAAGTTCGACATTCAGAAGATCTGGTGGCACTCGCATCATTGGAACTAAAGCATACCACCATCCTATCTCGAAGCCATACGGTTCCTACTTTACTCCTCGACCCTTCAATCCACGGACGTAGTTTGTGCCAGGGGCTGGCACGTGCCGGAGAAAGCGCAACAGCAATCGTGAGTGTGCTCGAAGAAAGCTATCATCGAGGGGCCCAGACCTGCGTGTCCAGTACTCGTTGACGCACGTAACGGGATTGAGAAGGCGGCTCTGCATGGAACTCGCAATCTTGATCATTGTGCTCCTGGTGATCGGCTCCCTGATCCCCGAGCGCCACCAAATTCCCCATCCCCGGTGAGGAAGCGAACCTCGTGGGTGCGGCGGTTGTCGAGCCCCTTGAGTGACCTCGGTTGCAAGTCGCCGAACGGCGTGCGGACCCTTTGCAAACCTCTTCACCATCGTCCCCGACCAGTATTGAGACTCACGCACTTGGGCCATGATCTCGCTGCCGTCAGGTGTCTGCGAATGTCTTCATGTCAAGATGGCCATGGAGAAACTCCGCGTTCAATGGTTTGACCGGAAACTTCGACAGATCTCGGGCTGGCGGTATCCTGTAGTTGAACGCCTAGACCTTGCAAGGCAAGCCGCGAGAGGGAGGAAGATGAAAAACGCGCTTGGTTTAGTAATGACAGGCGGGGGTGCTCGGGGTGCTTATCAAGCCGGTGTTCTTAAACGCATTGGCGAGATCAAACGTGTTCAAAAGCACGGCAATCCTTTTCCTATCATAGGAAGCTCTTCGGCCGGAGCGGTTAACGGTTCTGTCCTTGCCGCGGGTAGCGACGATTTTGCTTTGGCGACCAGCGTTCTCGCGCGGCTTTGGTCAGATCTTAAACCCTCCGATGTTTTTCACTGTGACGTTTTGTCGCAGGCCCATAATACCCTCACCTGGATCCTCGATCTCTCCTTTGGAGGAATTCTCGGAGGAGGCAACGCGCGGTCCTTATTAGACGCGACTCCTTTGAGGCACTTTCTCAACCGACACCTCAATTGCGATCGAATCGGCGACAACATTAAGCGAGGGCACCTCTATGCGCTCGCTGTTTCCGCAACAAACTACAACTCCGGGAAAAGTTATCTCTTTATTCAGGGGAAAAAAGGCCATGCGACGTGGAACCGGATACGGCTGGTGACGCTCGCAACAAGAATCACTGTTGACCACATTTGCGCGTCGGCTGCGATGCCTGTGATCTTCCAGCCTGTACGATTGAGAATCCCTGGAGGATCAGCTCTTTTCGGTGATGGCTGTGTGCGCCTTCAACAACCTCTCAGCCCGGTCATCCGTCTGGGAGCAGAAAAGGTTTTCGCGATCGGTGTCCGCTGCGAAAATCTCGAACATCAAGACGAAACCGCGGATGAGAGAGAGCCTTCGATAGCACAAGTTATGGGAATTCTTTTTAATGTGATGTTCCTGGATCATCTTGCTACTGACATCGAGCACCTTGAGCGCTTGAATCGGCGGCTCAGCAAAGGCCATATCATGCAATCTGAGACGAAAGGATCTGAGAAGATGCGGCTTTTGACACCATTAGTGATGACGCCTTCGGTCGATTTAACACAACTGGCAGAACAACACCAGAGAGACATGCCTTATCTTATCCAGTACTTTGTAAACAGTCTGGGACGAGATGCGGCTTCGTGTGCGGATCTGATGAGCTACTTGCTATTTGCCTCCAAGTACACGAGTGCTCTCATCGAGATTGGTTACAATGACGCTAGCAAGCGAATCGATGAGATCGAGAGTTTTCTCTATTCTTCTGATCGTAGGAACACCAGGAACTTTCTAGCCACATAGTCGGAACAGATAAGTCGCGACCGGCAGGCTCGGTGGCGTAACAGGCCCCGAACTTAGGTCAGGTCCCGAGCGGAACCCCTCTGTAAATGCCAACTTCGCTTCCTGGGTTGGTGAGGCGCTCCTTCAGCAGTTGTTCCCCACGTGCGAACAGATCTTCCTTCGAAATCCTGCCGGCATCGACGTCGGCCAAGATCGAGCGCTGGGCCTGATATTCCCGGTTCTCAATGCCCGCTTTGCTCTGCAGCATCCGCCACGCCTTACGACGCTCCACGCAGAAGAGCACAAGCTGACGGGAAAGCGCCCAGTGGTCCACATCACCGTTGGCCGCCTGGGTTTTGATGCAAACGCCAAAGTCTGGGACGAACGCGCGGTGCTGCGGGCTCAAGTATCGGCGGTACACGACATCCTGCTGGGTGATGCGGACCAGCATATTCTCCAGTGGAATCAGGTTGGCAGCGTTCTCTTTCTTGATCTTCTTCAGGTGATTCCGGAATCGGGCTTCCGTAGTGCACCAATGGGCCACCGTGTAGCGATAAGCTTCGCCGCTGTTCTTGAACTTGGTTTCGTACCAATCTGTTTCCAGGGAGGGATTGCCCTTAAGATCGAGCGACTCCTTGTAGGTCTCTCCCAGTCGAGGGTTGAAAATGAACTCTGGCGTGGCGCGCGAGTCGCGCACCCGCTGGGCCTGAGTGAGCGCCATGTCGTCACCTACACCATGTTCAGGCTGGCACGTGGTAAAACACTGCAAGAACGCGGTTCCCCGATATTCAAGACCGTCGAGGATGGCACGGTACAACTTGGGAGCGTTGGCGATTGAGATCTGAGCAACAAAAGGAGATCCGTGTCCGGCAAGGAAAGTCTCGGCGACCGCCTTCTTCTCGGTGCTTTTCCCCTGGGTGGCCGCTCCGAATACGTTCATGTCGCTGCCACCAGGCATGGGCGTAGAGTCAGAATTTTGTCCGCCAGTGTTGGAGTACACCTGGGTATCGAGCATGAGGACTTTGACGTTAGGACGATTTTGCAGAATCACTTTCGAGGTATTCTGATAGCCGATGTCGCCCATGCCACCATCGCCGCCGGCGGCCCACACCTTTGGTAGCTCAAGCACTTCCTGATCGGTCATCAAGGCGTCGCTGAAGTGCGTGAATTCGTAATATTCGCGCGGAGTGATGACTTTCTCCTCGCGTTGCAGCAGCGCATCGGCGAGCCGCTCCGGAATGACCGAGCGCCGGGCGTGATCCACAATAAAGCTTTCGCCGAGGAGCCAGGCGACCGTGACGCCGTCCTGGAAGAGTGAGTTCATCCAGGGATAGGGGTGGGGATTGTTCGGGGGCGTAGAGCCATAGACGGTATTGCAGCCGGTGTGCGCGGTCATGGCCATGACGCACATGCCGTTGGCCAAGCGGCCATCGATGGCCTGCAGATCCTTGTGATTGAAAGCCTCCTGCCGCAGAACCGCCACGATGGCGTTCACTAACTCCTGGTCGGTAATGGCGCCATGCCGGGTGATTCGCGCCTTGGTGTCTTTTTCATCCTCACCGCCCAATCCCATAAGCAAATGAGCGACGGCTTGACGCAACAGCTCATACTCCTCGGGGCTTCTAAGCTTGAGGGCGGCTAGCTTTTCGAGACCAACGTTCCCGAGTTGCGAGGCTTTCGTGCGGAGCCGATCAGCCTTGGCGTGAAAGAGGGGCCGCATGTAAGCCTCGGTGACAGAGGCAACTGCGTGCAGAACACTCTTCTCACCGCAGCCCGCGCAGGCGCTGTCACCGCAAACCAGCGCGTCGTAGGTGGAGCGAACCATTAGCATGTTGCGGAGAGCGGCGGTCTTGGAATCCTGCGGGTGGGCTTGGTTGTATAGACCCAAATACTTCTGGGACGTATCGGGCAGGAGACCGAGGAACGCGGTTCCCGTCTCGTGGTCGGCGTTGACCAGTTCTGTTTCCGGCACCATCCTGAGGGCTTCATGTTTACCGCAGGCGGCGACGCAGGCGGCGCATCCTTTGCACAGATCGGAGATGAAGATCGAGAAGATACCGCCACCGCCGGGCGTTTTCCGCTCCGGAGTAGAAAAGATGGCGTTTACATTCTGGTAGGCCATGGGCACCCGGTCGAGGATGTTGAAAAACTGGAGCTTGGCCTCGGAACAGAATCCATCGACTTCGTTAGTGACCTGGCGGAGAATCTGGGGCAGCGCCGTTGCGGTATTCTTGGCGATTGCATCCCGCATCATCTGACGCGCACGTTTCTCGATCTCAGGCAACGACCGCAGCATCTTCTCACGCTCGCCGGGATCCCGGACATAGTGCACGACGGCGTTGTGCAGAAGAGTTCCCATGTCTTGCGCACAGTTGGGCATCGCGGTGTCGGGGCAAATAGCGATACACTCCATGCACTGCGTGCAGTTTTCAGGAATGAAAAGCGGTGTTTCCCGGCGCGCGACGTACTTCGAGGCCATGTCCCCAGTGCCCGCAGCCATAACGCCGACCGAGGCATAGGGAGACGACGGCTGATGGTAGCCGAGGCCGGCGCGGAACTCGGCGTTAAAAGTAGCGACTCGGGTTACTGCTGTGCGCTCGTGCTGACCCGGGGGCACAGGAATGGAGCGGCATCCAGGGCGGCAGCGATCGCCACCGGCATCATTGAAAACTGGCGAAAGCACCTCGCCGCGCAAGGAGGATCGGTCGGGCGCGTTGAGCGCACCAACGCGAATTTCGCGGACGCGTTCAAAGCCCTGTGTCATCACCTCCATGTTGGAGTTTACGACGGCGTCACCGAATCGGCCGAACTTCTCCACATACTGTTTGCGAACGACCTGGTGGAACTGCTCTGTGGTGATGTGGAAGTCGGAAAGAAGCGGAGACACTGCGAAGAACGCACCCAGGAAAGCGTTGCCCTGCATGCGAAGTTGAAGGTCAGCGCGATCGGTGGCTTTACGTGCGATCTCGAACCCTGGCAGGGTGAACACGCGAATTTTCTTGTCGATGATCTGCTGGCGCGCCCAAAGAGGGAGCCGCTCCCAAGCCCTCTCGCCTTCTTCCTCCGATTCCCACACCAGGCTGCCGCCCTCAGACATACCGTCGAGCGGGTTGGTATGCGTAAATGCCTTCGGATCGCAGCAGAGCACAACATTGACGTGGCGAAGATCGCAATTGACGCGAATCCGCTCCGGCGCTGCAACCATGAAATACGCCGTGGGGGCACCCTTCTTTTCTGATCCGTACTTGGGATTGGCGCTGACATGAATGATCTCTTTGGGATTGCCCAAGTCATCGACGATCCTGTCCCGCTCGTAGAGCAAGTCGTTCAGATCGCCGATAATCGCGCCCAGGTTCTTGCCCGTCGTGATCGCTCCCCATCCGCCAATCGAGTGAAAACGCACAGCGATGGCGCCCTCGGGCAACAAGGAGGGCGTTTCATCAGACTTCACCTCGTAGGGATGATCGACGCCCAGCACGAAGAACGACGCTCCATCGGCCGCGCGCTTACCGTCCTTGCGCACACGGGAGCCAGTAGCAAACTCGTACGCGCCGAAGATGTGCTCCGGCCGGAAGTCCCGCGACCCCAGACCGTATATACCAGAGAAGAGCCGCGGCATTTGCTCAGCCGTGATGGCAGGTAGTCCCGCGACGGCTGGATGGCCATCGGTCCCCAAAGCTTTGTTGAGCGCGGTTCTTATGTCGCGCCCCATGGGATTATCACCAGCCATCGGCTCGTCGGTGCGCTCGAGGACGATGACGTTGTTCTTGCCCGCGAGGGCTTTGACAACCGCTGCTTCCGGAAACGGCCGAATGACATTGAGGTGGATGGAGCCGACCTTTGCGCCTCTCCACGCGCGCAGGTAGTCCACCGCCGCTTCAATGTTCTCCGCGGCTGATCCCAGCGAAACAAATACCGTCTCCGCATCGTCCGCCTTGTACTGAGTGATCAAGCCATAGTAGCGGCCCGTCAGTTTCCCGAATTCTACGTATGCCTCTTCCAGGAACTGCAGGATCGGTTCCGCGAAGTTGTTCCGGCGTGCGGCCACGCCTTGCATGTAGTTTTCCTGATTCTGCACCGGCCCGAGGAGGACGGGATTGCTTAGATCGATCATCTGCGGCACGCGGCGACGCTTCGGCCCAAAGAGAATCCGCTGACTCTCGGTTGGACAATCGATTAGATCGTCCGGTGCCCCGAGAAATTCACGGATCAGTTCCGACTCGTGTTTATAAAAGGTCCGCTCCAGGTGCGAGGTCAGAAAGCCATCCTGAACGTTCATGCCGGGCGATAAACTCAGCTCCGTTACGCGGCGCAAAATGAGTGCCTGATCGGCAGCTTGCTGGGCGTCCTTCCCGAACAGGATGATCCACCCGGTATCGAGTGCGCCATAGACATCGTCGTGCCCGCAGTGCACATTGAGCGCATGCTTGGTCAGTGCCCGGGCCACAACCTCCAGGACCATCGTCGAGCACTTGCTTGGGGCGTGGTAGTACTGTTCCACTCCGTACAGGATTCCCTGACCGGACGTAAAATTGACAACTCGTTTTCCGCACACCGAGTGCGCGATAGCTCCGCCCTGAGCCGCGTGCTCTCCTTCTGCTTCCACGGCCAGCGTGTTACGGCCGAATACATTTAGGCGGCCCTCGGCGAAGGACTGCTGGTAAAGTTCTCCCCCCTCGGTCGAGGGTGTAATGGGGTAGAACACGCCAGCATCGGCAATTCGTGTTTCGGTGTGGTAGGAGACGAGTTGGTTTCCGTTTGCGGTGACCCGTATTCCAGGATAGCGAGGGGTGGCGATCATAAATCCCTCCCCCAGGACACCTCCACCTGAGGTGTCAGTGGATTGTTCTCTCTGACAGTTTGTTTCGCGGTCCGTTCTAGCTCAGTGATCCGCATCACATGCCATTGTGGCTGTAAGTCCTCTGCAATCTTCCTGCAACACTAATTGGAGCCCTTATGTGTGGTGGCTTGCCCGCGGACAACCGGAACGGGACGATCGCCGGTCTTACCGTTGATTGGACCGGTCAAAAGATCAACTTCAGCACCGTCTTTGCTGGCCAGGCGGTCGGCATCAAGGAAGTTCAAGACGACATCTGGCTGGTCAGCTCCATGGATTATGATTTGGGGTAGTTCGATTTGGAGACGCGGGTTCTGGAACCTCTCGGCAACCCGTTCGGCCCGAGGTTGTGACCTATGTAGCCGGAACGTTGTGTTACCCATGTCTCCGGGCCGGACCCCTTGGTGAGCGGTTCTGTGATTCTCGAGACAAAGAGTCTGCGGAAACTCAGAAAAAATACTTTACCACTTGCAGTGCTCCCTTCTTCCAGGGTACGCGATGCGAGATTCCCGTCTTTCCCCGATACTCATCGCGGTGGGCGACATACCAGTCGTAGTTGCGGAGCAACGCGTCTCGATTGGAATAGCGCGGGACGAAGCTTAGTTTGCTTTCAAGTCGTTGGATGGAGACGAAACTCTCCTCGGCCGCAGTATCGTAAATCCATTTGTAAATCGGGGAAAGATGCAACCGCTCCAGGAGTTTCAACGTCGAAATCACCGGGAGCTTCGGCAGACTGACAACATGTTTTCCGTGCGCGGCCCGATCAAGCACTGCCTGGAAGTTGTCACGCATGGTTCCGAACTCTTTGGCCCCAATGTTAAAGGTGTCATTGACTCGATCTGAGTCTGATGTAGAGCAGAGGTAGATCACTTCGCACAGGTCTTCGACATCGAGAAGTTGATAGAGATTATGCCCCGATCCCAGCACGGGAAAGTTCCGGCCTTCATAAGCCCATTCGTACAGTAATTCGAATACACCCAGCCTCTCGGGCCCGACGAAACTCTTGGGGCGCAGCACGGGAACGCAATGTCCCGCGGTGCGGAACGCGTGGCAGAGTTCTTCGGCCGCAATCTTCGCCTCACCGTAGGGACCAACGCCGTGCAGTTGGTCCTGCTCGACTAGTGGATGGTGTTGCGGAATACCATAGACCGAAGTGGATGAAGTGAAAATTACGCGCGATACACCACGGCGGAATGCTGCTTCCAAGACGACGCGCGTACCCCCTACATCGGTCGAAAGGATGATTTCCGGTCGGCTTAAGGGAAGGGCTGCCGCTGCGTGAATAACGATTTCTATCCCCGCCATGGCACGCTCGACAGCATCGCGGTTGCGGACGTCGCCAACAATCGCCTCGATCGCACTGCGTTCCGGGTAGTCAAACGGCGCAATATCAAGGGTTCGTACCCGCTGCCCATGCGTCAGGAGGTAGCGACACAGATTGATGCCGAGAAAACCCGATCCACCGGTAATCAAATACAAGCGGGCTGGCTCCGATTGGATTCAAGCATCCAGGCCGAGCGATTGTCCCCACGCCGCACTTTGACTCGATCGGTCCTGCCCCCGGACTTTATTGTTCCAGTTGGACGGCCGCAGTGATGCGCATCACCATCGACTGGAAGCTCCACCAGATTGGCGCAAGAAAATCTGTAAAGCCTGATCAACCCGCTTTCCGCAGGTATGGAGGGCGGTTGCTTAGGTGGGATTGGCCGTAGTAAACTCCACTGACCCAGCTCAGATTGCACGCTGGATGATTCAATCCCAGTTCAGGGAGTTCAACACTGAGAGACTCTAGCCCGCGGCGTAAGCTTATCGGTTCCCTTATCTGTTTGGTCCTTTTTCCACAGATTGCCACTCCTGCCAGTCGCACCGGAACGACCATCCAGATCGGGGTGTTAACCCAGGGCATTCCGGCCAGGGCTAATGGGGACCTCACCGGCTCACAGTTCGCCCAGTACGTGTCCACAATGAACCCGCAGCAACGGGAGCAGGCCATACGAGATGAAATCCTGAAGGGAAATCTCCCCAACTTTCTGAGGCAACTGGTGCCGGTGGAACTCCGCTGCGAATTGCCGGACGGCAAGAGCCTGGCCGCAACCATCTTTGTCACACCTGACTATCTTGCCATTGGCTCGGACGATGATTTTTTACGAATCCCAATGAATCTCCACACCGCCGCGGCGATCGCGAACCGCTTTGGATTTATCTTCCCGACCAAGAAGATGGTGGACGCCATATATCTTCAATCCCGCTTTCATTTCGTCCCACAGCCTCTCCCGGCAGGCCCTCAGATGAGATCCACGGAATACTATTGGACTCATAATACGATGATTGAAAAACAAGCTCACGCCCTTGGCGTTCTGTTAGGTGAATTGGTCTCTGGGCACAAGAAAGACATCGTGATAACTAACCTATTGGCTAATAGGGTGGGTCGAATTGCTATTTATGGCTGGCATCGGGGGCCGGGGCAGCCAATTCAACCATTGAGTACACTCCATGGCGCAAATTACGCCGACTACAGCCACGGAATTCGTCTGATCAGCGAGATTGCGCTGATCGACGGTAAGGTTCGATCGGTCTACGACGTTCTGCGAGATTCAACAACAGCCAGAGTGCTCAGCTATGAAGGCCCAATTCCCAACATCGCGACATTCCTTTCGCCACCATAAGATTCTTCAACAGTCGTGACGGCCTCGACCAACTGACAAATCCCGAACAAGAGTTTGCGAAGTCGACTCCTCCCACCTCGCAACAACTCGCAAGCCGCAGAATGTCTCTCTCGGTTTGATTGGCTAACCCGTGTTCAGTTCAGGCTCTTGCAACAGCGAAAACTCAGATGATAGTTCGCATGGCTCGCCTCATCCATCACGCGGGATCCATGCCAGAAAGGCGCACGCCAGCGGCACCAGTCTTCATGGGCTCTGAAGGTATCGAAGATAAACCAGCTACCTTTCATCTCCGTGTAGCCTAGCTCGGTGCTACCCAGGCTGGACATCTGACTCTTGTTGAGTGGCAGATTCATGTGCTCTGCCGCATTGCCATTGAGATCGTAGACGCCCAGCGAGCTACGGCACGCGGGGAACTCGCCCGTTGGGTAGGTATTGGATCCGCATATTGTCCAGCTTCCTCCATTGCAACCAGGACTCTTCGTGCTTCCCGTCGCGCAGATCCCCTGTTGATAGGTCGGGCCGTAGCTCCAAGACTTGGTGGCGCTGTCAGCTTGGTTATGAGCAAACCTCATCCTGCGAATCGCCTCCTCCGGTCCGACTCCCTTGGCAAGGTCGAAACGATAATCCGGAGCCGTGAGTTCTCCCGCGCATGCACCTTCCCATTCATGCGCATCGCATAGGCGCTTACCCATGGCCCAACAAATCTGGGCGGCTTCGCGGGCCTTTACCCACACCACTGGATATGCACACGGGATGTCGGGGAACTCAAATTGATCGATGCAGGCTTTCGCGTTCTCCAGTTTTTCCTTGGACGGATCATAGAGGGGCGCCATATATTTGCCTTTACAAATTCTCTCAAACGGGGGATTCTCGTAATGCACACCCAGGCTGTCCAACTTCACTTGACACTCGTTGGGCGTCACGGGGTGCTTGGTTATCGCCGGATTTCCCTGCCCGATATAGCCAGACTTCGCGAATATTTTCCGAATAGCAACGATTTCGTCTTCTGACAGCCCATGGATGCTTTGCAATTGCCGGAATAGAACCTCGTTTTGCTGTTGTAAGGATTGTGGCGCGGCAGAAAAGCTGTCAACACCGATCAGCCCCAACAAGATTAGCAATCCCGAAGCTAGGGTGCAGTTAGCTTTCATTGTTGGACCCCCAAGTCATGGATTGCGCCGCATCAGATAAAAGAAATCCCGGTTGTCCGGATAGCCAAGAAAACGCGGAACAGGTCGGCCAGAATCCGATTTTTCAACTTGACTCATCCCGCGCATGAGGTGGTCAACGAACAATTGCGATCCCACTCGCCGATAGAGTGCGAAGTACGTATGTTCCAGCGCGTTCATGTCCAGGAGCATTCCGTAGCGGCATCGGTAGGCCTGAAATACGCGAGCCATGGCTGAGGGTGTCGCATCAGAAAACACCGCATAGAGCAGGAATTGCTTGTTGCCACTCCGCTGCAGAGCCGCACCAGAGCGAATGGTGCGCAGTTTCCTGTCTTCGGAACCGGACCAGTTCCCAGGTCCCCAGCTATTCACCCATGGGCCTGGAGTTGTCGACTGCGATCGCTCATCAAACTCAACAATAGGAACCCCATTTTGCCGCGCATACTTGACTCTCCCTAAGATTTGGTCGTCATGCGCTTCCCAGGTCTTCATCTGCACAGAATCATCGTCGAGCACAAAAATCGTTGCTAAACCTGGCTGAAGCTTGCTGAATACTACGCCATTCTCCAGGAAGCCGTAGTGCGTGCCATAGTTTGTCGACGCAAACGGTCCGTACTTGAAGGCTCCGTGGGCACGCTTAAACCCACCGGTGAACGTCGCAACAGTGTTTCGGCCATGTTCCGGGCTGATCAAGCCGGTCGAAATCAGAGGAGCAATGCTGCCGATGCCGTCCGGCCCGGGGAGCCTCGGATCCTCGATTCCGCGCTGGATGTGATCCGACCACCCCACCGCAGGGTGCTCCGTACCGATTGCATAGGCAAGGTTAAACTGATCGAGATCAAAAGCGACCAGGTAGCAAAGCGCAGAAGCCTCGACATGGTCGAGCGTATTGAGGATGGCTTGATGATTTTCCAGGACAGATGTGTCGATCCACTCGGGCGCGATTAAGCTGACATAGATACCGGGATTCCCGCTGGCGGAATACCACGCTCCAGGACGCATCCCAGCATGCTCCGAAATTTCCAAAGGGAGGCCGAGACCATCAGGCGTCACGAGCCGGTTTGTGTACTCCAAATCGATGATCGCAGGAAGGGGAAGTACATGTCCGGTTTGCTCAACGACAGCGCCCGTACGGGCTGGTTCCTCGTCATGAACTTCCCCGGTTTCGCGCTCGCTGTCCTCGAGGAGGTGGTGAAAGAGTATGATCACCTGCTCTCCACCCCAAACTTGGTTACGTAAGAACTCGGTCGCTGTCTCCAAGCTCGTACGATGTCCCTGGGCTGAGTTTCTGAGATAAAGACGGGTATCACACAACGGCGCATAGATCAGTTGCGAGGTTCTCGCCTGATCCAGAAAGCTTGTTGACCCTCCGCCAAAAAGATTGCAAGTAGATCGCACCTTTCCTTCCCAAATTTCAACTCCAAGCGGGTAGTTTGAGTCGAGAAACAATCTTCTCGACCGCGGTTCGGGGTTTTCCAAATGGTAGGAGGATTCAAAACCACCCTGCCAGGCGACGGTCAGTAAGTACCATGCGTTGATGGTCGGATTGAGATTGATGAGCGTAGCTGTTCCTTCCGTGCCTGCATCCGATCTGATGCGGATGGAGCTCGTCTGCCGAAACTGCTGCAGTTCCACGATAGTCTTCGGAGCCGCGGCTTCGTTTTCCTCGGTTTGGCTTGCAGGTAAGAGACTAGTGGAATAAAACGGCCCAGAATGTAACCCTGGGTCGATAAGTCCCGGATCCGCGAATAGCATCCCAAAGGTGGCAATCGCCACTAAGCCGAGCAGAATTATCGCAAGTTGGCACCACATTCCCGCAACGCTGTTACGTCCGGTGGGAGACATGAAACTTCGTGACATCCAACAAGAGCTCGCCAGGTCCTCGAGGCGCCGTGAACCCTCAGACTGCAGCCTTGTCTTCTCCAGCCCCATATCCGCTCTCTCGGCAAGCTATATGGCCAACAACGCAACACAGAACATCAGCAGTATCAGAATACGGCTGGTCTGTTCGCGCCAGGCGAATACCGTGGGATCCTCATCCATTTTTCCGCGATGTGCCACCAGCCAGATATGGCCCACCCAATACAGCAATAACGGACATAAGAGCCACATGAGTTGGTGTCTTCCGTAGAGGGCCTTGGCGGCGCCACTCGTGATGTATAGCGCAAGCACCAAGACCGCTATATACCCACTTGCTGTTCCGGTAGATGCCAGTAACTCAGCATCACTGATTTCATAACTTCGTGCTCGAGCACCATCCCCATCGACATTCCGCATGATGACGAGTTCCCCATAGCGCTTGACCAGCGCTAAGCTGAGAAACAAGAATGTGGAAAATGCTAGCAACCACTCCGATGGCCAGATCGCTACGGCGACCCCGCCTGCCATGATTCGCAACGTATAAAGACCGGCGAGGACGATGACGTCCAGAAGGGCCACCCTCTTGATGAAAAGAGAGTAACCGAGGGTTAGCGCGTAATAGAGCAGCAAGACTCCTACGAAGAGGAGCGAAATCAATGAGCCGAAAACACAGCCCAGAATCAGCAGAGTAGGAATCATGGCGAGGGCATACGAAAGCTGCAACCGGCCTGCTGCAAACGGCCGCAGGCATTTCTTCGGATGATGGCGATCAGCCGACAAGTCGAATAGGTCGTTAAAGAGATAACCGCTCGAAGCGCAGCAACAGAACGCCAGGAAGGCCCAAGCAAGTTTCCCCAACAACAACGGTTCATCGAAACGGTGGGCGGCGAACAGAGGTACCAATACCAGGAGATTCTTTAGCCAGTGCTGAGGGCGCAAGACATTCAAGTATTCGGCACGGTGGGGGTGCTCTTCGCATAAGATTTGAACCTCCGCAACTCTCGCAACCGATCGCACGAATTGTTGGCTTGTATTGACGACGAGGGCTCTTCTGGCCGAAGACCAGACGGCCATGTCACAAGCTTCGTTGGCGACATAGTCAAAACCTCGCTCTCCGAATTGAGCCACGAGTCGCTCTCGTTTGCATTCTCCAGAGAGATTGGTCCTTCCATCACTGGCCAGAACCCAATCAAAAAGCCTCAGATGATCTGCCACCTGCTGGGCAACTCGCCCGTCATTCGCAGTCGCCAGCACAACCGAGCGGCCTTGCGATCGCTGCGCCTCGAGATATTCCACCAACTCGGATCGATAGGGGATAAGGCAGGTGTCCAACGAGATCCGGCGGGCGACTTCTTGCTTGAGAGCTGCTCTACCCTTGAGCAACCACAAGGGTAAAGCGAATGAATATCGTGACCGTGCTTTAACCAGAGCGACGATGGATTCGATCAGAAGATCGGTCCTTACCAAGGTCCCGTCAAGGTCGACGACCAACGGTATAGTGAGTTCAGACGGGTCGAATGATGAAAGGGGCCTCGGCTCTTTAGATTCCTCTCCTCGACTCGACCTCGCGATTCCCGTCTCTTGCACCATCACATCTTGACCTCCTGGGTTCACTGCGTCCCAGCGCGGAGCCGCAGCCCACCTGCTCAAGATGTGTGCGACCACCGAACTAAAGATCGCTCTTCCGCTTCAAGGAGCTTCTCCATGCCTCGGCCACGATGATCTGGACCTCTTCGGGCAACTGCTGTGCCTGTCCCAATATTGAGGGTGCGTCGCAACCAAGCCCATGTCTGTGATTTGCGGCACAGCCCTCACCTAGAAAAGGAGTGACAACCCGTCATCTTGCCTTCTCCGCACCGCGCTGTGGCCGATTTCCCCGTATTATCGTTGTGTGAGAACGATCACCTTAGGCAGTGACGGCTGAGCTTACGAGCGGTGATGGCCGGCAGAAAAGGGATCTAGGCAGATCTATTATGTTGACAAAATGCGCCAACCCTCCGTGCAAGAAGCGGTTTCATTGTTTCGATGAAGGACATGAAGGAATTGCCTGAGCCTCGCGAGCGATCTAGCCCTGTGCGATCAAATTAAGGAGCTTGGCCCTCAGGGTTTTGCTGCCTCGGTTGCTGGCGCTACCAACCAGACGCACTCAGGGACTTGCGATCCCTTGTTCGTTACGTTATACCGTGTCGCAGGTGGGATGTAGGCGAGCATCTTTTCCGCCAGCGGCGCGTCGGGATGTCCCTTGATGTTCGCAACCTTCTTCCGTGCCAATACCTTTCAAAATATGTGGACACTGCATCTCGGAGCGACGGACAAGCAAAGTCGCCCCGGGCTCTTAAAACAGCTCTTCATCCAATCTGCTCAAGCCGCACGGGCATAGTATGTCTCGGTCCGTTCTTTGCATGAAATGTTAAGCTGCGCAAGTTGGTTCAGCACCGGACTGTATATGTTCGGGGTCACCGGGCGCAGGACGCCGGACGCAGTAATGCGGCCGGTGAGAATCATGTCCACCCCAATCGCAGCCGGCAGGGAGACCGTTCGCGACATGGATGAATCGCCGTGCGGGATTCCGTAGTCGATGAGTTCGGAGACGATCCGCTCCTTTTGACCATCGGGGAATTCGGCCCGGAAGTCGTGGAACAACACGAGCATGTCCCGTTCACCCGGGCGGAATGCCAGCTTCTCGTACATCAGATTGCCCATGGCGTCGAGGGGGCTGATCCGCTCGGCCCCTAGCTTCCTACTGGAGAACATACCCAACCACTCAAGATTCCGGATCGGGGAAGACTCCTTCGGGATCCCGAGCTTTCTGGCTGTCGCAGCCGGCAAATCGTCACCTTCGGAGGCACCCGCCAGCCTGCGCATCAAGTCGGAGTAGGTTTTTCCACGGGCATCGATTTCGTCCAACGAGAGGAGGCCCAGCTTCCCGAAGTTATACAGGCAATCGCACCAGCCGATGTTGCGAAGAGTCCCGCGGTACATCGTCTGGATGCCTTGCAGCCCGTAAACATCGATGTAGCTGATCGAATCCCGATTCGGATAGGCTTCGTATTCCCCTAGGCCCGGAACCGACAGGATATGCATATCGCGGAAGAGACGGTCCGAGGGGACCTCAACCTTACGGCCGTCCATCAGGTACATCGCGCCGTTACGGCAGGCCAGCAGGACGCCTCTGGGAGCCCAGGAAAATTTGTAGCCAAACGGATTGTCGCTGGCTTCCGGTGCCGGCAGTCCACCGCAATAAGAGCAGAAGGAAACGATGCGCCCGCCCGCGGTACGGACGTTATCGATGATCCGCATCGCTGACATGTGATCGAGGCCGGGGTCGACCCCGATTTCATTCAAAATTGTGACCCCGGCTTCCTGGGCAGCGCGATCTTGTTCCTGCATCGCAGCCGAAACATACGAGGTTGTCACCATGTGCTTCCGGTTGGCGATGCAGTGCTTTGCCACCACTGGATGGAACGTATAGGGCACCAAGCTGACTACGAGGTCGCAATCCTTTATTAACTGCGCCAGCAAACCCTCATCCTGAACGTTGAGAGCGAGTGCCTTCCCGGCTGGGTGACCTGCAATCAAGGCTTCAGCCTTGCTTGCGGTCCGGCTCGCCACAGTGACCTGATAACCCTTTTGCAACAGATACCGTACCAACGGCCTGGCCACGAGCCCGGCGCCTAACACTAGAACACGTTTCATATGCGACTCCTCGATCACAGGAAGGCGAACAGCTGAGCCCAACCGCATAGTTTCGAGTCCCTTCTGTGGTTTGGGATGCGCCTCCAGATGTTTTTGAATGTACTGATAGTCAGGGGTCAGACGCCCCTGATGCAAGATCACGGCCCGCTTTAAACAAGGCGGCAGGTCGAGCATTTCAAATGGAACCTGCCAGTCGACGTTCACCAGGGGGGCAATCATGTCCCGCAACACGGAACTGAAGTACTGTGACGATTCCCGGGAAAACTCGCAGGGAAGATTGTCGATCGCCATTATCACCGGGCCATGCCCGTCCACGCCGTCCCGACCAGAGTCCTGTTCAGGGAGGTAAACGTAGCAGGGATGGTCCGGCTCGGTGACTCTCACCGTGAGTTCGACGCTTCCTCGAACGTCGCAGCTGATGTCACCGATTACCTTGAGGCGTGGGGCACAACCCGGGAGGTAGTTTTTTCTGGCCCACTCGCGCGTGACCAGACGCGGGTATCGGGGCTCCCAATAAATGCAGTTGACCAGCACATCAAGGTGTGGCAGGTGCTCTTCAAAACAGCCCTCGTATCGTTCCGGGTGGTCATAATACTCTAGCAGGTCGAACGGGGTATTCTGTTCCTTGGGTGCGACCATGTCCTCCTCGCGAAACACGACTTTCACAGGTCGCGGGCTCGCAGCTGCGGACGCCACGGCAGTCAGATCCGCAACGGTCGCCTCCATGGGTTTAAGACAGTCGAACATTTCCTGCGCCCCCATCGATACATTGCCATACCCGGAAAAGCCAAAGATCAACGGGTGTGCTGCCGTCTGATGCACAATTTCGTCGCTCAACGCGGTGAGGTGAGCTTTTGCTTCGGTCAGGTCCCGGTATTCGAAGGCCGGGTGCACTTGTGCAAGAGGCGTTGACATTCCAGACCCAACCAGCCGTTGCCCGAGGCAACGCAACGTCTCGATCATTCCAGCATAGCCAGCCTGGCGGCCGAAGAAAATCAGCCTTCTCTTCTGATCATCCGTGATTTTTTCGTAGTCCACGAGGGAACAGCCCAGTTCCATCAAACGCCGAAGCATGGGCATGTTATGCGATTGCCCCTTCGCCACGTGTGCGAAGAAGACGTAGGTCTTTCCAGGAAGTAGCAAGTGTGTTGGTATTTCCTTGATTGCAAGGATAAGCGACGCAGGGCCAAGATCCTCGTTCACCTCGACTCCAGCGGACCGGTATTCATCATCCGCGTAGACACGCAGAGTGGAAGGCTGGACAAGAAACCTCACCCCCCGCCTCATCTGCAGATCGGATGCATCAGTCGGAACCAGAGGCACGCGGCCTTCCCACTTGTTCTTGTCTTCCCTTCGAATCCCAATGATCGCGCCCATGGGTAAACTTTTCAGTTGCTGAAAAACCTGCATGTGTTGATTGGAGACGTATTCAGTGTTCATTCATCCGGGTCTCCCTTGCAGTGATCTTCGGCACACAGCAGCGTAACGGACCGTCTCACCTGCCGTTCTGTTGGCGGGGCCGGATTACTGGTGAAACGTCCCGAGGGTGTCGATAATGGGCGTTGGCTAAGATCCTATCGCGGCTGCAAATGCCACACTCCCCCTTCGTGAGGTCGTGTTAACTGACTCGTCGCAGCCAGCATGGCTCTCGTCGGTTGGCTGAGGAAGCGCACAAGTTGCTTAACAGTGCGACTGAGTGGAGCTTAACAGCCCCACTCTGCTTCGCCAGGCTCGGCAAAGTACTGCCGTGATTTCGCCGATTGGTTGTGGGCCGAATCGAGTTCGAGGAGCATTAGGTGCGCAGCTGTCACTACGCGATCCTTCTCAGTTTTGGCCGTCTCCTTCCCGGAACCATTCTCGGTTCCCTTGCCGAATGCTTCCAGTGCTCGGTGATAGTGGTAGAAAAATTCTGCCAATCGTTCCGGTGCTACCTCTTTAATTCGCATACTCGCTATCTCGCTGGCCATGTTGTGGCTCAATCTCACAACTATTAGATACCGAAGTACAGGAACTTTCAGTGATGTTCCGCAAATTGGCAAAGAAAACCGCACGACTTAGGTGTCAAGCCACCCGACCTAAGCACTGCCTCTGCAGGCGAGCGACAATTCTTGTCGTAGTAGATTTCGGCTCCTGGGATGGGAATCGCTTCCATACTCGTGCTGCTCAAAGCAGGAGAGGTCACGCAGTCTTTTCGGCTTCCTGAAACTTGCTCAACCCTACGCCGAGCCACTCGTTCTCGTAGCCCAGCGCAATGTCCGCCAATTCTTCGCATGAGGCAGGAACAGAGTCCGGTGCATGGCTGCCCGTGAGAAGCTTGCACTCGCTAGTTCCGGTTTGAGGACCACCGTACGGGCTATGCGCGATTCATTGCGCGAAGCAGACCGGAGCTTTCCGCCCGGCACTGGATCGTGGGCTCCTTCTCCGCCAACAAAACATCCTGCGCAAGCGTGTCCTCGACCGCTATCGCCGTCCGCCAACCTTCCTATTCCGTGGCCCACACCTTTGTGAATGTGTGTCGGTTGGTCGTTAACGATCGTTGCTGTAAATTTTAGAAATGCAGGCGGCCGGTTTTGCTTCTGATTTCTATTCGGCACTCGCCACTGCTGTCCTCTTACTGCACACTCTGTTCCTCGGGTGGGTGATTTTCGGAGTTTTGTTCGTACGTTCGCGTCCGGGTCTTCGCTGGGTGCATATCGCCTCTTTAGTCTGGGGAATCCTCACCGAAGTTCTTCCATGGCCGTGTCCTTTGACTCTGGTGGAGGAATGGCTCGAAGGCCACGCCGGAATCGAGCCGTACCAGGGTGGGTTCCTGCTTCATTATCTGGATAAGCTCGTCTACCCGGACATTTCCGCTACTGTTCTGACCATTGCGACCGTGATCGTCTGCAGTCTGAACCTTGCGTTTTACGCCAGGCAGTTTTGGCTCGCTAAGCGCCGATAACGGACTGCGTACGGCTACGAGTCAGCGCTCCTCTGCTTGCCGAATGAGACCAAGTCCCACGTCCCGGGGATCGACGTTTGTTGTCGGAGAATATAAAGGTTCCCGTCATCTGCGCGAACCTTGAAATAGGTGCTCTCGGGGTCGTACCACTGGTCGAGCACCGCCTCAACGGAATACTGTTTGCCTTCGAGCCTGAATCGAACGGGCCGCTCGTCCGCCTTTCGGCCCGCATAGCACTGTACGTGCACCTTCATCACTTCATTGTCGACCAGATCGCACGAGTCTCATCCGTTGTTGGTTGCTGGACGAACTAACCTCTGTGTTCTTGATCACTGCATCCCCCTCAGCTGACGTTCGAACATTGAAGGCCAAAGCGTTGCGCTCCTGTGCCCCGGGGGGGAACGTGCTTACGGGAATCCACATCCTGCTCACCTTGAAGTGCACCAATGAATGCGAGCACTGCTTCCTGCATTGCGGCCCCAGCCGCGAGGCAACTTTCACCATTGGGCAATTGCGGACTCTTATCAAGCAGATCAAAGAACTGGGAACAGTCAGCATTGTGTATTTTGAGGGTGGCGAGCCGTTCCTATTCTATCCCCTGCTGTTGGAAGGTTTGCGCATGGTGCGGGACGCAGGTTTCGACGCAGGCATCGTCACCAACGGCTACTGGGCAACTTCGGTCGAAGATGGCCTGTACTGGCTAAGACCGATTCGCGACTTGGGTATCGTCGATTTCAGTGTCAGTGATGATGAGTTTCATCGTCTCGACGAGAATGACCGAAGGGCAGAATTTGCCCGTGAAGCCGCGCAGCAGCTTGGCATTCCAACCTGCACGATCTGCATTGAACCACCGAGCGTGTCCCGACGGCCTTCCGAGGAATATCAAGGTAAACCGGTGGTTGGAGGCGGTGTCCTTTTCAAGGGGCGGGCAGCAGAAAGGCTCACGGTTGGCCTCCCGCTACGCGATTGTAAGGAACTTACAACGTGTCCTCACGAAGACCTGGTCAGTCCTGAGCGAGTCCACGTGGACGCTTATGGCAATGTACACCTATGCCAAGGGCTGAGCATGGGTAACATCCGGGAGAAGGCACTACCCGACTTGGTTCACGACTATGATGCGCAAACGCACCCGGTCGTAGGGCCTTTGCTTCGAGGCGGGCCGATCTGCCTCGCCTCAGAGCGCGGTCTTGCAGTGAGTGACAGCTACGTCGATGCGTGCCATCTGTGCTACACGGCGCGGAAGCTACTCTTGCCGCATTTCCCGCAATATCTGGCACCCAAGGAAGCATACGGGTTGTAGCACAAGCTTGTGGCTTACTGCCATAGCTCGGGATACGCAGGGTGAAAGTTCTTGCTCGTACCCGCGGTGGGATGGTAGGCACGCAACTCAAGAATCCCACGTGGGCCGATTCAGTGGCTTGACCTCGGCTTACGGGAGTCAACCTCTTTCTTCTGGTTTTGGCGCTAGAGTCGCATAAGCCACACGGACAAGCATCCAGAGCAGATAGTAAAACCCAGCCATGGCCACGACTGCCACTCCGCGCAGGATAACTGGCACCGTCGTGCCGAGAATTCTGGACGGCAGGTCGAGGACGAATGCACCCAACGATCCCGCGATCAATCCCAGAATCGCCCCCCAAATTGGTAGGCGTTGAGGCATCCACGAAGCCGGCGTAATCAGCGCCCAGATGCCCCACGCCAGTGGCACAAAGCACCAGATAGTCGTGAGCGGATAGGTTCTTTGTAAACTCAGAGTTGGTATGATCACCAGGGCAAGAGTCCCTAGCGCGATGGCGATGGATGCGATTCCACTCCCGGCGACAAACCTTGGAAACATGTATCCTCCCTCCTGAGACTGCGGCCACCATCTCGTGAGATGTGAACTACGCTGCCCAAGTATCGTCACCGTAGTTCTTCTCGAGATATTTGTCCTGACACGCCCTGGAGCAGAAGTACACGGCGTTCGGCTCGCGGGCACGCTCTTCGTCCCAGTTCCCGAGCAGGGTGATCGTGTACTTCATTACCACACTGTTTTCTTTCGTGCCTTCGAAACCCAGGAGCCAGTCCTTGGAATCGCCCCTCCGCTTGCCGCAAAAGCTGCAGCAGAATTCCATAGCAGTGATCCTTTCGTTGTCCACTCTAAGTTTCGTTCTGCGGAGACGGGAAGTCAGTGACGCTCGCCCTGCTCCGTGAGATGTGGACCCAAGCCAAAGCAGACGGCTATACAGAACTGGACCCGTTTTCTGCCCTAGTACTGCCCGAACCCGATCTGCTCAACGAACGATCCCTGACGCTTGATGAGATGAAGAACGTCATTGACCGAGCGCAGGAACCATTCCGTACGTACTTCTGGATTTGGCAGAAACTGGGATACGCTGCGGCGAGGCCTGCGGCTTGCCAGTGCACAATCTGCTGCTCGACCTCGTGCCATCATCACGCAAAAGGTTTGGCACGGCAAGATTGAACCAGTCAAATCGAAGCGGGGAAACCGCCTTTGTGAGATTTCTCCGCAATTGGTGGAACATCTCCGCGTATTCCTTCGGACGTGGCGCCCGAACCGACGCGGATTGCTATTCGCAACAAAGAATGGAACGCCCTGGGATGCTGATGTGATACGGAAACGCAAACTCTATCCTCTGCTTGCAGAGCTAGAGATTGAGCGCTGCGGATTCCGCGCTTTCCGCCATGGTAATGCCAGCGTGATGGATGTCGAAGGTGTGCCGATGGCCACGCGGCAGATTCGGCTTGGCCATTCCGACCCGCGCACGACGATGAAGTACACACACACGATCTCGGAGGATGGGCGAAAGATCGCCGCCCGTCTCGGAGAACTGCTGGCATCCTCGCCTGTCGCGACGACGATGCCAGTGGGAAGTGCTTAGAGTTTTGCTGCTAAAGTGTGCCACATTCGGAGTTCAAGTGGATCGCAAGTCGTGAAGGAATTGGTTGCGGGGGGTGGATTTGAACCACCGACGTTTGGGTGTGAGTCAAAAGAAAGCCAGCGGTGCAGAGGAATTTGTCGGTCCCATCTTTGTGTGGAGCAACTATAGAACTGTCCGATAGTTGCTTCTTGTGCTGATTGCTCCGCGCGGGAAACTTCCAGAGGGCAGTACTCGCGGTTTGGGAAGCGCTGGTAGCGCGAGTGAGCTTTCTGCTCAAAAGTCATAGTCCCCGATGGCCGGAGCCATTTTAATTGACCGGCGACGATCACCTTTTCCGCGTAAGACTGCTGTTTTGCAGTTCGTAATCTGTATGTTTTGTCAGTACGTAAGGCGGGTAAGTCCTCCTATTATTCTCCAGTCGTCAAACAGCCCAAACCAGACGCATTTGGAGGTAACATTAAGACATATTTGCTCGCGAAGAAGACGCCGAGGTCGCTTCAGATCACAGCCGGATGGCAATGAGGAAAGGAGTGCTTCAATGAAACCATCAAGTCAACTAGGTAATCCGCTCGCTTATGAGCAGGTCACCGAACAGAAGCGATTGAACATTGCCCGCGAGGAAGGTGTGCCCTGGAAGAAATGGGGACCGTATCTCAGCGAGCGGCAGTGGGGCACGGTCCGTGAGGACTACAGCCAGGATGGCAATGCCTGGGACTACTTCTCACACGATCAGTCGCGGTCGCGCGCCTATCGCTGGGGCGAAGATGGCATGGCCGGCATCTCGGATGACAAGCAATTGCTTTGTTTCGCTCTGGCGTTATGGAACGGTCGGGATCCCATCCTTAAGGAGCGCATGTTCGGGCTGACCAATAGCGAGAGCAACCACGGAGAAGACGTCAAGGACTACTACTTTTACATCGACAGCACACCTACCCACTCATACATGAAGTACTTGTACAAATATCCCCAGCGAGAATATCCGTATCGTGATCTCGTCGAGACGAATCGCCGGCGTTCCCGAGAGGAATTTGAGTACGAGTTGCTTGATACCGGCATCTTCAACGACGATCGTTATTTCGACGTGTTCGTAGAGTACGCCAAGGCCGATCCTGAGGATGTGCTCGTAAAGATTTCGGTGCATAACCGCGGGCCGGAGGCAGCGCAGATTCACGTTTTGCCCACCTTGTGGTTCCGTAACACGTGGTCGGGGGGGGATGGCGAGCCAAAGCCAGGAATGCAGGCGAACAAAGGAGCCATACAGGCTTCACATGAGAAGCTAGGTGAGTATACGTTGCAATGTGAGGGCGCGACGGAGCTGCTGTTCACAGAAAATGAGTCGAACACTCTTCGATTGTGGGGACAGCCCAACCCGACGCCGTATGTAAAGGACGCATTCCATGAATATGTTGTGGCAGGAAACGCGAATGCTGTGAATCCGGCGAAAAAAGGGACCAAGGCGGCTGCGCATTATGTGCTCGATGTGCCGGCGCAGGGCAGCAAGGTTGTGCGCTTGCGTTTGAGCAACAAGCCCGCTAGCAACCCGTTTGCAAACTTCGACCAGATTTTTGCCGAGCGTTCGGCCGAGGCTGACGAGTTCTACGATCGAATCACGCCCAAGAATCTCAGCGAAGATGAGCGACGCGTGCACCGCCAAGCGTTGGCTGGGATGTTGTGGTCCAAGCAGTATTACTATTTCGACCTCGGCCGGTGGCTGCTCGAGCACGACGCTCATCCGATACTGGGGTCGAAAAAAGGGAGTTCGCGCAATGCTGAGTGGTTCCATATGCTCAACAGCGACGTCATCTCCATGCCCGACAAATGGGAGTATCCCTGGTATGCAGCGTGGGACCTGGGGTTCCACACGATTGCACTTTCGCTGGTGGATTTCGATTTCGCCAAAGAGCAGCTCCTGCTGATGCTGCGCACCTTATATGCCCATCCGAACGGGCAGATTCCGGCGTATGAATGGAACTTCAGCGACGTGAATCCCCCGGTGCACGCCTGGGCGACCCTGTTTCTATTCCGAATAGAGGCGGAACTGGGGCGCGCCGACCTGCGCTTCCTGGAGCGGTCGTTCCATGGGTTGATGCAAAACTTCAACTGGTGGATCAACCGCAAGGACCCGGAGGGGAAAAATGTGTTCGCGGGCGGCTTTCTAGGGTTGGACAACATTGGAGTGTTCGACCGCAGCGCGCCCCTGCCCACGGGCGGACACCTGGACCAGGCGGACGGCACGGCATGGATGGCCTTTTACTGCCTGTGCATGCTGGAGATCGCGCTCGTCCTGACGGAGTACGACGCGGTGTATGAGGAATTTGCCGGTCGCTTCCTCGAGCAATTCGCCTGGATTACCTACGCTATGGACCACATCGGCGGAGAGGAAAACCAGATGTGGGACTCGGCGGATGGGTTCTTCTATGATCTGCTGCATTTCCCGAACGGCAATGGCATGCGTTTGAAGATCCGCTCGATGGTGGGATTGCTGCCGCTCTGTGCCGCCAATGTATTCGAGGCGGACATCTTCAAGCGACACCCCAAGCTCTTCGAAATGACTGAGTTGTTCCGAAAACGCCATCCAGAGGTATTTCAGAAGCTGGTCAGGGCCGATGACTGGTCAACCGGCGGATACCAGGGGCGGAGGCTGGCGTCGGTGTGCGACAAGGAGAAGCTGCGGCGGATTTTGGGATATATGCTCGATGAAAACGAGTTCTTCAGTCCCTACGGCATTCGGTCACTGTCGAAGTATCACCGTGAGCATCCCTTTGTGTTTTACTTGGAAGGACGCGAGTACCGGGTCGATTACCTGCCGGCGGAATCGAATACAGGCATGTTTGGCGGCAACTCCAACTGGCGCGGGCCGATTTGGATGCCGGTCAACGGGCTGATCATTCGGGGGCTGCTGCAAATGTATCCTTTCTATGGACCGGACTTCAAAGTCGAGTGTCCGACCGGTTCGGGAAAGTACATTACGCTGTTTGAGGTGGCGAGAGAAATTGCTAGCCGACTGGCGAAAATCTTTCTACGTGGCGCCGACGGCAAGCGTCCTGTATACGGAGGTACCAAGAAGTTCCAGGAGGACCCGCACTGGAAGGATTACATCCTGTTCTATGAGTACTTCCATGGGGACAATGGCGCAGGCTTGGGAGCCGGCCATCAAACCGGATGGACGGGAATTATTGCGCGTTCGCTTGATTTGTTCGCGCGTATTACGCCGGAAGCTACGCTGCAAAGTGCCAGTAAATTATTGTCAGAAATGACGCGAGCGCAAGTTACGGGAAAGGTCGCTTGAGTCTTGAACCGCGCAAGCGGATGTCTTTGTCCGACCGTTCGCGATCCAGACGACTGAGGAACTGACTCCGTCGTCCCTGCAAACCACCACCGCCCTGCCTACTTCGCCGATTGGAGCCGAATAGGAACGTGGCCAGTCGCCTCCCCGGCAGCGCAGTTTGGAGCGCAGGGCGCTGAGCCACGGGCGAATAGGCTGGCGTATCTGACGCCGCTCGGCGGCGGTCTTCTTCGCCCTTCTGCGTCGCCTCACTTTCAGCTTGGCGAACTACTGCGCGACTTGAATCGCGGGTGGCTGCCAAGTGCCTTCGCCAGCTGGAAGGATAGAAGGCGGCTCAGTCTTCGGCCAGTACAGCCGCATCACCATAAAAATTGGTCCATCCGGCGCCGGCAACCAGTTCGACTTCTTGTCCGCGCTCGGTGCGTCCTTCTGGATGTAAATCGTCAGCTTGTAGTTGTGCTTGCTCCCGTCCAACTCCGCGCCTGTGCTATCCTTCCGCGTCCCGGTGCAGCAGTTGCGCCTGGCCAGCCAGACCATGCCAGTGGGAGACTTGTACTCGGTAACGCCGGCGGGAAGTTGGCCAGACCAGCCGCATCCAGTCACTGCGTAGTCCGCGTTCCTGGAGACTGGAACACATTTGTATAGGCGTCGAGCATCGGCAACAGAAAGTAGCGTTTTCCCATGTCTGACGCACTGACCACCCACGGTTCACGGGAGACATCGAGTCAGGCCGTCGTGTAGAGGGTGTCTGCGTTGGGAGCGGTGACCCAGTGGTCGTCGACCGCAGGATACGTACGCAGTTTCAGCAGCTGGTTCATAGGTGCATGCGATTCGTCGGACACCGCGACATTCGTAAGGCGTTTGCGAGTCATGTCCATGCTGACGAGTGGATAGCCGTAGATGTGTGCGTCAGTCGAATCGCTGACAGCTTGCTCCAGCCCGGGAGCTTTTGATTTATTGTCCGATTGGCATCCAGCCAGTAAGAGCAGGAATAAAGAAAGTACAAACAAATTCTTCACACTTCGTCTGTAGCTCATGTCTTGCCTTCTTGACAGCGGATAGAACAAATTCCCGTCCTCCGGGAGCAAGTCCCTGGGAGGGCGGCTGCCGCCATCGTACCTGCGGAGGCCTTAGCGCCATGTGATGTGCGGCACATTAGATTGGGCATAGGTGCGAAAGAACGAAGTGGTTTTTCTCTTCCTTTCCTTCGTTGCGACCATGATCTGATCTGTTGGACATTCCTGATCATCTGTGCCGGCTAACGAAAACTCAAGAGGCGGAGTGTTTTGTTTAATTCTGCATAATCTGATAATCTGATTATATGAAAAAGACGGTCATTAGCGTCACGGAGGCAGCCCGCAATTTTGCCGATTGTGTGAACCGTGCGCACTATCAAAATATTACATTCGTTCTGCTAAAGAATGGCGCGCCAGTCGCTCGCTTGGTTCCCGATGATGAGAAGGTCTGTGTCGGCCGAGAGCTAGCCGCGGCTTTGGCTAAGACAGACTTGCCCGAAGATGAAGCCAGAGCCTGGCATCGTGACTTGCAGGTCGCTCGCAAGACTCTCAAAGCTCCGAGTAATAGATGGCGATAATTCTCGACGCAGATGTTATCATTCGCGGTGAGAAAGGAACTTTCGACCTCAGCAGCTGGGTGGAATCTCGTCCGGACGATCAGTTTGAAATAGCTGCTATCACCGTGGCAGAGCTGTGGCATGGAGTAGAAAGAGCCAGAGGGGCGCATAAGACTAAACGCGAGCGGTTTCTGCGGATCATTTTAGACTTACTGCCAATTGTTCCATATACGGAGTTAACGGCATTCGAGCACGCCCGTATCTGGGCAGCCTTGGAGTCCTCTGGCCAAATGATTGGCCCCTACGACCTTATCGTGGCAGCGACCGCCTTAGAGCGTGGAAGTGCGGTGGCTACGTTCAACCGAAAGCATTTTATTCCAATACCCGGGCTGAGAGTCATCGAGCCTAAATAACTACTGTTCGCACGGCTGCAGCTCATCTGTCACGAGATCCAATGGAGTAGTTGTAGTGGAGCAGCATAGCGAGGGTGCCGGGAGGGGGAATCGAGTCCCGCCATTCTCAAGGGCATGGTGAAAATACCACCAAAATGGACAAAGCGCAATATTGACGCGGGTTTGCGCGGCCTCTGTTTTCGTTCGAAGAAAACTAGGTTCGGATGATTATCGGTGATCTGGGGCGATTTCAGGAGGGGTTTTACTAGGAAATCCTAGCGCTAAGCCACCAGCATGCTGCAGGTGTTGCATTGTCACAGTGCCCAATTCTCATCATCTTCTCATCATCCTCTCATCTCGGAACGTTTCCGCAGTCCTAGACTCACCTGTGTCTGCCACGGATGCAGAGATAAACACATAGGAGAAACGAAATGTCAGAGAAGAGTGCTACCACTTACACCGTCTTGCACCTGCGCTTCAAGTTGCGGGTGCCGCCACATGTCTTGCTTGCCAAGAGCCGAGAAGCCGCTAGCATTATTGCTTCGGTAGATGGTCTGATCTGGAAGATATGGGTCTCGCAAGAAGAGCAGTTTGAGATGGGAGGCCTGTATCTATTTGCCAATCGTGAAGCTGCCGAGGCCTACCTGAACCACTCGGTAATCCAAGCCGTGTGCAACAATCCTGCTGTAGTATCCACCCAGTCCCAGCTATGGGAGGTAGAGAGTTCCCTGTCGGCTGTCACGCGGGCTCCTCTGCCGGATTTTTGTGTGCAATATTCAGAACCAACCGCCTTGATGGCAGGAGGTCAGTAATGCAGAGTCCCAGTACAGAGCCCATCAGAGAAGACATGCAGGAGAGGATCGAGCAGTTCGCCGGTCAGGTAGTGACCGATCTCGCAGCCGCCATGGCTGGTGTCATGACCAACCTTGGGCACAAGCTCGGCCTTTACCGGGCCATGGCGGAGAGTGGTCCCATCAATTCGGATGAACTTGCACGCCGCACCGTCACAAATGAGCGCTCCGTGCGAGAGTGGCTGAACGGGCAGGTCGCTGGCGGATATGTGCTGTTCGATGCTGACACTAACCAGTACTTTCTGCCACCGGAACACGCTCTTGTATTGGCGAATCCGGATAGTCCCGCATTTCTTACGCCGGCTTTCGACGTGGCGGCTTCGTTGTGGCACGACGAAGAGCAAATCCTTGCCGCCTTCCGCTCTGGCAAGGGAATGGGCTGGCACGAACACAATTGCCGGCTGTTCACGGCAACGGAGGCCTTCTTTTGCAACGGATACCGGGCGCACCTGACTCAAACCTGGATTCCATCTCTCAGCGGTGTCCAGGAACGGTTAGCCAACGGCGGGCGTGTAGCCGACCTAGGCTGTGGGCACGGCGCCTCGGTCATCCTTATGGCGGAGGCATTTCCGAAGTCAATGTTCGTGGGAATTGACTACCACGAATCCTCCATTGCCGTGGCGCGGGAACGAGCGAAGCAGGCCGGAGTTGCCGATCAGATTCGGTTTGAGGTGGCGACCCCGCGGGTGCTTGCGAGCAGTAAGGAGAAATTCGACTTGGTCTGCTTCATGGATTCACTCCATGACATGGGTGATCCATTGGAAGCTGTCTGGGCTTCCCGGCAGGCAATGGCTCCCTACGGAGCACTCATGCTGGTGGAACCGTTCGCAAAGGACCGGTCCGAGGAAAATGTCGGCCCGGTAGCAAGGATGTACTACTCGGCTTCCGCTGGTTTCTGTACTCAGAACGCACTATCGCAAGGAGGACGCTATTCACTGGGAGCCCAGGCCGGCGCTACCCAGTTGCTTGCAATCCTCAAGGACGCGGGGTTCCCGAGCGCGAGAGTGGCCCTGGAAACTCCATTCAACCTGATTCTTGAGGCTCGCCCCTGAACCATCGTTTAATTCCGTGCGGGGAGCGCAAATTCATGTTGCTGGCCGATATCGGTAGCCAACTCCCCGCACTGTCTCCAGCGCGTCCCGGTGCGCTCCCAGCTTCTGTCGCACGGAGCGCACCACCGTCTCAACCACGTTGCTGGTTGACGCCCCCTTTCCATATCCCCAGACCGCTTCCACGAGTTCGTAGCGAGCCACAGCCTTGTTCGGTCTGGCCACAAGATATGCGAAGACGCCGAACTCAAGCGGGGTCAGGCCAATTCGGCTTCCGTTCACCACTAACTCGCGCGCCTGCTCATCCAGCAATGGCGAGGAAAACGCGGCCTCGCCTGTTGCCGTGCCGGTTTCCTGGGCAAGCAGGTTGCCCAGCCAGCCATCTACGGAATCCATTCCCATGTCGAGGCGAAATGTGTGTTGCATCGCCCGATCGAGGAGCGGGCGGCCTTCGTCCATCAGGCGGAATCCCAATTGCTCGAAGGAGTGGCGATAGAGCTCCGCATCCCAGTAGCAGGTATAGACCCAGCGCAGCCGTGGACGCAGTTCCAAGTAGGTACGTTTGATGTCGAGCCAGCAGGCCGCCTGGCCAGAGGACGGCCCTTCTCCGGTGTCGCGATCCAACGTACGCCGCAGCCAGAGAGTGGCGGCCCGATCTTCTGAACGCGGCAGGTCCCTGGCCCAGCTTGCCGCAAGCGGGTCTTTCGCAATCACATTTTTGTGAACCTTCGATGCCACGATTGCGAGGTAGAAACCTTGCACTCCGCCATGTTCATCCCGCACGACAAAAAACGAGTCTGGATGGTAGTGCCACCATTGCTCCAGCGCTTGACGCGACTGTGGTCCATCGAACTTGCGCATAATCGCTGAAATGGATGCCCCGTCGTCGGCGCGGGCTGGTTCGACGGAAACCGAGCTCTCAGTCGTGGGGAAAAAACCTTCGCGTAGGTTCTGGTTTTCAAGCAGGTAGAGAACGTCCGCCGTGCAACGCCAGTGGTCGGATCGCGGTGCCTGCCTGTATTGGTCACGCACGACCTGCGAAGCTGCGTGCCGGTACGCCTGGTAACGCGCCGGATCACGGGACTTGAGAGCAGCCGTCACCGGCCCGCGAACGGCTTCATGCACCAGCAGACCGTGAGGACCTGCGCTGACAAATGGCAGTGCACGCAGCCGATCCAGTGCCTCATCGGCCGAGATATGCGGCAGCATGGCCGCCAGTAGCGGCGCGGTCGCGGTTCGGACCAGGCAGGCGGCCTCTGCGACCTGTTTGGTTGCCGAGTCAGCATCCTCCAGAAAGAGCGCCGCCATATGCTCCAGTACCTGATGATGAGTGGCCGCGCTCCCACGCACCTGCCCGCCCGCAGAGTAGAGTGCCAATCCCAGGGAAAGTGCCAACGGATGCCCGCGCGCAACCCGATTCAACTCCCGAGCGCCGCCCTCCGGCAAACCCTGCGAGCTTAGGTACTCCAGAGCCACTTCCGCAGAAAATGTTTCCAAGAGCATCGAATCAAATAGGCCTCTCCACGCCGGGGCAATCCGCCACGCTGGCCGGGGTGGCTCGCGACTAGACAGGATTGTGCGCACACTGTCGCCGAGCGAGGGCAGAAAAACCTGCCTTAACCAAGAGTCAAGCAGACGGAAAGATTCGTAACTGTCGAGCACCAGGAGAGTTCGCTTGGCACGGTCCGACAGACTGGTCGCCACGACCGCGGAATCTTCGGACTCCGAAGCACCGATTTCCCTGCAGATCGTTCGACACAAGGCGGCCGGCGAAGGCTCGCACCAGCGGGCGTCCACACGCACAACGAAAACGCCCTTGCCGCCAATACTTGCTGCGAACGCATTCAGCAAGTGAGTTTTTCCAATGCCTGGGATCCCTTGAATATGCATCACGAGCGGTTCATCCCCTAAGGCAAAAACCTCCAGGCGCTCGAGCTCTGCGCGGCGGCCCGATAGTGCTTCAACCACACGCCGTTCCAATCTGTCTCCTAGGGGCATGGCCACAGTTTACGCTGTCTTCAAGCATCTTGATTGGACGACCTTGTCCGGCTTCGGACAAGGAGGCGTTTGCAGGCTGAACGAATTGCCGCCACTTTGCGTTTCTTTTCCGTCGTCATTGTGGTCGTGAGGTGTGTGGGAGTCGCAGCTGGCCAATGACTGTTATCGCGATTTTGCGCCACTGTGCGACCGGAGCGTTGCATTTAGATAGTCGCGCTCGTGATGGGGCGCCTAATTCGCCGCAGTTTCCGCACCTGCATGACGATCTCGGCGACCATAAGTGGAATCGTCCAAAACACCCAGCCGCTTAGATCGTTCACCGCATCAGAACCTATGTGCCGAGTCAGGAGTGGAATGTCGGCGAGGATCCGATCGCCGACCACGCCATTACAAGCGAGAATGTACGTGCGAATCATCCACTCCTTGTGCTGCTGGACATTTCTCAGGCGGATGGCGTAATACGCCATAGAGGCCGCGGCCACTCAGAACATGCCATTCAGAAAAAGACCAAAGCCGTACACAATTCCACCGAGTCTGGGATGCAGACCCATATACATAGCCGTGCACGCGACGTATGCCCCGGTCACAAGAAAAACGGGCCCGCACCATTTGTGAAGTGTGAGGTAGCGCATCCGGAAGCCAGTCCAGAACTGGAGCGGACCTAAGAAGATCATTGTGATCGCGAAACCAATACGGTCACGCTGATTCATGGCGAACGCCATGCCGTTCTCGTTGACACGTTTCTGTCCGTTCAACATTCGAAGGAACTGGTGAATCTCGCGCCGGCCGAGATTCGAGTCGAAGAACCAGGAGCCGCTGTGCTCGACGAGCGGCAAGCACCGATTGTTGGTCAGCATAGAGGGCGCATCTGCATACTCGCCGCCAGCAGGCACGGCCAGAATTACTTGGCATCCGATGGAAAATGTGCCCGCTGACTGGAGTTGCGGCCATTGGGAGTCCCTTTAGCGTGTGCAGGTAGAGAATGATGTCTTCTATGTCTTCGTCGCTCAGGCTTCCCTCAAAAGGAGGCATGATGCCGCTTCGCCCCGTCAATATGGTGGAGCGAACCAGGTCATCCGTGGCTGATCTTCCGCTGGGAAGGAACCGGCCATCGAAGATGCCATGTAGGTCAGGGGGCACTTTTCCCAGGTCAAGCCTTCTGCGACTGTGGCAGCCGTTGCAGTGCATTTCGAACAGATCATTTCCGTGCGCGATGGCCTTTGCTCGGCGGCTTTCCGAATAGGAACAGCCAGGCAACATGAACAACAACAAGGCAAGTACTAAAAGACAGATGAACGTCGTATTGCGACTTAAGTAAGGCACGGCTTTCAGTGATGGACGGTTGCCGAGGGCGGTATCCTCGGAGCGTCCTTTAGCGCGCCCTGTTGGCGGTGTTCGGGAGCCGAAGATACCGTCTGCATAGCTTGCCAAAACTAGCCCTACACTGATCAGTTGACCGTTTCGTGGTGCAGCTGCTTCCGGACGTTACGCCGTTTCTCGAGCCAGCATAGCCATTTGTCCAATCCCTCTCCGCTAAGGCAGGAGACTCGAACGAATTCCATTTCCGGGTGAATCTTCCGCGCGTTGTTCACCGCAGTGTTGAGATCGAAAGGCACGTAAGGCAGCAGGTCGACTTTGTTTACAACCATCAAAGCAGACTTGAAGAAAATCGATGGGTATTTTAGGGGCTTATCGTCGCCCTCAGTGACGCTCAGCACTACGATCTTGGCGGCTTCACCCAAATCGTAACTGGCCGGGCAAACCAGGTTCCCAACATTCTCGATCAGCAGAAGTTCCAGCTCCTCAAGCGGCCAGTCTGCGAGATGCCGTTCGATCATCCGCGCATCGAGATGGCAAGTGCCACCAGTGGTGATCTGCTTAACAGGAAAGTGGAATCGCTTGAGCCGAGTTGCGTCATTCTCTGTTTGA
Organism: Terriglobales bacterium; assembly: GCA_035623335.1. Classification (GTDB taxonomy): domain Bacteria; phylum Acidobacteriota; class Terriglobia; order Terriglobales; family Acidobacteriaceae; genus JAFAGX01. Next base: position 46,620 of record DASPTQ010000310.1, read on the forward strand.
ATGTCTCCCGTCAGAACGGCGATCCGATCGCCTTTTGGCACACTCGCCAGAGTATGCTCCAACAGGCTCGTTTTGCCGGAGCCTGGTGAGCTAACAAAGTTCAGACAAAGAATTCCGTGCTCTCGGAATCGAGCACGCAGCTCCATTGCGATTCGATCGTTCTCAGTCAGTACCTTTTGTTGCAACGGGACTCGCTCCATATTCCTCAACCTCCAGATAGGCAAGTTCCAACTCGTCTCCGCTAGAGAATTCGGTTTGCAGGCTCGCGCATTGTGGACAGCCGAACTCGTAGTCTCGTACGCGGAACACGCATCTGCAAGCCAGGCAGGTTTGCCGGCGCGGCACAAGCTCGATTTCTAGCTTCAAGCAATCGAAATCTGTCTCGAGGATGATCGCCTCAAAACAAAACCGCAACGACTCCTGATCGACAGCCGTCAGTTCACCGATACGCACGCCCACTCTTGTCGCGTATCTTCCGGGATGTCTTGTCAACTCAGTCCTTACGGCTTCCAAAATCGAATTTGCGATCGCCAATTCGTGCACGGGGGCCTCAACCGATGCGTCTCAACCTTGATCGCCTGCTAGCATGTTCAACTCCGGCTCATGCTAAGGTAGCGCGCATCGTCAGCAAGCTGCTTTCCACGTCTTTCTCATTGGTTGTCCGGCAACAGGCGCGTCTGCATCCAGCGGATGCTCGTATCCTAGCTTAAAACAACCAACCGCTTCGAGTGCACCGATGGCGATCAACTCGCCTTGATTTCGTTGCGGCACCGGGGCCAAGCTCAGCCTGGTGGGCGGGGTTCGGTAAGGGCCTACGCAGCAGGTTCTGCTTGCGCCTCTAACTCCCGTATCGTGGCCTCAATTAGGGAATTCATGGTGGCTGCAACCGGAGGAGTCAACTCATCACTCCAATCGGTACTTCCCGGCTGGACACCGAGTAATACGACCCGCGGTTGCCGCTCTGCCAGTACTCGCAGTGCCACCAAAAGATCAGAGACTCCCAACTGGTGGACGCTGCTACACCCAGGCAGGGAATTCAGCTCATCTCCTGACAGCCGGACTACCGTGCCCGGAGCCTCACCAACATCGATCGCATCGATCACAATCAGCCGGGCACAATCCCAGACGTAGGGAAGCAATTCCAGCCCGAGGGTTCCGCCCTCGACGAGCGAAACCTCCTGCGGAACTCTTGAATCGGCGCGCAGTCGGTTGATCACCCTGGGGCCAGCGCCATCATCCGCGTGCAGGATGTTCCCCAGGCCCAGCACAACCGTCTTGCGCGATTCGGCCGCCATCACTTCACCTGCCGCGCATCCTCTTCCAACTCATCCCTGGGGATGAACTTGTATCCGGTGAAAATGCTTTCAATCAATCCGTTGCGTTCCTCCCACGAAACCAGCACAGCGCTGTAAACGTGGTGAATTGCAAAGGCAAAAAACGTGAACATGATGCAGAAATGCGTCAGCCGCAAATACTGGATGTCTATCACCCCGGGAATCCAGCGGAACAGCCAACCCAGCAACCACGGTCCGCGCACCCAGGTATACAACGTAAGCCCGGTGATGATCTCGATCAGCATGAAGGTGAACATCAGCAGGTAGGTTATTGCCGCCAGCGCATTGTGGCCGACGTGGTGCACCAAGTCCTTCCGCAGAAAGCTGTAATAGGCGACCATCTGTCCCATGCCGCGCCACTGCCGTCTCTTGATCGGCCAAAACGACCGCCAGCCGGACCAGTCATTCCCCACAAAAAACCAGTACATCCGCAGAAGGAAGGCGCTGATGAATAGGGATCCGGCCAGCAGGTGAAGGAAGCGCATCTTCGCCATCAGAAATTGAGTGCTGCTGGTCGCTACAATGAACGGATTGTGTATGTAATAGCCGGTGAAAGCCAGCACGCCGATGGACAGAACGATGAACCAGTGCGAGACCCGTACCGGCAACTCCCACACATAGGTCCGCACCGGCAAGGCGGAAGGGAAGGGGCTGTGCGCCTCGCTCCAGGCGTGTTGTCCCGGTGCCAATGAGCCCATTGTGAGCCTCCTTTTCGATTGCCGTTCGGTGCTACTTCAGGCCGCTTCCACCGGCGTGTATCGCCGTCCTCGTGCATCTACCACATGTACGGCGCAGGCCAGGCACGGATCGAACGAATGCACCGTCCGCAGAATCTCCACCGGCCGCTCGGGGTCAGCAATCGGCGTCTTCAGCAGCGAAGCCTCATAGGCTCCGCGCTGTCCCTTGGCATCCCGCGGCCCGGCATTCCACGTCGTCGGAACCACGCACTGATAGTTCTTGATCTTCTTCTCCTCGATCTCGACCCAGTGTCCCAATGATCCGCGCGGCGCTTCGTGGAATCCCCAGCCCTGCGCTTGTTTCGGCCAGGTGTCCGGCTCCCACTTCTCGCCGTTGTGGATGCGCAGGTCACCGTGCCCGAGCTTGTCGCCCAGCTCCGCCACCCACTGCGTGACCTTCCCCGCCATCACCTTTGCCTCGATCGCGCGCGCTGCAATTCGCCCCAGCGTCGAGAACAGCGCTGTCGGCGGCGCATTTAGTTTCGCCAACACTGCGTCTACCACTGGCTTGACATCCGGATGCCCTGATGCGTATGCAATCAGCATGCGCGACAGCGGCCCCACTTCCATAGGATGGTCCTGATAGCGAGGCGCTTTCAGCCACGAATACTTCTGCTCCACCTCCAAACGCTCGAAGGGCGGCTTCGGCCCGGTGTACTTCGGCTTGGTCTCGCCCTGATAGGGATGCTTGCCATTCTGATCTCCGCCGTCGTATTCATACCAGGAGTGCGTCACATATTCCGATACATTGGAGGGGTCGACGGCATGCACTTTCGATAGATCGTGCCCGAAGATCACTCCCCGCGGCAAATAGAATTGCGCTGGGTTTTTCACTCCACCCTGCGGATAGTCCCCATACGAGAGGAAATTCCCCAGCCCCTCGCCGCGTCCAAACCAGTCGCGATAGAACCCAGCGACCGCCAGCACATCGGGAACGTACACCTGATCGACGAACGCTTGCGCTGTTGCAGCCACTTCGGTCAGGAACGTCATCCGCTCCGGATTGATGGTTGCGCCCGGCTCGTTCGGGTCCATCGAAGTGGACATTCCACCGACCAAATAAGTCTGCAGGTGCGGGTTCTTTCCGCCCAGCACAGCGTGAATCCGGATGTAGTCCTTCTGAAACTCCAGCGCCTCTACGTAGTGGGCCACCGCCAGCAGGTTTGCCTCAGGCGGCAGGTGATACGCCGGATGGCCCCAGTATCCGCTGCTGAACAAGCTGAGCTGCTTGCTCTCCACCAGCGCCTTCACCCGGTCCTGAATCGCCTTGAAGTAGGTACGGCTCGACTTTGGCCACGGAGAAATCGACTCTGCCAGC
>DASPTQ010000311.1:0-2623 GCA_035623335.1 Terriglobales bacterium
GGCGCTCGAGTTGTTGAAGAACTCACCCTACAGCCCGAAGCTCGACTCGGCAGGCCTCTTTCTGAAGCAACTGGTGGACCGCGCACCTGGCCTTACGGCTCTACTTACACCTCATCTCGGCAATAGCTTTACCGACGACAAGGGCGTGGTTCACCGCATGGCAGCGCTGATGAATTCAGCTCCCGCGCTTGAACCGAACAAGCTGAGTCAAGTGGCGGCGCTTCCCTTGGGAGGACGGGTTAGGCTGAACCCTTGGGACAATCATGTGGAACTCATCAAAGCCGCGCCGGTAGCGATCATCACGGCGCGAGACAAAATGCCATTCGAAGTGACTCCGTTCTTTCCGCGGCTCACTCGCTATGGAATGGCGGAGGATCAAAGCGCGTCTGCCACTTCTCCGGACGCGACTCCAACCAATGAGCACGGAGGTCCAAACTAAGTTGAATGAGGCTTTCCTCGGAACTTGAAAGGCAGTTCCGGGCTCCGAGGTCAGCCCACCTTTAGCCTAGCTTGGTGGTTCGCATCGGCTGTTCTCTATCGAAACAAACCTGTGCTAGGGATAGCGGCCACCCCGCCACTTCACGTGGTGCAGTTCAGAAATCAGAATCTGGGGTTGTTCTCCGAGCAGGATGGCAAAAGCGTTGACAGCCGAAGATTGCCGGATGAGATGGCGGGCGTTACCAGCTAGTGGTTGGCCGTGAAAAGCCGGGGCTCACGTCATTGGACCAGAACTGAGCCTTGGTACGTCATTACTCGGACGCCGTCGGTCTGATCGAACACCTCAAATCTCGCGCTAGGGCTGGTCCGAGGCGTAATGCTCACACTCCTGGTCTTGACCGGGATACCACTCGTGGTTGTGACCAGAACATCCCCCCGCGACAGTTGTACGCCGCTTTGGTCGACGCTGAGCCGAGAGCCAGGCCTAAGGACCAATTCGAAATTGTCGCCAACCAGTGTCGCTTCCGCCCCTTCGGTCGTGTCAACCCAATCGCCGGCCAGGATGTACGATGCAGTCGATGTCTGGCCGTTTACCAGTACTTTCCCATTGACGTACAGTTTGGCGAAAGGTAGCGCTGCCGGTGGTATTGCCACCTCTGCTTGTGCCGGAGGCGTGGGAGGCTGCAGGGCAGCAGTCGTTGCATTTTGAGTAGCTCCCGCCTGTCCTGTTGGACCAGTGGATGACGGTCGAACCGCGTTCGAATGTCGCGGCGCTGCTCGTCTCCGCCGGGGCACGGGGGTGACGGGTATACTGCCCTCCGTGGGTTCGGGGTTGCCGAGGGCAGTCGCAGGCTGTTCTGCAGGCTGTTCCGCAACTGGAGCTGGTGGCTGGCCGCTTTCCGCTGCGGTACGCTGTTCCGCACCGCTCGCATTTTGGTCCTGCTGAGTCACAACTGCCGCATGATCCCGATTTCCGACGGCGGTGAAATGCATGTAGGCAGCGAATATAAGACTGGCCGCGAGAATGGCCGCGGTGGCAATCCAAATCGTTCGCATCGTACGGTCAGTCTAACCGATGAGAAAGGACGTAGGTCGGTTATCTCTTAGTGCTACCGTTACTTGTAAGATTCATATAGTGCGAAGGAAGCCACACCCTTGAACACGTAGATCCTATTAAACGAGGATGACCGTGGGTAGCCTTGAACATCTCCAATTCGCCGGTGCAAGCAGATCTCCGGGCAGGAACACGGCGGGATTCCGCTCCGCCAGTTGCCCGTCAATTTTCAAAGCTTCCTCAAGTGCCGGCGCTCTTCCTGCCGGAATCGCGTGGCTTCACCAGATGGTGCGTAGGACCTGAGAGCGGCGCATGCCCTCGTCAGCGGTAATCAGCGGAACTCCTTCTACCAATGCGGTGGCCCCAATGATGCGATCGGCAGGATCATTAGGATAAGAGGTGGGAAGCGATACGGCTCGAACGCATATTCGGCCAGTTATCGGCAGGACAATGAACCTGGCTTCGATTTCCGACAGAAATGTCTCCAGACTGGAATTGAGCCGGATGCGAGCTTTTCGTTCCAGGATGGAGATCTCAAGCAGGGCTATATCAGAGATCGCGATACCTTGCCCGCTGCGACGGGCATCCTCAATCGCGGTACGGGCCTTCTTTGAAATTCTCTCGGGCTGCAGAGCCAGCCACACGACTACGTGGGTGTCCACTAGGATCACCGAAGGCTGCCCCATTCCTCTGGTGAAAGCGCCGGGGCAAGCACGTCGCCGGCGATCGATCCCTTGCCCGAAAAGAAGCCAAAAATATCGTCTGCATCGCTGGTGACGGGCACTAACATCGCCACTGGCTGGCCATGTTTGGTGATTACCACTGTCTCGCGCTTCGCTTTGACATCGTCCATGATGGCGAGGCAGTTTGCTTTAAATATCCCTGCAGCAATAGTTTTCATGTTAACAACCATGGTCATTATACCATGGTCACAAGCAAGCATATTTCTAGCGCCTGAGGCACCCGGCGACGCTGGCGCACGACGCGTGTTTCGGAGACGCTTAATCCCCCTGCCTTTCACGGACCCCTGGTTCATGAAAGGGACACGGCATGATCGCGTTGTCCATTGCGGCAAAAAGCACATCCGTCCAAGGAGCGCAGTGACCATGAGCGATAGTTATGTAGCTTAGT
>DASPTQ010000312.1:0-5140 GCA_035623335.1 Terriglobales bacterium
ACGCTCGAGGCATTCCTTCGGGGTGCCCGCAATCGGGCGCACCTTGTCGAGAACTTCCTCGCTAACCGCCTGCGCCGCGGCGGTACGCCCTCCGCGCTCCATGGCATCGGCCACGGGGCGCAATTCCTTCAAACTGAGCCCGGCACACTCGAGCAGGACGTCGGCGGCGCTGCCAATGTTTTCGACTTTGTTGGCAAGATACATGGCCGCTTGCTCGCGCGCTCCTTCCCGGCCTTGGTTCGGATCGCGGCTGATACTGCCGACAATCACCGAACCTAGGATCAGACGGGAGGGATCTCGATGTGCCTGACGGGCGCCCTCTTCCATATTTTTTCGGGAATGGCGTACATAGGCTGGAGTGGTGATGCTGGCTGTGAGCAGTCCATCCGCCATCCGTCCCGACATTTTCTGCAACACCGGCCCGGTTGCGGCAAGGTAGATCGGCGGCATGCCCCGTGGTGTGTGCGCGTCGACCTTTAGCGGGGGCACGTTGGCAACAAAAACCTTGCCCTGATAGTGGAATGGCTCGCCTCCGAGCACGCCGCGGACAATTTCGATGCTTTCCCGCATGACCGTGGCCGGCCCATTCTCGCCTCGCTCGGCTCCAGTCTCTTTCATGAAGATCTTCGAAGCACCCAAGCCGAGTAAGAAGCGTTCCGCGGCCAGATCCTGCATGACGCGCGCTTCCATCGCAATCTGGACGGGATGCCGGGTGTACGGTGAAATGATTCCCCAGCCGAGTTGAATCCGGTGGGTCGCCCCTGCGATCACCGCCAAAATCGCAGTCGACGAGCGAGCTTCGAAGGAATGCTTACGCCACCAGGGATAGGCTTCCGCGATCCAGAAGGCGTCAAATCCAGCCTGTTCGCACGCCTGGGCCATGGCTACGGTTTCACGCACGGGCTCCATGCTCAGTTGCAGGACTCCGAGATTGAAGGGAACCGCCATCGGGTCTTGGCTATTGCGGATCCTGCCAGGAATGTTCTAGGCCTTTGATCAGAGCCCAGAGCGCCCGGTTCAGGGGAGTCGGCACTCCGACTTGTTCTCCCCAGGCAACAATCGCCCCATTCATGAAGTCCACCTCCGTCGGGCGTTGGGCGAGCACATCCTGCAACATGCTCGCGCGGTGCTTGCCGGGAGCATTCGTGCCCTTTTCTACCAGTTCCCAGGGATCACCGTGCAGCGTAATACCAAGTTTCGCGGCAACGGCCTTTCCCTCGGCGATCAGTTGCTCAAACAGGCGTTGCGTAGGGCGGAATCGAGTTGCGCTGCCGTGGTCCAGCAAAGTCAGAGCCCCAACCGGATTGGTGGAGGCATTAAAAATCAGCTTGGTCCATTGCGCGCCGCGGGCGTCTTCGAGGGCAATCGTATTCATTCCGGATCGGGTGAGGAGGTCTGCCAATTCTTCAACCTTGGACATGGGCGTGTGACTCGGTTCGAACGGTCCGATCCAGGTGTCACCCTGGATGTCATAGGCGATGTGCCCGGGAGCAACCGGATGCCCGGCAGGGAAGGTGGTACCGCGAATGGGAAACTTGACATACTCGGCGATGATCTCTTCGTTCCCCGCCCCGTTTTGCACCGAACAAACGGCGCTGTTCTCGTCAAAGATAGCGGCGACTTGCTCCATGGCCGTTCGGGTGTGGATGGCCTTGGTTGCCACAATACCGTAGTCGCAGCGCGGCAACTCTTGCGGATCACTCGTCGCCAGGAGCCGCACCGTGAAGTTCGCCGCCCCGGAGAGCTCAAGCCCACGCTTTCGGATGGCCTCGACATGCTCCTTCCCCACATCGTAAGCCCACACCTCAGCCTCGCCCAATCTTGCCAGGTGTGCGGCAAACAAGCTGCCCACTGCCCCGCAACCAACAATGCAGATTCGCATAGGAGCCGATGATTCGGACGGTTTACTTCGGACTTCTTGCTCCTGCCGGGCGGCTCTCATTGCCGCAATAAAACTTCCACTCCACCTCGGCCAGGCATTCCCCCTCCGCTTTGCCGACCCGGTACGTGTCCTGGGTGTAGAGACAGGACTTGCCGTCCGGGTTGACGACCTGGGGATGCAAAGACAAGATCATGTTCTCCTCCAGCTCGACCTCACTTTCGGCGCCAATCGAGGGGTGCTCGATCATGGTGCTGCCGATGCTGTGTCCGGAGAGATGGCCGAGGGCGAATCCATGCTTGGCAAAGGTTTCCGCCACCGCACGGTGAACGCTGCTGGCCAACTCACCCGCCCGCATGAGTTTTCTGGCGCCCTCCAGTGCCTCGGGGTAGGCGTCGGCCATGGCCTGGGTACGCGGGCTGAGCTTGCCCTGAATGAGGGGCCGAGAAAACTCCACCCAGTAACCACCCGGGCCCGCGATTTCGAGGGAGTAGAGCAGCAGGTCGTCAGCGTCGACCACGCGCTGGGCGGGCACCCGGAAGGACGCTTCCGCCTCTCCCCGGCTACCGGAGAGCAAAATGTTCATCATGCGCGGGCCGGCCCCGCGGGCGAAGAATCGCCCCACGGCGGGCGCCATGATCTCGGCTTCGGTCTTTCCCGGTTCATAGGCTGCCACCAGAGACCAAAAACCGTCCTGGACGATGTCCATGGCATCGCGAATCTCCCCCAGCTCTTCCTCGCTCTTGACGGCGCGCGCCATGTCAAATTGGAAATCGAACGTTACCAGCTTGAAGGACGCGGCCGACAGAGTTCGGTAGTCGCGGACAGCCATGATGAAATCCATGCCGTACACGCCCACCCGCCTCCAGTGGCACTCGCGTCCACGGTCGCGAATCCATTGCCCGGGAATCTCCGGCCACACCTGGTCCTGGACCCAAGGCTTGCGCTTGTCGCCGATCCAGCGGGCTTCCCGAGGAAACACCAGGGTCGGCTCGCCTTCGCGGGGCAAGACAACGTACAGATAGCGATGCACGACCTCGAACCCCGACACATAGAAGACCGCACCTTCAAATCCGGCATATTGATTTCCGCAGACGATGAGCGCATCCAAACCATAGCGCTCCATGCTGGCGCGGAGATTGTTGTAGCGGCGATCGATTTCTTGTTGACTGGGCAAGCCGACTCTCAGACAAAGCGGATTTTACTCAGGTTTCGACACCGCACAAATCAGCAGCCACCAGGGCATAAATCTTCGTCATCTCGACCAGGGTTTGGATCGCGACTTTTTCTCCTTCGACATCGCGCGGCCCGCTGGAAGGGCCGTAGTTTACGGTTTCAATGCCGTAGCGGCTGAGTACGCTGGCATCCGAGCACCAGGTGACCACCTCACGTTCCGGTTTGCGGCCGGTGACGTACTCGTGACTGGCTTCGATGGCCTTAATCATTTCGTGCTCTTCGCTGATCCGCGCCCCCGGAACGGAAACGTAAGTTTCAAATTCCAGGCCCCAGTCGGGATGTTTCCCTTCCAGCTGCAAAAACATCTGCTGCAGGTTTCGTCGGGCTTCGCTCATGGGAATCGTAGGGGGAACGCGTACATCCAGAAACAAGTCCGTCTTCTCCGGAGTGCGACTGGCCCGCCAGGGATGGCCTCCGCGAATACAACCCAAATTCACCAGTGCCCGTTTCCCCCCATGGGACGCGTTCTTCTCCCAATTGGCGATCCACTTCAGGATGCTGTCCATCAAGACATACATTCGGCGAATCGAGTTCATCTCGCTGCGTCCTTCCGAGAAGGCGGTGTGGACGTAGAGGCCGGTGCAGGAGATACGCGCCCAAAGCGACCCGAAGTGCTCGAGTACGATTCTCATATCGGTGGGTTCGCCGAGTATGCACACGTCGGGCAGGACCCCGTGATTGACCAGGTAGTGGGTTCCGAGTCCGTAGCCGCGGTACTCCTTGCCGCGGAATTCCTCCCACTGGCTCTTTTCAATTTCCCCGACCACGGCGGCGATGATCACATCGCCTTTCAGCCTGAGCCCGGAGCGCACCAGCGCCTTGAGAGCCTGGGTATAGCAGACGAGCGCCCCTTTCATGTTATAGATGCCGAGGCCATACAGAAATCCGTCCCGCACCACCGCCTTCGGCTGATAGCCGATCCCGGTGAGAAACTCCTCGCGGCCGGTGTTCGAGGTGTCCATGTGACCGTTGAACATCAGGTTCTTGCCGCCTCCGCTGCCCCTCCAGCGGGCTATGACGTTGGCGCGTCCCTCCTCGATCTCTTGCCAGCTGACATTGGGATCGAGCGAGGCGAGCGCCTGTTTCATATAGCAAGCCATCTCGAACTCGTTGCCGGTAGGGCTGGGAATATTGATCACATCCGAGGCCATGGCCACGATCTCATCCTCCCGGACTTCGGCGAGGATCTTCTCCGCCAGTTTTGGTTCGAGCTTCCAGGCCGGCTTCGTCGCCATTTGCGGCTCTCCGCTCTACGTTCTTAGCGCGCTACCAAGCGAAAATCGTCGGGATACGTGCACAGCTTTTCGTTCCCGCTATCGGTGATCAGGAAATCATCTTCCAGGCGCAGACCGCCGCCACCTTCCCAATAAACCCCTGGCTCGATGGCCAACACCATTCCTTTTTGGATGGTGCCGCCTCCCGCCTGGTGAGCATAGGGCGGCTCGTGGGCGCGTGCCCCCACCCCGTGACAGACGGGATGCGGAGGCTGGCCCGGATATCCACCTTCGGCAATTCGCGCCCGAATCAGTCGATCGAGTTCCGGGAAGCTGGCGCCATCGTGGGCATAGGCGGCGGCTTCGTGGAAGACCTTGAGCAGAAGATCCAGAAGCTGGTGATACTCGAAGGTGAGCTCCCCGGGGCAAACGTTCTTGGTCAGATCCGTCCAGTAGCCGTCTACGCACACCCAAATCTCGAATAAGGTCGGCTCGTTCGTCTGAATGGGGCGGTCGCCGGTAGCGGTGAACGTAGCAATTCCCTTCCCGGACCATACTAGGGTGAACGCGCGCGCCATCTCGACCTTGCCCTTATAACCCACACCGAAGCCGTGGACGATGCTCTCGTACATGCCGCCCACCTCGCTTTCTTTCATGCCGGGTCGCATGCGCTCACGAGTATGTTCGAGGGCCAGGGCGGCGAGCTCGTTGGCCAGACGCATGCGCTCGATCTCCTGAGGCGTCTTGATGCCGCGAGCCTGATGGAGCAAGGGAGTCGCGTCCACCACCTCTCTGGCGACACCATGGAAGC
>DASPTQ010000313.1:0-16806 GCA_035623335.1 Terriglobales bacterium
TCCCCCCGCCCGCGATTGGATTCGAGGGACGCGCGCCGCCGACGTTGCCCCGGTTAATGTTCGTGTTACGATTAAAGTTATTATTGTTGTTGATGTAGACGTTATTGTTCCCGCCCCAGCCGCAGCCCCAGCCCCAGCCACCGCTCCAGAACGCTCCCATGGCCACCCCAATGCCGAAAGAAATTGCCATCCCGGCAGCGTAGTATCCCGGCGGCGGATAATAAATGGGAGGGTAGGGATAGACTGGCGGACCGTATACCACGACCGGATTGTACGAAGGCACGTATACGACTTGCGGATTGGCCTGTTCGACCACGATCACGCTCTTGCTTTCAATGACTTTGGTTTCCACCTTTTGTTGCTCGTTCGACTTCAAATTGCCGTTGTCCTGGGCTTTCTTGCGCATACGCTGAACGGCATCCATCACATCGCCTTGTTGCGCCAGGAAAGCGTTGCCCAGATCCGTGGTCCACTGAATGTCATCGGCCAAACGCTTTACCACTTCGGGCAAACCAGCTAGGGCTTGGATACTTGGATCCCAGGGCTGTTTCGCCACCGCATCGGCGAGCGCTTTGTCCTTCAAATTCTTGTTCTTCTCCAACCATTGCTGCAGTTGCATGATTTCCAAGGGATAGGTCGCAGCGGCCAGAACTTGAGCCAGCATGGGATCGGGATAAAGTGCGATGGGCGCGACGAGAGCATCAAGCTGATCCGGAGGTATTTTCGCCTCTTGTTGTGCTGAGCCCGCGGTCTGTGCTTGCGCCAGGAGCAGAGTCTCTCCTGGCGCCAGCACTACGGTGCAAACGATGGCCGTGACATATCGAAGAATATGGAATACTGACCAAGAGGTTTTCGGTTTCATAGTGAATGACCCCTTCCTCCCTGCTAAGCGCATGCGCGCTGCCTGGCCACCGCCAAATACCGCAAGAAAGATGTAGTCAGACCCCAACTAGCAGAGCGGCTATTTCTTTACCTGCGGGGGATAGTTCTTGAACAGCTTTGCCGCTGCCTTGGCGAGGTTCTTCTCGCGTTTCTCTGGCTTGGCCTTGGTATCAATGGTCTTGCTTGCCACCCCCCGCCACACCAGATCGTGATGCGCGGAATCGTACATATCCACGGCCAACTGTCCGGTATAGATCGTCGTAGTTTGCCCGGTGGTCATGCTCGATCCGCCCGCCCCGCCGTACCACCCACCGCGGTACCAACCCCCGCCGTAGCCCCAATCCGTGCTATAGGAGTTGAACTGCTTCTCTTGGCCAACGGCGGTCTGGTACCCAATAAGAAGATCAGCGTTATCGGTCTCAACCTTGCTTAACCCTTTCTTCGCGAGCTCAGCATCCAGCGCGCTCTTAATCTGCTTGTCAATAAGAGCATCCAATTGTTGCGCACCCTTGATCTCTACCCACTTGTAGGTCTTGAATTTTGAGAAGTCGGTGTCCTTATCGAAGTTGTAGCGGACGTCCTGGCCGAGGGCACTGCTTGCACCGAGCAGGAGAAGGACAATTGAGCAAAAGAAGAATCTACGCATAAGGCATCTCCATTAGGTTGAAGTTTCTTGGTCCCATAGATGGCCGGCACCTTCCCCAGCTAAATCTGAAGCTAGCGTCCTTGCTTGGCTTTTTCTAGGCGGACGAAATGGCGGTACGCGCCGACGCTCGAGAAATTGATCAACACCGCGATCAGGTTCCATGCAATCACGGGTCGAGAAGCAATCAACAAGCCGTAGTAGACCCAGAGGATCTGAAAGACCCCCGTGATGGCCGCCATCCTTGGGTGCATGCCCGCGCTTGAGCGACGCTTGAGCATTGCGAGCAAGTCCGGCACAGCAGCAAAGGTCGTACCTAAGCCCGCTAGGAAGCCAAAAATCTCTGAGCGCTGCAAACTCGGGAGGAATAGGCTCGATGTATCGCGGGGAACCAGGTCCTGACAGCCACAAAGTGTAATCAGGCTCAGAGAAAGAAGCGAGAGTGCCCCTTTGTGGAATCGGCCCATGCGTACCTCCACACGTCAACATTCTCTTAATTCCTGATCCATTGCGTACGTAATGCATCGAGTGATGAAACCTGTGCTTGAACGATAGGACGGAGGGTTCACAGGAGGAACTGTATTTAATGACAGGTGGGTCGCATTCTTACCAGCCACTACGCCGATGGTGCCCGAATTGCTCCTAAACCTCGGATCTGGTTCTCGAGCTATCAGTTGTATGCTCTTCCGGCAAGAGTGGAGCTGTGGAGAATCGTCTGGCAAGAAGCACACCGTGTCATCGACCCGTACCGAGCAACTTGGTTATTCTGACAGGGCCTTACAACTGAGTTTTACGCTCAGGTCACTCCCCACACCTTTGCTGGTACGATCACTGACTCTCACGCCTGCTCGGCCGCTGCTCAGTGGTACCATTGCTGGACAAACAACCCCTTCCTGGGGCCGTAGCCGCACGGCGTATTCCACTGCGAGTCTGGTTCTTGAGTCTTCGCAGCCGGTCAGTAGCGGATTCCGAACGTTATCTCCAACAGATGCGTGGCTACGTTGGTGGTTGGGGCGAAGTGGTAACGCGGTTCAATGTAGATCCTATAGCTGGGGTCGCCGACCTTGATGGTGAAGCCTCCGCCGACGTTCCCCCCTAGCACGCTCGACGTGTAGCCTCCCACACTCTGGTTGGCGGTCACTATTCCGGAATGACAGGTGAATCCCCACCAGATCCAAGCCGGCACGCATGCGGCGCCAGTACCTGATGTGACCGGACCTGAGAAACCTAAAGTGCGGTAATACCATCCCCCGCCGCCGATGAAATAAGCTCCGAGCAACCTGCCTTGCCATTCAAATCGGTAGTTTCCGGTTACAGCGTATAGGTTGCTGTGCCCGTTGATGCTGTTGTCGTTTGAGGCCACCCGAATCGGCTGAAGCGCTCCCGAGGAGGGATGAAGTGCGCTCCACATAAATTCGCCGATGACCGCGTGATGGCTGGAAAAGTTGTAGCCAGCCCCTCCAATTAGCCCCCAACTGGTTTTGACAAAGCTTGAAGTTGGGCTTAGCGGAAGGCTTAGGGCTGCACCCAGATTTGCGTTGATTCTCTCGGACTCCTCCTGAGCTTGAGCAATGCTACAAACGAGCAATGCTAGGCCCATAGCAACGAGAACCCTGTGTACTCGCCTCACGTAGATCCTGACTAGACTTGGAGCGACGGCGCACCGTGACATCGCGATTATCGAACTAAAGGTCCACCCCGCAAGATCGGCTTCGGAGCCATGCTATGCGGCCTGACGCCGATCCGGCGCCTGTCAAAATTTACAGCAGGGGCAATCAGCCTCCACCGCTCCATCATGAGTCTCCCTTGCTCCAATCAATGGCCGCGACCTATAGAGGCGAATGCGAATGCACCAACTCGAAGTCAGAACTTGGCCACGGGACTGAGGTTCCGACCGTCACAATTGCACGAACCGGTACTTCACCAACTCCGCGCAGTTACGAGTCCGTGCACGTCTTGGAGGGTCTCGCGATTCATGTACAATGGCGGCTCACGTTCTGGAGGCTGGGCAATGCGCAGATGGATTACAGTGTTGCTTTTGACAATGTGTACTCTCGCCGCAACTGCTCAGAAGGATAAAGGAACAACAACCTTAAAGGATGTTCAGCCAGCAGGCACGACAGACACCAAGAACAAGAAGAAGCAGCAATATGATTTCATTTTCGAAGCTTCGGGACACCATTACACGTGCCGGACCGGCCCGAAGACCTCTGTGAAGGCGACGGACTTCGTTGTGGGTAAGGATATGAAGTACCAGCTCGACGGTGACAAGGGCAAGTTAAAAAGCATGACCGGGAAAGAGGTGAAGTGTACCGTGGTTCGTGTCGAGGGCCTACCAGCCGCCAAGCCTTAGGTTCCCCTGCCCCCGACCGCTTGCAACGACGATCGAGCCGATCGTCCCATCCCTTCGGATACACAATGAAAACACGCAAGAAAGGCACGAGAGCGGCAATTGCGGCCGACTTAGGTTCGGTTGCCCGCTTTGTTCCATGATCTGGTCTGGCCAAACAGCCGGATGCCGGGCCGCCTCTTCGCTGCGAAGACGCCGAGGTAGATTTCCCGCAGGAGCTGATCCATCTGGTTGCAGAGCTGCTACTTACGCCGCACTTGTGCCCTGGCCGAGGCGCTCCAGCGAGTCCCCTGCTATGCCGGTGACTGGAGGGCGGACATTCCCTCTCATGCCCTCGGAGGCAATGAATTTCGGTGCAGGAACTTTGGTAACCTACCTCCTCGAGCTCAACCAAGCGCAAAATTCCCTTGTGACTGGCCTCCTGATTATCGGAGTTGGGACTGTCCTGGCAGTATCCGCTATTCTTGCGAAGTCATACGCAGGTAGGCCCCACAAAGCAGAAAAGTCGGAAAAGGCAGAAATCCTCAAGCAGCTTTTGGCACTATCTGAACAGGAAAACAGAGCTATGGCAGTTGTTTCTCCTCCTGCCAGGGATCCGCAGCTCGCCTCTCCTTCAGCCATGCGCAGTGATGCTTTGCGAAAGGGCACGTTTCGACAGCATAAGCCTAAGCGCAAGAACTCCCACTCAAGTCCCACCAACCCCATCCCGCTCAGACCGGATCGAACCGACGCGAAAACCGAAGAGGAAATCCGCCACCGCGCATATGAGTTGTATCGAGAACGCGGCGGAGAGCAAGGGAACGCAACAGACGACTGGCTACAAGCAAGGAAGGAAGTATTGAGCCAGAAGGCCAATCCAGGCAGGACCTAGTCAGAGCCGGTGGCGAACGACCTTGCCATCCCCAAGCGCCGTTGAATCTCGCCGGTAGTTGTGCGAAATTGTCCTGCCCGCCCCTGGGGCCCCGTACCTAGTGAGCTGGAATGGTTTAGCGCATCCGTAATCAGAGACCTGCCAACTGGTGGGTCAGAATTGAACCACGCCCACGCTTTGGGTACTAGGGAACTGGTGTGGAACGTGACGGGCGACTGCAATTTAGGGCACGTATGCCTGATGATCCAAGGTCAAATTTCGCTCGCCAATTGGGCCTGTTTGACACCACCCTGTTAGTCATGGGTGGAATCGTCGGTTCAGGTATTTTCATTAATCCCTATGTGGTCGCACAACAGGTTCACACTCCCGCGCTCATCCTGGGAGTTTGGATTGGCGGCGGGATTGTCGGTTTGGTCGGCGCATTCATCTGGGCCGAATTGGCAGCGATTCTGCCAGACGTGGGCGGTCAATACGCATACTTGCGCGATGCCTACCATCCGGGCCTGGCGTTTTTGTATGGATGGGCACTGCTGCTGGTCATCCAAACCGGGGGAATGGCGGCAGTCTCGATTACCTTCGCACGTTACTTCCTGGAACTTGTGGGTGCGCACGCGCCGGAGTGGATGGTAGCCGCGGCGGCAATGGGCATTTTGACATTGGTGAATTGCCTGGGCATAAGGACCGGCGGACGCACACAAAGCGTGCTGATGCTGATGAGAATCGGCGCCATTTCCGCCTTGGTGATTGGTGGAGCGGCTTTTGCCAGCCGACATGCGGTTCCAACCGTCGGGGAGCATGGCTGGTCCCTGCCCTCCCTGGGTGCTGCAATGGTACCGGTGCTATTTGCTTACGGAGGATGGCAAACTGCAAGCTTTATAGCCCCTGAAATCAAGGACCCGACTCAAAACCTGCCACGGGGCCTGGTCATCGGAGTAATAGGAGTGGTAGTGCTCTACGTCGCCGTGAACTGGGTGTGCTTGGACTCGCTCGGTCCGCAAACCATGGCAGCAACCCACAGTCCAGCCACGGCTGTGATGCGCCTGGCGCTGGGCCAGCAGGGTGCTACCTTCATCGCGGGCGCGATCGCCATCTCCACTTTGGGGTTCCTCAGTCAGTCGATTCTGACGGCGCCGCGCGTATACTTTGCCATGGCAAATGACGGATTGTTCTTCCGTGCCGTGGCGCGGCTCCATCCGCGCACCCGCGTTCCCGTGGTAGCTATCGTGCTGCAGAGCGTGTGGACGATTGTCATCGCCCTATCCGGTCGCTATGAGCAGATCCTGAATTATGTCGTTTCCATGGACTTCTTGTTCTTCGGGCTTACCGGGGCCGCGCTGTTTGTCTTCCGGCGCCGGATCGCCCGCGGTGCCCTGAACGCGGGCAGCGGCTATCGTGTGCCGGGCCATCCCCTGACGACCGCACTGTTCGTTCTGATATGCGGTTGGGTCGTTTGCAATACAATCTACCGTTATCCGAAAAACTGTCTCATCGGCTACGGCCTGTTGCTCGCGGGCATCCCGGTGTACGGGCTTTGGAGCCGTCGAAACTCGCAGCCAATTTGACATTGTAGGAGTGCTCAGAAATCAGGATGAACCACTCGCAGGGCGAGGCATTTTCGAGTTATCTGGCATGGGCCAAGCTGTGTTCGGACGCACCGTTTAATCTGGCCTCTAGCGGAGTCTTGGATTATCCCCTGTCCGAATTACCGGTGCGCATTGAAGACCTGGAGATCAGCGGCACGGGACCTTACGGCTACCAGCCGCTGATGCAACGATTGGCGGCAAGAGCCGGCGTTCCCGAGGAGTGCGTCGTCTATACGCTCGGCGCCTCCATGGCCAACTATGTGGCATTGACCGCCCTCATTCACCCAGGTGACGAGGTTCTAGTTGAGAAGCCCACCTACGATCCGCTATTGGCGATTCTCGACCACCTTCGGGCTAAGGTAAACCGATTTGAACGTCGGGCGGACAGAGGCTTTCGCTTGGGATTGGGGGAACTGGAGCGCAAACTCACTCCCAAAACCTGCCTCGTGATCCTCTGTAACCTGCACAACCCAAGTGGTGTGCTAACCGAGGACGCTACTTTACGCGAGATTGGAGATATGGCGGGGAAAGTGGGCGCTCGCGTGATGGTAGACGAGGTTTATCTTGAGACCTTGTTCAACCAGCCGTGGCGCTCTGCATTTCATCTTGGACCCAACTTCGTGGCGACCAGCAGTCTGACCAAAGCATACGGACTGAGTGGTCTCCGATGTGGGTGGATTCTAGCCTCCCGGGAGCTGGTCGAGCGCATGTGGCAGGTGGTGGACTTTACCTATGGCATCCCGGCGCATCCGGCGGAACGCCTGGCGGTGATCGCACTTGACCATCTCCATCGCGTACGCGACCGTGCCCGGTCTCTGCTCGAACCCAATCGTGCCCTGATCAATCAATTCCTGGCCGATCATCCTCAACTGGAATGCGAGCCCAGCCGTTTCGGTACCACTGTCTTCCCGCGGCTCAGAACTCCCAAGGCCGCGGAATTCGTCAACCTCTTACGCGAGCGATTTGAGACCAGCGTGGTTCCGGGCGCCTTTTTCGAGCAGCCACAATTTATTCGCATTGGGTTCGGCAGACAAACAGAGATGGTGCGTGCAGGATTAGAACGGATCAGCGCCGCGCTTAGCACCTTGGCTCCGGCCCAACCATAAAGCTCATCCAAGCCAATGCGCCAGAGGCCCGTCTGAAGTCGCGATCCTGACCGAGACGGGGAACAGCCGGCGGAAATTGAAGCCGAAGCTATACAATTGGCGCTTCAACCCGAGGAACACAGCCCGTGAAGCCTGATGTCATGCTCATCGTTTTCTGGGTCCTGGTGTCTTCGATCCTCGTCGCGGCGCAACAACACAGGCCGGCGCTGCTGGTTTCGCCTGAGGTGCACGCCGATGGAAGCGTGACGTTTCGTTTCCACGCTCCCAATGCCGTCGCAGTGAAGCTAGACCGCGAAGGGGCCGAGCCCGTAGCCATGCACAAGGACGACCAGGGTGTCTGGAGTGTAACCACTGCGCCGCTCGACCCAGACTACTACGGCTATTCCATCATCGTGGACGGCGTGCGTTCACTCGATCCTCTGAACCCCCTCCTGGTGCCGAACTTGATCGATCCGGGAAATGCCGTGCATGTTCCCGGTCCGGCGTCGCTGCCCTGGGAAGTGAACGACGTGCCGCGCGGTGAGGTCCACCATCATTTTTACAGATCTGCGGTCGCGGGCGATGACCGCGATTACTACGTTTATACACCGCCGAGCTATGATCCGACCGCGAAAAAGACCTATCCCGTCCTCTATCTGCTGCATGGGTTCAGCGACGACGCGAGCGGATGGACGGCCGTTGGATACGGCAACGTAATTCTCGATAACCTCATCGCGCAAGGCAAAGCGAAGACGATGATCGTAGTCATGCCGCTCGGCTATGGCACCATGGAATTCGTGCGTATGGGGTGGGGAGTATGGGACCACACGAACATGCGGGACAAGAACCTAACAAGGTTCCGCAACACGCTGCTCACCGAAGTTATGCCACGCGTTGAAAGCGAGTATCGGATCGCCCAAGATCGGAGCTCACGGGCGATCGCCGGGCTTTCAATGGGTGGAACGGAATCGCTGCTGACTGGCCTGAATAACCTGGACAAATTTGCCTGGATCGGTGCCTTCAGTTCAGGCGGCATTCCCGACGACTTCCAGACGAGCTTTCCTTCTCTCGATGCGAAAGCCAACCAGCGGATTCGCCTGCTATGGATTGCTTGCGGCACGGAAGATGACCTGATTACCAAGAACCGGAGCTTCAAGCAATGGCTCAAATCGAAAGGCGTACAGCATACCGATATCGAAACACCAGGCCAGCATACGTGGATGGTCTGGCGCAGGAATCTCACCGAGTTCGCGGGGTTGTTGTTCCGCTGAAGGATGAACGGGAATTTTCGATGTAGGCCTTGATGTAATCTAAGCGAGCTACACGCTCATGGGCGGCATTAGATTACGGGCCGATCGTAAAATCCGCAGTTTGGGACAGGTATCGTTGTCGCAACATCGCGTACGGGATAAGTTCAGGAATCATTGCAGCGTTTGGGTGTATTGCGAAATAGCGCATCACTAGCGGCGAAAACATGCAGCCGACGATGCCTAAAGAAGTGGTCACGTGGCAAGATGCACTGACCGACCGAGAGTCTATTTCGTTAAGCGATCAAAAGCTTCCGTTTATCTACCTTTCACAGCCCCAGGCTTTGCCGCAGCGTCCGAGCGCGGTCCCGGGCCACGGTGAGCCCCCGTTGCCCGTAGATTAATCGCCGGTCCCTCGGTTACCCAAGAGATCGTGTTCTTTCAGGCGGGAGGTATGGGTCAAGCCGAGAGGCGCTGCACCATGTTCCGGGCTGGGAGGATGCGCGGGCCGCCCATCGTCGGATGTCTAGCTCTCGATTCTCCTAGTTGGGTGTCGCAGGCTCCGATCGGCAACTGACGCCGTACCACTGCCAAAGCAGAAGCTACGTTATTTGCCGTCACCCCAATGTCCACTTCTGCGTATTTGCGTTCATATATTGCTTGCAGGCGAAATAGATGTACAATGGCTGCCGTTCTTGCGGCCAAGAGGGAGATTCCGGTTGAAACGTTTTGTTGCTGTGCCAGCTTCCCACTATGCTCTGCAGCAGTTCGAACATTCTTATCGGCGGTAAACATTATTTATTGGTCTGTCATGAGACGCCTTCTTCCTGTCTTGAGTTGCTTCGCATGCCTGCTGATCGGTCCCCTTGCCCTCGGTGACGAGGGGATGTGGTTGTATAACGCCTTTCCGAAAGAAAAAGTAAGGGCAAAGTACGGCTTTGAACCCAGTCAGGTATGGCTCGACCACATCCGGCTTTCGTCGGTGCGCTTCAACAACGGCGGGTCGGGGTCGTTCGTCTCGCGCAACGGCCTGACCTTCACCAATCACCACGTAGGCGCCGAGTGCATCCAAGAACTCTCGACGAGCGGCAAAGATTACATCAAGACTGGCTTCTACGCCCGCACCCAGGCCGAAGAAGCAAAATGCCCGAACCTGGAACTGAATCAGCTCCTGGATATCGAAGACGTAACCGCGAAAGTCAACGCCGGGGTGAAGCCGGAAATGTCTCCGGCGCAGGCTGGTCAGGCGCAGCGGACTGCCATGGCCGACATTGAGAAAGAGTGTGCCAACTCGACGGGCTTGCGTTGCGACGTGGTGACACTGTACTCGGGCGAAGTCTTCGATCTCTACAAATACAAGAAGTACACCGACGTGCGCTTGGTGTTTGCGCCCGAGTTCGACATCGCATTCTTCGGCGGTGATCCCGACAATTTCACCTATCCACGCTATGATCTCGACATCACCTTCTTTCGCGTGTACGAGAACGGTCAGCCTGCGCATCTCGACCACCATCTGCAATGGTCAAAGACCGGCCTCAGGGATGGCGATCTGATCTTCGTCTCGGGGAATCCCGGTTCAACTGGGCGGCTGAGAACTGTTTCCCAACTTGAGTTCCTGCGCGATGTAGACTATCCCTCCCGCTTGCAACGATATGCACGGCGCATAGCGGTGCTGCAAAAGTTCAGCTCGTTATCAGTGGAAAATGCTCGCATTGCTAATGAAGACCTTTTTAGTTATCAGAATTCGCAGAAGGCGGTTACCGGCTACCTGCGTGGGCTGACAGACAAGGAACTCATGGCAGAGAAGGTCGCGGATGAACAAAAGCTGCGCGCCGAGGTGAGTACGAGCGCGAAATTAAAGGCTGAGATTGATGACCCGTGGAGCGCGATCGCTCGTTCCATGGAAGTGCAAAAGGAGATGTATCCGCAGATAACCTACATCGAGGGCAGAGAACCCCGTCCTTTTGCATCCGACCTCGCAAACATCGCGCGCCACCTCGTGCGGGCTGCCGTGGAGAAAAGCAAACCTAACGGACAGCGCTTGCGCGAATACCGCGATTCCGCTTTGCCATCGCTGGAACAGCAGCTGTTCTCGCCTGCGCCGGTTTACAAATCGCTCGAAACCCTCCTGTTGGCGGAAAATCTGCGGGAGGCGCAAGACGCTTTAGGAGCGAGCAATCCGGTTATACAGAAGATGCTCAACGGAAAGACACCCGAGGAAGCTGCCAAGGATGTGATCGAGGGCACCAAGTTGGATGACGTCTCCGTGCGTAAGGAGCTTTATCGGGGCGGCGGAGCTGCGATCCAGGCTTCAACCGACCCACTCATGGTCTTCATGCGCTCTATCGACGCCGACGCCCGCGCCGTTCGCAAGCGCTACGACGACACGGTGGACTCGGTCGAGCGCACCGAAGGCGCGAAAATTACTCGCGCACGCTTCTCCTCGCGCGGGTTCACCGAACCGCCCGATGCGACCTTTACCTTACGGCTCAGCTACGGCGCGGTCAAAGGCTATACCGAGAATGGAAAGCAAATTCCTTATGCCACCAGCATGGGCGGTGCTTACCAACACGCCGTCGAGCACGACGACAGACCGCCTTACCAACTGCCCGAGAGCTGGATGAATGCCAAGTCCAGGCTGAATCTCTTGACGCCTCTGAATTTTGTTTCGACTGCGGACATCATTGGCGGTAACTCCGGCAGCCCAACGATCAATAAGGCTGGCGAAGTCGTAGGCATAATTTTCGATGGCAACATCCAGTCGCTGGCGTGGAACTTCGCGTATTCCGACAAAATCGGACGGGCAGTCAGCGTGGATGCCCGTGGCATCCAGGAGGCGTTGCGAAAAATCTACGACGCAACCCCGCTAGCCGATGAATTGTCCGAATCAAGCGGCACTTCGACTTCGTGGCTGCAAGGGCATGGCGATCGTCCAGAATCGGCCCCAGGGCGGCCGTAGGATCTGCGTATTATCTGACACGACGGACCTCGGTTGATAACTCTCAGGTCGCGGGATGTGGCCGCGCCTGCCTTGCGGAATACTGGCGCAGGCGCCCGACCTCACAGTTCCGATTCCAGGATTGTTCCTGAGCGGCTTATATCGCAGATGCCGATGGCATCAAATAGAATTCGCACTTTCAGTGCTTGGGGCATCGGAATGGTGTCGAAAGGAGCGAAATCGGACAGGTTAGCCAGCCCTCTCCCAACCAGCCAAAACCCGACAGACCGCCTGCTGTCCATCGAAAGTGAACTCACCATCGCTCGCGAGATACAAACTTCGATTCTTCCCCGTGACGTTCCCGAACTCAGCCATGTGCAGATCAGCGCGGCTTATTGTCCGATGACCGCCGTCGCAGGAGATTTCTACTGGTTTATCGCAATCGATCCCCACCGCGCTGGTTTCTTCGTCGCCGATGTTGCTGGACACGGTGTTCCAGCAGCCCTGATTGCCTCCATGATTAAGGTTGCGATGCAGGCGGCGGTAACGTGCGCGAATGATCCGCAATCAGTGCTGCGTGGAGTCGAACGCGCCCTTTCCGGGCAACAGCGCGGTCAGTTCGTCTCCGCCGCGTACTTATGGCTCGACACTGAGAATCGCAAGGCGCTGTACTCGGCTGCCGGACACCCTCCGCTTCTTCGCTGGAGCCAAGGCAAGCTCGAGAGCATCCAGAGCAACGAACTTCTCTTTGGCGTGATGTCGGGATGCGACTACCCGGCATGTGAGATTTCAATCGCCGCAGGTGATCGCTTCCTGCTTTACACAGACGGCTTGATTGAGCCAGAAAATGTCAATGGCGAGTCATTTGGCGAGCGCAAGTTAGAGGAAGTTGTGCGCGAGTGTCAATCGCTCCCGGCTTTTGAAGTGTCTGACCGCCTGCTCTTCGAACTGCGGCACTGGCAACCTGCATCGGCAGCCCAGCAAGACGACATCACTCTTATCGTCATCGACGTGCTTTAGAGAAAATGTGCGTTTACCAGAGGAATGGCACCAGTCGGAATCGGGTGTGCACGCAGTAATCGGCATAGCCGGGCAGTTCTTGGCGAAGAACCTTTTCTTCGTTGAGGAGACGCAGGACGATTAACGGGATGAGGAGAGCAAAGGCTGGCAATGCGAAGTAGGAGCCGAGCGCCGGTGGAGTGAACAAAAGCATCACGTTCCCTCCCAGATACATGGGGTGGCGCACGATACGATAGGGTCCGCTGGAAATCACTTCCTGACCCGGCTCGACCTGAATCGTCCGCGCTGCGAAAGGGTTGACCTTCAAAACCCAGAGTGTCATTACGAACCCACCGAGAACGACTGCTTGCGAAAAGATCGTGATCCCCAGAGGCTGGTGTGACCAACCGAATCGGTGATCGAGACCGGGCAGAACAAAAGCAATCAGCCATATTGTGTAGACAAACACCATGATGCGCTTCTGTTCGCGCACCTTCTCCTTGAATTGCATCCTTCTCTCGATCAGTTGAGGATCGTGCTTATAGAAGTACGCGAAAGCGAGGACACCGGGCAGAAACGTAGTCAGGATATAGACCCAGCCCTGCCAGAACCGGAAGGAACCAGCAGGGATGAAAAGCAAAACCCCGATTACTACTATCCCAATCAAGAAACGAAGAGCCAACTTCCATTTGAGGCTCACCCCGTCGCGCTCCCATGGTTTGAGTCGCCGTTTACCGCGCAAGTAAGTCTCGCGCCGAACGCCGCCGCTAAGCAGTGACAGCATTCACTCAGAGTGGAAGACCACATTCTGCATGATCTCAGGGGTGTTCCGAGGCTTCGAAAACTGCCCAACTTTCCACAGACATGGCGCACGAGCTTCGACTGTTCTGAAGTCACGAAGGAAGGGCTGGTACACTTAATCGCCGGGGTCTAGCCACGAACCTGCACGAACTCGGAATACCGGACAAAGTGATGCAGGCGATCTTGCGCAACGAAGACGTTAGGACGACGCGATTACGAATCGCCAGAATATTCGTCGAGGTTGCCGAGCTAAGCTCTTGAATACAACAATCTGTACGACACCTGTCCGCACGGATGAAGGTTCATTCGGTTCACTCAATATCAATGGGATACAAAGAGAACGTCACAATTCACGTCACAATCACGCCACAATTTGAGAAAAGAGCGCTTGAACCGCTGCCCTGGCAATGACCTGAGATCAACCAATATGGAACTCCAATCAATAGGAACAGATGAGGATGAACTTGACAGTGCA
The DNA here is from genome assembly GCA_035623335.1 of Terriglobales bacterium. GTDB lineage: Bacteria > Acidobacteriota > Terriglobia > Terriglobales > Acidobacteriaceae > JAFAGX01. Next base: position 13,875 of record DASPTQ010000313.1, read on the forward strand.
AATCGATCTGTTGATCGATCGGAGCAGATTGGAAATCTCTGGATCCAGACCGAATTGTCCTGGGAAAATGTACCCGCAGTCGCACAAAATGGCGCTTTCCGGATTTTCGACCGGCGTTTCAGAGGTGTGGGAAACCTTTTGTACTGCTCTACAGGCTCAACCGCCGTCTCCCCAGTGCTGCTCCCTGAGGAATAACTGAGCCCCTACTGCTAATGTTGACCTGACAACGTAAGATGATGCTAGCTTTCCACCTGAGCTCAACAATGGTCCACCGAAAACACGCTGTGATTGTGAGACGTTTGACCCTGACCCCAATGATTTTCTGGCTCTGGTCGTTTGTCGCCGCCGCTCAGTCGCTTGACAACTTTTCAGAGCGTATGCAGAAAATCACTAGCCGGCCGGAATTTGCCCACGCGCATTTCGGAATTGAATTCTATTCGTTGGACAGTGGGAAAGTTCTGTACCGAGTCAACTCCGACAAGCTGATGGTTCCCGGCTCAACCGCCAAACTTCTAACAGAAGGAACTATCCTCGAATTGTTGGGAGGCGACTACCGTTTCCACACTCGCGTCTATCGCACCGGCTCAATCAACAAACATGGCAAGCTTGATGGTGACCTTGTGCTGGTAGCGAGCGGAGATCCGAATCTTTCGGGTCGCATTCAACCCGACGGCACTCTGGGCTATGAGAACCAGGATCACTCCTATGGCGGGCCCGACAGCAAGGGTCTCGGCGACCCACTGTTCGTCATTCGGGAAATCACCGACCAGATTGCAGGCAAGGGCATCAAGCACATCGCCGGCAAAGTGCTGGTGGACGCCACTTTGTTCCCCGAGGGCGATCGGGAACTAGGAACGAATGTTGTCATATCGCCTATCGTCGTGAACGACAATGTCATCGATGTGATTGCGACAGCGGGAGCGAAAAAGGACGATCCCGTCACGCTGCAGGTCTCGCCGAAAACCTCATATCTCCAGATCATCAATCAAGCCACAACCGCAGAAGCCGGATCCAAGTCCAGCCTCAGCTTGAGCGACGAGAAAATGGATGCAGAGGGAATGCGCAGCGCAACCCTCACCGGCACTCTAGCGGCTGGCACCAACTCCGGGATGATTGCGTATGCAGTGCCTGAACCCAGTCAGTTTGCTGCCACCTTGCTGACCGAAGCGTTACGGGCAAAAGGAATTGCCATCTCACCAGGCCGGGCAGGCGCGGCTGTGAATTTCAAAGACCTCGCCGCTAAGTACGTTCCTGAGGACGTGCTCGCCGAACACGTCTCTCCTCCTCTCAGAGAGGAGGTAAAGATCACTCTGAAGGTCAGCCAAAATCTCCACGCCAGCATGGCGCCATTTCTCCTAGGGGCACTCGTAGCGCACAAAGACAAAGAAATCAGCCAAGCCGGATTTGATCAGGAGCAACAATTTCTCAAGAAAGCCGGCCTCGATCTAACGGCAGCGTGTCAGAGCGACGGAGCAGGAGGGAACGCATTTTTCACCGCGGATTTCATAGTGCGCTACCTCACTTTCATGGCGAACCAAAAAGACTTTAACGACTTCCATCGTGGGCTGCCGATTCTCGGCCAGGACGGTACACTGCACAAGATCCAGGTGAGGTCGTCTGCAGCCGGACATGTACAGGCGAAGACGGGCACTTATGTAACTTACGACGCCCTTAACCGGAAGCTGATGGTCAACGGCAAAGGCCTCGCGGGCTACATGCAAACCAGAAACGGTCAACACTTGGCGTTCGCAGCCTACGTCAACATGGTCGAAGTCCCTTTGGATGATCCCGAGGCAGCCCAAAAGATTGCTGGAGAGGCTCTGGGCGAAATCGCCGCTGCAGCCTATGATGCCACTTTCGAGACAGGCTCGCGATAGTGTTCTCAATTGTTTTTTGCTGCGACAGGCTAAGAAACCACATCGGCGACGATAACTCTCGTGTCCTGTCGTGGCACACATAGGCCGTCCACGCGTCACCGTACCCGGCACTACAATCCGAACCCGTGGTTCGGAAGGGTCATAGGGATATCTGTGGGTATACTCCCGACGCGCCTTCCGTATTGCTCCTTTCGGAGATGATCATCCGCATCCATGACAACCTACTCCAAAGGAGCACCCTCTTATAATGCGATTACGCCAGTCGACTATTGCAGTCGGGTCGGAGGAGGCGCGCTTGCGCGCTGGCCTCCGTCCGCCGCTCAAACTGCACGTGCGGATTTCCCGCATGCAGCTTTCACAAAGATTGAGTAGCGGGGGACAGAGAAGGTATTAAATCGAACAAGCGAACAAGCTCGTACTCGCCATAAAGCTGGGCCATCGGCAGCTGCGTCCAGCCAGCGTTACGCCAATGCTTACAGCGATGCGACCAGATCCGTCGGCGGATCCAGTGATCGAGACGATGAAAGAGCCTGCGGACGTTGGCGCGCTTGTAGTACTCGCCCCAACCCCGCAAAAGTGGGTTAAGCGCCCGAATCAGCTCCGGGGTGGACAGAGGGATAGTTCGTTTGGTTCGCTGGCGGACCTCATCCTTGAAACGCTGATCGACTTCGCCGTGGGGTACGCGTAGAGCGCACCATGCCGGACACGGCTACGAATCTGGCTCGCGGGAAGATCCAGCGGTGTCTTCGCGCGCTTTATTAGGTAGCCGAGAAATTCGAAGCCTTGCTGGACATGGACAATCCGCGTCTTTTGCGGATGTAACTCCACACCCAGTTGTTTCAGGATTCGGCGTGCCGTTTCTACCGCGGAACGTGCCTCCGCTGCCGACTTACAGGTAACCACCCAGTCGTCGGCGAACCTCGTCAGCCGATATCCTCTCAGTCGCATCTCCCGATCGAACGGCGTCAGAAGAATGTTACTGAGCAGGGGCGAAACCACACTGCCTTGCGGAGTCCCACGCTCAGTAACATTCTTCTGACGCCGTTCGATCGGGA
>DASPTQ010000314.1:0-4178 GCA_035623335.1 Terriglobales bacterium
ACGCGGACTACGGCTTTCGCGTCGCTTCCGATTGCGATTGAAACGGGATCAGTGCCGAGTGGAAAGAATGGAGAGAATGTCGCGCAGACCCTGGCCGATCTGTTTCAGGTCAGCCGGGCGTTTCTGCGGGAAGGCCAAGACACTCTGATCCTTTTCGTTGCGCAGTTGCTGGCGTGCCCCGGCAATTGTAAAACCCTCGTTGTAAAGCAGGTTCTTGATGCGCAGCACGTTCTCGACGTCTTTGTGACGGTACATGCGCTGGCCTGTATTGCTCTTAACCGGCTTGAGCTGGGGGAACTCGGTCTCCCAGAACCGCAGAACGTAGGCCGGCAAGCAACACAAATGAGCCACTTCTCCAATGCGGAAATAGAGCTTTTCGGGAATGACGACCTCGGAGACCTTGGCGGTACGGGCACGGGCAGTGGCTCTATTTCGCGGCATCATTGGGGCTCCAAAGGATACTGACATCGATCTCTACGCGTTTCTAGCACGACTGCGCCGCTGGGGGCAAATCCTTTTGCGGTCCATGATACGCCACGATGGAGAAGGAAGACTACGGTAGAGTACGATGTGAGGGCACATTCCGCCCATCGGCGAGACCGCTGGCTAGACGACAGACGAGACACCGTCCTAACTGGGTTCACGCTTGGCTAACTCCCCGAGTGCTGTCTGGTTTTTGAGACCACCTATGATAAACGGCAAAAGTGCTTTCTGGCGGCTCAAATTGAAGAATTCGGCAAATAGCAATTGGCTATGACCGCGAAAGACAGAGCAGCTGAGATTATAGAAACTCTGCGGCGCCACGGCCATCAGGCCTACCTCGTGGGCGGATGCGTGCGCGATCTGCTGCTTTGGCGGGAACCGGCCGACTACGATGTCGCCACCGATGCCGTACCGACGGAAGTGATGGAAATCTTTTCCGACAGCTATGACGTGGGTGCGCGGTTCGGGGTGATCCTGGTTCCCCTGCCGAAGGACAAAAAAGACAAGATCGAATCGGGAGCGACGGGGCCATCCCACGACGTGGTGGAAGTGGCGACCTTCCGCAGTGACATGGGGTACTCGGATGGCCGTCATCCCGACCAGGTGCGCTTCAGCCGCAGTGCCAGGGAGGACGTCGAGCGGCGCGATTTCACCATCAACGGCTTGTTGCTCGATCCCCGTACCAACGAAGTGCTGGATTTTGTGGACGGGCGGAATGATCTTCGCGCCAGAGTCATCCGCACCATCGGCAAGCCGGCCGAGCGCTTTCGTGAAGACAAGCTGCGCATGCTGCGAGCCGTGCGCTTTGCCGCTCGCTTTCAATTCACCATTGAGACGGGAACCTTGCAGGCTATTCAAAAGCTTGCCTCCGAGATCCACCAGGTTTCGCGCGAGCGCGTGCGGGACGAGCTCACCAAGATGCTGATCGAAGGCCGCGCCCGGGGAGCGTTTCTTAGGCTGGATCAGACCGGGCTGCTGAGGGAAGTTCTACCGGAAATCGCGGCCATGAAGGGGGTTGAGCAGTCACCCCAGTTTCATCCCGAGGGAGACGTGTTCGTTCATACCTTGCTGATGCTCGATAAGTTGCCTTCTCCTTGTCCGCCGACGCTAGCCTGGGGCGCGCTCTTGCATGATGTGGGCAAACCTCCGACCTTTCGCATCACTCCCGATCGCATTCGCTTCGATGAACACGTCGAGGTTGGAGTCAGAATGGCCGGTGAGATTTGCCGCCGCCTGCGGTTTTCGAATGACGACACCGAGCAGATTCTTGCGCTGGTGGCCAATCACATGCGCTTTTCCGATGTGGCGCGCATGAAAGACTCGACCTTCAAGAAGTTTGTGCGCATGTCGCACTTCGACGAGCACCTCGAACTCCATCGCATGGACTGCCAGGCGAGCCATGGCGATCTCACGCTGTATCAGTTCACGCGGGATAAGATGTCGTCGATGCCGCCGGAGGCCATTCGCCCGGCCCCGCTGATTACGGGCGAAGACCTGATTGCCGCGGGCCACAAGCCCGGCCCTCGCTTCAAGGAGATCCTGGCGGCGGTCGAGGATGCGCAGCTCGAAGGTCGCCTCGAGAGCAGAGAGCAAGCCATGGAGCTGGTTCAGCGTGAGTTTCCCCTTGCCGACCATCCGGAAGCGGAGCAAACTTCCTGACCGTACTGGGAACTGCTATTCTGAAGGCACTCGCAGGTTCGATCCATACTCATCATGAAAGTTAGCGATAAGGATGTTGCCTACGTCGCCGAGCTAGCCCACTTGGAGCTGACGGCTGAGGAGCGCAAGAGCCTGTTGCGCGATCTGAATTCGATTCTGGACTATGTCGACACCCTGAATGAGCTCGACACACGCGATGTGCGTCCCATGGCTCAGCTCGAGACTCCCTATGACAGCGCAAAGTCCGATGGGGAACGTTATGGCTTCGCCAGTCGCGAGGACATCGTCGAAGGCTTGCGGAAATCTCTACCGCACGAGGTGGCCCTCGAAAACGCCCCGGACACGGATGGCGTATTCTTCCGCGTCCCGAAGGTAATCGAAAGAGAGGGGTGAAGAGAGCTCGGGCGGCTGTTTGCCGACCGATTTTCTTCTCGACAAGTTGATGGATCTCGGCTCACTAACGATTGACGCGGTGCGTTCCGCCATTGAGCAGCGCAAGACCACGGCTACCGCCTTGGCCGAGGCGCACTATCGAAAAATCGAAGACGAGGATCCGCAGATTGGTGCCTATCTTACGTTGTCGAAGGATCGAGCCCTCGCCAAAGCAGCTGACATCGATGCCCGAGCCGCCAAGGGAGAAAAGTTGCCGCCGCTCGCCGGGGTTCCCGTGGCTGTCAAAGATGTCATCGTAACGCGCGGGGTGCGTAGCACGGCGGGATCGAAGATCCTGGGCGATTACGTTCCCCCCTACGACTCGACGGCCGTGGCACGCCTGGAGGCCGCGGGCGCCGTCGTCCTGGGGAAGACCAATTGTGACGAATTCGCCATGGGGTCGTCGAACGAGAATTCGGCCTGGCGACCGGTTCATAACCCACGCGATCGAACCCGGGTGCCGGGAGGCTCCTCCGGTGGGTCGGCAGCGGCCCTGGCCGCCGACCTGGCGGTAGTCGCGCTGGGATCCGATACCGGCGGTTCGATCCGTCAGCCGGCTTCGTTCTGCGGAGTGGTTGGCCTCATGCCCACCTACGGCCGTGTTTCCCGGTACGGATTGATCGCCTTTGCTTCCTCCCTCGATCGCATTGGGCCCTTCGGCAAAACCGTGAAAGACGCGGCCCTTGTGCTCGGGACGATCGCAGGCCGTGACCCCATGGACGCGACCTCGGCCGACCTTCCGGTCCCCGATTATGTTGCCGAGCTGGAGAAGCCGGTTCGCGCACTTCGGGTGGGTGTCGCCAAGGAGTACTTTGGCGAGGGGCTCAACTCCGAGGTGCGAGCCGCCGTAGAAGCTGCGGTCGAGAAACTTGCGGAACTCGGCTGCGAAGTTGTTCCCGTCTCGCTGCCACACACAAAATACGCCATTCCGACCTACTACATTCTGGCTACCGCCGAAGCCTCGTCCAACCTGGCCCGCTTCGACGGCGTGCGTTACGGTTATCGAGTCGCTGGCGTGCACAACCTTTCCGAAATGTATCGCCGCAGTCGCGATCAGGGATTTGGACCCGAAGTGAAGCGTCGCATCATGCTCGGAACCTACGTTCTCAGTGCCGGCTATTACGAGGCGTACTATCTGAAGGCGCAGAAGGTGCGCACCTTGTTGGCCAGAGACTTCGAGGAGGCCTTTCAGAAAGTCGATGCCATCGTTACGCCCACGAGCCCAACCGCCGCTTTCAAGCTGGGGGAGAGGGTGAACGACCCGTTGGCCATGTATCTCGCCGACATCTATACGGTCACGGCCGATCTAGCGGGCATTCCCGGGATCTCCGTGCCCTGCGGAACTACCCGGGAGGGCTGGCCGATCGGCCTGCAGATTCTCGGACGCCGCTTCGATGAGGCTACAATTCTGCGCTTGGCGCACAGATACGAGCAAGCAGGATGGCGTAGGATCGAGGGTCGGTCGAACTGAGCCGCGCAGGGAATGAATCACCTCTGGCGTTACCAATGAAAACACGAATTGTTGTGAAGGCCCTCGCCGTCCTGCTCTACAGTTCAGCGGCGGCTTTGGCGCAAACGCAGAGTTCCGCATCCGCCGCCGACAG
>DASPTQ010000315.1:0-27650 GCA_035623335.1 Terriglobales bacterium
CGGTTCTCATACTAGATGTGAGCGATCCCGCACACCCGCGAAAGGTTCAGAGTTTCAGCGGAGTGACAAGTATTCTGCCGGATAACGCACGGGGCATGATTTATGTCGCCAACAGTGACGGTATCTGGATCCTGTCTCACCGGCAAGTGCTGCGAAGTCATCCGTGCAGTTCGTCGGACGCAATATCTCCTATTCCGAACTGTGACTAGCACCGGAGCGGGTCCAACACAGTTCTGGACCCTGGTTACCGGCGATCGATCGGTGCAGGCCTGGGCTGTAGGCGGAAGGCATCTGGAGTGCATTGGCATTGATCAGGAGGAGCTGGAATCGCGTCCCTGGTGGGTAGCGCAGAAAGCTGTGCTTCCTGTGGCTTATCTGCGTAACCAGGCAATATGCCGCGATTACCATGGTGGGCTGAGGCGTCATTCGTCCATGAACGAAGATGCCGCAAACACCAGAGCAGTTCAATGGCCCGCGGCGGTTTAACGAGGAGCACCTCCAATAGGTTCTTTCAACGAATGAAAGCCTGCGCTTCGCCTCACTGCACCATCGTGGTTCGACCAAAGCGACTCTAACGGATTGTGACGTACCCTTCACGGGCAAACTTTAAGCCGAGCCGTCCGTCGCACTAGCATTGGCGACCCGTCCGATGAGGTATGGGTTGCGATCCCTGGATAGCGATGTTCCATTTGACATGTGAGTAACATGAAAGTATGCTAACAGCATGTCGAAGATGATTCAGCTTCGTAACGTGCCCGACGCTCTGCATCGCAGCCTGAAGGCGCGCGCTGCCATGGCCGGAATGTCGCTCTCGGATTATCTGTTGGCTGAGATAAGAGAGATCGCGGAGCGGCCAACGCTGGCGGAGTTGCGGGAGCGTTTGCATCAACGCAAGCCGGTGGCGGTCGAGATCGACGCTGCTCGCATGGTGAGAGAAGAGCGAGAGGCACGGTGATCGTCCTCGATGCATCCGCCGCGGTGGACTGGCTTCTCCAGACATCTGCGGGGCAGCGCATCGAGCAGCGCATCTATTCTGCCAGGGAATCCTTGCATGCTCCGCACCTCCTGGAACTTGAGGTCACCCAGGTACTGCGGCGCCTGGTGCGGGAAGGAACGATTCCAGCCAGTCGCGCCAACCAGGCGATTCAGGACTTACTGGACCTCCGCATTACGCGGTATCCCCATTTCTTGCTGTTGCCCCGGATTTGGCAACTCCGTCACAATTTTTCCGCCTATGACGCGGCCTATGTAGTGCTTGCCGAAAAACTCGGCGCTCGATTGCTTACACGTGACGGAAAGCTCGCCGCTGCTCGGGGCCATTCGGCGAGCGTCGAGGTGTTTTAAATGGGGCGCTGCGGTTCTCCTAGAAGTTCCCTTTACTGGAGAGATCACCACACTTGCCGAACCTGGCTCGACTCAATCGGCAGTCCAATCGGAGTCCGGCAACGCCTGATGCGTCCCTCTGACATGCGAACGTTTTGCCAGACCGCCAACCGATCGCCTAGCCTGCTACCTTTGCGACATGCGCCGCCCTGGCGACCTTTGTCGAGTACTGGTACCGGTCTCCCCAGTTTTCAACGGGTAGGTAAGGTGATCGCATGAGCCAAAACAAAGTCGGGAGCCGGCGGTGGCCCCTTGGCTGGCTGTAACGCGCGCGCGACCCCCGAGTCTGGGAGCGGCGACGGTCAGACGGAAGAGCAGCAGGATGGGGTGGACCAGGCTCTTGATTGTTCAGCCTTTCGCGCAAGTCTGACAAACGAGAGTTCGAAACCGAGAAGCGGGATTTACCTGCACTTGGCGAGGATGAGGGTGATGTCGTCGTGTTGTTCACCATGGCTGAACTGACGAACTTCCTCGACGATCGTGCGCAGGAAGGCTTCGGAAGACTGCTCACGATTTCGGCGCAACGCCTCGATCAGCCGCTCCTCCGCGAATTCGTCGCCTCCTCGATTGAAGGATTCGGTGATTCCGTCGGTGTAAAGTACCAGTATGTCTCCCGGTAGGAGCTGTTGTTCCTCGACCGAGCAATCCCACTCCCGGAAAAGACCCAGCACGGTGCCGCTCGAGTGTAGTCGTTCCAGAGTGTTGTCAGCGCGGAGTAGGAGAGGCGGGTAGTGCCCGCAATTCGCATAACGCAAAGTCCGCGTCTGATCGTTGTATTCGCCAAAGAATAGGGTGGCGTAAGCACTGTCGGTCGTGTTTTCGTAAAAGAGTCGGTTGACCGATCGCAAGAAGCGCTGTGGCTGATCCGAAGCAATGGCGCTCTGGCTTCGCAGATTGGCCTGCAAGTTAGCCATCAACAACGCCGCTCCAATGCCTTTGCCCGAGGTGTCGCCGATGATGATACCCAACCGCTCTCGCCCGAGATCGAGAAAATCGTAGTAATCGCCGCCAACCTCCCGTGCCTGAATGCAGATACCCGAGTATTCGAGAGTTCTAAGCGGTGGCAGGGTCTGCGGAAACAGTCGGGCTTGCACGCGTTTGGCGATTTCCAGCTCCTGCGCCGTGCGTTGTTCGGCCTCAAGCTTTTCTTGCGCCAACCGGCGTTGAAGCTCGATTTCGCGAACAAAGTCGTCCCGTCCCACAAGTGAAAATGAGTTTCCGTCCAAATCGTCAAAGCGGGTGAAAATACCGCCCCAAAGCGTAGTTTGCGGGGGATGATGAAAGTGAACCCCGCGCTTGCTCCAGTCTTCGAACTTGGCCATGACATCCTCGGTAACCAATACCGCATGTCGGCAGCGGCCAATCAATTTGTATTCCGCGGAGTTGCGCCTGGGAGTGACCAGCCGAAGAACCGTGTTGCCATCCGGGGGCGCGACGGCAATCATGCGGTTGCCCGATTCGTAGCTTTCATCGATGACCAGACGGAACCCAAGTTGGTCCACATAGAATCCCAAGCTCCGGTCCTGATCACGGACAAAAATGTCGACACACAGAACGCGCAGGTAGGGATCGTGTCGATCCACGCGAGAACTGGACCCTGATGGCGTGGGAGAGCTTCCCATAGCGGCGATTATAAGTCCAAGTCTGCGTACTCCCTGATTCTGGTGGCTCTGAGCTCGGGCCCAGGCTGTTCAGGAAGGAGGTTTTGGCACGATGCTAAGGCTAAATTGCCCGGGATGGCATGGTTAAGGCGGACATCGTTCGGGAAAAACGAAAAGCTAAAAGACCGGGGCTCGGCTCGATCGCCAGTACTGATCCGTCGCGGGTATGGAGTCCAATTCCAGATGTGCCGCCTTCTGGTGGTGATCTGCTGCCTGGCGGTGATGTTCGGCTGCTTCTTTTGCCATGTTGGTTCTTCTCCTGGAAGGGGATTTGAGGAAGAGGTCCCGATTGCACCTGCGAAGATTATCGCGGTCATGTTAGGGCACTGTTAAAGGGTCCCCACCGGTGCCTTGGCTGGACAGCCGAAGCGGCGACCCAGGAGTTGCCCGATTCACGACACAACGGGACATTGCGAGCCGCTCAACTCTCTTGACCAGCCAAATTGTCCGACGTCCAAGCGATGACCCTTTCCTCCGGACAATGGCGCGTTGACCAGTGAGGGAACTTCCCGGGGTAGACAAGTTCGGGAGCCCCAATCTCAAGGAGCAAAGATTATGAAAACGATGGAGCTTCGCCCTTGCAATCGCCGCGGAGATTCACTTGCGGTCGCCTTCACCAGAACTTTGTTTGGCATATTCGTTGCCCTGGTCATCGCTTTGATTTCGGCCGGCGCCCACGCCCAGTCCCCTCAGGATCTTGCACATCCAACACTACCTCCGAGTCCAGATGCGACGGCCGAGTTTGTTGACCCCTACGCTACCGCCGGGCCGACGATTTACGTCACCGACGCCGCAGGCCGGCTGGCGACTGTCACTTTGGGCACCTACGCGGTCCATATCATTGGCTCCGAAGGGGTGGTGCTCACCGACATCGGCTTCAATCCGAAGGACGGTCAGCTCTACGGTGTCTCGTTCACCGACTTCTACCGAGTCAACCGTACCACCGGCAAGGCGACGTTGATTGGCAGCTTAGGCATCTCGGACGCCAACGCCCTCGTGTTCAATGGGCAGGGGGTGGCGTACACGGCAGGTGTTAACGAGTCCGAGCTCTACAAAATCGACATTAAGACTGGTCTTGTGTCGCCCGTTACATCGCTTGATGGATTCAAATCGGCCGGCGATCTGACATTCTACAATGGCTTCCTGGTGCTTTCCGCCTATACTGGGTCGAGCCCGACGAACTCGCCCGACTCCATCCTGCTGCTCAATCCTACGACCGGAAAGCCCGAGGAGTACGCTCAACTCACAATCACTAATCTCTTCGGACTCGTCTGCCCCGGCAAGGACTTGCTCTTCGGTTTTGCCGGCACCAGCGTCTATCAGTTTGTCCTTACCAAGACGAGCGTCACTCCTGTGCTGCTGAAGAACCTGGCAGGCAAAGGACTTGCCAAGATTTACGGCGCTGCCTATGACGGTTACTTCCTGTACTAAATCGGCAGCCTTCCTGAATTAACAACGGACCAGGTCGACGGGGATCGTCACTGCGGCGAACCTCGTCGACGCGTCCGTTGGATTTGCTCCCCAAACAGCCATGATCAGTGATGTCGTCTGAGAACCTTATCGCGGAAGTCCGGCCAGAATTCCGGGGCCAGATTGACGAAGCCGTTATCCGCCACGTCAATTCCGAAATGCATTAACATGGCCTTGCCGGTGCGGCTCGCAGGAGGGTAATAGAGATTGGAGAAGCCAGTGCTAAAGGCGCTGCCCAGCACATTGTCGAAATTGAAGGTATTGCCGCCGCTGTCCTTGCGAATCACGAGTGCACGGCTTAAGGTGTAGCCGACTCGAGACCAGAAGCCAGCTCCCGGCCCTTTGCGAAAGTAGCGCGGGTCCTCGTGAAAGACCGACGCCACCACAAAGTCTCCGAAGAAATTTTGACTGGCGATGTCGGCCATGGAAGCAGCAAAGCGCTCGGCATAGGCCACGCTATTGGCACCATATTGGGGATCGGTGTTGGTGAGTTGGGAAAACGTAGCGTTGAACGCACCCCCTCCGAAAGTCAGAGGACTGGCAGTTTCGTGCACAAAATTGGTCCACTTTTCCCGTGTACCAGCCAGGGGCGCCGCTTGCAGATCGGGCACGGACTCTACCGGCGCCAAGGTTGCCCCGCCCGACTGCGCGATCTCCTGTGCGTAAAGCGGGGCGCCTAGACAGATTGCCGTCAACAGGGCCGCTATCTTCAAGTAGCGCCGGGGGTCAAAACCTAGTGTGATGGGAACCATGACGGCAGAACGCAGCAAGCTGGCGAAGTCAGACTTGCGGAATCCCAACAACTCCTGCGCCTGATCTCCTCACTATGGGTGAGGATTTCTCCTTTCTCCCAAGATCTCTAGCGTATGTCGATCGTCCTCGCGCGCAACTTCACGAGGTGGCGTCCGCCTTAGGCAGGCTTGATGTCCTTATCCCCTTTGTACGGTGTCACTTCCATCCCTCGCAATACATTTCTCATCCCCTCTCCTAGCGACGGTAACTTGCGCAGGGAGCATCTTTTATTCTTGCCGTTTGGCGGGAAGAATGAGCCATCCAGGGGCTGACGATTCCCGCCGTGTGGCCGCCAAGGTATAGAGTGTCGGCTCCTCAGCGGTTGAGCGGCAGACTCGCTCGGCAAGCTGCAACTTCTTCTCCGCAAAAGGACCGCTCGTGGTCTAAGGAAAGAGATTCGATTCTAAGGCGCATCAAGAGAGATAACCTCCTCCCCAGGGGGAATGGGCCTATCATTTCTGAGAAGAATCGGTGGGATGGATTCACATGGCAGCCAGTCAGGTAGTGCTCTACTTTGACAAGCAGGAAGACGCTCTGCTTTTCACTCTAGCTGCCAGTTCGGTAATGGCAGCGGAAGGGCCGGTCCGCAGCAGCGATGCAGTGGTCAAGCTTGCACAGGAGCTTTGCAAAGCCACTCGAATTACGGCTGCGGGTGCTCTGAACGTCACGTGAAGGATGGCACAATTAAGATGATGCGAAAAGCTGCGCTGCGAGTAGGGGCCCCCGCGCTGCTCGTTTGTCTGGCATGGAATGCGTATCTTGCCGTCAACCATTTACGACAGATGCAGAAGACGGCCACACTCACCCTGGAGAGCTCCAAGATTCAGGCGGATATCTCCAGTGTTTTGAAGGACTTGATCGACATGGAGACGGGTGAGCGCGGATACTTGCTAACCGAGAACCTCGCGTACTTGCAGCCCTACAACGACGCCAAGGGCAGGATCGCGGCCGATTTTGCCAGCCTTCGTGCAGGGCTGGTGAATCGAGGGGAGCAGCAACGGTCCCTCGTGTCGCAGCTCGAGTCCGTTGCCAACTCGAAACAATCTGAGATGGAGCAAGCTATTAATTTGCGCCAACAGGGGTATCGCCATCGTGCCTTCAAGCTGGTGGATTCCAACGAAGGTATGGAGTATATGGATAAAGCTCGCGAACTCCTGGCTTCGCTTTCGGCGGCGGAAAACAGCAACTTCGCGAGGTTCGACGGAGAGAGCAATGCAGTTTTGAGTGAGGCTTTGCGGGAGACCATGGTTGCCAACGCGTGTCTGCTCGTGCTGACAGGGTGTTTGTTTGCCCTCGGCCGTTACCACGGCAAAGTGCTGGAGCAGGAGGCCCGGCAAAGCCGAGAGGAGCTAGCCATGCGCGAGTTGCAATTAGAGAAGCTAACCTCTGCCCTGTCCAATCAAGCTCGCTCGAACACCTCGGTGATCGAGGCGAACGCTAGCCTGCTGCTGCAGAACTATGGCGGCTTTCTGCCAAGACAAGGCCATGAATATGCGGAGCAGATCAAGGAAGCATCGGCCCAAATGGAGCGACTCCGACAAGACTTAGTCGGCAGCCCAATCTCCGTCAAAGATGAGAAGCCAGCCTTCGACGCATGAGATTCGTAGGCGAATGTCTTTCCTGACCACGCAGGCTGTTCATTGGCATTTAGCCGAAAGCGCCCATGCAGCAGGTTTGACTTGACCTCGGGGTTATCATTTCCAGAACGAAGTGTCATGAGGCTCGTCTCCTACCCCAACATGTTCTCCAAAGACGAGCCTCATAAGAAAACCATTCGGCGGTTCCGCGGTTCCATCCTCGCGATCTTTCCCCGTAAGTTGTTTTTGCCGGAAGCCTCACACATCTGATCGAGAGCTTGGCAACAACATTCCGACGCCACCAACCTGACCGACCGCCGAAGTGAGGCAAAGACTGATCACCGGAGCGCCTCGGGTTGGGGCAATCGACAACCATGGCTTGTCTCCGCCCCTTCCACCCTAGCGCGCGTCAGATGTCGTGGTGTCCGGTACAGAAGCGCGTTGCCCCTCTATCTCAGCTTCCTGTGGTGAAGAAGTTGATGCTGACGGTCGCCAGATCGGAGGGCGGAAATCTCGACTGATATTTCGGGTCCGCCTGCAAACCGGCCTGGCGCGCGCTCTCGAGGAAAATGGGCAACTCAACCAGGTACTGGTCGGAGAATCCATGCGTCCCATCGTAGGCAACGGCGGGAGTTTTTTCCAAGTGAGCTGCGGTTAAGGCTGGAGGCAGCGTGTGCAGCTCAAGAACCAAAAGCCCGAATCGTCCCACGTAGGGCGCCCATCGGCGCAGATGGCGGGTCAGATTCTCTTCCAGTTCCTCGGCAGGAATCTCGTCGCCACAATGCGCGAAGGCACCGGTGGATCTTCCCACCCGGTCGCCGGGCGAGTAATTGACCAGCGGCAGATACGGACGATTATGGTCGAGGAAGGAACGAACGTGGAGCAAGTCGTGAATGTCCAGTCCAAGCTCTTCGAGATCGCTCGCCAGTTGTGCCGGGCGATTCACGTCCCCGGTGATGATGTGGAACGTCGGAATTCCTGCCTTGCGCAGTGTTCGCTTGGCTATGCGCCGCGCGACTTTGTTGTAATCGGCACCGATCATGATGAGGGGGTGCCGGTCGAGCACGGTACCGCGGACGGTATGATGTTTGACCACGAAATACAAATGCTCCAGGAAGCTGCCGTCGCCGCACCCCATATCGCAGATACCTTGCGGCTGCTGCTTCAGGGGACGGTTGAAAACCTCGATCACGATCTCGTCCACCTTCTTAAAGTAGGTTTGATGAGCTCCCCCGCTGCCCCACACATTCATGCCCCGGTTGACCAGTAGTTCGACCCCGCTTTCATCCTGACGCGGAAGGCGAGGATTCCCGAACAAAAGCGTGCTCACGACGTTGAACGTCGGAAGATAGGAAACCGTTACTCCATACGACGTTGCGATCTGAGCGGCGTAGCGACCGCAAGCCGTAAGTCCTGCTAAACCACGCTCGCGAGCGATCCAACCCTGCGTGGTCAGAAGATCCAGTAGACACGAAAGACTGTCGTAGTTGGCTGCGATGGAATAGGGATCAGTAGGGGATTGTGCGAGTTGAGCCAGCACGCCGCCGCGAGCCAACGCAACCATGGCGGGTCCAATCAACACTCCATCGAGGTGGCAGCGAATCTGCTCGCGAAGCCTTGCCGGCGCGGGATCGTCAGGCGGTCCTTGCGTCCACCGAGCCTGGGCACGCGCCACCAAGGCCCGCAGGGAAGGCAGCACCGGTTCGTCAGAGCGGCCGAAGAGAAAGTCCTCGAGAAAGATGGCCTTCGGGACGAACGAGACCACTTCCGCATACAAGGGCGGTGCAAGCCGCAATGCGAGTGCACCATCCTGCGTCAAAGCGTAGGCTGGTCGAGATGGCGGGTCGGTCCGCTCCTCCAGCCAACCGAAGGAGACCAGGAGCCGTAAGGCGACGCGCAAGTAGCCACGATTGCCATGAGTATGCCGCACGATCTCGTCCAACTCGGTGAAGCGAGACGGGCCGCGAAAAAGATCGAATACCTTGCGGTCCGAGAGTGCTTTGACGGTGGGAGCCAGGACGATGCCGGCGAGATGCTGGAAGACCAGCGCGCGAACGCTAGCTTTCTCCTGATCGGCTGGGGATCCACTAGCCATAGTTAGATCGGTCCCGGGGACCTACTCGCGGTCTTCGAACAGATTTCTGCCCTCGACGAGTGCGCGCATCTTGCGGTCCACGACACTGCGCTGCAACATCCAGAAGCCGCAGTCGGGATGAACGTAGCGCAGCCGCTCCTCCCCCAATACTTTCACGGCGTGCTCGATGCGGTGGGCGATCAGCTCGGCGCTTTCAACCTCGTTGTCTTTGATGTCGATCAACCCAATTCCGAGATGAATCGTGGGGTTGAGATCGGCCAATACCGGCAGTTCGTCGTAACCGTGACGCGCGAATTCGAGAACCAGGTGATCAGTGCGCAGGGAGTTTAGAAATGGAACCAGATCGCGCCAGAAGCCTCGCAATTGCGGTTGTCCACCGTAATTGCCAAAGCAGATGTGGACGGCTTTTTGGTTCAAGATTCCCTCCAGCACAAGATTGATGGCTTCGGTGGCCCAGGGCGCATCCTCGGGATAGCCCGCAATGCAAGCTTCGTCTAGTTGCACCGTGTCGGCTTCGATGAATTCCAGCTGCCGGCGTAAGACCGCGGCAATGTCCATCGCCAAATCGCCGATATTCTTGTAGAAGCAATTGGTCAGCACGCGCGCCAGCATGTGCGGGCCCGTACAGGTGAACTTCAGGGGGGACTTGGTGAGCGGACTCACAAACTCATAGTCGTGCGGCAGATTGAGAGTGCCATCCTGAATCTTTCCCACCACCATTCCTGCGGTCAGCAGGCGATAACCGGAAGAGCGATCCGACCGAAAATGATCGAAATCCGAGAGCGAAAAGTGTTTGCGGATGCCGTCCATGCGCGAAGCAAAATAGTCCACCATGCCGTTGGTCTCAGGGTGACTGGGATCGAAGCGCACAAGCTCACCATCGGTGATCAGATCCAGGCCGGCCATCTCCTGCGTCTTCAACACCGCCATGACAGCGTCGCGCAACACCAGACGCGACGTGTTCCCTACCAGCCACGAAGGAACGGGATAGCTGCCAACCACGGTGGTTTTGATTCGCACGGCCATGGCTTCTCCTTACGCGTTTTTCGGTCCGAGAGCAACATCATACTCCGAGGCCAAACCGGCTTGAGCCGGGGTTCGGAAAGGCGTACCACGGCCCGCGAACGAGCCAAAATCCAGGGCAAAGGACCGGCTGCCCAACGTCATGCTCACTGGGCGGTCGGTCGAGCGCTAGTCTTCATGCCAGATTGTGCTTGTGAGTAGTTCTCGCGGGGAGTAAGCTGATGCGCTTCAGAGCCCTGCTCAGCTGAGAACGGCTGAGGGCAGCGGTGATGTAGAAGGGCGATTTAGAGTACCGATACGATGATCACGTTTCCTACGAAGCCAGAGTCGCGTGCCCTAGATCCGGCCCGAACCGCTGTGCTGGTCGTCGATATGCAAAATGCTTTTGCATCACAAGGCGGTATGTTTGATCTCTCCGGAATCGATATCCAGGGTGCGCAAAGATTGGTCCAAGTCATTCGCGAGGTGCTCGATGCCAGCCGCCATGCCGGCATTCCGGTGGTCTACTTGCAGATGGGCTATGACCCCAAGCTGACCACCAGCGGTGGTCCTGATTCGCCGAATTGGCACAAAGAGCTAGCCCTGCGGCTCATCCGCCAGCGTCCCGAATTGACAGGCAAGGTGCTCACCGAAGGCCAGTGGGACTGGGAAGTGGTCGATGAACTCAGACCGCATGCCGAAGATCTCGTAGTGAACAAGACGCGCTACAGCGGCTTTTATGGCACACCGCTGGACTCCATGTTGCGCACTCGAGGTATCCGCGCGCTGTTTTTCGCCGGTATCGCAACCAACGTGTGCGTGGAGTCGACCTTGCGCGATGCGTTCTTTTTGGACTACTGGCCGGTCTTATTGCGGGATGCCACCATGCAGGCAGGTCCGCCGATGTTGCAGGAAGCAACGGTAAAGAACGTGGAAGAATACTTCGGCTGGACCTTGACGGCATCCGAATATGTGCACACCATCAGCCAACATCGGCTCGGTGAGGCTCATGTATAGCGTCGACATCGACGTAGGCGGTACCTTGACCGACGGCATCTTCAGCGATGGAGAACGTCTGGTATGCGCAAAGGTGGACACAACCGCGCACGATCTGACCGTCTGTCTGTTTGACTGTCTCACGCAGGGTGCCAACCGCCTTGGTTTTGCGGATCTTGCGAGTTTCCTCGAACAGGTGGAACTGCTGCGTTGGTCGACGACCATCACTTCCAACGTGCTGGCAGAGCTGCGCGGACCCAAGATTGGTTTGATCGTCGACCAAGGGCACGAGCAGGATTTGTACGGCAAAGCACCCATCAGTCCCATCGTGAATCAGGTCGTCGCCCGCGACAACATCATCGGTTTCGAAAGTCCGGATGGCGTAGAAATCTTAAACACCGTGCGCTCGCTGCTCGCAGCAGGCGTGCGACGAATCTGCGTCAGCCTGCGAGGCGGCCTGGAGAATGCAGCGCAGGAGCAGCAGATCAAGCAAATCATCGACGAGCAGTATCCCGATCATTTCCTGGGTTCGGTCCCGGTACTGGCTGGCAGCGACATATGCCAGAACGCCGATGACATGACCCGTACCTACTGCGCAGTGATCAACGCCTACACGCATAGCGCTCTGGCGACGACCCTGTTCAAGGCAGAGGATGAACTACGCTACACCTACGGATTTTCTCGGCCATTCCTGATCAGCCACATCAATGGAGGTGTCGCCGGTGTTTCCAAGACAAAAGCGATCGACACGATGGAGTCGGGTCCGATTGCAGGCCTGTACGGCGCCGGCCACCTGGCCAAGGCCTACGGCCTGAAGCGTGTGGTCGCGCTCGATGTCGGCGGCACCACCGCTAAACTGGGCATCCTTCACGACGGCGAACCAGTGTATTCCGAAGTGAGCGATCTGTTGGGGATTCCCGTGCGCATGAGCCTGCCCTATTTGCGTTCCATCGCACTGGGCGGCGGCAGCCTAGTCAGCCTGCAGGGAAACCAGGTGCATTTGGGGCCGGAAAGCATGGGTTCCTTCCCCGGGCCGATATGTTATGGGCTGGGCGGCGATAAACCTACTCTGACCGATGCTTTTGTCACGGCGGGACTGATCGATCCGCAATATTTTCTCGGTGGGACCAGGACGCTGGATGTGGCAGCGGCGCGAGAAGCCATCGAGACGCAGGTGGCAGGTCCCCAAGGAACGTCCGTGGACGAGGCCTGCCGCGCGATTCTTGACCGTGCCTACGACATGATCGGCAACATGTTCGCCACGGCGTCCCGCGAACTGAAGCGAGACTTGTCGGACCATGTCTTGTTTGCCTATGGAGGCAACGGTGGCCTGGTGGCTGCCGGGGTGGCGCAGCGCGTCGGTCTCGAAGAACTCTACCTATTCGCCCTGGGGCCAGTTTTCAGCGCTTTTGGCTCGTCGGTTTCCGACATCAGCCATGTCTACGAACGCTCCCTGCCCTGGACGCTATGCCAGGACAGCGATGTAGCGCCTTTGAACCAAGTGATCGAAGAAATGTGCACTACGGGAATCCGCGATCTGCTTGGCGAAGGCATCAAGGCGGAAGGCTCGGAGTGCTCGGTGGAGCTAGAAGTCTCGCTGGGGGACAGGCCGAAGGTGACGGTGCGATGCCCACGCAGGCGCTTCGCCAACATCGTGGACCTAGGAGAGACCGTTGGCGCCGATCTAACGGCGGGTAACAGCGGGGTGGAACTGATTCGGGTGCGCCTTAAGAAAGCAATTGCCAAGCCGACCGCGAGAGTCCGGACGCTCGGCCCGAGAGAGCCCGGCGCCGCATTCCTCTCGAAGCGGCCGGTGAGCTACGGCAGCGCGAACGGTGAGGCCAAAATCTACAAGTGGGAACTGCTCTGCCCCGGCAACCAAGTCGAGGGCTGCGCAATTCTGGAATCCGAGAACAGCACGTATTTCGTGCCCCATGGCTGGAGTGGGGAGATCGATCGCTACGGCAACCTCCGGCTGCGGCACAGCTCACGTGAGAAGAGTCCTGGATCCGCCAATTTCAAGGAGGCACAATCATATGGCAGCCGGCAGCGTTAGCGCTCGCATCCGTATCACCGAGTATCTCGACCTTGATCTGGACAACGAGCAATGGATCTGCAACCGCTGCGGCCACAAACTGGGACCGGCCAGCGACAACTACAAGAAAGGATGCCTGCTCTACGACCGCGATCCGCGGGAGATTCACACGCCAATCGTGGAGGGCCAGTACAGCTTCGCGCCGGATCCCTTATGGGTGCGAATTGTGGAATTCTACTGTCCGGGATGCGGCACCCAGATCGAAACCGAGTATCTGCCCCCGGGCCATCCTATTACCCGGGACATCGAGATCAATCTTGACACTCTGAAGCAGCGCCTCAAGAACGGACAACTGGTGATCAAGGATCAGCGCCTCGAGGTCGGGCCATGAACTCGATCGACATTGACGTGGGCGGCACCTTCACCGACCTGGTGTTGAACTACCGCGACCAAACCGTGATCCGCAAAGTTCCGACCACGCCCTACGATCTGTCGGTGTGTTTCTCGAATGTCATTCAAGAAGGTGCGCAGGCCCTGGGCCTGAAGATGGACAGCCTGCTGCCGGAAATTGACATGATCCGTTATTCCACCACGATCGCGCTGAATCGCCTGCTCGAAAGAAAAGGGCCGCGGCTCGGCCTCATCACCACCGAGGGGCACGAGGATACAACATTGCTCGGCCGGGGCGCGCAATGGATTGATGGAACTCGGGTCCAGGAACGCCGCAACTTGAGCCTGCAGAAGAAACCAGAACCGCTCATTCCCCGGGACATGATCGTGGGCGTCAAAGAACGCATCGATTCTCGAGGCCGGGTCCTCCGCCCGCTCGAGGAAAACGACGTGCGCGAGAAAGTGCGCCAGCTGGTCGCGAAAGGGGCCCGGGCATTCGTGGTCTCGCTGCTCTGGGGATTTCTCAACCCAGTTCATGAAAAGCGAGTGAAAGAGATCATCCGCAGCGAGTACAAAGAGTTCCACATCGGCTACCTGCCGGTCGTGCTCGCCGGCCAGGTCGTGGGTAAGCTGGGTGAATACGAAAGAACCATGGCCGCCATTCTCGATGCCTATCTGCAGCGCGCCATGCAGATTGAGCTTTCGACCTGCTGGGACAAACTGCGGGATCGCGGGTACAGACGCCCGCTCTCGATGATTCAGAGTTCCGGAGGCATTGCCGAGGTCTTCAAGACCTCCGCCAGCCGGACCTTCAACAGTGGCCCGGTGTCAGGGTTGATGGGCGCTCACCACGTAGCCAAGCTCCTCGGCTTCCACAATGTGGTAATGGCGGACATGGGAGGGACCAGTTTCGACGTGGGCCTGGTGGTCAAAGACAGCGTACGCAGCTACGATTTTCGGCCGGTGATTGATCGCTGGATGGTCGGCATCACGATGATCAAGACCTTATCGGTCGGAGCCGGCGGCGGTTCGGTCGCCTGGCTGAACAAGCTCCTGAATAACCAGTTGCAAGTCGGGCCCAAGAGTGCAGGATCGCTGCCCGGCCCGGTCTGCTTTAATCGCGGAGGCACCGAGCCCACGGTCACCGATGCCGACGTGATCCTAGGCTACTTGAATCCCGAGTTTTACTTCGGCGGCCGCCTCATCCTGAACAAGGAGAAGGCGGCACAATCGATTCGCGACAAAATTGCCAAGCCCCTTGGCCTGGACGTCGAGCAAGCGGCCGCGATTATTCGCAGGATTGTGGATGGCAATATGTCCTCCGCCATCATGAAGGAGGTACATCTTCGGGGCTACAGTCCGGAGGAGTTTATCCTGTTTGCCGCGGGTGGCGCGGGTCCGACCCACGCTGAAGGATTCCGCGCGGACCTTCCCAAGGCGGTGATCTTTCCGTTTTCGCCCGTCTTCTGCGCCTACGGCTCGTCCACGATGGATGTGATGCACGTCTACGAGCTCTCACGAAAGTTTACCCTGATGGAGCCGGGCACGCGCCGACTCTGCTCCGACTTTCAACCCTTCAACGACGCGGTGGAACGACTGATGGAGGGAGCCCGGCGAGATCTGGCCGGAGAAGGCCTGGATCCCGGCCGCGCCAGCTTCGTGCTGGAGTTAGACATGTTGTACGGAGGGCAGTTCCACGTGAAGCGGACCTTGTCGCCTCTTCTGTTCGTCCATAGCGAGAGCGACGTCCGAGCCATCTGCGATGCGTTTGACAAGGAGTTCAGCGAAGCATTCAGCCCGTTTGTCGTCAATCCCGACGGCGGCGTGTTTGTGGAGAGCTTCATCCTGAAAGCCATCGTGCCCACCAAGAAAGTTACGCTGCCAAAGCTGCCGCTGGAGAAGAGCAATCCCCAGGCGGCGCTGAAAGGCACTCGGCCGGTTTATTGGCCCGAGCAGAAGGGATTCAGCACGACCAAGTATTACGCCTTTGAGAAACTGCGGCCGGGCAACGTGGTTCCCGGTCCGGCGGTGGTGGAAGGAGAATACACCACCATGGTCATTCCCGAGCGGTTGCGATTTTCGATCGACGAGCATGGTTTAGGAATCTTGGAGTAGGAGACGACTGGTGCCCATCCCAACCTTAGCCGAGAAGCTGCAGTGGCTGAAACCGGCGCCTGCCACGGAGTTCGAACAGGAATGCGTAAAGACGGTGCGCCCGGGTGATTACGAAATCGGCGTGCAGATCACCAACGACATTTTGGACGAAGCCATGGAAATCTTCGTCCGCTCCTCCCGCAGCTACTTCGGAGTCTCGGGCGATTCGATGGTTGCCATCTTCACCGCGGCAGGCGATCTGATCAATGCCTCCTGCGGTACGTACCTCCACGCCATTATTCAGCCCATCATCATCAAATTCATCTTGCAGTACTACCGGGAAAACCCTGGCATTCATGATGGTGATATCTGGTACACCAACGATGCTTTATACGGGGGGATCCATAACCCCGATCAAGTCGCCATTATCCCGGTGTTCCACGGAAACCGGCTGATCGCATGGGCGACTGCGGCACTGCATACGACCGAGACCGGCGCTACCGAGCCTGGAGGCATGCCAGTCAGCGCCAAGTCGCGTTTCGAAGAAGGCTTGAATATGCCGCCCATTAAGATCGGGGAAAATTTCAAACTGCGCAACGATTTCCTGGAGTTCTATTCGGTGTACGGATTGCGCGCTCCCGCCATGTTCACCTCCGACCTGCGGGCACGCTGCACGACCGCGGACCGGGTACGGGTCCGGCTGCTCGAGCAGGTGGAAAAGCGCGGCGTCGAGTTTGTGGTGGGGTTGATGCGGAGAATGCTGGACGTAGCGGAGGCCGGTGCCTTCGAAAAGATCCGACATCTTCCTGACGGGACATTTCGCAGCGTGGTGTTCAATGACGCCATGGGCTGGACGCCGGCGTTGGTGCGCGCCTGTTTTCTCACTCTGACCAAGCAGGGCGATCGCTTGACCTTCGATTTTCACGGCACGTCTCCGGAAACTCCCTCCTCCTACAACGTGCATCCCCAGGCAGTGGTGGGACACATCGCCAATTTCATGTACGAGTACTTCTTTCACGATTTGCCCATCTGCAGTTCCACGTTCGCACCGATTGATTTCGTTTTTCCACCTGGAATTCTGCTGAATCCAGACAAGCTCGCGGCCACCAGCTGTTGCGTCTACATCGGCATGCAGGCACGCTGCGCCACCCACAACTGCTTTGCCAAAATGATGTTCGCGACGCGCGGCGGCTGGAGGCAGGTTGCTTCGGCACCGGGAAGCCAGCACACCGCACAGATTTGCAGCGGTCACTCGCAATGGAATCTTGCGGTTTCCGATGTCCTTTCTTTCTCGTTGAACACGCAAGGGCAGGGAGGTCGTGCCGCCGCCGACGGCATGGATGCCTATGGCTTTGCCTGGTGTGCTTTCGGCCGTGCTCCGGATTGTGAACAGGTGGAAGGCGAGCTTCCCCTGACCGTGACCCTATCCCAACACTGGAAAGATTCTTCCGGGCCGGGACGGCACCGCGGCGGCTCGGGAGCCGTGCAGCAGTGGATGATTCACAAAGTCCCGCAAATGCTGTCGTTGTGCATGGGCAACGGCAGCAAGGTCCCGCTGGGACAGCCTTTGTTCGGCGGATATGCTTCGGCACCCATTCCAGGTATCAGTGTGAAGAAGGCCGACTTGCTCGAGCGCATGCAGCAAGGTGATCCCGATTTGACCCTGGATCACCGCCAGATCTTCGAGAAACAGGACATTCAAGGGGACTGGAAACTCGAGCTCATTGCGCGCACGCCGGATCTGTTTGCCGAAGGCGATCTGCTATTCGGGTTCAGCGGCGGCGGTCCCGGCTACGGTGATCCCTTGGAGCGCGAGCCGGAACTGGTGGTGGAAGACTTGAAGAAGAACATCATCTCCAGCTCGACCGCAATGAACATTTACCGCGTGGCCATGGATCGAGAAGGACGAAAAGTGGACCTGGCGCACACCGAAGAGCTGCGGGCAGCCGAGCGCAAGGCGCGATTGGCCCGCGGCAAGTCCTACGACGATTTCCTTGCCGTCTGGAGCAAACAGTCCCCGCCCGCGGAAATCTTGGAGTGGTACGGATCGTGGCCGGACGGCAACATGGTGCGCCCCATCTTCCGCCCTTGAGGAATGATGAGCGACGACTCCACGCCACGTCGCATCGTGAAAGCCTGGGTGAAAGGCGAGCCGCCCTCGCGCCCTCTGCTCATGCCCATTCTTTTCTCCTTGGGAGCGCGGATGGAGAACCTGACGCTAAGGAATTTTCAGAGCAATCCGACGAAGGTCGCCAATGCGCAGCGGCAGATTCGGAGTGTCATGCAAGTGGATGGGCTGGTGTGCTACTTCGATCCGGCGCTCGAAAGCAACGCCCTGGGGCCGCGGCAGGCGGACGGGTCGTGGGCCACCCCGGACAGTTTGCGAGACAAGGGCTTCATCCCGGTCGCATGCGAAGTCCTGCGGCGAACCAAGGCGATGCTGAAGGACGAACCCGCGCTCATGATTCGTGTGAGCGGTCCCATCGGCTTGGCCCGGCAGTTGTGCGGCGGCGATCCTGGTAGCTGGACGTCAGGCTTCCCCGAGGAGGTGCTTCAGTTTGCCGCGGAGGTTACAGCCTCGGTGGCGCGAACCTTCGCCGAGGCGGGAGCCGATGTGATTTTGCTCGCCGAAGATTTCGCAGACGGCCTGCCCTTCGGAGGCTTCGAAGCGTACTCTTCGTTGCTCGCGCCGGTGGTGAACATCGTTCGTTTCTATGAGGCTTTGCCGGTGCTTTTGTTGGGCAAGGTTCTAGAAAAGACGTTGGACTCGGTCAAAGCGAACATCGAGGACTGCGTCCTGTGCCCCACGTGGACGGCGCAACTAGGCGCCGTAAACCTCGAAGCGCATGGGCAGCCAGGTTGGATGGCCTACGCCGTACCCATCGAGGCCTTTTGTCAGGACCCGCCACATTTCGAGCCTCTCTTGTCTTCCGAAGGCGAACCCAAGGTATGTCTGCTGACTTCCACCGAAGATGTTGCCATGGGACTCGATCTCAAGCAGCTGGCGGAAGGTCTGAAGCGTCTCCGAAGGTATTTCTCCTCTCCGCCCGATAGAGGCCAAGGCTTGCCACACCCGGGTGGTCGCGATTAGCATTAGCGACGTTCGCTACAATTGAGGCCGATTCCCTCTGGGGGCATAGGAACGGCAGTTGGTTCCTGAGGCTGGCGCTCGCGGGATGGAAATCCACGGCTATGGTTCTGGGATTGACATCCGATGATTCGCCCCGCGGTTGAATCGGCTCAGGGCTGACAACAAACTTGATCACCGACTGCCATGTACACATCGCGCCGCTCGAGATGTTTCGTCCCGACGCGTTGGAATTAATTCGGAGAAAGCGGCCGAACTTTGACCAAATCGCAGAGTTCTGCCGGTCACCCAAGTCCTTTCTGCAACACCTGGATTCGGCTGGCATCGACCGTGCGGTGCTTATCAATTATGTAGCCCCAGACATCATTGGTTTTACCGCCGGTGTCAATCAATACATTGCCGACTATAGCAAGGAGAATCCCCGGCGCTTGATTTCCTGCGGTGGCGTGCACCCTCGTCACACCAGCAACATCCTGGCCGATATCGACCAAATTCTGCGGTTGAAGATTCGCATGATTAAGATTCACCCTCCCCATCAGCTCCTGTTTCCCAACGACTATCTCAACGGGGTGAAGGAGCTCGAAATGATTTACCGGGCGGCGGAGGCCAACGGAATTCCGGTGATGTTCCACACGGGAACATCCATTTTTCACGGGGCCCGCAACCGCTATGGCGACCCCATCTACGTGGATGATGTGGCGGTAGACTTTCCCAAGATGAAGATCTTGATGGCGCACGGCGGGCGGCCGTTATGGATGCACACCTGTTTCTTCCTGCTGCGGCGCCATCCCAATGTGTTTCTCGACATCAGCGGTATTCCGCCAAGAAGCTTGCTGCGATATTTTCCCCGCCTCGAAGAGATTGCGCATAAGACGCTGTTTGGCACGGACTGGCCGGGACCCGGCGTTCCCGACATCAAGACGAATCTTGACGATTTTCGAGCCTTGCCGCTGCAGGAGGAAAGCAAGCAACAGATTCTCAGCAAGACTGCGTTGAGCATTTGGCCGGCGTAGAGCGGGCCAGTTCACGGTGCAGTAGCGTTCTCGACCAGCAGAGCAATGCCCTGTCCGCCGCCGATACAGGCCGAGGAGATTCCGTAGCGCCCGCCCGAGCGCTTCAACTCTCGCGCTAATGTGATCGCCAGACGAACCCCGGTCGCTGCCAAGGGATGGCCGATCGCGATCGCGCCGCCGTTGACGTTCAACCGGGAGGGGTCGAGCTGCAACTCGCGTTGGCAGGCCAGCGTTTGTGCTGCAAAGGCCTCGTTGATTTCAAAACGATCGATCTGATCGAGACGCAATCCGCTGGCTTCGAGCACGGCCCGGATGGCGGGAACCGGTCCGATACCCATAACCTCGGGCGGAACGCCCACCACCGCGCCAGCGACGACTTTGGCGAGCGGTGGATGGCTTTGCTGGCGTACGAAGGGACCGGACGATACGAGTGCTGCCGCAGCACCATCCACGATGCCGGAACTGTTGCCGGCTGTCTGCACGCCGCCGAACGAAGGCGGAAGTTTCTCGAGCACCTCTACCGGTGAAGGACGAACGTGGCTGTCCTGGCTGAAGGACTCGACCTTCTTGGGAAGACGGATGCCCCGCGCCTTATATCCCGTTAACTCAAACTGCTCACTCACCACCGGAACGATTTCGCCGCTGAGGAAGCAGCTCTCCTGCGCGGCGATTGCCCGGTCAAAACTGTGGGCGGCAAATTGGTCCGCATCCTGCCGGGAAATCTTGTACTGCTTGGCTAGGGTTTCACTGCTGCCGCCCATCGTCACGTTGGGACAGGTATCAAGCAACGATTCCCAGAGGAAATCCTTGAATTCCACCTGGCCCATGCGGAATCCGCCACGATGGGTATAGGCCGCCACCGGATTCCTCGACATGGATTCAGTTCCCACGACCAGGCCGAGTGCCGCCTTGCCGAGCTGGATCGAGTCGGCGGCTTCGAGGATTGCCTCCATGCCCGTGCCACACACGCGCTGCACCAAGTGAGCCGGCACTTCCAAGGGAACCCCAGAAT
The DNA here is from genome assembly GCA_035623335.1 of Terriglobales bacterium. Lineage (GTDB taxonomy): Bacteria > Acidobacteriota > Terriglobia > Terriglobales > Acidobacteriaceae > JAFAGX01. Next base: position 20,609 of record DASPTQ010000315.1, read on the forward strand.
AGATACCGATATGGCGGGGGAGCAAGTAAGCATCGAAGCTCGCTTGCGCCATGTTACCGGCGACGACCGTATCGATCTCGGCGGGGGATACCCCGGTCCGACGGAAGACCTCGCGGGCGACTTTGATCCCGAGATCAGTCGGAGATACTAGCCCCAACACTGTGTTGTAATCTGCGAAGGGTGTGCGGATGCCGTCGATCAGCCAGATATCGTCGTATTGTGAGCGTAATCCCTTGCTGCGACTCATGTAGTTCCTTCCATCATTTCTGCGAGCTTGCCTCGGGGCAATCGAACTTCGCGGGCTAACTCAGGCCGCCGGTGTTTCCTCAACAGATGCTGACGTGCTCTTAGAAGTTGCGGAAACCGCTTGGGCGCGGATTTGAGCCTTGGGAATGCCATAGCGGGCACGGTGCTTTGCCCCCCAAGCTGACATCAACTCGAGAATCGGTTTCAAGCTCTTGCCGTGCCGCGTCAGGGTGTACTCGACCTTCGGAGGAACGACAGCGTAGACCTTGCGATGGATCAGGCCATCGCGCTCCAGTTCTCGCAAATGCTGGGTGAGCATCTTCTTGGTCATGCCCGGAATGAGCTTGCCGAGTTCGCCGAAGCGCCGGGTCCCACCTTCCAAGTAGAAAAGAATCAGCGGCTTCCACTTGCCGCCAATGATATGAGCGGTCAACTTCACCGGACAATCGTATTCCACCATGCCAAGCCTCCCTCGATACCGAGTTACCAAAAAGTGCCTACTACCAATCGGGATACTTTAGCCTAAAATCGCGCCTAAGCCCAGAGCTAGGCTGCGGTATCGGTGTTGCGCCGCTTTTCTCAACCCACTTCATCGCGAAGGAGGACCATGACGACTCAGCGCCCGGTCGTAGTTTATGGAGCCAGCGGCTTTTCTGGACGTTTGGTGGCGGAGTTCTTGCGCGAATATAACGTACCCTTCGTCGCCGCCGGACGCAATCGCGCCAAGATTCAAGACGTGATGAACCGCCTGCCCGGGATCGAAACCGCCGACTACGAAATCGTAGAAGTGGGGAATACGGTAGACGATCTGGTCAATCTTCTCCGCGGCGCCCGGGTGGTATGCAACACCGTGGGCCCATTCATGTACAACGGACCGACGGTCATTGAAGCGGCGTTCCAGGCAGGGTGTCACTACCTCGACATCAGCGGGGAGCAGACCTGGATTCGCGAAGTCTCGGACAAATGGGGAGAGAAATTTGCCCAGCGCGGTCTGCTGGCTGCCCCGGCGACGGCGTTCATGTCCGCCATCAGCGATGCCGCCATTCGTCTCTGCCTCGAAACCGGTGCCATCGACACGATCGAAACCGTTACCTTGTTTAAGGGCATTCCCACCTTCGGTTCCACACAAACCATCTTTGCCGTCATCCAAACGGACGCGCATTATCTGGAGCAAAACCATTACAAGCCTTGGCCTCGGGCTACCCGCTACGATGTGGCCGTGCCCGGCTATGTGCAAACCCAACTGGCTCTGGCGTGGGGCGGATTTCCGCAGCCCGTCTGGTTCAAGAACCATCCGGAAGTCGCCAACGTGAAATCCTTTGGCGGTCTGCTGGATCGGCAAATCATGGAAGGCGTGGCGGCCACGGAGAAGATGTTTGAGGAGCAAATCCGCGCTTTGCCGAAGCCGCAACAGGAGAAAAAACTGGCGGAAATGGCCAGTGCCGTGCAAGCGGGGACGCCGCCTCGGGAGAACGCTCGCGAACAGCGCACCATCGACGTGGTAGCCGGCCGCGGCTCAACCGACTACGTACAGTGCGTAGTTTTCGGTACTTGTTGCTATCGCCAAACCGGACTGATCCAGGCTTTTGCGGCGCATAATCTCGTGCGTTCCAATCCGCGCAAAGTAGGTTTCGCTTCCGCGGCGGAGGCTTTCGGGCATCGTGAACTCCTGCGCATTCTCGAGAGCCAGGGACTGTCGAAAGTGAAACTGTACTCCTGAATTCCGAGACGGTTCATGCGGGCGATCGATTATTTCGACAAAGGAGCCGAGGCAAATTCCGACCGGATTGCCGTCGTGGACGGCGATGCCCGCTATTCCTATCAAGAAACACGCGCCATCACGGAGCGAATCGCGCGCGCCATGAGGGCTGGCGGAGTGCGCGGTGCCTCCAGTGCCGGCATCTACTCGCAGAACCACGCTGCCGTTCTGTTCTCAATGCTGGGCATCATGCGGGCAGGGGTGGCCTGGGTACCCATCAACTATCGCAATGCCATGGATGCCAACGTCGCGTACATGAATTACGTGGAGATGACCTGGCTCTTTTACCACAGCCAATTCCGCGAGAACGTGGCCGAGATCAAGGCGCGCGTGCCTTCCGTGCGCTACTTCGTATGCCTCGACACAACCGACGGTCCTCACCCCTCGCTCGAAGAGTTTATGGAATCGACCTCGGGCGAAGAAGAATTGGATTGGGGGGACGCCTATGGCAATCTCGACCGGCTGGTAGGCCTGGTGCCTACGGGTGGCACGACGGGGCCGGCCAAGGGTGTCTGCGTGACCAGCCTGGCGTGGGCCACGATGACGGAAATGGCAATGCAGTACTGGCGCGGGGAGACGAACGAGCCCGTCTGTCTGAACACGGCTCCTCTTTCCCACGCCGCCGGCGTAGTGGCCTTTACCATGTTCGCCCTGGGAGCGACCAACATCATCATGCCGAAGTTCGAGCCCGGGGCCGTCTTGCGTAACATTGAAAAGTTTGGCGTCAGCCATTTGTTTCTTCCGCCGACGGCGTTCTATAACCTGCTGGCGCATCCCGAAGTTGGCAAGTTTGATTATTCCAGCCTGCGGGTGTTTCTTTTGGCGGGATCGCCCGTCTCGCCCGACAAGCTCCGACGCGGCGTCGAGATCTTCGGTCCCTGCCTGTGTCAGTCCTACGGGCAGACGGAAGCACCCATGTTGCTGACTTTCCTCGACGCCAAGACGGTGGCTGCCGCCGCCGGCGGAGATCATCCGGAACGGCTGGCCAGTTGCGGCCGGCCGACGTCGGCTGTGCGACTGGCCATCATGAATGAGGAAGGACGAATTCTCCCAGCCCAGGAGCGCGGAGAGATTGTGGCGCGGGGCAGCCTGATCTCCGGTGGCTACTACAGGATGCCGGAAGCTACGGCGGAAATCCGCGCCCACGGCTGGCACCATACCGGGGATGTTGGCTATCGGGATGAACATGGCTACATCTATATCGTCGACCGTAGGAAAGACATGATCATCACCGGGGGCTTTAATGTGTATTGCGCTGAGGTCGAAGCCGCGATCATGGCCCTGCCCGAGGTTTACGAATGCGCCGTGATTGGTGTGCCCCATGAGGTTTGGGGAGAAGCCGTCAAGGCCGTCGTGGTATTGCGAAAAGGAGAGGTTTTGAGCGAGGCGCAAATCCTCAGCCACTGTAAGACCAGGCTGGGAGGAGTGAAAGCACCCAAGTCGGTCGAGTTCTGGCCGGAGATTCCGAAGACTCCGGCGGGCAAGACCGATCGCAAAACCATTCGCCATCCTTATTGGGAAGGCGTGGAGCGGCAGGTGCATTAACCGGCATCCCGCCCCAAAGCGCCGTTGGCCAAGCTGTGGAAGAACAACCTCTGACTCCGGTGATCGTCCCCAAGGCGGGCGGGGTGACCAGCACCAAGGCGGTTGTGGTGCGCTGGCTCAAGCGGGAGGGCGACCGCGTCCAAGCAGGTGATCCGCTGGTGGAACTCGAAACCGAGAAGGTGAGCTACGAACTAGAGTCGCCATTCGCCGGAGTGCTGGTCAAAATCCTGGCCCGAGAAGCGGCAGAGGTGCCAGTGGGCGACCCGCTTTGTCAGATCAACGAAAACAAGGCTTTGCCGATCGGTAAAAAGTCTCGAAGGAGTGCGCGATGAAAACCGCGAGAAAGCTCGGGAAGGACCGGCTGGTTTGGATGTACACCCAAATGGTGCGCATCCGCGAATTCGAAGAAGCGGTGAAGCGTACGTTCATCGAACATCCCGGCGTCATTCGCGGACATGCTCATCTGGGAGACGGCGCTGAAGCCAGCATCGTTGGAGCCCTGGCCACGCGCAACCGCAGCGATTGGGTGATGCCGAGCTATCGTTGCCACGGCTACCCCATCGTGCTGGGCACGCCACTCAGAAAGATGATGGCCGAGGTTTTCGGCCGCAAGAGCGGATTGTGTCAAGGATTTGGGGGATCGATGCATCTGGCCGATCCCGACCGCCACTTTCCCGGTGCTTCCGGCATCATTGGACAAAGTATTGCCCATGCCACCGGAGCTGCGTTGACGGCGCAGGTAAAGAAGCAAGGCCAGATCGTCTATTGCTTCTTCGGCGATGGTGCGTCGAAGCAGGGAGCCTTTTTTGAGTCACTGAACATGGCTGCGGTGTGGAAGCTGCCCATCGTTTACATTCTCGAGAACAACCAGTATCAAGCCTATACACACTTCCGTCTGGAGGACGCTAACGCCATCGCCGGCGACCCTCTTTCCAAGAAGGCGCAGGCCTTCAGCATACCCGGCGTCACCGTGGATGGCACCGACCCCCTCGTGGTGTACAAAGCCGTGGCCAAAGCTGCGGATCGGGCTCGCCAGGGCAAAGGGCCGACTCTGATCGAATCCAGGTTCTATCGTCTGAGCGCGCACGGCAACGTCATCACCGTGCCACCATTGCCAACGCAGTTTCCGGAGCACGAAGCTATCGCCGTCTATGGAAATAGGACGGAGTTTGAGAAGTGGAAGTCCAAGGATCCACTGGCGCGCTTCCGCTCCCGTTTGCTGAAGCAGAAGGTGCTCATCAATCCAACCGCGAAGCGCATTGAATCCGCGGCTCGCGCTGAAGTTCAAGATTCTGTCGAGTTTGCGCTGGCCAGTCCGTTCCCGGCGCCCGCAGAAGCGGTCAACTACGTCTACGCATAGGAGGAAAAAGCATGGCGCGCGAGATGATGTATGGCGATGCCATGGCGTCGGCAATCGCGGAAGAGATGCAGCGGAACCCGGACGTGGTCTTTTACGGCCAGAACATGGCCATGACCGAGCGCGACCCCATGCTCAAGAAATTTGGCAGGGACAGGGTGCGCATCGCTCCCATCTCTGAAACCGCGGAGATCGGAATCGCCATCGGTGCGGCCATGACCGGCCTGCGGCCCATTGTCGAGCTCTGGATGAGCGAATTCATGCTGGTAGCCTTCGATCAAGTCATCAACGAGGCCCCGCGCCTCCGCTACATGTCCGGCGGCCAGGTCAAAGTGCCCTTGGTGCTGAAGGCCGGCTTCGGTTTCTGTGCGGGATGGGCGGGGCAGCACTCGAATTGCATTTATCACACGATGATGGGAATTCCCGGTTTGAAGCTGGTGGTGCCTTCCACACCCGCGGATGCTAAAGGCCTGATGACGGCGGCCATTCGCGACGACAATCCGGTAGTTTATCTGCATCCTTACATGTTGACGCTCGAGAAGGGCGAAGTGCCGGATGGAGAACTTGTGATTCCGCTCGGCTTGGCCGACGTGAAGCGGCCGGGGGCGGACGTCACTCTCGTGGCGGTGGGATGGATGGTGAAGAAGGCGCTGGCCTCTGCAGAACGCTTGGCGGAGGAAGGTATCAGCGCCGAAGTAGTCGATCCACGTACGCTGGCACCGCTCGACGTCAACACCATCGTGGGATCGGTGAAGAAGACCGGGCGGCTGGTACTCGTCGATCAGGCGCCCAGGCATTCCTCGGCAGCGGCGGTCATCGCCGGCGAGGTCGCCGAACACGGGTTTGAACATCTTCGGGCTCCGATCCGCATGGTCACTGCGCTCGATGCCTCCGTTCCCTACAGCGAGCCGCTTGAGAACTTCGTGATTCCTAATGAGGACAAGATTATCGACGCCGTCCGTTCAGTGATGGCGCGGCAAGCGGTTCCGGCTTGAGACGGTCGAGGGTCGGCGAATCGTTCAGCCTCGGCGGGCCTGCCTCTTGCCCTGCCTTCAGAAATGGAACACCTCGAATCATTTCTCTAACTTAAGGCCGTCCTCTCGGTGATGCGAGTTGAATTTTTCGGGATCTTCAGGCGCAAAATTTACACCACATTCACAATTTGGTCACTCGACCGTAACATGACTGCAGTTATATAGACTCTCGTTTCCGGTCAGCATCGAACACTGCTGCCGGCTCTTCCTGCGTACAACAGGATGAATTTTGTTGTGGACACTCGAGAGTGCGACTGCGTGTGGGGTCGGAAATGCGGCAGCTCATCTTTGTGGTGGATAGCAATGCCAACGTTTGCCAGTTGGCGAGAGAGTGCTTGGAAAAAGCGGGCTATAGGGTGCGAACCTTCTTCAGCATGGACATGCTGGAGAAGCTGGAGTCGGCTTCACCTTCGCTCATCCTCCTAGCGGTAGGCTCGGGCGACGGAACCAGTTTGTCATTTCGCTGGCATCTGCGCGAAACCATCGTTCTGCCCAAGATCCCGACCCTGTTCTTGCTCGACGATGTCGCCGAGGAGGACCTGATCCTGGCCTTTGCGGATGATTGGATCATCAAACCGTTCGATCCGCAAGAACTGGTCGCCCGCGTGCAGGCGGTGTTGCGCCGCTCTATGCCCTCCGCCACAGCACCGCCCGCCGATTCTTCAGAATTGATCATTGATAGTTCGGGAATGAAACTCTTTGTCCGAGGAGTCGAAGTGCCGACGACGGCACTGGAGTTTCGTTTGATCGAATACCTGGCGCGACATCACAGTCAGGTTTTTACGCGCGATCTCCTGCTCGACGCAGTGTGGGGGCAGATGCAATTTGTGTCTCCACGTTGCGTCGACGCATGCGTGCGAAGGATCCGCGAGAAGATTGAACCGAACCGTTCGCGTCCTACCTATCTCAAGACCATCCGTGGAGTGGGATACCGGCTGGATACAGCGGTTGTCTGGGAGTCCCCGGTGAACAATGGTTGCAGCTGTGTGGCTTGTATGGGGGGCGAACAGCAGTTCAAAAACTAAGGTGGAGTGGAACCTGGGAAAAGGCAGAGGCCACACACCCGCCCGGATCTCTGCCTATTGTTGGAACAGGCTGATC
>DASPTQ010000316.1:0-31969 GCA_035623335.1 Terriglobales bacterium
CCGAGCGCCATGCCGCGGGGAATGATGGTGACCTTATGCAAGGGGTCCGAGTTAGGCAGCTTGGTCGCAACCAAAGCGTGTCCTGCCTCATGATAGGCGGTTACCTTCTTCTCTTCCTCGGAAAGCAGCAGCGACTTCCGCTCCACTCCCATCAAGACCTTGTCTTTGGCGATTTCGAAGTCGTACATCAGCACGGCTTTGCGATTTTGCCGCGCCGCGCCCAAGGCAGCTTCGTTCACCATGTTGGCCAAGTCAGCCCCGGAGAAGCCCGGGGTGCCGCGGGCGAGGACCGAGAGTTCAACATCATCCGCCAAAGGAATCTTTCGCGTGTGGACGCGCAGAATCTCTTCCCGTCCCCGCACGTCCGGCCGACTCACGACCACGCGGCGATCAAAGCGTCCTGGCCGCAGCAGGGCGGGATCGAGCACATCGGGACGGTTGGTCGCCGCCATCAGGATGACGCCCTCGTTCGACTCGAAACCATCCATTTCAACCAGCAACTGATTTAGGGTCTGCTCCCGCTCGTCGTGACCTCCACCCAGGCCGGCGCCACGATGACGTCCGACGGCGTCGATTTCGTCGATGAAGATGATGCAAGGGGCATTCTTTTTGCCTTGCTCGAACAGGTCACGGACCCGGCTGGCGCCGACGCCGACAAACATCTCGACGAAATCCGAGCCGGAAATGGAAAAGAACGGCACATTCGCTTCCCCGGCCACAGCCCGGGCCAGCAAGGTCTTACCGGTTCCCGGAGGTCCAACCAGCAGTACACCCTTCGGAATCCGTCCGCCCAGCTTCTGAAATTTCTGCGCCTCGCGCAGGAACTCGATAATCTCCCGCAGTTCTTCCTTGGCCTCATCGACTCCAGCCACATCCTTGAAGGTCACTTTTTTCTGTTGCATGGACAACAGACGGGCCCGGCTCTTGCCGAACGACAGCGCCTTATTGCCGCCGGTCTGCATTTGCCGAATCATGAAGAACCACAACGCGGCCAGCAGAATAAGGGGGGCCAAATTCAGCAGCCAGCTCGGCCAGCTGCCATTGCTCACGTCGCGAATGGTGATATTTACACCCTTTTCGCGGAGCATCTTGATCATGTCGGGATAGTTCGAGGGAGCGGTGGTGTGAAAGGCTGAGTCGGGTGGGGTGTTGAGCTTGCCGCGTACTTCCTGGCCGATGATGGTCACTTCCTTGACGTTGCTGGGAGTCTGCTCAACATCTGCCATGAACTGGGAGAAGGTCATCTCCTTCTCCTTTTGGCCGGCCGAACCGGCTTTGACTACCTGCCAGAGCAGGAAGGCAGAAAGCACGATCACCAGCCAGAAAACCACCGTTTTTACCGTCGAATTCACTCTCAGAGCTCCTCGGAAGCTGGCGCCTCCACTACAAAACGAGACACCTCAGTTGTATAGATGCCAAGGGCGGAATTTGGATCGAAGGAATTCCCCGATTTCTTATTCTAACCCCAATTGAACCAAAACCAACCTGCTCAAGCCGATAACTTAAGTCATACGAATTTCAGGTATATCTCAGCCGGCGCTGGCGATGCAAGCCAGGTTCCGCTCGGTTTGCTCGGCCGAGCCCAGCCCGTAACCCACCAGGAAAGCGTCGTCCACCAAGAATCCGAAATAGTCCGGCTGGAAAGGCACCCGCCGTGCCGTCTGGCGATCGAGCAAGGTAACCACTTTCACCGAAGCCGCCCCCCGGCTCCGCAGGTCGTTCACCAGGAACTCGGTGGTTACGCCCGAGTGGATGATCCCTTCAATGAGCAGGACGTGCTGCCCCTCGATGTTGGCGTCGTGACTAAAGAAAATCTCCATGAATCCTTTGGGCTTGCCCTCGAGGTGATGGCGATAACGGGGCTTGATGAATTGGCAGATCAAGGGCACATCCATGGCCCGGACCAGGTCTGCCATGAAGATGAAGCCGTTCTCGAGCATGGCCAGGCAATGCACCGTCATGCCCCGGTAGTCATGGGAGATTTGCAGCGCCAGTTCACGCACCCGCTTCTGTAGTTGGTCTGCGGAGATGACCACCCGCAAGTCCGTCGTTTTGGCAGCTTGATTCACAGGTATTCAGCGCGCAGAGCCCTCCGCAGCCGTGTCGGCTCGGCTACGCTGCCTCCAATCGAACTTCTCGGATCCATACGGCTTGGCTGCCCTCTTGAGGGCGCAATCGGTGGGGCACGGCAAATCCGCGCACCCAAATCAGTTCCTCTCCGTTCACCACTACCGGCCAGCGTTTTCGCTCGACCCCTCGCAGGTGACGCTCCTCGAGCAGCTCCTTTATTTTCTTCGCAGCTTTGCGATGGGCTGGCCAGAAACGGTCTCCCGGACGCCAGTTTCGCACCAGGAGTTCGCCCTTCAATCGAGTAGGATCGAGCAAGTCATCGGGATTATACCCTTCGCTGGCCCTGGGTGAAACTATCAGGGCCTCGAAGCGCGATCCGGTTTGTGGAACTTCGATCGACCCGGGAACCGTTAAGCGGTACTCGTAGCCGAGGAGCCTCCCGCAAGCCTGCGGCTTGGCAAACTGCAACTCAGCTTTCGCCAGTCGAGCCGTCCAGCCATCCGGCAGGGCCATGGCTTTCTCTTCCGCACCGTCGCGAGCCAGACTGAGAATCTCTTCTACGTGCCGGAATTCGAGATTGAGTCCCAAGGACTGCGCGGCTCGCCGCACCAACCGACGGGCGAGCGCGACCGGCAAGCTCCGGAGTATAGTGGTTCCGAGCGCCGCCCGGCTGCCCGTCTGCTCCCCTGGCTTCTCCTGTGGTAATTCTGTCCGAACCCAGGCCGATTCGAGCAGTCGTTGGGTTTCCCTTTCCCAGTATTCCTCCTCGGCCCGGGCAATTTCCGCCGTCTCCGCCAGTGCCTCCCGCACCGAGGGATTCAGGTCGCGCTCGAGACGCGGCAAAATTTCCTGGCGAACGCGATTTCGTGCATGGCGAAGATCATCGTTACTGCGGTCTTCGCGCCAGTTCTGACCGATCGAGTCGAGGTAGGCCTGGATCTGGTTCCGCCGAATGGAGAGCAGAGGGCGTACGATGGCCGCCGGTCTCGGCCGACTGCCTTTTGGATTCCGGGCACTTTCTTGGGGACCACATCCGGGAACTTTCAACTCGGGATAAATTCCCGCCAGCCCGCGGCTCCCCGCGCCGCGGGTGATTTTGAGCAGCACGGTTTCCGCCTGATCATCCAAGGTGTGGGCGGTGGCGATGCGGTTCAGCTTTCCCTCGAGCAAGCGGTAAAAGTATTGATAGCGCAGCTCGCGACCGGCGGCCTCGAGGCTCAAACCTCGTTCTCGAGCCCAATCGGCAACGTTCGCGCCAGCCGCATGAAATTCCAGATCATAACGCTCGGCCAAACCAGCCACGAAGCGTTCATCCGCGTCCGATTCCGCACCCCGCAACCGGTGATTGAAATGAACGACGGCCAGGACGATTCCGATCTCGAGGCGTAGCTCGAGCAGCAGGCGAACCAGAGCCACCGAGTCCGCACCGGAGGAAACCGCGACTCCGACCCGATCTCCCGCGATCAGCAGTTCATGTTTGCGGATGTAGGCAAGTACGGTTTGTGGCAGGGGGTGCACCACTCCATAGTACATCGCATGCCTGCGGTGGTCGGCCGCAGTCGCCCACTGCCCGAGGAGTCAAAGGTTACTTAACTAGTTGGTTAACTTCTACATAGGAAGGCGCATGTTCGAGCGCATGGTAGGTACCGTTATTTTTCAGTTCCTCGGCCAGGCGGCGCAACAGGCCAAGGGTCGCACGCATCGGTCCTGAGCCCAAGCTCACACGCGCCACCCCAAGCTTTTCCAGTTCTGACACCGGGGCGGAACCCGGGCCGGCCAAAATGTTCAGCGGACACTCCACGTCCCGAACCAGCCGAGAGATCGTCTCGGGGTCTCGCAATCCGGGCACAAAGATGCAATCTGCCCCGGCATCGCGATAGGCGCGCGCCCGCAAGAGGGCTTCGCCGTAGCGCAACTCCGGCGGCCCCACCTCATTCCAGTACACGTCGGTGCGGGCATTCAATACCAGCTCGACGCTTGCCTTCCGTGCTGCCTCCCGAACGGCTCGAATTTTCTCCACTTGCAGAGCCCGGTCGACCAGCGGCACGGCGGGATCGGATGTGCCATCCTCCAGGTTCAGTCCCACCGCGCCCACCTCGATGATTCCCGCCGCCGTTTGCACCGCATCCTCCGGCCGGCCGCCGTACCCCGCTTCCCCATCGGCTGTCACCGGCACCGTGACGGCGCGCACAATTCGACCCACTCGCGCCAGCATCTCGTCCCGCGAGATCCGCTGTCCGTCGGCATAGCCGAGGGAAAAGGCGATTCCCGCACTAGTCGTGGCAATCGCAGGGAACCCAGCGTCCTCGATGACGCGCGCGCTGGCGACGTCCCAGACATTCGGCAGGAGAAGGGCTTTCGGGCCTCGATGCATCGCCCGGAACCTCGTCGCCCGGAGTTGCTGTGCGGCGATGTCCGTCATTGCCTTTCCACCGGCTACTTCCCAGGCGGCTGCGCTAGGGAAGGGCCTTCCTGTTCATCCTCTCCAGAAATTTGCGGACCCCGACCGCCGCCCGGTCTACGGTTCCGCGACCGATCTCCTCGACGTCATCCCAGGCATGCACGCGAACCGTATAGAAGCGCCCATCGAAGGATTCGAGCACTGCCTGGGCCCTGATCTTCGCTCCAATTCCGCTGGCCGCCCGGTGCTCGACCTGGATTTTAGTTCCCACGGTGATTTCACCCTCCTCGCAATAAGGTTGCAGGGCGCGGAAGGCTGCGGTCTCCATAAGCCGGATCATGTCCGGCGTGGAATAAACCGGGGGCAATTCGGGGTGGCGAGCGGTCAAAGTGTGCTGAAACTCCACCGTTTCTTCGGCCGTCGCCTTCGCGCCGATGGGGATTTCTCTTGCCATGGGAAAAACCTCAACGAAAGAAAACAGCCAACGATTCCACCGGACGATCGAGTATCGTCATCGTCCGGCTGCCAGCCGGGTAGCCAAGCGAAGCGGCAGACGAGCGGCGAGGATACGGTCCTGCGCAGATTTCAGGTTGTAGGGCACCCGACAGAAGCTCACGGTGCGCGCCTCGCTATCGAAAATCGCGAAGCCGGCGCGCCAGTCTCCGTCCCGCGGCTGCCCGACCGACCCGGGATTCACCAAATATCGCAGCCCATCGGTCATCGGTACTTCCACGGTTTCCCGTTGGCCCACGGTTTCGTAGGCAGGTCGATAGGCATCGACGTATTCATCGTTGGCGATAAAGCTCCCTTGCAGATGCGTGTGCCCGAAGAAGGTGATCGACGCCGTCGCCAGCAGGATTGGTTCGAGCGCGTCCCGCGCTGTCACCAGGTAGTTGTCTTCGTTCACCGGTGAGCCATGAACCAACTGCACCTCAGGAAGCCCGTCGACCTCCACTGGCCCTTGAGGAAGAGCGCGGAGCCACTCCAGATGCTCGGGGGTGAGTTGGTTACGGGTCCATTCCGCCGCCACGGCCGCGACCGGATTAAAGTCCTTGAGGTTCATGAGACCGCAGACGGCTTTGTCGTGGTTACCGCGCACAAAGATTTTTCCCAGCTCACGCGATCGCTCGATGACCTCGTTGGGGCTGGCCCCGTACCCGACAATGTCGCCCAGATTCACCACCACATCGTGGGCGGGAGCAGAGGCCAGGCACGCCTCGAGAGCTTCGAGGTTGCTGTGAATGTCGCTGAGGAGAAGAATGCGCACAGGCAAACCAGGCAAAGTGGCGATTATAGACCTCGGAGCCTCGACAGGCACCCCCGCGCCCCGGGGTTAGATCGGCCATCCCTCAGGGATTGAGGACCGGGCACCTCGCCCAATGCCCGGGTTCGACCTCGGCCAGGCACGGCAGAGAGAGCGCGCACTGCGGGACCCGCAGATAACAGCGAGGATCAAATGGGCAGCCGGGAAGCTGCGCCCCGAGGGGCGGAACTGTTCCTTCAATGGTGCGCAGCGGTTGCGTACGATCGCTGGTGAGTGTCGGAACCGCCGCCATGAGCCCGCCAGTGTACGGGTGCGCCGGGGACCGAAAGATTTGCGCCTTCGACCCTAGCTCGAGCAAGTGCCCTAGATAGAGAACCGCCACTCGATCGGCCACCTGCGAAACCACCGCGAGATCGTGCGAGATGAGCAACATGGCCAGGCCAAATTTCTCCCGAAGGTCGCCGAGCAGCGCCAGGATTTGCGCCTGCACGGTAACGTCGAGTGCCGTCGTAGGCTCATCGGCAATCAGCAATTGCGGGCGATTCACCAGTGCCATGGCGATCATCACCCGCTGGCGCATGCCGCCCGAGAGCTGGTGGGGATAATCGCGGGCGCGACGAGCCGGATCCGGGATGGCCACATTCTCCATCGCCTGGACAGCCCGATCCCAGGCTTCCTTCCCGGTAAGGCTGCTATGGACAGATGCCGCCTCGGCAATCTGACTGCCGACCCGCATGACCGGATTCAAGGCCGTCATCGGCTCCTGAAAAATCATGGCAATCTTGCTGCCGCGCAGGCCGCGCATTTCTTGCTCGGGCAGCGCGAGGAGGTTCCGTGCCGGACCGCCGTCATGAAACCAGATCTCTCCGCTCGTTCGCAGTCCCGGCGGAAGCAAACGCATGATGGCCAGAGACGCCAGAGATTTCCCCGAACCGGATTCGCCGACCAACCCAAGAACTTCCCCGGGAGCGATGGTGAAACTGACGTCGGAAACCGCCAATAGCGCTGGTCGGACCGCAGGCGGCTCGGCCCGCCCGGTTCGGGTCAAGGAAGCAGCAGAGACGTCAACTTGAGGAACTTCAATCGAGAGGTGACGCAGTTCCACGAGCAAGGACACGGACTCCATCCTAGCAATCCGCCGCCACTGGTTGCCAGAACTCTACACATCGATGTGCCGTCCGCATTGGATGCGGTTGAAATCCGGTTTTCCACAAGTAAGATCGCCGCCCCAAAGTGAAAGAGTTTGCGTCTGATCAGGCGCCAATGCCGCGACCCCAGAAAATCACCGTGACGAGATTGCACCAAATCTGGTCAGATGCTTGTGGACCACCTGCACTCGCTTGCATTGAGACCACATAGGATGGAGCGTTTTTCGTTGACGCAAAAAATAAAAGGAGTAAAAGGATACTCGTTCTTTGACAAGTTCTGAAGTTGGCTGGTGGGTGTGGCGCCCGGGATTCGAGCGAGCAAGCCTCCACATCGCAAGGTGAGGAAGCAGGTCCGTGAGGGTCTAGCAAAACACCGACTACGCTAAATTAAGAGCTAACGTCAAAGGCAACATAGAGTCCCGAGGCGTTGAATTTGGTTTAGCCGGTTGGCGGTAAGCCCGGAGCCCAAAGTCCGACTGCAACTGACGTTAGCCGCAAGGCAAACGGCGACCGCAGGTTGGCGAGGGTCTAAAGCGAACTACTAGCCGAGAGGAATCAGCTTCAACCTCACCTCGGGACTCTTACTGTTTTCGAGCCCAGCGCGACCTCGAGCCACCGTCTCAGCCAAGCTCCCGCCCTACAGGGGTATATTCCCATGCTTCTTCGGCGGGTTTCGGTCGCGCTTGGTCTCCAGCATTTCCAGGGCTAGGATCAGCTTCTTGCGGGTATCGCGCGGCTGGATCACCGCGTCCACGAAGCCTCGCTCCGAGGCCACATAAGGATTGGCAAAGCGGTTTTGAAATTCCTCGATCTTCTGTTGACGTACTTCTTCCCGGTCCGCGGCCCGCTCTAGCTCCCGTCTGTAGACGATGTCGACCGCTCCTTCCGGTCCCATCACCGCAATCTCGGCCGTAGGCCAGGCATAGTTCACGTCGGTACGAATATGCTTGGAAGCCATGACACAGTAGGCTCCGCCATACGCCTTTCGGGTAATCACCGTCACCTTGGGAACCGTGGCCTCGGCAAAGGCAAACAGTAGCTTAGCCCCGTGCTTGATAATTCCCCCATATTCCTGATTGGCCCCGGGCAGGAATCCGGGGACGTCTTCGAAGGTGATCAGCGGGATGTTGAAGCAGTCGCAGAAACGTACGAAGCGAGCACCCTTGATCGAGGCATTGATGTCGAGTGTGCCCGCCAAGACGGCCGGCTGATTGGCCACGATTCCCACCGAGCGTCCATTGAGGCGCGCGAAGCCGACCACAATGTTTTTCGCGTAGTGTTCCTGCACCTCGAAAAAGTAGCCGTCATCCACCACCGCATGGATCACATCCTTGATGTCGTAAGGCAGGTTCGATCGATCCGGAATCAGGGTGTCGAGAGCCGAATCCGCCCGGTCGATGGGATCGTTCGACGGCTTGCGGGGAGGATCCTCAAGGTTGTTCGAGGGGATAAAGCTCAAGAGCTCTCGCACCATCGATAAGCACTCTGCGTCGTCGTGGGCCAGAAAATGCGCCACTCCCGAGGTTTCGTTGTGGGTGGTTGCGCCGCCTAATTGATCCTTGGTGACCTCCTCATGGGTAACCGTCTTGATGACCTCTGGGCCGGTAATGAACATGTACGAGGTTTTGTCCACCATCAAAATGAAATCCGTAATGGCCGGCGAGTACACCGCCCCGCCAGCGCAGGGTCCCATGATGGCGGAAACCTGGGGCACGACTCCGCTATAAAGCGTGTTGCGCAGGAAAATGTCGGCATAACCGGCCAGAGACAGCACACCCTCCTGGATGCGCGCGCCCCCGGAATCATTTAACCCGATGACGGGTGCGCCCATCTTGGCAGCAAGATCCATGATCTTCACGATTTTTCCTGCATTGGCTTCCGAGAGCGAGCCGCCAAACACGGTAAAATCCTGGGCAAAAACGAACACCAGACGGCCCTCGATGCGGCCGTATCCGGTGAGAAAGCCGTCGCCGTAATACTTCTGTTCGGCCATTCCGAAGTCCGTGCAGCGATGCGTAACCAGCTTGTCGGTCTCCTCGAAGGTACCCTCGTCGAGCAGGAATTCGATCCGCTCGCGGGCCGACATCTTGCCTTGTTTGTGCTGCCCTTCGCGGCGTTGCTGGCCCCCGCCGTCTTCGGCCAGGCGGTCGCGTTTCTTTAATTCCGCCAACTTTTCTTCGAGGCTCATGGCGGAGAATTATAGCCGTTTGACCATGCGGGGTGGCGTGATGGTGCGGAAGGAAGCACCGGGAGCGAAGCCACGAGTGGAGAGCGTATGGAATTCGAGGCCGGTATCAGGCTTCAGGAAACCTGCTGCCGCAGCTCACCTCTGAGCTGTTACCGAGGAGCTAGAGTTGAACCTGAACTTGTTTGGCGGCTGCCAGTCCCCGTGAAATGGCATAGAGGACGTAGGTATGAAAGCCGACCGCCAAGATGTCCCGAACGGCCAACAGCAGGAAACCATCCGCAAGGTAGAAAGTCATTCCCAGCAGGAACGCCCATCTCCTGGCTTTGGTAGCAAAGTAGCCGAAGGCCACGAAGACTCCCGCAGCCAAGCCGTTGAGGACGATGTCGAGAACGCTTCCCGTGCTTCCAGCTCGCTTGGCGAAGCCATGGACCACGGATGTGAACCCGAGCCCGATCCCGAAGTGAAATGTTCCCCGGTAGATGATAGCCAGGAAATTCACGATCGAAAGGGCAGCGATCCAATAGAACCATTTGGCACCCGTACGGGCACGCGTAGCTGCCACCATTTTCGAAACTGCCAGGCGCTCGTTGACATGAGCGATGCGCTCGCTCGACTGCGCCACAACCGCGCCGAAACCTGCGGCCATCAAACCGCCTCCTGATTCCAAGCGAGGGAGGCCCGCGTAACGAGACGGGAAGGCTGGAATTAAGCAAGGCTATGACGGGCTATCCAGCCCGCCTAGATGCCTGCCGGACATGGTCGAGAGGCCCAGGCCCTTCCGCAGCCTTTCGGCAAGTAACGGTTACTCGAGGAGCGCCGTAAAGCCCCGCTGTTCAAGGCATAGTCAGCGGTTGACGATCGCCATCATGTGCTCAGGATAACGTTGGCCAGAGGCGGCTCCCTGAGGGAAGGCCTCGTCAATCCGCCGCAAGTCCTGAGCGCTGAGCTTAAGGTCGAGCGCCGCCAAATTCTCCTGCAGGTAGCTCCGACGTTTGGTGCCGGGGATCGGCACGATATCGAGACCCTGCGCGAGCACCCATGCCAGTGCCAGTTGCGATGGTTTCGCGCCCTTCTCTTTAGCGATTTCTTCCACCCGACGCACCAGGTCAAGGTTCTTCTGGAAGTTCTCTCCCTGAAACCGCGGCGAGTTGCGCCGGTAATCGTCAGCCGGAAGGTCTTCGTATCGCCGGAACTGCCCGGTCAGGAATCCCCGACCGAGCGGGCTGTAGGCCACAAATCCGATTCCCAGCTCCCGGCAGGTCGAGAGGATTTCCTCTTCCGGATCACGCGTCCAAAGTGAGTACTCGGTTTGTAACGCGGTTATGGGGTGAACTTTGGCAGCACGGCGGAGGGTTGGCGGACTGGCCTCGGAGAGGCCAAGGTGGAGGATCTTTCCTTCGCGCACCAGCTCCGCCATCGCTCCCACGGTCTCCTCAATCGGAGTGTTCGGATCGACGCGATGCTGATAATAGAGATCAATGTGATCGACCCTGAGACGGCGCAAACTGCCCTCGCAGGACTGCCGTACGTAGTCAGGCCGGCCGCACACACCGCGAAGCGTGGGGTTGGCCGGGTCGCGAACAATGCCAAACTTGGTGGCCAGCACGACCCGATCACGCTTGCCTTGGATGGCGCGTCCGACCAGTTCCTCGTTCTTGTAGGGCCCGTAAACGTCAGCGGTATCGAGAAAGTTGACTCCCAGTTCCAGGGCTCGATCGATGGTCCGAATGGACTCCTCATCGTCACGTCCGCTGTAGAATTCCGACATGCCCATGCAGCCGAGTCCGATGGCCGAGACACGCAGGCCCGAGCGTCCGAGTTGGCGGGTTTTCATACAGGCTCCTTGGCAAAAGAATTCAAGCTTGCGAAAGACCGGTCGATCCACCATTCCGTGGATGCGCCGTGCGAGCCTCAGGCCGCGACCGTAATCAGGACCGGATTCCTGGTTATGACTTCCCCAACCTCAACCGCCCGTACCTCAGCGGCCTTGAGGGCCCGCAAGAGTGCGGTAGCGTCCTCGGCAGCAACCGAGATCAGCAGCCCTCCCGCGGTTTGGGGGTCAAAAAGAATCGCCTTCCTGGCTTCGCCGATTCCGTCTTCATATCGGACTACGCACTCGGCGAAATCACGGTTGGCCTTCAGCCCTCCGGGAATATGTCCGGCACGAACGCAATCGACGGCCCCTTCGAGCAGCGGGATTTTCGTCGCATGGATTCGAAGGGAGACATTCGATCCCAAGGCAAGTTCCCGCGCATGTCCGATCAGCCCGAAACCGGTAATGTCGGTCATGGAGTGGACGGAGAAGCCGTCGCTCGCGGCTGGCTCGGCCGGGGCCGTGCGCTCCGTACGGTTCTTGCCGGGTACCCACGCGGGACGACTGCCGTGACCGGTTATGATCTCCGCCGCCTTGTTGTTTAATGTGGTCATCGAGGCGACCGCCGCGTCAATCCAAGCGGGCTGGGCCACCCCTTTCTTGATCGCCGTCGAAATCACCCCGGTACCCAGCGCTTTGGTGAACAGCAAGCGGTCACCCGGCACGGCTGCGCAGTTGGTTAACACCCTCTGCGGATCGATCAGCCCAGTCACGGCGTAGCCAAATTTTGTCTCCTCGTCGCGAACGCTGTGACCACCAATCACCGTGCATCCGGCTTCGACCATCTTCGAAAGACCGCCGGCAAGGATGCGAGTGAGGATTTCGAGATCACCCTTTTCCGGGAAACAGACGATGGCCAGGGATGTGAGCGGCCATCCGCCCATGGCATAGATATCACTGAGCGCATTGGTGGCTGCGATCTGACCGAAGGTGTAGGCATCGTCCACAATCGGGGTAAAGAAATCCACCGTCTGCACCAGCGCCGTTTCCCCAGTGAGTCGATACACGCCGGCGTCGTCGGCATGATCAAAGCCGACCAGAACGTTCGGATCCTGTTGCCGGGCTAATTTCCCAAGCACCGCGTCCAGCGCCGCTGGACTCAGCTTGGAAGCTCAACCCGCGGCTTTGACGGACGCGGTCAGCCGGAACGGTTTGGTTTCAGGCATACGTTCATTGTAAATACAAGCCGGAGGATTGACTGGCATGTCTCCAGGCGGAAAGGGTAGGGTCGCGGCCTGGTTATTTCACCGTAATTTCGGTGACTCGCAGCTCAGGATAGGCTTGATTCCAATCCGCACTGATGTGCTCAAACGTAAGCCGAAACGGCTTGCTCTGACCGGGCCCGAGAGGTGATTTGTTCAGATCGAGTACATCGGGATAGGGGCCGCCTGTCTGGAGCACCTGCAGCGGAAGGTCTTCGACTTGGGCGATTTGATCCAGGGAGTTCTTGAACTCGACATGCACGATAGCGTGCGTGACGGTCTTGTCTCCCGTATTGGTGACTGTGCCATCGATATAGGTGACGCTGGCACCCACAAAGTTTTGCGCCTGACTCATTTTGAGATCGGAAAGCTTCATCTTGGCGGCGTAGGGCTCCTGGGCGGCGGGACCTGCGGATTTCTTGCGCGATAGCAGAGCTAGGAGGCCGACCACGAGGACGACCATCACGACACCCACGAGCAGCGGGCGCAAGTTGACGCGCTGCGGTTCACCGAGCGGAGATGGTTCGATCAGCCCACCCACGGAGGGATTGTAGATGGTTGATTTTTGATTGTCGATTTTTGCGACGATCGAATCTAGTTAGAACTCGAAATAGCCGCTCGGCGTCGCACGCCGAGATCGGCCGTCGGTTCCGGTAGCCGGCAGCAGCCCGGCAATACCGCGCAGATTGTCCCACGCGGCCTCATTCAGCGCGGGATCGGAACTGACGAGGTCGCGCAGCATCTCCCAGGCCGCCAGGTTCAGCGCACCATCGGGCGCGGGCCCCATGGCCAGGGAGACGGAACACTGCGGACAGAAGCAGATGCGCTGTGCCCCCGATTTCTGCCGGGGACGAATGCCCACGGTCTGGGCAAACATGTAGACGGCGACGGATTTGTGTCCAGGCTCGATCTCCCGGCCACAGCGGAGACAAGAGAGGTGTTCCACGGGCATCCCTTGACAGCTCACCATGACCAATACCGGTTGGCCCCAGGGGCGCACAAGTACGCAGAAAGATTCCCGTGTGGGCTGGCCGAACCACACTGGGTTCTAGCCAGATGGCGTGGCAAGGTGCACTCTAGTGGCCATGGCCGCCGCCAAGAACCTCGTTGACGTGCGAATTCTCAACGTCCGATCTCTGGCCATACGGCGGGGAACGAAAGTTGTTCGCATCTCCCATCTTCGCCGCTTAAAGGAGTGCGAGAAGGTCGCGGCCGTCTGCTACCGCATGCACGCGAGCGGCATTCAATTTCTCCTGGTGCAGACCCGGCGCGGGCGCTGGACCTTTCCGAAGGGCCACGTCGAGCCGGGTTTGACCCATGCCCAGGCGGCAGCCCTCGAAGCCTTTGAGGAAGCCGGCGTGCATGGCCGCATGGAAGAAGCAGCGTTTACGCGCTACGTCGACTACAAACATCGCCGCTCTTCCGTCGCAACCATCAGGGTTAGCGCCCATTTATGCGAGGTCTCGCGACTTGAATCGCCGCCTGAGCCGGGCCGCAGCCGCACCTGGTTCACCCCGGAGAGCGCCAAACAGCGCTTGCAGCAGAGGCGTAAACCCGATCGTAGCCTCCACTTGGTACGAGTCGTCGACCGCGCGGTGGCTCACATTCTCCGTCGGCCGCGATGGTACGAAAGCGCACCAGCGAAAATGCCGAAGGTGGTATTCATCGAGGGAATTCCGAGCGGCGCAGAGCGCACGATCTCTTCCGACCCGAAAGCGCCGCCGCAGTTGATCCGGATGGGTGCTAGGCTACTGCCCGGCGGATTGTAAGCTCTTATCTCAGACCTGGGCATAACCTCCCAATTGCCGGTCAGCACCAGCCTCACGGGGAGACTATTTCGTCGAACCCTGTGTGTTCCTTCACAACGGACGTAGGCAGCGGCCAGCTATAATGGCGCTAATTTTGTGGCCCTACCTCCAGGTACCAAACTAGGCCGTTACGAAATCGTCGCTTCGCTCGGCGTGGGCGGCATGGGTGAGGTTTACCGTGCCCGGGACACGCAGCTGAACCGCGAGGTTGCCATCAAGGTCTTGCCCGCTGCTTTTGCAACCGATCCTGAGCGTATGGATCGGTTCGCCCGCGAGGCCCGTCTCCTCAGTTCGCTCAACCACCCCAATCTGCTAGCCATTTACGATGTGGGCACCGCCGACGGCATCCACTACCTGGTCTCGGAGTTGCTCGAGGGCGGGACGCTGCGCGCGCGCATGCAGGAAGACATACCGCCCCGCAAGGCCTTGGAGTACGCGGTCCAGATCACACGCGGCCTGGCCGCCGCCCACGACAAGGGTGTCGTGCACCGCGACCTCAAGCCCGAGAACCTATTCGTTACCCCGGATGGCCGCGTCAAGATCCTCGATTTCGGCCTCGCCAAACAGAATCTTGCGCGCGACTCTGACGACGCCACCCTCACCTCGCCGGCCAGTGCAGCCGGTGTGGTGATGGGAACCGTGGGCTACATGTCGCCAGAGCAGGTGCGCGGCCAGGCCGCAGATTCGCGCAGTGACATCTTCAGCTTCGGCGTGATCCTTTACGAGATGCTTTCCGGCCAGCGCGCATTCCGGGGCGAATCGTCGGTCGAAACCATGAACGCCATTCTGAAGGAGGATCCGCCCGAGATCTCTGGCGGGAGCAAAAAGATCCCTGCCGCCGCCGACCGACTCATCCGACGCTGTCTCGAGAAAGCGCCCGAGGAGCGCTTTCAGTCGTCCCGCGATTTGGCCTTCGCCCTCGAAGCCCTGTCGGGCAGCTCAACCACGGATGCTCCGCCCTCGGTTGCCCCTCCAGCCGAGTCGCGCTTGCTCATGGAGCGAACCCGGCTGCGGAACTGGCTCTTGTGGCCGGCACTGGCGGCTGCGCTCCTCATCGTTCTCGGAATTGCGATTCGGTCGCGGCAGCCTCCGCCCGTGCCGGAGTTCGTGCAGCTTACCAACGATAGTTCTCTCAAGAACGCGGTGGGCTGGCCGCCACCTGTGTTCGAATCACCCTTGGCCACCGACGGTAGCCGCCTCTACTTCACCGTGAGCCTCGCCTCGGGTGCCACTCCAGCCCAAGTTTCCACGCTCGGCGGCGAATTCGCGCCCATTCACCTCAGCTTGCCTTACACCGGGTACGAGCTCATGGGCATTTCTTCTGACGGCTCTGAGCTCTTAGTGGAGAGCTTTACTGCCAGCGAGGTTGAAATTCCGCAATGGATCGTTCCCGGGCTCGGCGGATCGCCCCGTCGCCTCGACGACATCGTTGCCCACGACGTTGCATGGTCGCCGGACAAGCAAGTGGTGGCTTTCGCCCAAGGCGATGGTTTGTTTCTGCTTGACTCGAACAATGCAAAACGCAAGCTCTTCACTTCCACCAGCTACGTGCTTTGGCCTCGCTGGTCGGCTGATGGCAAGCGATTGCGATTCACCCTCGCAGATCCTTCGGCTCTGTCCAGCACGCTGTGGGAGGTTCGAGCCGACGGGACTGGAGCCCACCCCTTGCTGCCCGGATGGCACAAACCCGCGATCGAATGCTGCGGCGATTGGACCCGGGATGGCCGGTTCTACGTATTTCAAACAGGTGACCTTGCTCGTTCCAATGTCTGGGCGGTCAGAGACGGGCTGTTTCCCTCCTCGCAACCCTTCCAAGTGACCTCCGGCCCTCTCAGCTTCTCTTCGCCTTTGCCCTCACGCGATGGCCAGTGGCTCTATCTGGTGGGAACCCAGCGTCGCTCTGAGCTATCCCGGCTGGACCTCGCCTCCGGCCTGGCCACGGCTCTTCCCTCCATGCCATCGCTCGACACGATCGACTACTCCCGCGACGGACAGTGGATGGCGTACGTGACCCAGCCGGAAGGAATCTTGTGGCGGAGCCGCACGGACGGATCCGACCGACTGCAACTGACCTACCCGCCCACCAGGGCCGACTCACCGAAGTGGTCGCCCGACGGGGACCGAATCATCTTCGGTGCTATCCGCATTGGGCAGCCCATACAGATCGAAATGATTTCGGCAGAGGGCGGGACGCCGGAAGTGGTCTTTCCTGAGGCGCGCAACCAGGGGACGGCAACCTGGTCCGCCGATGGCCAGTCCATCATTTTTGGCAGACTTCCGTGGCTCGAAAGTAGCCGGAAGATCCCCGTATTCCTGGAAGAGGTTGACGTGCACACCCGCCAGCTCAGCGAAATCCCGGGCTCGGAAGATATGCTCGCGCCGTCGGCATCGCCCGATGGCAAGTTTTTGGCCGCCGTGCATACGACTGCCTTGCAGATGGCGGTCTATGAATATGGCAGCCGCCAATGGAGCATCCTGGACTATGCCACCGGGTATCGGCCGGCCTGGGCACATGACTCGAGCGCCGTCTACTTCGCCACCCGCCAAGGAGAGCTATATCGCTACCATGCGGCGCAACGGAGATTGGAATCGGTTTCGACGCTAGCGAGGTTCTTGACCTTTGGTGCATCCGCCGCGGCGCTCGACGGCCCTGGTTTTCTAGGCATCGCTCCGGATGGCACGCCCGTGGTCCCTCGCGACGAGCGCTCTTCCCAGCTGTACGCCCTGAAGTGGCGGGCCCCGTGATTCAACCCTTACACTCCGAACAGCCGCCCAAGATCCGATCTGGGTGCAACCTCAGAGGTATAATTTCGGCGAATGAGGAGGGTATATGTGGGTCTTCCGCATTCTGTTCCTCTTGGTGCTGATCTCAGTATGCAGTTCGGCTCAGTCCTCACCAGATAAGAGTTCCGTTTCTCCTCAATTTGAGATACGCACCCTGGCGGCACCGCCGGAGCTTCGGCGAGAGCCTGTCGTGCTGCGATCGGATGGGCAGAACCGAATTGGCGCTGTCCCCTTCGAAAGGCTGGTTCAACCGTCTCCTTCCCAACCGGAACAGATCGAGGTAATACCGTTCCGGCCAGAACCGACGGCAATCTGTTATTCCATACAAACCTATCGCGTGACGCGCCACGATCCACAGTCCGATGTAACTACTCCAGCGGACTACTCCGAATGCCAACCCGGCAACCGGTATGCATTCAAAGCCGCTGTGGATTCGCCGGCCTTCCGGTGATCAGACTTCAATTGAAGCAACTGGCCTCTGGATCCGGTAGGCTTCACGGCCGGCAGCGTCCCTAGTTCCGCAGGTCACCGCTTCTTCCGACCAATAGGTCCGCGCGAAAACTCAGAAGTTACTCTTCGGTACTCGAAACCGTTGGCGGCCAATCTGGGAAGGTCAACTTTGGAAGGTATCTACACCTACAAGGCCGAGCACCCTGTCTGAAAGTAGCAACGCTGCCTCGATAGCGACCGGGCCTCCCAGCGAATTGCCGAAGAGAACAACCTTCTTCACACCTTCCGTTTTGAGTACTGAGCAAATGTCAGCGCCGAACCCTGGTATTCCCCACTCTTTCCGGTTGATCCCCGATTCGCCGTTCCCTGGCAAATCGGGAGCTATAAGATGGTGATGCGCAGCAAAAGTGTTAAGCTCGCCATCCCAGAAGCTCCGGTTTGCCAGTCCACCATGAATGAATCCCAGGGCAGGCTCTGTCGAATATACGATCGGAACGTCGTCTGCGGGGCACGTCTTTCGCTCTACGGCCGAATTCATAGTACCTTCACAGATTTCGCCAGTAGCCATCGGCACGCACGGCGGCTCAACGACTGCAGAACTAACGTGCCAATGCAGCTCCTACCAGGGACCTCCAGTGAGCCATCTCCATTTAAGGAGATGGCTTGTGCGCCAGACTGCCAGCACTTGAAGCAGGATGAACCAGATACCCTCGAGAAATCCGGCATGAAGTATGCCTGGGCGGAGCCAGCCCAGCTCGCGCCGTGAATAAAACATCAGAACCGCATATAGCGTGGGCATCACATAGTCGAGGAGATAGGGTGCTCCATAGCGAAGGTTAACGTAGGAAAAGAATCCCAAGCCGACAACTCCCAATAGGAGTCCTCCGATCGTACCCACAATGAACGCCGCCAGGGTCACGCCCGTGGCTGCCAAAAAGAAGGGCACATCGGAGGCGGGAAAGCCATGAGCAACCCAGTATTCCGCTTCCATGCAGAGAAGCCCCACCAACGTCGCCAACATGGTCGCACGTATCTTGCGACTGCGACGAGCTGGGTAAACGATTCCGCCAGCCACGGCTGCGGCCACTATACCCGGCAGATAGCGTGCCCATAGATGGTCAGGAGACATGAATATGTAACCAGAACCTTCGGTGCTGCTGGCCTTCACGCCAGTGCCTACCACACTCCTTTGATTTGAAAAAAGCCGTGACCAGAATCACATTGCATGCTGTCGCTCAAGGTCTGTCCAGAACCGAGGGCTGGAGCTACAGGCCGGTGAACAGCGTCCCCGCGACTTATACAGACCCATCGGCCGCTCCTACGCGAACAGGCGATTAATGACCGGTGGGCGAAATTTGCCCGCCAAGCCGCGCAGCAGCTGCCATTGCTACGGGGACGATCTGGATCGAACCACCGAGTGTGTCGGTCAAGCTTCCCAGGGCCAACGAGGGAAACCAGTGATTGGAGGTGGTGTCCTTTTCAAAGGGCGCCCGGCAGAAAAGCTCACGGCTGGGCTCCAGGAATTGTCAGGAACTGACAACGGTCCCTACAAGGACCTGCTCAATCCGGAGCAAGTCCTCGTCGACGCCTACGACAATGTGCATCTGTGCCAGGGGCTGAGGATGGCAACATCTGGGAGAAGCCGCTGCGGGAGTTGGTTCACGCGTACGATCCGAAGTTGCACCCAACCGCGGGACCACTCGTCCGAGGTGGATCCGGCACGACTCGCCGCGGAATATGGGCTTGCTATGAACGACGATTACGTCGCCGAGTACCATCTCTGCTACACGACGCGAAAGCTACTCACGCCGCGCTCCCGCAGTATCTCGCGCCCACCTCATCCGTGAGTTGTCTCCTTGGGGGGAAGATTCTTCATATCCGTGTTGATCTTTCCCCAAGCCAAGGTGCTATCGTTCACATCCGCATCCTGCGGAGGGCCAAAAGCATTAATGATCCTGAGCCCCCGCCTGTCGGCGCGTCGGGGCGCGATTCCGGAGAACCCCATTCCTTCCTAGCGGAGAAGTGTGCCGAGTGGCACGCAGCGGTCAACGGCGCGCCGCTGTTGGGCGCGGCGAAGCGAACCCTTGAGGGCAGGACCGCGCGGTGAGAATTCCGTGGGAAGGAATGGCCATCAACTCGCAAATCGAGCCTCTGGCTGTTTGCTCTTTGTCTCGCGGAACGTGTCACCCGCCGTAGAGCGAACTTGCCCTACACGGTGCTGGTGCAGCGCGGAGCCGCCACGTAGGGAGCCTTTGGCCTGCTTCAGGGCGCGGCCGCCTCTTTATAATGCATTGATTTCCCGTTTCGTTTCAGGCTGAAAAGGCCTTTACTTCGGATAATCGGCCGTTGGTCAGCTCTTCCTGCCTCGGGTCACCAGATAGTCCTGTCGCACCAGGTTTTCTTCGATGTACTCCGCGACGATGGCATCGAACTCCTGTCGGAAGGTTTTCAGCCGATCCGGATCTTTGGTTCCCAGTACTTCGACCAGTTTGATTAACGGGCCCGCGCTCCGTTCGATGGTCGCCCGAAAATGTTGGGGACTGAGGGCCGGAACCAGCATGCGACCGCGATCGAAAACCACGCCCTCGACCGCGTTCCCGAACCGCTCCCGGATGACGCTGGGCTCGCCCCAAAGCAAGGGGGAAGCAAAGTCTGACGGCGCGGGCAGGTAGCGTGGCCCCAGGGCCATGGTACGACCGACCAGCAGTTCCGGAGGCCATGTTGAAAATGCTATCGTTCCGCCGCGCTTGAGGGTGCGCAGCATTTCACTGAGAGCCACCTCTGGCCTGGGCGCAAACATGTGGGCGAACTGACTGAGCACGATGTCGAACTGCTCGTCAGCGAACGGCAGTTCTTCCACGTCGGCTTCGCACCACTCGACTTCGACCTGCGCCAGCACAGCATTCTCGCGAGCACGGTTCAGCAGTTGAGGCGTCAAATCGACTCCCGTCACACGCGCCCCCCGGCGGGCAGCTGTGATGGCTACGACGCCTGTTCCGCAACCGACGTCGAGCACCCGCGCTCCCTGCTCGACCCCGGCATGTCCGACGAGACGCGCCGCCGCAGCCGTAGTAAAGGCTTCGAGCGGCGCAAAATGTGCCCAACCTTCTTTTTGGGCTTGCTTGAATTCTGCTAACCCATCCGCCATACAACCCCCTCCCGGCCATTGATGCAATGCTTGGAAGATGCCGGATTCCTCTAGTCAGATTCAGAACTGCAGGTCGTCCGCCCACATGCTGTTTTCTTCTTATTTTCTTGGCTGCAGGATCTCGCTCAGGTAATCCCGGGTTCCAGGAATTCGATCCAGATGGGGGTAGCGGACGCCGCCAGCATAATGAATTTCGCGGGATTCGACGGTCGCGAAGTTGCGAACCAGCAGGGATATCCTGCCGTTTCGGGGATGGGCGATCGATTCGTTCAGCACATCGCCCGAGTATTCGCGACCATCCACGGCAAGGATCTTCATCGACGGTCCGAGGCCTGCCTCGTAGGCAGGTGTCCCCGATAGGACATCGAAGATCGTACCGTCTTTCTTCACCGACATGCCGATCGAATACTCGCCGCTATAGCTGAAGGGAAGAAGCTCGGTATTGAAATATTCGTTGTTGGGCGTCGCGTTGTACACCAGACGCCAGCCGGCAGCCTCGAGGCCTTCGGTCGGTGGTTGGTCATTGACCCGGTAAATCCGCGTTTCGAAAAATGAATGCCAGTCGTACGGGCAAATCGTAGAGAGTGCGGCCTCAATGTCCTCTCGCGTGTAAGGAACAACAATCGGCTCCGTGTCGCGCTGACCGAAAAAGCTGCGCAGGAAATCGTCCAGGGTGAGATGGTCCTGGGATTGTTCGCGGATGATGGTATCGACGCGCAACCATATCAGGGCACCCTCATCGTAGTAGTCCTGCCCGCGGCGCAGCGAAGACCATTCCACGTCAAACGGCCGTAAAACCCAGTCTTCGGTCGCCGTGTCGACCAGAGGGGTGAAAGAACGCCCGGGTTGGATCGAAAAGTCCGCCGCTACCCGCCCGAGGTAATCCCGCATGTAGGCGGCATCGTTGAAACCTGCACGAGTGGCAAGCAGCATGCCAATGTACTCGTTCAGACCTTCATAGACCCAGAGCAGCGACGTCCGCTCTGGGCCCTGATAATTAGGCTTGGAGTAAAGCTCCGCCGGACGCCGGTACTTGCCGTCCCAAGAGTGCGATTGCTCATGCGCGAGGAGTACCCAGCCGAACTTTTCGAGCTCGCGCTTTTGGGAGAGTCCGGCGTCGCCGACGGCGCTGTACGGCGAATCTTCGTGCTCGAGTCCGTCGAACGGACAGGCTTCGCTTTGCGACACGAGAAGGTGCAGAGTCTGCCAGTGCCGGAAGCCGAACATCGCACGGTCCTGGTCGACTAGTTTTCCGAATAGTGCGAAGGCTTGCGCGTCATCCGCTTTGTCGACAGCGGCCTGGCTGTCTCCGGTGATGTCGAGCTCCGCCGGCCAAACAGATGCCAGCGGAACCCTGCGGAAGAACGCACCCGCAAGCACCGGCGAATCGATCAACCGTTCGAGGGAAACCGGAGCAAAATTCACCCGCGAGCCGTTCTGGCTGGTAACCCGCAACGAACTGGCCTGTTTCCAGTTTGGCGGCAGAAGAATCGACGGCTCGATCATCAACCGGACCTTGTCAATGTTGAGCGGGTATAGCACTACCGTACTCCACGCCGCCAAGAGTTGATGATCTGAAATCGTGTTCTCCACCAGCGTATCGAAGTCGACCGTGATCCGATCGGTACCAGGAGGGACGTCCACATGGATGATATAGATGTCTTCGGGATCTCTCGTCCACGGCAACGACACTGTTCCCGAATGGATTCGTATCATCGCGAGTTGTTGAATCTTGCCTGTCGGTCCGTTCTCCCCCGGAATCCAGCGCGGATAGGCCAGCGCGAGGGGACCAGGCCGCACGGATATCTCCTCGTGGACAAAGGCTATTCGTCGCGCGGCCTGAGTTTCGTCGACCAGGAGTGTCATGACCGGAGCCGATGGCTCGGCCAGGGCACCAGTTGCGCCCGCCGTCATCGCGATCAGCCCAAGGAGAAGACACTTCGGAAAGAGCCAAGCGGTCTTGTACATCGTTCCTCTCGCACCCAGGCGCGATCGCATCTCACAGAGGCTGGGTTGTTTCAGAAGGAGACTCATGCGCGCGTCATTATAACCGTGGGGAGCTCTTGGCGTGAGACTCGGCGATCGGGATGGATTGGAAGTCGCTTCGATTTTTTTCGCGACCTCTTGCTAACCGAGGGGAGCATGGCCTAGTCTAACTCGGTAACCGAGAGGAGACTTTGTGAGCCGGCCTTCCGACCTGGTCCAGGGAACGCTGGACATGCTCATTCTCAAAATCTTGGCGCTCGAGCCCATGAACGGATGGGCCATCAGCCAGCGGTTGCAACAGATCTCGAGCGATGTGCTGGGTGTCAGCGACGGTTCCCTCTACCCGGCGCTGCATAAACTGGAACAACGGGGTTGGATCACGGCGCAGTGGAAGTCGAGTGAAAACAACCGCCGCGCCAAGTTTTATTCGCTGACCCGACCGGGACGGAAGCAACTGGAGAAAGAGACGGCCAACTGGAACCGGGTATCCTCCGCCATCTCCGGCATCGTGAAGCTCGAAGAGGCCTGACATGCACTTCGAAGCCTGGCTCTACTCCTTGCCGGTGCGTTTGCGCTCCCTCCTCCACCCCAAGCAGACGGATCAGGAGGTGAAGGAAGAACTGCGCGAACATCTCGCGCAGCAAATCCGGGAAAATGTTCGGCGCGGCATGTCGTCCGAAGAGGCGCGCTACGCTGCCGTGCGCGCGCTCGGCGGGCTCACGCAGATCGAACAACAATGCCGCGAAGCCCGGGGTGGTCGGATGTTGCCAGATTTCCTTCAGGATGTGCGCTACGGGTTTCGTCAACTGCGCCGTGCTCCGGGCTTTTCCGCGCTGACCATTCTCTGTCTTACGCTGGGAATTGGTGCGAATGCCGCCGTGTTCAGCTGGATCGAAGGGATTCTATTTCGTCCCTATCCCGCCGTCGCCCATCAAGAGCGGCTGCTCGCCCTGGCCGCTACCGCACGGGGGGAGAACGGGGCGGAGGAAATGTCCTGGCCGGATTTTCTCGATCTCAAGAGAAACTGCACCCAATGTGAAGACCTCTTCGTAAGCAAGATTACCGGGAGCACCCTCAGTATCGGAGACCACGCCGAGACCGCGAGAGGGAGTATTGTGTCCGCCAACTACTTCGAGGCGATCGGCGTTCGTCCCATGCTTGGTCGTGGCTTCGAACCAGGGGAAGACCTAGGAAGTGACTCCCATCCTGTCGTGGTGATCAGTTACCAACTTTGGCGCAATCGCTTTCAGGGTGATCCGGAAATCATCGGCAAGACGCAGCGATTCAATAATGTGCTCCACACCATCATCGGGGTTGCGCCCGAGGGATTCTACGGGACGTTCGTAGGCTGGGCGATCGAGTTCTGGGTACCGGCGTCGATGGAGGAGACCTTCGAGAGCGGCGGCTACAAGCTGGAAGACCGCGGTGCGCGATGGATTGAAGCTTATGTACGACTGAAGCCGGGGGTCAGTCGCGCGCAAGCGCAACAAGAGGTATCGGCGATTGCATCGCGGCTGGAGAGGGACTATCCGGCCACGAACCGAGGCTGGGGCATCGGACTATGGCCCTTGTGGCAAACTCCGTTTAACAATGCCGGCACTCTGCTGCCAACCCTCGAGGTCATGGTGGCGGTGGTTGTTTTTGTGCTGCTCATCGTTTGCGCCAATGTGGGCAATCTGCTGCTGGTCCGCGCCTTTGCCCGTCGTCACGAAATCAGCGTTCGCCTGGCCGTCGGCGCCAGCCGCTTCCGCCTGTTCCGGCAACTACTGACCGAGGGTCTGATCCTTGCAGCACTCGGCACCGCCGGCGGACTTCTGGTGGCATACGGCTGCCGCCACACACTGGGGGTGCTATTGCCGGCGCGTTCCGGGGTCGCGATGTACCTGCCTGGAGAAATCGACTGGCGGGTGATGGCATGGAGCGCGGGCCTCGGCATGATGGTTACCCTGATCGTCGGGCTGGTTCCGGCTTTCCAAACCCGCAACCTGGACCTGGCTGTTTCCCTGAAAGCGGATTCCCCAGCGGTCGCCGGCGCCCACGACAGAGCCTGGATGCGCTCGGGACTGGTGGTAATCCAGGTTGGCTTGAGCTTCATTCTGCTGGTGGGCGCGGCGCTCTTGCTCGAAAGCCTTCAGAAGATTCGTACTGCCAGCCCGGGCTTTTCCACTACCAGCGTGGTGACCACCGGGGTGTCGCTGGTCGCAGCCGGGTACGATGTGCCGCAAGCCAAAATTTTTCAGGACGAACTGATCGATCGCCTGAGTGCACTGCCGGGCGTGGAGTCCGCGGCTTTCGCGCGGGTGACGCCGCTAGGCTACGGAACCTATTCTTCCACGCCCATTGCCGTGGACGGTTACCAACCGCCGCTTGAGGAGCAGCCTGAGATCGAGTACAACCAGATTGGTCCCGGGTACCTGGCTACCTTGGGGATTCCCCTGCTCTCCGGCCGGGAATTCACGCGCACGGACGACGAGACGGCACCCCTGGTCGCCATCGTGAATCGCACCATGATGCTGCGCTACTGGGGTGGTGAAGATCCCATCGGCCGGCGCCTGCAAGTGAAAGGACGCTGGGCGCGAGTCGTGGGTGTGGCCGCCGATTCCAAGTATGAGAGTATGCGCGAAACTCCGAAGCCATTCTTCTATGTGCCTCTACGACAGGATTTCGTTCGCGGGCCGGCCTTGAATATCCGTACCACTCAACCGCTCGAGAGCATGCTGGCCGCACTTGTCCGCGAAGTGCATCGCTTGGACCCAAACCTTGCCCTGTACGAGATGATCACACTCCGGGAACAGGTCAACCGCTCCACCTCACCGCAACTGGTGGCCGTCACTTTGGTTTCGATTTTGGGAGGGTTGGCGCTTCTCCTGGCCGCCGTCGGCCTGTACGCCATGATGTCGTACACGGTAGCCGAAAGCACGCGCGAGTTGGGCTTGCGCATGGCCCTTGGCGCCGGCCCCCGGAACCTCGTTCGCCTCATCGTTTCGCGTGGCCTGAGGTTGACGGCAGGCGGAGTCCTTTTCGGCGCGCTGGGGGGACTTGTGCTCACGAGATTTCTCAGAACTCTTCTCTATAACGTGAGCCCGCACGATCCTCTGATCTTCGGATCGGCGCTGGCCGTCATAACCATGACCGCCATCGCAGCTTGTCTATCGCCGGCTTGGCGCGCCACCCGTACCGATCCAGCCCGCGTATTGCGCCAGTGATCACTCTCGGCGGGCTTTCCTATTCCTTCCCCTACCCCTTGACAATCGCCAAGAAGCACACTTAGGTCGTGGGATAAATCCAACCGATCAGAGCGGCACATCCGGCTATACTGGTTTCAATGCCTCTTGCGGTCTTCCAGCTTGACACCTTGCCTGCAGCGCATGGCAGAGCGGCTTGAGGACTTACAGCGCGCAAGGAAGATTCTCCGATGTCGACCGCAGTGGTTTCAAACCACGCAACGATTAGCGGCTTGACGACCGAGGAAGCTGCATCACGATTGGACCGGTTTGGCCCGAACGAGCCGGCCGCCACGCAACATCATTCCCTCATCTCAGACATTTTGCATGTATTTCGCAACCCGCTGGTACTGATTCTAGTACTGGCCGCGGTGGCATCGGCATTCCTGGGTGACCTAGTGGATGCGGGCATCATCACCACGGTCGTGCTGATCAGCGCAGTCATCGACTTAGTTCAGACGCACCGATCGCAGAGCGCCGTGGACAACCTGCGGCGACAGGTCGCTCCGACGGCTACGGTTCTTCGCGACGGGGAGTGGAAGGAGATTCTTCGCCGTGAGGTAGTCCCGGGTGATATTGTGCGGCTGTCCGCCGGCGATCTGGTTCCTGGCGACGCGCGTCTATTGGTCGCGAAGGACCTATACATACAACAGGCAGCACTCACCGGGGAATCGCTTCCAACGGAAAAACAAGCGACGGACGAACCCGCCTCGACCAAAGCGGATGCGCTCAACATGGTCTTCCTAGGCACTTCCGTGGTGAGCGGAACGGCAACCGCAGAAGTGGTTGCGACGGGTGCGCGGACCGCGTTTGGCGACATTGCCGCCCGCCTTGGATCACGGCCGGAGGAAACCGCCTTCGATCGAGGCTTGCGGAATTTCAGCCAGCTCCTGGCACGAACGGTCTTGTTCCTGGTGCTCTTCCTGATAGTGGTCAGCATCGCCCGCCATCGCGATCCGCTGCAATCTCTCATGTTCGCGGTTGCGCTCGCGGTCGGACTAACGCCGGAGTTTCTGCCCATGATCACTTCGGTGACGCTTTCCAGGGGCGCGATTGCCATGGCGCGCAAGAAGGTCATCGTCAAGCACCTCTCCGCAATTGAGAACCTCGGCAGCCTGGACGTACTGTGCAGTGATAAAACCGGCACGCTCACGTCGGGGACAATGTCGCTCGATCGCTCCCTCGATGGCTTTGGGAACCCATCTCCACGGACGCTGGAACTCGCCTATCTCAACAGCAAATTCGAAACCGGAATACGCAGTCCGCTGGATGAGGTGATCCTCCGTCAGCCTCCGCCGACAATCGACGGCTACACAAAATGCGACGAGATTCCATTCGATTTCGAGCGCCGACGGCTCTCGGTCGTGGTTGAGCACGAGTCCCAGCGGATTCTGATTACAAAGGGAGCCCCGGAAGGGATTCTCCCATTGCTCTCTGCGTACGAGGAAGAGGGAAAAACAGAAACCATCAGTGGCGATACCACTCAGCGCATTCGAAAAACCGGTGACGATCTGAACAAGCTCGGGTTCCGCTTGCTGGCGGTGGCGTACGCCCCGGTCCCTGCCCGTCCGAACTATTCGGTCAACGACGAGAACCATCTCGTCCTGGCCGGATTCCTCAGTTTTAATGATCCGCCGTTGCCCGACGCCGCCGAGGTCCTGGCTTCTCTGAAGCAGGATGGCGTTGCGGTCAAGGTGATCTCGGGGGACAACGACCGCGTCACCAGCCATGTTTGCGCGCAGGTGGGCATGGATCCTGGTCAGATCATTTCGGGCGAAGACATCGATCGAATGACAGACCCGGCGCTGATGCACGATGCCGAAGAGGCTCACATTTTCGCCCGTATTTCACCCGTGCAAAAAAACCGTATATTACTCGCCCTTAAGCACAATGGCCACGCTGTGGGATTCATGGGTGACGGCATTAATGATGCACCGTCGCTGCACGCGGCCGATGTCGGCATCTCGGTGCCAAGCGCCGCGGATGTGGCTCGCGATGCCGCCGACGTGATTCTCGTTGAGCCGGGCTTGAAGGTTCTTCATGACGGCATCCTAGAAGGCCGCAAAGCCTTTGGCAACGTCATGAAGTACCTGCTGATGGGCACGAGCTCGAACTTCGGAAACATGTTCAGCATGGCGGGGGCATCGCTTTTTCTGCCGTTCCTGCCCATGCTGCCGACGCAAATCCTGATAAACAACATGCTTTATGACCTAGCACAAATCACCATCCCCACCGACAATGTGGATGAGACCTACTTGATAAAGCCCCAGCACTGGGATATCGGGCTCATTCGCAACTTCATGGTCTTCATCGGACCCATCAGTTCCATGTTCGACTTCCTGACTTTTTATGTAATGCTGCACTTTTTTCGTACCAGCGAAGCGCAATTTCATACCGGTTGGTTTGTCGAATCGCTGGCCACGCAGACCCTTGTGCTATTCGTCATTCGCACATCCGGGAATCCGTTGCGCAGCCGGCCTAGCAGGCCGCTGTCCGCTACCTGCCTGGCCATAGTCGCAATGGGGATTTATCTGCCATTTAGCCCGCTCGCAGGCTTGCTGGGCTTCACACCGCTCCCGGCAGCATTTTTGGCATTTGTTGCCGCAGTGACGATCGCATATCTCGTCCTGGTAGAGATCGCCAAGCGAAAGCTTCTAAGTAGGACGAAGAGCAAGAGCACGGCTAAGCAGCGTGCCGGCTTGGCGCTCGCAGCCTAGTTCACAGACGGAAAACGTACCCGAAACGAGGAAAGCCTTGGTCGACGTTGGCGGTATTGAAAATACATGGGAACGATGCGAGCAGCAGCGTCGGGGGTGGTGGGTTGAAACCGTTGTTCAGGATCTCAAGTACGCACTGCGTGGCTTCCGGCGCTATCCCGCTTGTTCGATCGCGGCGGTGGTGACGTTGATGCTGGGCATCGGCTCGACGTCTGCCGTTTTCAGCGTTGTGGACAGGATCCTGTTTCGTCCGCTGCCCTATCGGGATGCGGATCGGCTGGTTTCCGTGGGCTTAGTGGCTCCGATCGAGCCGCAAGAGTTCATGCGGGCGGCTCGTACTACGAGTGGCAGGACAACCAGAAACCGTTGGTCGAGATGACGTCGGAAATGGGAGTGGAACCTTGTGATCTGACGGAGGTGAATCCTGTCCGCCTCGATTGCGCGAGCGTCGAAAGCAATTTTCTGTCTACCTTCGGCGTTACACCGGTGGTCGGGCGTAACTTTCTTCCCCGCGAGGACCGCCCGAATGCACCGAAGGTCGCCCTGATTTCCTACGCCCTGTGGCGGACGAGGTTCCAGCTTGACCGTTCTCTGGTAGGCAAGGTCATCCGCATTGACGGAAAGGCAACCGAGGTGATCGGCGTGCTTCCCCGCGACTTTGCGATGCCGCGATTGCAATCGGCCGACGTACTAGTGCCCGAAGCATTGGACGTGGCGGCCGAGCGCAAAGCTGATCCCGGCCATCCCATGTGGGCGTTCGCACGTTTGAAAGCCGATCTGACACCAGAGCAGGCGAAGGCGCAGCTCGAACCGTTGTTCGAATACTCCCTGCAGCTGGCGCCAGCGCCTTTCAGGAAGGAAGTGCGTTACGTGGTGAGACCGCTACGCGACCGGCAGTTCCACGACGTACATCGAGCAGCGTGGATCCTGCTCGGGCTGGTGATCGCCGTACTGCTGATTGCGTGCGCCAACGTAGCCAGCTTGCTGACGGCGTGGCGAGCCAGCCGCGAACGCGAAATGGCTCTCCGCAACGCGCTGGGAGCGGGCCGCATGCGTCTGCTGCAGCAGGCGATCACCGAGTCGTTGGTCTTATCGGTAATCGGCGCCGTGGCCGGAGTGCTGTTCGCGGCTGCCTTGCTGCCGGTTTTCATCGCGATGGCTCCGGACGGCATGCCATTTCTGAATGCCGCCAGGCTTGACGCGCGGGTTCTGGCTTTCACGCTGTTCGCCAGTCTGCTTTGCGCTATCGGGTTCGGACTCGTAGGCGGCTTGACCCAAGCTCGCGCGGATGCTTTGACCAGCCGGAGCCGATTGAGCATGCGGCATGCAAGATTCCGTCAAGTCTTGGTTACGACGCAGATTGCCGCGAGTTTACTGCTTCTCTCTGGCGGGGCACTGCTGACGCGAAGCTTTTGGAACCTCGAGCGGCAGAGCCTGGGGCTGAATGACGAGAACGTTCTGACGGCAACGATTTCCCTGGGAGAAACGGCGTATCCCACGGCGGAGCAGCAGATGGGGTTCTTTGGGCAATTACAGCAGAATCTGCGCTGGGGACCCGGAGTCCACGCTCTGGCAATCAGTGACTCGCTGCCTCCTGGAGGCTACCACCGTGATTCTATCTACGCTGCTCTACGGGTGGAAGGTCAACCGCGATTGGCGTCCGGCACCGGGGGCAATGTGGCCTGGCGATGGGTGACGCCGGATTATTTCCGTGTGCTCGACATCCCCCTGATCGAGGGCGGTGGATTCACCCGTGAGGAACTAACATCGAGCAACCGGTTCGTGGTGCTGAGCCGCTCGCTGGCCGAGCGCATGTTTCCCGGGCAAAGTCCTTTGGGGCGACAAGTACACCTGGCGACCGGTGCACCCGCTGATCAGGATCCCCTGTATTCGGTGGTGGGTGTTGCCGGAGACGTCAAGAATGGCGGCTTGGCCGTGGGCGAGGAGCCGGAATACTACCGGCTGCGCAGAGATTCGGCCGATGACTGGGATGGCACAGGGGTGGTGATCGTGAAGTCGAGCCTGCCGGTGGCCGCCATGGAGCGCTGGATGCGAGCACAGATTGCATCGCTCGATCCGGCGCTGCCGGTCGAGATCGGGACTTTGCGAGAGCGGGTGGCAAAGTTGGCGGATCAGCCGCGCTTCGAGATGCTCTTGGTGGGATATTTTGGGTGCGCGGGGCTGGTACTGGCCATCGTAGGATTGTATGGCGTGACTGCGTTCCTGATGGTCGAAAGGAAGCCCGAGGTTGGAGTACGCCTGGCCTTGGGCGCGAGCAGGAGCGCTATCGTTTGGCTCATACTGGGAAGCGCCATGCGGATGGTTCTGCCGGGAACGATGATGGGGCTTGCGATGACGCTCGGCTTATCGCGGATTTTGACCAGCCTGCTTTTCCAGGTTGGGCCGCATGACCCGGCGACGTTCCTGGGTGCCACGACGCTGCTGGTGGCTGCAGCTTTGTTGGCGGCCTTGTTTCCCGCGGTGGCCGCCACGCGAGTGGATCCGATGGTCACGCTGCGGGTGGATTAAGGCGCATTTCCGCTCCCAAGATCAGAGCGAACTCGCGTCTTCCCAAGGGTGCTGGGCCAGCGAGGCCTAATGGAGCGCGCCATGCCCACGGGACGGGCTATAATTGCGCCCACCGATGCCGCTAGCTCCTGGTACGAAGCTCGGACCCTACGAAATTCAATCGCCACTCGGCGCAGGCGGCATGGGCGAGGTCTATCGCGCCCGCGATACCCGACTCGACCGCACCGTTGCCATCAAGGTACTGAACTCTGACCTGGTAGCGAGCCTTGACCTTCGTGCCCGCTTCGAGCGCGAAGCCAAAATCATCTCCCAGTTGCAGCATCCGCACATCTGTGTTTTGCACGACATCGGCCAGGAAGGCGCCACCGACTTCCTGGTCATGGAGTTCCTGGAAGGCGAGTCCTTGGCCGACCGGCTGAAGAGAGGTCCTCTCGGCGAACAAGAGCTCCTGAAGACCGCAGTCGAGATTGCCGATGCTCTTGAGAAGGCGCATCGCGCAGGAGTGGTACATCGTGACCTGAAGCCGGGCAACGTGATGCTCACCAAGATGGGCGCGAAACTTCTCGACTTCGGTCTGGCAAAACCCGTGGGAGCAGCCGCCGTGTCCGGGACCGGAAGTGGCAGCTCACGTTCTACGCTCGCGGCTGCCTTGACCCAGACTAGTCCTGCGCCGGGCTCGCCGGTCTCCGCGGCAGGTGCGGTGGTCGGCACCGTCCAATACATGTCTCCGGAACAGGTTCAGGGCCTCGAGGCTGACGCTCGCTCCGACATTTTCGCTTTTGGTCTGATGCTCTTCGAGATGGTAACGGGCAAGCGCGCTTTCGAAGGCAAAACGCAGGCCACTGTCGTCGGTCAGATTCTCGCCGTGGACCCGCCCTCGGCCAGCACCCTGCGCCCGGGAGCGATGCCAGCGCTCGATCGCGTGATCCGACTGTGCCTGGAAAAAGATCCGGACGAACGCCTGCAGACGGCACACGACCTGAAGCTCGAGCTCGAGCGGATTGCGGCGGAACGGCCATCGGCCGGGATCAAGGTGGCGACAAAGTCGCCCCCAGCCAACTCGCTGGCTTGGGCGGCAGGTTTGGTGGCTGCGCTGTTGCTAGGCGCCGGCGCAGGGTTTCTGATTCCCCATTCCCATCCCGCCGCACCGAGCATCCGCACGGTGATTGATCCTCCG
>DASPTQ010000317.1:0-13044 GCA_035623335.1 Terriglobales bacterium
ACGGGCAGGCACTGAACGTCTTGCGCATCGCGCCATTCAATACCCGGAATCTTCCACCGGGTGCCGAACAGGCCGCGCATCAGATAGCCAAGATAGGCTGCCCGGCTGCGGGTATAAAACAGCACCAGGCGAAGGTCGTCCCGCTCGAGAGAGGCGCCGGGAGCCAGCTCCCGCAGCATGTTCCCGAAATCCCGGATACGCACCGCCAGCAATTGTGACACCTGGGCGGTATGGCCCGTTCCGTTCTCGCCCATTTCCACCTGAAAGTGCTCCATCTTGTGCATCAGCCAAAGGCGCGTCCCCTGGAAATAGTAGGCCAGCATCCCAAGATGGCGTTTGGCCACCGGGTTCAATTTGTAGAACAGGTGGGCATCAACTCCGATGCCGACTGTGACCGTGAAATAACGGCTGCCCGACTTGCCCGTGAAATCGAGATATTCTACCCGGCCGGCACTGACACGGCGGGTCTTGGCCTGAAGCAGCACCCGTGCCGCCGCGGCGGGCGAAAGCGGCACCCCCAGATCATGGGCCAGTGCGTTCGCTGTCCCCAGGGGAATGACCGCGAGCGCGACATCAGTACCCACCAACCCCTGCAAGGTATCGTGGGCCGTGCCATCGCCGCCGCAAGCGATGATCGTGTCATATCCCAGGCTGATCGCCTGCTTCACCTGCTCGGCCGCGTCCCCGGGGCCTTGCGTTGCTAAAGCTCTACTTTCAACTCCGGCGGCGCGCAGCACGGCGGCTGCCGAGTCAACATCGGCCACCCGGTGCGAACGACGCGGTCCAGACAACGGGTTGTAGAGCAGAAGGGCTTTGCGCATCGACAGGGAGATTGTACGGGAACGAGAGCGCAGGCGTCCTTTGGGCGGTGTCAGTCTCGCATGCCATCGGTAATCTAAGGCTGGAAAGCTCACGGGTCTGTGTGCCGGATGCGTGCCACTGGCAAACTCAATCTCGCAAATCGAGGTCCGGTCCGTCTCTCGGACCGATCAAGCATTCCACTGGGTCGCTCTCTCTCGTGTTGACTTGTCATATGACTAATCATCTAATGGGCAATTAGGCGAGGCTGGTATGAGTTCCTGGAAAGTTCAGGATGCAAGAGCGCGGTTCAGCCAATTTCTGGACGCGGCGATCAAGAAGGGGCCACAAGTGGTGACACGCTGCGGAATTGAGATGGCTGTCCTTGTGCCGATTGAGGAATGGAATCGTTTGCAGCGAGCAGCGCGCCCAAGTCTAAAGGCCTTATTGTTATCTCCCGGCGCTCGGGCGGAGAACATGTTTCCGGAACGCAGCAAGCTGCGACAGAGAGGTGTCCTGGAATTGAGATGAACAGGTCCCTTTTGGATACCAACGCCTCACCCATGAGCAGGCGCCTGACTATCGGACACCAAGAAAACATGTGTCTGCGCTGAGATTGCGCTGCCCCCTCCATCAGCATGTCGGCCTGACGAAACATCTCCCCCTTGGGGACTCATCCAGCAGTTCGAGGGTCGCCCCTCAGGGAGAATCATGCCTCTTATAATTGGGAACATGCGAGATCAATCCCTCGTTCGGAAAGCCGCCCATCTGGTGCGTTTTGTCGTGGGTCAAAAAAACTTCTATCGCTGCGCCAGATTGCTAATGTACGAAGCGCAATTTGACGTCCTCAATGACTCAACGACTAACGGCGAGCACTATTTGCAAGAGGCGATCCTTGGCTGCGTTGACCGCCCTGTCGTGTTCGACATTGGTGCCAACGTAGGCGAATGGACGGACTCGCTTCTCAAGATTGCCAGGTCAAGAGAGGTGATCGTTCATGCGTTCGAGCCCTGTTCTGAAACATTCAAAATGCTCAGCAAACGGGCAAGCCACTGGAAAGGCGTCTATCTGGTCGAAAAGGCTTGCTCGGATCACGCAGGTAAGGGGAGGCTGTCGGTCGAATCTGCGGGTTCCGGCTGTAATTCACTTGCTGCTCAGCTATGGGACAACGGCGAGGATGTCGAGTTGACAACAGTCGATTGCTACTGTCGGCAACAGTCCATTCCGCACATCAACTTCTTGAAAATCGATGCGGAGGGGCATGACTTCAATGTGCTTCTCGGCGCAGAGTCTATGCTTCAAGGCCGGCATGTAGATGTCATTCAGTTCGAGTACAACCATCGCTGGATTCTCGGCCGGAAGTTACTCAAAGACGCTTTCGATTACGTCCAACCATTCGGTTACCAGCTCGGAAAGCTGAGTAGAAATGGCGTTCAGTTTTACTCTAAGTGGCACTGGGAGTTAGAAACATACCGCGAGAGTAACTATCTTGCGTGCCTTCATGATTGGGCCCAAAAATTCCACGTTATCCCCGCTGACTGGGTTCCCTACTAAAGATAAGGTTTTATCGGAGGTGCGTTCAGGCTGGTATAGAGCGTGGCTTGAATTGTTGCGCACGCTCGATAAAACGGTTCGAAGGCAGCCTCCCATCTTCTCCACTGCGCCACTTCCGGGTGGACGGTGTATACTCGGGCCCTTTACCGCAACGAGGGGGGCTGCTTGGATCCGGCATCGTCTATCGCGACCGCGCCTCACCTCGCGGATCACACACGCCATCAGATCGCCCTACGCTTGCTGCCGTTTCTTTTTCTTCTTTACGTCCTGAATTACCTCGACCGCACCAACGTCGCCTTTGCCGCGATCGGAATGTCCCGCGAACTAGGTTTTTCTGACCGGGTCTTCGGCTTGGGTGCCGGCATTTTCTTCATCAGCTACGTTGCTCTCCAGATCCCCGGCGCTGTGCTCGCGGAACGCTGGAGCGCACGCCGGTTGATCGCGCTCAGCCTGATCGGATGGGGTTCACTTACCGTCCTGACTTCGCTGGTGCGCACCCCCGCACATCTCTATCTTGCGCGCTTCTTGCTCGGCGCCGCCGAGGGCGGCTTTTTCCCCGGCGTTGTCGTTTATCTCAGCCATTGGTTTCTTCATGAAGACCGCGCCAAAGCAACCAGCAACTTCATGGGCGCTATCCCCCTGTCTTCGGTTCTTGGATCGCCGCTGGCTGGTCTGATCCTCGGGTATGAGTGGCTCGGTTGGAAGGGTTGGCGGTGGCTGTTTGTCATCGAAGGACTTCCAGTCGTCCTGCTCGGCATCATCGCCTACTTCTTTCTGACCGACTGGCCCAGGGACGCACACTGGTTGACTCCCGATCAGCGCCTTTGGATCGAACGCAAGCTCGAGGAACAGCAAATTGCGTCCACGTCGGAGCGAGCTACCATCCTTGATGCGCTGAGGTCGAGTACGGTTCGGACTTTGGCTCTAAGCCTCTTCTTTGCTTATATCCTGACCTACACGTTTGTATTCTGGTTTCCCACGATTCTGAAGCGCCAGTCGGGACTATCCGACTTCCATGTCGGGATGCTCGGTGCGCTTCCCTTCGTCGCCTATTTCCTGGCGATGCAAATTGGCGGATGGCATTCGGACAAAACCGGCGAACGACGGTGCCACACGGCCATCCCACTTTTCCTCGCCGCCGCCGCACTGCTCGCGGCCACTGCCCCCGTTCCTTCGTTGGCTTACCTCATGACGGTATTCACTCTGGTGGGGGTGGGCGCCTCCTATGTGTCGATAGCGTGGGCTATCCCCACCGAGATCTTGAGCCGTTCCATGGCGCCGACGGCCGTGGGATTGATTAATGCAACCGCGAGCATTGCGGGCTTTGCCGGCCCCTATGCCTTCGGCTATCTTTACTCGCGCACCGGTTCCTTTGCTGCGGGCTTTCTGATGATGATGCTGGGATCACTGATCGGAGGGGTGTTGATCCTGCGCCTTCCCGCCGGGCCGCCCGGCCCTGAGTGAGATATTTTCCTCGGGAGCACAACGCGGCGGATGCCGCCACCGGCGAGGGCCAGCGACCGCCAACCAGGATCGAGCGCGGGATTCCGGCCATCCGGGAGCGGCTCTGGCTTGCCATCGTCGACGTCCCCGTGGCCAAGGGCGAGAGCCGGCGTACGGCCCCGCGTGCTGTCAGGCGGCTTCTTACCCCCACGTAACCTAAGCCAGCCTTGTATCTATAATCTTTTCCGATGAGCACTCGAGCAACAAAGAAAGACATCGAAAGCAGGCTCGAAGCCCTGCGCGACAAGATCCGCTACCAGGAACACCGCTACTATGTTCTCGACGATCCCGAGATCAGCGACGCCGAATTTGACCAGCTGATGAACGAGCTGAAGCGCCTCGAAGCGGAGCATCCCGCGCTCGTCACGCCCGACTCTCCCTCGCAGCGGGTGGGCGGCAAGCCGCGCGAAGGTTTCGTCAAGCTTCCCCATTCCTCGTCCATGCTTTCGCTCGACAACACCTATAACGTGGAGGAACTGCGCAATTGGGAGAGGCGCGTGCATGAGCTCAGCGGTCGCAAGGACATCGAGTACGTCTGCGAACTGAAGCTCGACGGAATGTCGCTGGCCCTGGGTTACGAGCAGGGCAAACTGGCGCGTGGGGTGACGCGCGGCGACGGCTCTATCGGCGAAGATGTCACGGCGAACATTCGTACGGTGCGCTCGATCCCTCTCTCGATCGCCAAGGAAAAGCTCGAAGCGGCCCGGGTCCCCCCGGACTTCGAGGTGCGCGGCGAGATGCTAATGCCGCTCGGGGCCTTCCGGAAGATGAATGAAGAGCGCCAGCAGAAGGGGTTGTCGCTGTTTG
This sequence comes from Terriglobales bacterium, assembly GCA_035623335.1. Classification (GTDB taxonomy): domain Bacteria; phylum Acidobacteriota; class Terriglobia; order Terriglobales; family Acidobacteriaceae; genus JAFAGX01. The sequence goes on from DASPTQ010000317.1 coordinate 4,663, forward strand.
CCAACCCCCGCAACGCCACCGCCGGAACGGTTCGCCAGCTCGCGCCGACCGTCACCGCCGAAAGGCGCCTCGACTACTTCGCCTATGCGCTTCTCGAAGATGGACGGACTTATTTCCCTGCGCATTGGGACACGCTGAAGGCGCTTGAGACCCTGGGCTTTAAGGTCAACCCCAGCCGCGTCCTGGTCCACAACTTCGAAGACGCTTGGAAGTTCATTGAGCAGGAAGAAAGCAAGCGGGAACGCTTGCCGTATGAAATTGACGGCATCGTGATCAAGGTGAATCGCACGGCTCTGCAGGAGGAACTGGGGCAGACCGGCAAGGCGCCGCGCTGGGCCATCGCCTACAAATACGCGGCGCGTTCGGGGATCACCCAAATCGAAGACATTCGCGTGCAGGTCGGCCGCACCGGAAAGCTAACGCCTGTGGCCGCCCTTCAACCCGTACCCATCGGCGGTACCACGGTGAGCCGCGCCACGCTGCACAACCTCGATGAAATCGAGCGCTTGGGGGTGAGAATCGGCGATTGGGTAGAGGTCGAGCGCGGCGGCGACGTGATCCCCAAGGTGATCCGCGTGGTCGAAGATCAGAATCATCCCCGCGGCCACCGCCGATTTCACATGCCGGAAAAGTGTCCTGAATGCGGCACCCACGTCGTCCGTACCGAGGGTGAGGTCGATTACCGTTGTGTCAACGCCAACTGCCCGGCCAAACTGCGGGAAACCATCCTGCATTTTGCTTCGCGCGGAGTGATGAACATCGAAGGCATGGGCGACGCCCTGGTGAATCAGCTGACGGCGCGCGGCCTGGTACGGAATGTCGCCGATATTTACAAGCTCACCAAGGCCGAACTGTTGACGCTCGAGCGCATGGGTGACAAGTCCGCACAAAACGTTCTCGATGAAATCGCAGCCTCCAAAAAACTGCCCCTGGAACGGGTCATCTACGGCCTCGGGATCCGTTTTGTCGGTGAGCGTACCGCGCAATTTCTGGCGGAACATTTCGGCTCGATGGATGCGCTGATGAACGCTCCCGAGGAAGAGCTCCAGCAGGTCGATGAGGTCGGACCAAGAATCGCCTCGAGCATGGCGGAGTTCTTTGCCGAGCCCAAGAACCGCGAGCTGGTGAAACGCCTGCGAGAGGCGGGTCTCACCATGTCCGGCAAGAAGAAAGAGCGCGGAACCAAGCTGGCGGGCAAGACGTTCGTTCTGACCGGGACGCTCGCCCGCTACACGCGGGAAGGAGCCAAAAAGCTGATCGAGGATCTGGGCGGCCGCGTGGCCGGCTCGGTGAGCAAGAACACCGATTACGTGATCGCCGGCAGCGACGCCGGTTCGAAGCTCGAGAAAGCCCGCGATTTGGGCATTACTATCCTGGGAGAGGATGAAATGGAAGCGCTGCTCGGAAAATAATCCTGCCTGTGGAGATGGAACAACAGTTCACACTTTCTTGACATTTTCGTGACAAGTCGCCTTAGTTCGCCGCACTACGATCCGACTTGAGCCGGTCCATCGGCAGCCCGCAAAAGAGGATTTTGTCTCTCTAACCTCAGCGGGCGCAAGGACTTTGGGTTTAGGGCGCATTGAAGGATCGGGGGAGACCCATTCGATGGGTTGCCGACAGTGTGCCCTTAGTCGCGGCGTCCATCTTGGGTGATCTTTTCGCCCTTCAAGCTTCACTCAAGGGGACGCCGCTGATTCGAGCGCCTCGAGCGCCCCTCTCACCCGCTGGTAGGTCGTTTCCAGAGTTTCCGGCAGGGTCCGAGTCTCCGCAACCACGGTCAGGAAGTTCGAATCCGCCACCCAACGCGGCAACACGTGCATGTGGATGTGGCCCGCAACTCCCGCCCCGGCGGCTTTCCCGATATTCATGCCGAGGTTCACCCCGTCGGGGCTGTAGAGTTCGCGCAGGACACGCTCCATGGTCTGGGAAAGATTCATCATCTCGTGGGCCGTCGCCTTTGGCAGCTTCTGCAACTGATCCAGATGAGCGTAGGGAACGACCATGACGTGACCGGGCGTGTAAGGATAGGCGTTCAGAACGATGAAGCAGTGTTGGCCGCGGTGGACGATGTGGGCTTCCTTATCCGGGAGTTTGGGAAGATCGCAAAAAATACAAGCCGTGGCCTTTGCCGTGGAGGTCACAAAGGCGTAGCGCCACGGTGTCCAGAGATGATCCATCGCTCCGCAGAGTAGCAGATTCGAGCCAAGTTGCGGAACCGATGCGCGCCGGTGGCGGTGGTTCTCCCGAGATGCGGGAGTGCGGCCGATCGCAGAGCAGGGATCGCGATTTTTGTCGGTTTTCACTGGATGAATATGGGGGTCGAGTGCGCCCGCGAGGCTCTTCATCGGCGAAAAGGCAGGACAGACGCTCGCTTCTGCCGGATTTCAGCGCTGAGGTTGATCGTCCGAAACAAATGTCCAGGTACCTTCGAATTGGATTTTTGAACTTCGGTTTGACACTGTTCGGAAGCGGTTGCTATAGTCGAGAAGTTCCCTTTATTGGACGCGGGTTTGCTGTTAGAAACGTCCGACCGCTGGGATTGCATGGCCCGTTCGCCAGGACGGACTCCACATAACCGACGACTCACACCAGCTGTCCGCTAACCGTTTCCCGCATCCTCGCAGTGCGAGTACATCAGAGACGCCATGACTTTGCTCGACGATAACCGGACACGCGCTTTCGAATCGGCAACATCCACCATCACTGAACAGCCTTCCAGCCCACCCGAGGCTACGAGCACGGGAGCCCACGCTTCCGAGCAGCATCCCCTCGTCGAATCCCAGGAGGAGAAGCCGGCCGGCCCGCCCGCCAGCGACGATTTCGCCTCGGCGCTTGAGAGCTTCACCACCGAAGGCGAGGAAACCGAGGGCGACGATCATGTGATCAAGGGACAAGTACTGAAACTTACCCCCACTCACGTCGTGGTCGATATCGGGGCCAAGTCGGAAGGAATGTTGCCCATTGCCGAAGTGCTCGACCACGAAGGAAAGCCGAGGTTCCAGCCGGGCGACGAAATTGACGTCATGCGGGAGGCGGGTGAGACCGAAGAAGGGTACGTCAACCTTTCCCACCTTAAAGCGCAGCGCCTGAGGGCTTGGGACGCGATCGAAAAGGCGTACACCCAGCAGGAGCCCATCCAGGCCGTTGCCGTCGAGCGGATTAAGGGGGGCCTGACGGTCGACATCATGGGGGTAAGGGCGTTTCTCCCGGGTTCGCAGGCCGACCTGCGGCCCACGCGCAATCTCGATTCTCTCAAAGGCCAGTCCCTCCGGGTTGCCATCATCAAGCTGAATAAGAAGCGCGGCAATGTCGTGGTCTCGCGGAAACAGGTCCTCGAAGGAGAGCAGACGGAAAAGCGATCGAAGACCCTGGAACACCTTTCCGAAGGGGCGGACCTGACCGGGGTGGTCAAGAACCTGACCGACTACGGTGCGTTTGTGGATTTGGGGGGCATCGATGGTCTGCTCCATGTCACGGATATGTCCTGGGGCCGGCTTACCCATCCTCGAGACCTGGTCAATGTGGGCGACCAGATCCAGGTCAAAGTCTTGAAGTTCGACAAGGACAAACAGCGGGTCTCGCTGGGATTCAAGCAGCTCACCCCCGATCCTTGGCTGGATGCGGAGCACCGTTATCCGGTGGGGGCCCACGTGCAGGGCCGTGTGATTAGCGTCACCGATTACGGTGCTTTTGTGGAGTTAGAACAGGGTATCGAAGGTCTGGTGCACGTCAGCGAAATGACCTGGTCGAAGCGCATGAAGCACCCTTCGAAGCTCGTCAACGTCGGAGATCAGGTGGAGTGTGCTGTGCTGAACGTGAACCCCCAGGAGCGCCGCATCTCGCTCGGCATGCGCCAGCTCGCGCCCAATCCCTGGGATGCTTTGCAGGATAGATATCCGGTGGGCGCAACCGTCGAAGGGCGGGTACGGAACCTGGCCGACTTTGGCGCCTTTCTTGAGATTGAAGACGGCATTGACGGCCTGGTGCACGTCAGCAATTTGAGCTGGACCAAGCGGGTGAAGCATCCTTCGGAGGTATTGAAGAAGGGCGATCGCGTCAAAGCCGTGGTGCTCGCCATTGAGCCGGATAAGCGGCGGCTGTCCTTGGGAGTCAAGCAGCTTCAGCCCGATGTGTGGGAAACCTTCTTCGAGCAGCGCCATATCGGCGACGTGGTGCGGGGGAAAGTCCTGCGCCTCGCCAGTTTCGGGGCGTTTGTCGAGATTGCCGACGGCGTCGAGGGCCTCTGCCACAACTCCGAAGTGGTCGACGGGAAAGGCCAACCCATGACCCTCGAACCCGGCCAAGAGCTTGATTTTAAAATCATTAAGATGAACCCCGAGGAGAAGAAGGTCGGCCTGAGCATCAAGGCCGTAGGCGAGGAAGCTTCCCGCTCCGAGGTCGAAGCCTATAAGCATCCGGCCTCGAGCACCGGTAGCTCAACTATCGGTGATTTGATAACTTGGAAGCGCGCCGGCAACGAGAACAGCTGAGGTAGAATCCAATCCTCACTCTTCTCTTGGCCGGAGCGCGCGTCGAACAAGGACCGACGAGAGAACAGGTTCCACGAAGATTCGATCCGAAATCGGGCTGGAATCGAGTTCGGGTTCGGTTGCTTTGCGGTGCGGCTTGAGTTGAGCCGAAGCATTCAAGCCAAGGAGTTTGTGCCTGCGAGACTTGCTGGCAGCCGCGAGGTCGGAGGAATACTACCCAAAACCATCGATGCTGCAGTTTCTTCGTCTCGTGCGGCTGGCGTTTTGGCGCGCGTTCGAGCATGACGCGTTCGCCGTCGCCAAGGCATCCGCTTATTCCTCGATTTTGACCTTTTTCCCCGCGCTCCTGGTGGTTGGTTCTGTACTGGCTACTTCCCCGCACACCGAGGTCTATCTCCGCCAGATCTCTTATGCGGTAGGACGGATCCTTCCCACGGCTAGCACGGCCGCCCTGACCTATCTGACGGGAGGGTCTTTGAAACGCCCGTTGGGTGTGCTGGTCAGCGCTTCCTTGATCACTCTGTGGACGGCCTCCGGGGTGATGGTGTCCTGGATGGAGGGTTTTCGCAATGCCTACCAGTTGCCCAAGGTTTGGGGATTAGTCAAGGAGCGCATGATCGCCTTCTCGCTGGTGATCCTGGCCGGCATTCCCCTGAGTTTTGCCACCATTCTGGTGGCTTTCGGCAGCAGTATCGAGGCACGAATCCTGTTTCAGTCGGATCGCGAATTCGGCCCGGTCATTCTCCTGCTTTGGGCGATGACCCGATGGTTCATTGCCACCCTGACCAGCATTGCGGTGATTGCTTTGATTTACCACAACGCCGTGCCACGAACCCAGCCCTGGCATAGCACCCTGCCGGGCGCAACCCTGGCCACCGGGCTTTGGTTCCTGACCACGGCCTTGTTCGGCTGGTACCTGCAGAACTATGCCGATTACAGTCTGATTTACGGCTCCCTGGGCACGGCCATCGCGCTGCTGGTGTGGATGTACCTGGTTTCGCTGGTTGTCCTGGTCGGGGCGGAATTCAATGCCATGCTGTTCCCACGCGCCACCCTGGGCAAGGAGTTGAAGGAAATGTCCACTTCGAAAGTGGTGGCGGCTGCAGGACGGGAAAAGACATCGATCGTCAGCCATCGTTGAATCTACAATCTTCCTATCCAGACCCTTGATCTCACACCGCAAAGCCAGCGACCGATTCGAGCGCCGAAGCCGGCGCACTCACGCCCGGCGAGCCAAGATCATCTGTACGGTAGGACCGGCCTCGAATTCCGAGGACGTGCTCGCGGATCTGATGCGGTTGGGCATGGATGTTGCTCGCCTGAACTTTTCCCATGGCACGCATGAGGAGCACGGAAAGGTCATTGAGCGGCTGCGCCGCATCTCTGCCGCCGAGAATCGCACCATCTCGATCCTGCAGGATCTGCAAGGGCCCAAAATCCGTACCGGGCCGCTCGTCGATCACCTGCCCATCACGCTTGAAGCTGGATCGCAGGTGGCGATCACCCCACGCCCGGTCGAGGGAACACCCCGGCTAATCTCCACAACCTTTTCTGGTTTGGCGCGCGAGGTGTCTCCGGGCGATCGCATTTTGCTCTCCGATGGCCGCATCGAGTTGCGAGTTTCCCGCGTGCGTGGTCGGGATGTGGAGTGCGAAGTGGTCAACGGTGGCCAACTCGAGGAGCATCAAGGCATCAATCTTCCCGGCGTGGCGCTTTCCATTCCCGCACTCACCGAAAAAGACCGGGTGGATTTGCAGTTTGGGCTGATCCACGGGGTGGACATGGTGGCCGTCTCCTTCGTCCGCTCGGCCGCGGATGTTCACAGCGTGCGGAAGATCATCGCCAGTCACGGCAGCGATGTTCCCATCATCGCCAAGCTCGAAAAGCCGCAAGCGCTCGAACAGCTGGAAGAGATTCTGGAAGCGACCGATGGGGTGATGGTGGCCCGCGGGGACCTGGGCGTCGAAATGCCGCCCGAGAAAGTGCCCATCATCCAGAAGCAGGTGATTCATCGCTCGGCCGAATGGCGAAAGCCGGTCATTATCGCCACCCAGATGCTGGAATCGATGGTTGAGAACCCGCGGCCGACGCGGGCGGAGGCCAGCGACGTGGCCAACGCCATTCTGGACGGCACGGATGCGGTCATGCTTTCGGCCGAAACCGCCAGCGGACGTTATCCCCGGGAGGCGGTTACGATGATGGCGAAAATCGTGGTCGAGGCGGAGAAAACCATGCGGGAGCTCCCGCGCCGGCGAGGCATTAACCACCACCGGCTGAGCATTGCCGAGACGATTTGCGAGTCCGTGGCCCATGCCGCGGAAGATTTGCGCATGGGAGCCATCGCCGTGTTTACCGAGACCGGCAATACGGCGCGCATGATTTCGAAGTACCGGCCGAAGGCCGAGATCTACGCTTTCAGTGATCTGCCGGTTTGTAATCGCATGAACCTCTATTGGGGAGTTCATCCCGTCGAACGGGAGCCCGCCCATAGCGCGGAGGACATGCTCTCGACTGCCACCCACGAGCTGTTACGACGAGGGCGAATCCAGGTGGGCGACGTGCTCGGCGTGGTGGCCGGCACGCAAATGGCCTCAGGTTCAACGAACTTCATGCGGCTTCACGTGGTGACTGCCAAAGAGGCGCAACAATCGCGAGCCAAAGAACCCGCGCGGCGCCCACGCCAGCGACGGCCCAAGCGACGCAGCTGATCCGGATCTAACCAGCCTACGCCACACGCATCTTTCCCCTCAGCGAGATGATGAGGATGGCACCTCTTCAGCAAGCCTTCTGCCAAGGGCATGGCGCTCGATCCTTCCTAACCTCACTTTTGTGGAAGATCACGCTGAATCGAGCACTCACGCTCAGGCATCGAAAGGGGCAAAAGGGGTCAGCGGAGAACCTGGCAATGGAGCATCTTAAAGAGCTCGAAGCGGAAGTGTCGTTGTGGCCCAACATCTCTGTTCATCCCCACCGCTTGGGCGGCAAGGAATTCCGCTGTGGAAATGCCGAAGTCGGGCACGTACACCGAGACGGTGTGGTGGACATCCCTTTCCCGCGCTCGGTTCGCGATGCGCTTTTAGCCGAAGGCCTGGCCGAGGGGCACCCCTGGGTTCCCAACTCGGGGTGGGTCAGCTTTCGCATTCGCGGCGAGCAGGACCTCAAGCATGCCCTGTGGCTCCTGCGCCTTTCGCTCCTGCGCTACCTCCTGAAGACCTCGACCGATCCACACAAGCTGTTAGAGAAGGAAAGTAAAGAACTGCCGTTGAGTCCTCACTTCCAATCGTTGCTTGCACCGTTCGTGCCCAAAACCGTGGGGCAGGTTTCGGCGGAACCTCTGTCCGCGTGACCTCGAAAGAGGGACGTTGATACCCCCAGGCCGAACTTTGAAGAAAACCCAAGGAGATTGGTCAGATGGAAAACATGAAAGCCGTGCGAATCCACAATTACGGCGGGCCGGAAGTGCTCCGGTTCGAAGACGCGCCACGCCCTACACCCGGTGCCGGTGAATTGCTGATAAGGGTCCATGCTGCGGCCGTGAACCCTGTGGACGGGAAGATCCGTGCCGGCTACATGAAGGAAATCTTTCCCTTCGCGCTGCCCTTTATTCCCGGCTGGGACGTTTCCGGTGTGGTCGAAGCCACCGGCTCGGGCGTCTCCAAGTTCAAAAAGGGCGACGAAGTCTACGCCCGCCCGGATCTCAGCCGCAACGGCGCTTACGCGGAATACGTCGTGGTCAAGGAAGCAGAAACAGCCCTTAAACCGCGCTCGATTGACCATGTGCACGCCGCCGCCATTCCTATTGTTGCTTCGACGGCCTGGCAGGCGCTGTTCGACCGAGCGGCCCTCGGCCAAGACCAAAGGATTCTGATTCACGGTGGTGCCGGTGGCG
>DASPTQ010000318.1:0-7945 GCA_035623335.1 Terriglobales bacterium
CGCACGGCTCCCTGTCCAGTTCTAACCATAGGCCCGAAACCTGCGTTGGCTCAGGCTAACATCGAGCTGCGCCATATTCTGTACCTGTTGAAGTTCGAGCCTGATACAAGTGAAGCTGCGAAGTACGCAGTTTCCTTGGCCCAGCGGTACGTCGCCAAGTTGACGGTAATGAACGTGAGGGAAGGTATGCCCTTAGCTACAGCCCAGCAGGAGAGTAAAGAGGATATCAGGGAACCGTTTAAGTGCTGGATAGAGGATCATGTTCCGGAAAGTTCCAACCTGCGCAACCAAGTTCGCTTCGAGCGAGGGTTTGGCCCAGCAACGGAAGCAATCCTCAATTTTGTGTCGAAAGCGACGGTGGACCTGATCGTGATGTCCGTAGAACGCGTCGACCCGCTCATCGCTGCACATCTCACCAAGCTGGACACTGCTTACAGGTTGGTCAGTTACGCGTCCTGCCCAGTACTCACCATTCGCGAATAGGCCACCACCACTCTCTATTCTGGTTTCCCGAGCGAGCGCGGTCCGGGTGCCGGCCTCATGAGCGGCCAGCCCGCGTCTTCAAGATGGGCTGCTGGCAAGCGGGGCGGTCAAGGCCTGTTCCGAGGAAAGGCGGTAGCGTTCCTGGATGAGTTGGGACAACGATTCGCGCACGTCGTCCAGATGGCCGAGACGGTAGCGCTGTTCGACTTTTCGCACTTCCGAGGCCAGGCGATGATCGTGGAAGGTACCTGCAATCCAGTTGGAGAAATCGCCTCGGCGTGTATGCCCGCCGAGGCAGGCATGCGACTTGTTCGCCAACAAGGTGACAAATTGCTTTAACGACCGAGCGGGAGGTCTGATCATCGTTCCGTCCTCAGTGAATACAAACTCATGCCCATTAGCGACTTCGACATCGAAATACTTGGACCTGTGCCGGACATGTGGGGTCATTCGAGACAAGAGCTTGAAGCGCCGTAGCGTTCCTGCAGCTTCTTCCACTCCCGGCAGAAGGGCTGCTTCCCCGGGTTCGAGGGCTCCGAGGATTCTGGTCCACTCACCTTCGAGGTTCTTGTTTCCGGCCATGGTTAAGAGCATTTGCACCTCTTTGGCCTGGGTTAGTCGGTTAGCAAGGATGACGTGAAGTCCTCTTCGCAAGTCCGGATGCAAGTCGGACGGACGATACGTGACGATTGCATAGGCACCCAACTCAAAATCCAGAAGCTGCATGACATTTGCTTCGGCCAGAAAGTAATGCGCTTCATCAACGACGATTCTATGTGGCAGGCCCGTAGTTCGACGCAAGGAGGCCAGCATCGGCAACAATTCCTTCAGATAACTGAGCTTTTCCTCATAGCCTATCCGGGATAAATCGACGACAACGCTTAGATCGAAATGGCGAAGGGCGCGCGCAACGTCGGGCAAGTCAGGCGGGTGGTCGGCACCGCCAAGCAGTGCAACGCCGGGCAAAGATTCGAGGGCCCCGTAGTCTCCTTCAGGATCAATGACACAAACACTGTACCCCTGAAGGATCATCTGTTCGCATGCGAGCCCAGTAGCCCAGGATTTGCCGGCGCCTGGATCTCCAACAATCAGAAAGTTCCTCCCATGGATCGAGAAGGCCACCGGTTTCCCATCTTGCGCGGTGCCCACGGAAATTTGGTGCCGGCCCGTGCGACCCTGAGGCAGCCGCATCTGTCGCGAAACCTGCCGAATATATGCAGCCACAGCAAGAGGGCCGTCTCCTTGGACGATTTCGTCGGCCTCCTTTTGCAGGGCGGGACTGCCCCAACTGACTGCCACAGCAATCTCGCATGCGGCGAGCAGGTCATGGTCGTTTTCAGCGTCTCCTATACCAATCGCGTTGTGAGCCGAAAGGCGGAAGACGTTCAAGGCCTCCCGTAAGCCGGTGCTCTTGCTCAGGGCTTGCGGAAGTACCATGAGACGGCTGCGGTTGAACAGCAGCACCAGTGGTAGTTCGAGTTCCCGGATCACCGCCAGAATCTGCGGAGCGGAAGCTGCATCGGCTTCAATGATGCATTGGCCTGCATGGAACGGGATTCCACGGTGGCATAGTTCATCGAGGAACATCTGAGGTGGGCGATGGCCGATAAGCCTGGTTTGTCCATTTGGCAAGGACAGGACGGCGCCATTTTCGGCTACCACCGCATCAACAAAGTCCAGATTCCCTGCTGCTCGCTTGAGGTCAGCCAGAATACGGCCAGTAACCAAGATGACCACGATCCCCCGCGCACGCACCTCGACGATTGCAGCCTTCACGTCAGGATCTAGCACACCATCGCTAGCGACCGTCCCATCGTAGTCAAGCGCCAATACGCCGAACTTCATGAGGCCCTCGAATTGTGACCGAATCGAACTTTTTCATGGTAATGAGGTCAGTCCTCGCCAGAAGCGAGGTCCTGCCTTTTTGAAGAGAGCACTTTCCGCAGAAGCTTGGCTCCAAAACCTCATTTGATGTTTACGCCCGATTTATGCACAGTTCCGTGCATGCCACGATAGGAGTGCAACTAGAGCTGGGCGGCGAGCCGCCGCGGATCTTGAAAGAAACGCGCGGACAGAGCCCCAAAGATAGCGCCGGCAACGTGAGCGACGTAAGCCACTCCTCCCGTCTGGGCCGTCGCTACCGATCCCACATTCAAAAGCTGCGTGAGGAACCAAAACCCGATGAGAACCGCTGCCGGGATGAAAGTGACACGCACGAAAATGAAGATGATTAGAAGCGAACGAATCTGATCCCGAGGATAAGTCACGAGAAATGCGCCCATGACCGCGGCAATTGCGCCACTGGCGCCCAGGTTTGGTACGGTGGAACTAGGGATAATCGCGACCTGGGCCAGCATGGCTACCAACCCGCCTGCAAGGTAAAACGCCAAATACCGCAGCGGATTCATGGAGTCTTCGATCTCGGGGCCAAAGGCCCACAAGAACACCATGTTGCCTAGGATGTGTGACCAACTGCCGTGCAAAAACATGGCGGTCAGAATGGTGATCCAGTGATGGCCGGCGATAATGTTCGCGGGAACCACGGACCACTTAAGAACGAACGCATCTCCGCCCCTCAGTTCAAGTCCAAAAACGATAATGTTTGCGAGAATGATACAGAGCGTGACAACAGGAGTGTGTACTGGGCGTCGCGATGCGTCGCTTAGCGGGATCAGGCCTCCCACTCAGTCCTCCTCCGTTCACAGTATGCACTCTTGAGGCGAGCCCGGGCCTGCGTGGCTCCAGGCGTGCGGACATGCTTCGAGATGTCAAGCCATCTTACTCGCGACGCTGCGTGCGGCGAGAGAAATTCCGAGTCGCGCCAGGCCGCTAAACAGCATGCTGATCCCCACCAATAGGCCGATGACCCATCCCGTGCTCGACGGCCATGTCCTCCAAATCATCACCGCGAGGATCAGCGTGACGATCCCATCGAATACGAGCCACCCTGACCCCGGAAGCGGACGAAGGCTGAATCCCAAAACAAACTCCAGAATCGCCTCGATAAACAGGTAAATTGCCAGGGCGATCGTCAATGTTGCTAACCCGGCCAGCGGGTGCATAAGCAGATAGACGCCGATGAAGATGTAGACAACCCCGAGCAACAACTCCCAAAGGAGCCCTCCGGCAGGCCGCGTGTACCATGCAAATACCAAATGGACGCCTCCGCTGAAGACAAGTAGCCAAGCGACCAAAATGTTGATGGCGATCCCCGCAGCCAGCGGTGAAGCAATTGCTAAGATGCCTGCCAGAATCATCAACACGCTGAGCGCAATTGACCACCCAATGGACTCCTTCACCAGTGTGGCCGGTGACGTGGCACTCATAAATAATCCCTCCTCTTTGGTTCATTTTGGCCTAGAAATCTGTGCCGTTGCTCCTAGACGCGCTCGTGGCGCGCTTGGTCAAATGCAACTTCCAGGTCTTGCGCGGCCTTGTTGAAACCCATCCGGATATCTCCCAAGGCTCGTTCGTCTTCGCGATTTCTCCTGCGCACCCGCGCTTTCAGTTCGGCGAAAGAATGCTGAGCCGCGTTGATGGCAGCTTGGAGTTTGTCTCGAAGGTTGGCCTGCAGCAAAGCGGACTGGACGTGAAAATTTTCGAACCACTGCCTCAACTGCAGCAAGCGTTCCTCGAAACTATCCTGGAGCTTGGCACGCTCCTTGTGGAGACGTAACTCGACAACCAAGAGATGATTCTCGATGGCAGCCTTTGCGTCTCCGCTTACCTTCGCGGCTCTGGCCTTCAGGTCTGCAGATTCCGCTTTCAAAGTGTCGATCTGACCTTCGATAAGATTTTCGAGTTCGTCATTATAGTGGTTGAGCTGGCGGTGAAGATGATCGATGCCCGCAGCGATTCCGGATCTTGCATGGAGTCCGGCCAGCTGCAATCGAAAGTTCATTTCACGAATTTCTGACTTCAAATCGGAGTTCATTGCCTTAATTCGCTCTTCCAGTTTTTCGCGCCGGGCTTCAAGTTCGGCGCGCTTAGCAGCGACGTCCGCTTCAATCTTGCTTTTTTCGGCGGCTGTGGCAGTCTTGGCCTTCTCCAACTGCGCCTGGATGTCATCTTGAATGGAACGAATCTTGTCTTTGGTTCGCTGCAGGTAGGCATCAAATTCGGCGTCGCGCTCAGCCCGCTTCAGCTCCCGCTGAACAGTCCGCCCAAGTTTCTGGAACTCTTCGTCGAGGCGCTCCGCGTAGCGATCCTCTACAACCACCGCGAGCAAAGAACTATCGACTCCAAGACTCTGAGGAAATTCCCCCAGGGAGCTGTCCTGAACAAATCTATGCACGAGCCTCGTGGATCCTGCTCCAACTACGGCACCCGCGGCAACTCCGGCAGCAGCTCCTGCCGGTCCGCCGAGAACCGCACCCACGACGCCGCCGGAGACGCCAACCGCTGCGGCAGCCACCTTTTCTGACACTTCATCGTCCATCTCTCGGATTGTGAGATGGCCCTTTTCGTCTTTCCTGGCAATGGTGTAGTCCAGCAGCTCAATCCAGCCATCACGATCCAGTTCTTTCGCCACCTCGAGAGCTTTTGCCGCCCCGTCTTTCGAATTTGTAGTCAATACAATCAAACTCAAGTCCCCCATAGCTTGCTCCTTTCTCTGAATGAAATGTCTGAGGCCTGAGAGGGTAATTATCGAAGCGTCGGAGAGAAACGCCCTTCCTTCGGCCGTAATCTTCTCCGGGGCCTTGCGCTTGGGTCAGTGACCCACGTCACCTTGTTAGGGAAACACCTCGAGCAGCGGTCTTACCACTAAGCTGAATTTGCCGAGCATGACGGATGTCCCACGTGACCTCCGTCACTGCTTGGCGTAGGATTCTAGCTTTAACTGCTTTAAATGTCTGCAATGCCGCCCAAAATTGGAACTCTTGAGAGCCGCCTTGACGAAACCGCAACTCCGGCGGGCTTGACTTCACAAGAAGCCGAGGCTCGGCTGGAAGAGTTCGGCCCGAATGACCCCACCCCTCCACAGCGACGGTCCCCCCTCCTCGAACTGCTCCGTCTTTTCCTGAATCCGTTGGTGATGATTTTGCTCATTGCAGCGGTTGCGTCCGGCTTTCTCGGCGATAAAGTCGACGCAGGCATCATTATCGCCATCGTGTTGATGAGCGTGATTGTGGACTTCACTCAGACCTACCGCTCACAGAAAGCAATCGAACAGTTGCGTGCTCGCGTCGCCCCCACCGCTACGGTTTTGCGCGATCGGCAATGGAAGGACGTACCTCGAAGTGATGTCGTGCCGGACGACATAGTGCGCCTCTCCGCTGGTGACTTGGTCCCCGCGGATGCCCGCCTTCTTCTTTCCCGCGACCTCTACATTCAGCAGGCGGCTTTGACAGGCGAGTCTCTGCCGGTCGAAAAGCAGGCCGGTGGTACGGAGGTCTCCACCCACCCTGATGCCGCCAACATGGTTTTTCTAGGAACATCCGTGGTAAGTGGAACTGCAACTGCCTTGGTCGTCGCCACCGGCACAAGGACCTCGTTCGGTGACATCGCCACTCGCCTTTCCTCTCGGCCCGAAGAGACAGCGTTTGATCGCGGCCTTAAAAATTTCAGCTTGCTTCTTAGTCGGACGGTCTTCTTTCTTGTCATCTTTCTGCTCGTAACCAGCTTCTTCGTACATCGTCCTCCGCTTCAGGCGCTTCTGTTTGCTATTGCCCTAGCGGTCGGCCTGACACCGGAATTTCTTCCGATGATTACGTCCGTCACGTTGTCCAAGGGCGCGAGGGCCATGGCTCGCAAGAAGGTGATCGTTAAGCACCTCTCGGCCATACAGAACTTCGGCAGTATCGATGTTCTTTGCAGCGATAAGACCGGAACCATTACTACCGGCAACATGGCGTTTGATCGCGCCCTCGATCCCTTCGGCAATCCGTCAAACTCGGTATTGACCTTAGCCTATCTCAATAGCAGCTTCGAGACGGGAATCCGAAGTCCGCTCGACACCGCCATCCTTCAATGCTCTAAGCCAAAAGAGGCCGAGAGCTACGAAAAGCGCGACGAGATTCCGTACGACTTTGAACGGCGCCGGCTCTCGATCGTAGTCGAGCACGAATCACACCGGCTCCTAATTAGCAAAGGCGCGCCCGAAGGCCTGCTCGCGCTCTCGTTGAGTTGCGAGTCAGACGGACGGATCGTTCCCATCGATGCGCCAATACTGGAACGCTGTCAGAAGACCTACGAAGACTTGAGCCGGCAGGGATTCCGAGTGCTAGCTGTGGCCTACTCAGAAGTAGAGGCACGCCCGAACTATTCGCCGCAAGACGAACGCGGGCTGACCCTGGCTGGTTTCCTCACTTTTTCCGACCCGCCTCTCCCGGATGCTGCCGAAACACTTGCGGCCCTGCGGCGCGATGGAGTGGAGGTGAAGATCATCACCGGTGACGGGGAACTCGTTACGAGCCACGTTTGTAGTCAGGTTGGGTTCGATCCCGGGAAGATTGTGCTCGGCGAAGAGATCGAACGAATGACCGACCCTGCGCTGGCACACGTTGTGCGTGAGACTAAGGTTTTCGCACGCGTCTCACCTGCGCAGAAAAACAGGATACTCCTCGCCCTCAAACACGGCGGGCACTGCGTCGGCTTCATGGGCGATGGGATCAACGATGCCCCTTCGCTGCACGCCGCCGATGTGGGCATCTCTGTTTCGACGGCGGTGGATGTGGCCCGTGACGCTGCGGACATCATTCTGGTCGAACCGGGCCTCGGCGTCCTCGATAACGGCATTCAGGAAGGGCGCAAGGCTTTTGGCAATGTAATGAAATACCTGCTAATGGGTACGAGTTCCAACTTCGGCAATATGTTCAGCATGGCTGGCGCTTCTGTCTTCCTACCGTTTTTGCCCATGCTGCCCACCCAAATTCTTTTGAACAACTTCTTGTATGACACGGCGCAAATCACAATCCCCACGGACAACGTGGATCCGGAATTTCTCCGCAAGCCTCAACATTGGGACATCCGGCTCATCCGAAATTTCATGGTCTTCATCGGACCAATCAGCTCAATCTTTGACTTCTTGACATTCTACGTTTTGTTGCATTTTTTTCATGCCGACCAAGTATTTTTCCACACCGGTTGGTTTGTCGAATCACTGGCAACGCAAACGTTAGTGCTTTTCGTCATACGCACTGCGCAGAATCCGTTCCGTAGTCGGCCAAGCGCCCCGCTGGCCGCAACGACGTTGATTGTCGTGGCCATCGGCACTCTACTGCCATTCAGTCCTTTGGCAAGTGCGCTTGGCTTTGCGCCCTTGCCAGCAGAGTACTTTGCCTTTCTGGCCGTCGCGACAATCGTCTATCTCTGGCTCGTGGAGGTCGGCAAACGCTTTCTTCTGAAACGCACTCTGGTCAGCTCTAAGGGTTGACGGGTTCATTCACTGTTCACTGTCTCTTCTGCAGTTTCTTCAGCGCTTCGCGCGCGGCCTTGTCCCGCGGGTCGAGGGCAAGAGCAG
>DASPTQ010000319.1:0-55015 GCA_035623335.1 Terriglobales bacterium
CCGAAGTCTCTACGCCCGCTACATCGGCAATTAGCAAAAAACCTGCGCCGTTCCCGAACTTCGGGTGTATCATCCTTGGCTAATTGATTCCTAGTCCGCTCAATAGGAAAAGATTTGCATATTAAAGTAAAAGTTTAAGTAGCAAACATCCTAAGCAGCGGCTGGCGGAATCTGACTACATGGGGGACTGTGGAGGATCCTATGGGTTTTCGTTCGCTTTGCGCGATGCTTCTCTTGTTCTGTGGAATGGCGCTGGGACAGGCAACCATCATTGGCGGGACCGCCAGCAACTGGGCGCCGGCTTACGGTGTGTACCTTGCGCCCTTCGTGCCTCTGGTTACAACTCCCGAGGTCAGCTTGTCTACGGCATCACCGGCGCCGGTTGGCGCAAGCAGCTCGACCTTTGGCCTAGTCGCCGGAGCCACCAACGCAACCCTGTCGAGCGAGTTTATCGGGGAACCACCGGTGGGAGTTTATACCTCCCCGAACTGGTACGGCCCAACCGCTCAACCCGAAGTGCCGCCGGCTCCGCCGCGTGCTTATGAGCGCAAGGCGAAGGAACAGCCGTTCGATTTCATTGCGGGGACGCGCGAGACTCGGGAAAGCGTCGCGCGACTGATGGGCGAGGCCGGGCCAGCGAGAAAAGCCTCGCGCAGCTACAGCAATCAGGATATTGACCGGATGAATGAGACGACGGGCACGGTCAAGTATCGCGGCAAGACCGAGCACATCTGATTTGAGATCGATTTCTCCCCCGTGAGCGTGAGTCTCCTGGTTCCCCACCAGGAGACCCGTCTCACTCGTAGGCGCGCGTCCGATCTACCTGCTCGGCCGGAATCGGGAAGCTGATACTCCACCATTCTTTCCGGTATTCAGTATGCGGCCTCCCCCTCCACGTGCGGCATTCCCCGACCGTGAAGCAGACGAGAAGCAACCTATATGTGAGTGAAAACCGTCCTACTTGTTCCAAGTGACTCCTGGATACTAACTGGGAATACGGTTCCTGATATAACGCACTTCAGCTTTGTCAAGAACTTCTCGAGGTCCCCTGCCCGCTAGCCTTGAGCAGAGCCCAATCTCACCGATCTAAGCTGCTTAGTTCAAGCTTTATCGGGCCGCGATTTCCTCGAGAGTGGCGAAGAATCCCGGATAGGAAATCGCCGCTGCATCGGCGCCGCGGATGATGGTTTCTCCTCGAGACCGCAAGCCGGCTACGGCGAACGCCATGGCGATGCGGTGATCGCCGAAGGAGTCAATCTCGGCGCCCTCGAGCTGCTGCCGGCCGGGAATTCGCAGCCCATCCTCGCGTTCCTCGACTTCGGCTCCCATCCGACGGAGATTGACGGCGATCGATCGGATTCGGTCCGATTCCTTCACCCGCAGCTCTCGGGCATCCCGGATTTCCATGCCGTTTTCGGTGTAGGGCGCCATGGCAGCCAGAACGGGAATCTCATCGATCAGCATCTCTGTATACGGGCTGCTGATTGTCGTCCCTCCCAGCTGGCCTCCGCGCGCTTCGAGAGAACCCAAAAGCTCCCCGTGATTCTCCTCCAGGTCGGTCACCGTAATTCGAGCTCCCAGGCGAACCAGCAGATCGAGCAAATAGCTGCGGGTGGGATTCATTCCGAGACCCCGGATCCTAAGCCGCGACTCGGGAAACAGGGCCGCGGCACAAAGAAAAAATGCGGCGCTCGACAGATCCCCGGGAACCGCGGCCTGAAGGGGGCGCAGACCCTGCCCACCTCGAATCCGCACCTGGTTTGCTTCCTGCCTCACCTCGGCGCCGAAGGCCCGCAAGGCCAGTTCGCCGTGGTCGCGAACCCGCACAGGTTCAGCCACGCGTGTCTCCCCCCTGGCAAACAATCCGGCAAACAACACCGCTGACTTGACCTGGGCGCTAGCCGTCGGCATGGTGTAATCGATGGCTTGGAGATGTCCCCCCGTGATTCTCAGCGGTGGACATTTGCCCTCGGCGGCTTGAATCCTTGCCCCCATCGACTCCAGGGGAGTGATGACCCGAGCCATGGGACGGCGGGATAGTGATCGGTCGCCCGTGAGCTCGCTGGTGAATTCCTGTCCCGCAAGAATCCCGCTCAGCATGCGCATGGTGGAACCTGAGTTGCCGCAATCCAAGGGAGCGCTGGGAACCTCGAGCTTCGCTCCCCGTCCACCAATCTCGACGGCGTCGGCTTGGCGCTCCCACCGTACTCCGAGACTGGCCAGGCAGCGCAAGGTACTGGCACAGTCCGCCCCGGTCGAAAAGTTCTCGAACCGGGAAGTTCCTTCGGCGATCGCCGCCAGCATGGCATAGCGATGGGAAATCGATTTGTCTCCCGGCAGGCGGATATCTCCGGAGACATTCCGGGCAGGGCGAATCACCACGCTAGAGTCCTGGGACATGAGTAGACCTGTTGAGGAAGCAAGCCGTCAGGGGAGCCACCGACCGAGAGTCATGCCATTTGCGTCTGCACACGAAGACACGGTGGACTAGACCAAGGCCTTCGCCTCCGCCGCCGCTTCCTTGAGGATCTCCGGGGGCACTTCCCGGATGCTAACGCTGAATTCGAAGCTCGCTGTCGGACTGCCTCGGCCCCAGCGATAAACCTCCCAGTGTGCGCGCACAAACCTCACGTCTTTGCGATCCTCGAGATCCAGCAGCAGAGGATGCTGCCCGCGATAGAACTTTTGCGGGAAACTGATGAGCGGTTTCGGACTCCAGGTGGCGCCGTCGGAGGATCCGTGGATCAAGACGTCAAGCGATTCCTGTTCGACGATGTCGACGATATCGAGAGTAAGCAGAAATACCCGATGGGTGGCACCGCTGATGTCCGCGGCGGGTCCGTCGCCTTTTGCATTGACCACTGTCTTCTCTGGGACCAGAAAGGCATTAACCATGGCGAGAGAAATTGTAACTCAGGGCCGGCCACCGCCGGATTGCTCCCCCTGAGTCGCCGGCGCGCCAGGGAACGCCGCCCGGATCACTGGACGTTGCTTACGGTGTCGACAAACTGCCGCAAAATCCTTCCCACTTCCTCCGGCTGTTCCCAAGGAGAATAGTGTCCCGCCTTGGCCACCACTTTCATCCGGCTGGCCGGAACATGCCGCTCGATTAACTGGGCATCTCCGACACCGGTAAGGATGTCTTCCCCTCCGGTAAGGACCAAGGTCGACACGTGAATGGTCCCGAGAATCTCCACCGAGTCCCGGCGTTCCGCCATCCCACGCTGCACCATGGCTACATCCTCGGGGGACATTTTCCGCATCATGCCCAAGGCACCCTGAACCAGATCCGGGCGGGTCCTGCGCGTACTCTCTCCCAGCAACTTGGGCAGCATGCTTTCGAGAAACGGTTCCGTTCCCTGCTCCATCACCCTAGCGGCCGCTTCGAGGCGAGAAGCCCTGCCCTCGGGGGTGTCGGCTTGCGCTTTCGTGTTCGACAACACCAGCCCCGCCACCCGTTCCGGGCTCCTGCGCCAGAACTCGAACAGCACGTAACCGCCAATCGAAACCCCCG
This sequence comes from Terriglobales bacterium, assembly GCA_035623335.1. GTDB lineage: Bacteria > Acidobacteriota > Terriglobia > Terriglobales > Acidobacteriaceae > JAFAGX01. Next base: position 3,515 of record DASPTQ010000319.1, read on the forward strand.
CGAATACCGCGCGCCGGATATGTTCCTGGTCGAGCACCTGCACTAAGTCCGCAGCGTGTTTTGCCATGGTGGCCGGACCCTCACCGACCCCGGAGTCCCCGTGCCCCCGTAGATCGGGAAGCAGAACTTGGTAGCGTGACACCAGGGCTTGGGCTGCCGGCAGCCAAAATTCATGATTCGCCGGAAAGGGATGGAGCAAAACCACTGGTGGACCATGGCCGAGGACTTCGTAAGAGATCTCCGTGTCCAGGCTTTTTGCCTGCTTCATGAACCAACTCCCCGGTCTCTGCCGGCCACCCCAGGGTGGTCGAGCTCCCTGGGGCCGGATTTGCTTTTCATTCGCTTAGGAACAAACCGCAGACTGCCTTTTGAGCGAAGCTATGGGTGGGTAACCTGCTCCCCTGCCGCGACCGCGGGGGGGAGAGCCAACGGCTCCTCAGGTATCACGATCCAGGCGACCACATAGGCAACGAGGCTAAGGCCGAAGCCCAGGAACACCGAAATCAGCCATACCACTCGCACCAGCGTGAGGTCCAGGTCGAAGTATTCAGCAAATCCAGCACAGACTCCGGCAATCTTCCGCCCATTGCGAGGACGAATCAGCCGTTTTCGTGCCAGCACCGCCCCCACGCGTTTCCCGCAATAGGCACACAAATTGGCATCATCCTGAATCTGCTTGCCACAATAGTTGCAGTACATCGCCGCCCTCCTGAATCTGGCTACGCAAATAAGGATACGCCCGTTCCGCAGGCTTTGCCCCGGAAGCGACGAAGGCCGCTTTGATTGCGGGCGTGGAGCCCTAAATGAAGGATGGGCGCCGATTGATTGGGCGGCCTTGCCCTCGGGATCAGCGCAACCGATGACGAACCGGCGCCAAGCTGCCATAGCATCGCCTTGGTTCGATCGCAGGAAACACCCGAATAGCTAATTGTATGGATAACTGGAGAGACAGGCTGGGGAGCGCAACCGGATGCGCAAGGCCAACCCAACACCGGCCATGAGGAAGCTGCCTGGATCTCAAAATTGTCCGGTGCGCGAAGGGTCAATGAACCAAGAGAGTTACTTTGGGAGGATATCTTCCTAGTGAACCGAGCTTCAGAAGCAAGCATAATCGAATTTGCGGGGCAAGGGAGTAATTCTTGCACGAACGTCAAGAGCATGGCCGGGATGCGGGCTCGAATAGGTGCCAATTTCAATAAGTTACCGAACCCGGGTTTTGGTCACTCGTTTGCGATAGGTGGGGCATCGGATTATGTCTGAAGCCGTACACAACGCATCGCAGGAGTTCTGGCGGCCTCCAGTGCTTCGCCCAGAGACATCCGTTCAGACGCTGGCGAAAGCCTGTTATCGCTGTGAGACGGAGTTCATCGTTGGCGCAAACTTTTGCCACGTCTGCGGCGCGGCGCGACCAGCAAAAGCCGACAAGCTGGTAGAACACTCCTGGTGGTTTGAGTCCTTAGAGTTTCTGAGGGCAATAGAACTCCACCGACTGAAGGAATGGTTTGGTCTGTCCACCGCCTCTCTCCTGGCCTTCTGGGCGGGTGCGGCCTGCGTTTTGGCGGCAATCACCGTCGGGCTTGTCTACTCGGTGCAGAACCTCGCCGATTTTCAAGCGGTTCAGCTTTGGCGAATCGAGTGGCTCTTGGCAGCTCTGGTTGCATTCGCGGCCGGAATCTTGTTGAAGCAAGCTGGATCGGCTGAAAAGTAGTTTGCGCGAAATCACCTTCCTGTAGGAACCCCTTGAGGCCGAACCCAAAGCGAGGCCCTGCCCTCTCTCAGAAGGTCGGCGGGAACAGCCCTAGGGACGTAAAGCCGCACCCCGCGAGCGGTTGCGAGACGCCTCGAAAGTCTGCCGTAATCGTCCGAGACCAAGCCCACAGTCGGACTAAGGGACACTCCGACTCAGCCTCGTCCCAAGCCGGTCGGCAACGAGGGGTCATACCATCAGGCCAGCCCTTGAGGTTAACGCCCTAAGTGGCGTTGAGTCTCAGACACAAAACTGTGTCCCAAAATTAAGTGCTGAGTTCTAATCTAAGTCGACAGCAACAGTCAAGGAGGAACTGTGCCGATGTTGCTGTGCCACACCAGGTGGTGCTTTCCGCTAACCGAAGAGGTTGTGGTTAGACTTTTAGCTTTCCCTTGTGCACTATTATTTATACTTCGGAGGCAATTCATCGTTCATGTCGTGCCTCACATCCCCAGCCTGAAGGGCTGGGCTTACGCCGCTGAGCGGTCCGTCGTGATTTCGCTGGTTTTCTGATTCTAAGATGCATGCGTTTCACAAACTCGAGCACGTTCCTGCCGAATTCGGACCGACCATAGTGAGTGTCGGGAACTTTGACGGGGTGCATCGCGCCCACGTCCAAGTGCTCGGCACGGTAGTCGCACGGGCCCGCGAATCAGGACGGAAGTCCTTGGCGGTCTGCTTCGAGCCTCATCCTGTTCGCATACTTTCGCCGGACTCCGGTCTCAAGCTGCTGACTCCCACGCCGGAAAAGGTGCGGCTGCTCGCTCGCACCGGACTCGATGCCGTACTTCTCCTTCCCTTTACTCGCGATCTTTCCCTCATGCCTCCGCAGCGCTTTGCCCAGGACATCCTGAAAAACTCGCTGAGGGCGGACGAGGTACACGAAGGCTACAACTTTCACTTTGGGCACAAGGCGGCAGGCGACGTAAAACTGCTCAGCGAGTTTGGACGAACGATGGGGTTTGAGGTCCATGTTTATTCCGAGATGCGCCTGCGAGGAGAGCCGGTTTCGAGCAGCCACATTCGCAAGCTGATCCAGAAAGGCCGTGTCAGCCGGGCACGCCACCTGTTGGCCAGGCCGTTCAGCATTCTTTCGACGGCGGGACGCGGGCGAGGATACGGCGCCAAATATACCGTGCCTACCATTAATTTGAGTCGCTACGAAGAACTTGTCCCCGGCGATGGCGTCTACATCACTCATACCCGGGTCGGAGAAGAATGCTTCCAGTCCGTTACCAACCTCGGCAACCGGCCTACATTCGGAGCCGAGTCCTTCGCCGTCGAAACCCATTTGCTGAACTTTCATCCCGTCCGGCTCGAGCCTGAAACCGAAGTCGAGATTTATTTTTTCGGGAGACTGCGTGATGAAATCAAGTTCGACTCGGTCGACGCCCTGCGCCAGCAGATTGCCAAGGACGTGAAGAAGGCGAGACGTTATTTCCATCTCGTCAGACTGAGGAGCCCGATCGAGTCTTGAGGTTGGCTGTCAATGTGCGATCGTTGGAGCTCGCGGCTTCAGCCCGTCAGGTCGGGGCAGAGCTATCGAGTCGAGACTCAAGCCCCGATTCTTTGTCGCAGGCGCGCCCTTTTTTTCGCGGCCTCGTCCTCTCGGTGCTTCGGTGGTGCCGAAGTTTCCAGCAAATGGAGAAGGCGACTCGCACAGGCGGTGATCTCATCCACCGCTGCCGCGAACACCGCCTCGTTTGCCTTCGACGGTTTGGTGAAACCGCTAATCTTGCGAACGAACTGCAGCGAGGCGTCGCGAATTTCTTCCGTGGTTACGGGGGGATCAAAATTGAAAAGGGTCTTGATATTCCTGCACATTGCTCCACTCCTCAATCCGAACGGCCCTACAAACCACTATTCTACTTGCTGGTTTCCGAGCCAGAGCACGGTAGGTCTCGACTTCCGTCTCATTCCATGGGTTCAACCAAGCCCACCGCTTCCCCGGCTTTCTCATCCGGCCGCCCGACGACGACAATCGCCAAGAGCACGAGCAGGATGCCCACGGACTGGAGCGGCCGTATGCTCTCCCTGAGCGCGAGGCGCGCGATCACAATTGAAAAAGCTGGTTCCAGGCAGCTCACCAACACCGCTTGCGTCGGCTCCAGATGCTGGAGTCCGGCGAAGTAACTGGCGAACGGCAGAAGCACGGAGATCAGAGAAAAACCGAGAAGAAATAACCATTGGGCGGGAGAGTAATGCGCCGCGGCAATCTTCCAGGGTGGATTGAGGAAAAGCCAAAATAGGGACGCGCTCAGAATGGTGTAGAGCAGAACGGTCCAGCGGTCGTGGCGGCAAAGAATGCTGTGCCCGCCGACGTTATAGAAGGCGAAGGAAAAGGCGGCCAGCATTGCCGCCGTCACTCCCATCGCGTCCAGCCGCAATCCGGCGCTTCCCAAGAACCCCACCACCAGGGCAATCCCCGTCAGCGCGAGCGCCACGGCCAGGAGGCGTTCGAAAGTGAGTTTTTGCAACCCGCGAGCCAGGCCATAGAGCAGCACCCATGCCGGAGCGGTGTATTGCAGGATGATGGCCGTGGCCACATTAGTCCTCTGGATTGCGAGATAGTAAAAATAATTCGAGGCGGCCACTCCCAAAATGCCCAACACAAACATCCGCCGCAGGTCGGGAAGAGGCACGCGTAAGGGCTGCCATCCGCGGGCTAGGGGAAGCACGCAGGCCAGCACCAGCAGGGAAAAGGTTGTCCGGCTCTGGGACAAAATCAGCGGATCGATCGAATGGAGTCCTTGCGAGGGCGACAACAGGCGCCCGGTGAAGGCGGCACGTCCCAAATTCGCTGCAATTCCCCAAAGCAAGGTGGCGCTGCCGATGTAAACATAGCCGCGGATGGGATGGCGCTTGGCGATGTCCAACTCCGGCAGCCGATCACCGTGCTCGGAGGTGAGTCCCAGTGGGCGGAAGAAAACCGCTTCCGCCCATCTTTTCGTCCCACGCTCCCAGGGTGACGAATCTGGTGGCTATCAGGCCTCAGAATATTCGATGACGTAGCTGATCTTCGCCGTCTTCTTCAGCATGGCGGCCACCGAGCAGTATTTGTCCTCCGACAGCCGCACTGCATCCTCCACGGCTTTGGGAGAGACCTTTCCTCCAACTCGGTAGGTCAGACGAATTGCGGTGTAGACAGCCGGGGGGCTCGGAGCCCGTTCTGCCTCGGCACGGATTTCCAGGCTGGTCCAGGGTTGGCGTTTCTTGCCTAAGATGGTCACGACATCGAAAGCCGTACAACCGCACAGGCCGAGGAGCACCAATTCCATGGGGCTGGCGGCGGTCTTCCTGTCGGCATCGATGAGCACCCGTTGTCCGCTGCTCGATACTCCTTCGAACTGTTGTTCTCGAATCCACTTGGTCTTCACTTCGATCATCGCCTATCCTCGGCCTCCACCTGGCCTCACCGTCGATTATCCGTGCTGGGCTCGGGGTGAATCAGAACTCGAAAAAGATCCTGGGCTGCCTGTTTGAAGCGAATTTCAAGGTCCGTCTGGACGTCGTGCACCCGCGCCAGCGGGAGTTCGTCGGAAAACGTGACGTGACAGGAAACATAGGTGCGGCCCCTGACGCGCTTCACTTCGACGTCGTGCACATCGAGAATCTCGGGAAACTCGGAAACGATGGCTTTCAATTTTACTTCCAGGTTGGCGTCCCGCACCATCTCATCGCCGCTCTCGATGGTGGCGGGTTCGCTTTCAATGTGAGTAAGGATCGAGGAGATTTCCGGGATGTCGCGTCGAATCTCGGATTCGAGCAGCGTGACCCGGTCGTGGGCCTCTTTGAGGCGCAGGTGCTCATCCAGTTCGAGATGCTGTTCGACATGCAGGCGGCCGCCGAGATCCTGGATGCTGATGTCGTGAACGTTCAGATTGTGCCGGGTCGCCACGGCGCGAACTTTATCAAAGATGTTCTCCCGCCCGCCTGGTCGCGGAATGGAATGCACCATGACGTCGGCATCGGGCAAGATGCCGCGCACGGCGGCCGTGACCGCATCGGCAACTTGTTCGGACCGCTGAAAGGTGACATTGCGGTCCAAGCCGATCGAGAGATCGGCAAAATACCGGTTTCCCGCGCGTCGAATGCGTACCCGATCGACTTCCAGCAGTCCATCGACGTCGGCCATCGCGGCGACAATTTTCGCCCGCGCACCGGAGGGGGCCGCATCGACCAGGGCATCGATGGTCTTGCGGGCCAGACGCGAGCCGACATACACCACAACTCCGGCGACGAATAGCGCGGCGATAGGGTCGGCGGCGCGCAGCCATTCGATCGACTTCATGCGCCCGATGAGGACGAGTACCAGGCCAAGGGCGACCACGCCGCTCGACCAAATGTCGGTGGCAAAGTGCAGGGCATCGGCCTCTAACGCTTGGCTTTGGTACTTGGCAGCGATACTTCCCAGCGCGCGAGAGCGCCACCAATCCACTCCCATGGAGACAAACAGGACCAGGAATGCAGCCCAGCTAGGCTCAATTTCGACGTGACGGAAGAACAGCCGTGCGATGGCCTCATAAATGATCCCGATAAAGGTGATGAGCAGCAGGCTAGTCTCAATGAAGGCGGAAAAATTCTCGATCTTGCCGTGCCCGTACTGGTGTTCGGCGTCGGCTGGTTTGTCCGACACGCGGACCGAGAAGAAGGTCACCAACGCCGCCACCAGGTCCAGCACCGAGTGAGCGGCTTCGGACAGAATTCCCAGACTGCCGGTAGTCACCCCGACGGCAATCTTGAGCGTGGTCATGGCCAGGGCTGCCAGGACCGAGTGGCCGGCGACCGCGCGTTTCTCCGCTCGCATCAACTCCGAACTGGAAGGCGCTCGTACCGGCATTATCGCTGTAGGGTAGCATCACCGCAGGCGCGGAAGGAAACCTCTTCCAGCCACGGCGCCAGACTGCGGAGAGTGCCGAGACTGCCTTTATGCTAGGATTTAGGTTCGCTCGAATTCCTCTGGAGGATCCCCGGTATGACCCGCTACGGGCTCGTCTGCCTGCTGGCCACAGTGGCCTGGAGCCAGGTCCAAAACCCTAGACCCGGGGGGACCCAGGAAAATCCGAGTGCCCAGTCCGGCGCCGCGCAGGGTGCTCAGACTGCTCCCCACGAAGCTCCGGCTGCTTCCCCCGCGGCGCAAGTCCCTCCCGATGCCGCCGTGATTACCATCCAGGGATTATGTGCATCCTCCGCCGAGAAAGCCGGCGCCGCCGATTGCAAGACGGTGATTACCCGCAGCCAATTTGAAGCCGTGGTCGATGCTCTCTCGCCCAACATGCCGCGGCAAATGCGGAGACGATTTGCTACGGATTATGCCAATGCTTTGGTCATGTCCAAGCGAGCGGAAGAAATGGGTCTCGACAAAGGCCCCGAATTTGAAGAGCGCATGAGAGTGCAGCGCCTGCGCGTGCTATCTCAGGAACTGAACAAAGCCATGCAGGACAAGGCGTCGCAGGTTTCTGATCAACAGATCCAAGATTACTACCGCTCGAATGTCGACAAGTTCGTCCAGGTTGACGTAGATCGAATCGACGTGCCCAAGACGCGGAGCGGCAAGGACGAGGACGATGACAAGAAGCCTGGCGCCGCCGAGGCAGCGAAGACCACCGAAGACTCCGGGCAAACGATGAAGAACGAAGCGGACAAACTTCGAGCGCGCGCCGTGGCGGGCGCGGACTTCGCTAAATTGCAGGCGGAGGCCTTCGAGGTTGCAGGAATCAAGTCCAACCCTCCCAATGTGAGCTTAGGCAAGATGCGCCAGGCGGCGCTTCCTCCCAGCCACGCTTCCGTCATGGAATTGAAGGCCGGACAAGTCTCGCCCGTAATTGCCGACGAGAGCGGGTATTTCATCTACAAAGTAAAATCCGTCGACACCATACCGTTCGACCAGGCGAAGGACGAGATCAGGGGGACCTTGCGCTCCCAGCGATTGCAGCAGGAGATGCGCAGCCTTCAGGAGTCCACTACTTCGACCTTGGATGAGGCGTATTTCGGTCCCGAGCTGCCGCCGCGTGCGCTGCCGGGTCGGCCGGGAGCTCCCCTGCCCGCCGGCAAGCCGAGCCCGCCTCCTGGGCCTAAGTAATGGGGGGTTCCACTCCAACCGTGCTGGTCACCGGAATTTCCGGCAACCTGGGACTACGACTGCTTCCGCTGCTGGCAGATTACGAGATTCTGGGGGTCGATTTGCATGCTCCCGAGACTCAGCACCCCGTACGCTTCGTGCAGATGGACTTCGGTCGAGAAGAATCCTGTGCTCAGTTGTTACTTCTGGTGAAAGAGACCCGCCCGGTGGCATTCCTCCATTTGGCCTTTGTGATCGACCCGGTGCGCACCGGGATCCTCGATCGCGACCACATGTGGCAGGTTAACGTGGCCGGTACCGCCCGGGTTATGGAAGCGATTTCCGAAGCCAACCGCGATCAGGTGATCGTGGAGAAGTTCATTTTCCCCAGCAGTGTTTCCGTCTACGGTTCTGATTTCCCAGAGGCCGCCAGGGAGGACTTCCCTTTGCGGGCGCACACCCTGCCTTACGCGGTCGACAAGATGGAAGCTGAGCAAGTCGTGCAACAGAGGGCGCCGGCCTTGCGCGGTTGCAGCGTATATATGCTCCGGCCCCACATCTATGCCGGCACCACGGTGGAGAATTATCTGCTGGGGGCCTTTCGCGGCACACCGAACGGCCCGGGCAAGGCAGCCGCCCGAATGCGCGCCGCCGGCAAGCGTCTTCCCATGATGTTGCCCTACGGGGAGCAATACCTTCGCAATAAGATCCAGTTTGTCCACGTGGATGACATGGCACGTCTGCTGGCCTACATCGTCCACAAAACCGAGCCGGAGTTCCAACGCCTTACGGTGCTGAACGTGGCAGGAAAGGGCGAGGCTCTGACGTTCGGGCAATGCATTCAGATAGCCAATGGAAGAGTCCGGCGCGTGCCCGGAAAGTCTGCATTGGGGCTGGTTCTGAGGGTCCTTTGGAAGTTCGGCATTTCGGCGATTCCGCCGGCGGCTTTGCCTTATATGACGGGCCAGTACACCATGGATACCAGCGCCTTGCGTAACTTTCTGAATACCGACTATGAAAAGGTCATCCGCTACACGATTCGGGATGCCTTTGCGGATTCCTTCGCCACCGCCCAATCGGGCGCGAAACAGTCCGCCGCCAGCCGATAGCACAATCCGTGGGTGTTTTCCTCACTCCGGAGCCCCACCGTGGTCACTTTTTGCCTCGGTACAAACCCGCAATCCCAAAGGTGTAGGGCGTCCAGGAGGCATCGCGAAATCCGGACTGGCGCATACGTTCGACCATCTCTCGAGGCTGCGGAAACCGCTCCACGGAAGCGGGCAGGTAGGCGTATGGCCCGCGCACGCCCGAGAGGATCGTGCCCATCACAGGCAAGACCCGTCGGAAATAGAGGCGATATACGCTCCCGATCACCCCCCTCGGCTCGCCAAAATCCAGAATGCCACACTCGCCGCCCGGCTTGAGCACACGGACAATCTCCAAAAGACTGGCATCGTAGTCAGTTAAATTGCGGAAGCCGAACGCCGCGGTGACCAGCGCAAATTGCGAGTCCGGGAACGGCAAATGCAGGGCGTCGGCCTCGATCCAAGCGAGGGAGCTGCCCGCAGATTTTTTTCGGGCTCGTTCCAGCATGGCGTGGGAAAAATCGGCGCCCACGATCTTCGCGCCGGATCCGCGAGACTGGCCAAGCAGCGCCAACGTCATATCGCCTGTCCCGCAGCATAAATCCAGAGCTTGACTCGTGGGCTGGGCGAGGATCGAGGCAAAACTTCGGGCGGCCTTCCGCCACCACAGCCGATCCACCCGGAAGGACAACAGGTGGTTCAGCAGGTCATAGCGTGGAGCAATCGAAGTAAACATCTCCCGAATCGCGCGCGCCGCCGCTTCGGGATCGCTCGATCCGAGAGGAGCAGCCCCCATGACCTTGGTTTTCGCGCGATCACCCCGGTTGATGGAACTCCAACTGCGCTGCTCGAGCGACATGCAAAACGTCCTTATTCCGGAACGTCGACACCTCGACCGTCCGTTATTTGCCGTTTACTGAGCCGGTGTAACTCGTCCACCGCCGCAAGCACCAGACTCTCGGGTACGTGGTCGACGATTTCGACCTTTCCCAACTCGCGCGGCAGCACAAAATGCACCACGCCATTGCGGGTCTTTTTGTCCCTTGCCAGCCGCGCGAGAATGTTTCGGCTGCGAACCTCTACTTTGGGCAGCGAGCCGGCCCGGAGGACGGCGTCCCCGATGCGCTGGCTCGTCGCAGGCGGACAAACTCCCATCTCCTTGGCAATCTGCGCAGCCGCGATCATCCCCCAAGCAATGGCTTCACCGTGCAAGAAGCGACGATAGCGAGACTCGGCCTCGAGCGCGTGCCCGATGGTGTGTCCGAAATTCAACACCCGCCGGAGTCCGCTCTCTCGTTCGTCCCGGGAGACCACGTCCGCTTTCAGTCGAATCGACTCGGCGATCACCCATTCCAGTCCCTCCGGATCGCGGCGGAGGACTTTCCAGTCAGCCCTCTCCAGCCGCTCGAACAACTCCGGCTTGCCGATGACTCCGCACTTCAAAGCTTCGTAGAGTCCAGCACGGAACTGACGTTCGGGCAAACTGGACAACACTCGCGGATCAACCAGCACGCCGAGCGGCTGATGAAAAGTTCCGACCAGATTCTTCCCAGCCGGCAGATTGACGCCGGTCTTTCCCCCGATCGAGGCATCCACCTGTCCCAGGACCGTCGTGGGAACCTGAACGACCCTGACCCCGCGCATATAAAGCGAGGCCACAAGACCGGCTACGTCGCCCACCACGCCACCCCCAAAGGCGACGATCACGGCATCACGATCCGCATCCAGCCGTGCCAGTTTCTCGGCTAGCCTCTCGACCGTGGGTAAGGTCTTGCACGGCTCGCCATCCGGCATTTCTAACCACCGCACTCTGAACCCCGCACCGGACAAGGACTCGATCAACGGCTTGCCCCATCGGCGCCGGAGGACGGGAACGGTTATCACAAACAAGGCGGGCGTTCCCCCTGACCATTCGCGCAACTGCTCGCCGGCCTGAGCGAGCAATCCACCTTGAATCAGGGCTTCATAAGGGCGCGGGGATACGGCAACTCTCACCCGGATCATGGAGAACTCATCATAACGTAACTCAACCCGTTAACCCGGCTCGCCCGGCGTGGGATGTCTGTTAGTCCGTGTCATTGCCTGGCCTCCCACCAGGCATCTCGCGGGCCTTTCCTTTTTTGTCCGGTACCGTGGCGAAGCTAAATCTCATGTCCGGGATGGATGATGGATGCCACTACGGAGAGCAGCAACACGCCGGCAACGATCGTGAGAGTCAGGCCGGTTGGAATGGGGTAGTAATCCGTGGCTAGCATCTTGGCTCCGATAAAAATGAGCACGCAGGCGAGGCCGAAATGCAGGTACTCAAAAATTTCCATCATCCCGGCCAGCACAAAGAAGAGAGCGCGCAACCCCAGGACGGCAAATGCATTCGAGGCGTACACGATAAATGGGTCGCGAGTGATCGCCAGGGCGGCCGGGATGGAGTCGGTGGCCAGCAGCAGATCCGTGGTTTCCACTACGAACAGCACCAGCGCCAAGGGTGTGGCATATAGGCCCTGGCGCCGAACAAAGAACCTCTCGCCTTCATAGTCCTCGGTGACCGGGATCCAGCGTCGAAACCAGCGCAGCAGAGGATTCTTCTCCACCTCCTCCATGCCAAGCTTGTGATGGCGAAACAGCCGGATTCCGCTGACGACGAGAAAAGCTCCAAAGAGGTAGAGAATCCAGTGAAACATCCGCATCAACTCAATGCCCAGCACTATGAAGGCACCGCGCATCAGCAACGCCCCGAGGATGCCCCAGGTCAATACCTTGGGTTGCAGTTCCGCGGGAACTCGAAATGATCGGAACAGGAGGAGGAAGATGAACAGATTGTCCACGCTGAGAGAGAACTCGACAAGGTATGCTGCGGTGAACTCAATCGAGATCTCTCGGCCGCGGCGAAAATACAGCAGGGCCGCGAACCCAGCCGCCAGCAGGATCCAGGTGAGGCTCCAGGCCAGCGCCCGGCGGAACGTGAGGCGGTGCGCCGGCCGGTTCAGAATCCAAAGATCAACGGCCAGCATGAGGAGTACAAAAAGGTTGAAGAGAATCCAGAACAGTGGCTGGTTCAAGGACGCCTCAAGCAAGTTAGTTCACTAAATCTGATCTTACTCGTTCCCTGGCCGACGACTGGCCATTCCAAAAGGAAAAAACTGGTGGAATTTCCTGTCCCCTTGTAGTCTTGTGTCTCCTAGGCGGAACACGATGGGCGGTATGATCGTTATCGTCGGGATCGTGCTATTGCTGCTATTTGGTCCCTGGATACTGATCTGGCGAACGAACGTCAACCGCAAGCGCGAACGTGAGCAAGCTGAAAACCGATGGCAGGATTTAGTTTCCCGCATTTCTGCCCTGGAACACGCGCTGCAGAAATTCCAAGCCGGACTGGCTAGACTGGAAGCCCCAGAACCGGCGGCAAGAGTTTCCCAGCCTACCGTCGCCTCGATCGTCTCCCCGCCCGCGCCTTCCACCCCCCTCCCCGCGCCTTCAACTCCAAAGCCTGTGCCCTCAACTTCCATTTCCCGTCCCGTGTCCTTAACAGACGAGCTACTCAAATCGGCCGAGCCCGGCACGTCGAAGCCTCTCGCCCAAGGCGATCGAGTGATCCCGCCACCCCCGCATTCCTATTTCTCGCCTGCGCCGACACCGCCTTCCCTAGGCGATCGCGTCAAGTCCTCGCTCGACATCGAAGAGATGCTGGGCACAAACTGGCTCAACAAGTTAGGGATCGTCATCTTAGTGCTCGGCGTCGCCTTCTTTCTGGCGTACCAACTTAAGACACTCGGTCCTGCCGGCAAAGTTCTGGTGGGAATGGTGACTAGCGGCGCCATGCTGGGAGCTGGGATTTGGTTCGACCGCAGGGAGCGTTACCGAATGCTGGCGCGAGCAGGCATTGGCGGCGGCTGGGCATTGTTGTTTTTCACCACCTACGCCATGTACCACGTGTCGGCCGCGCAGGTGCTTCGGTCGCAAGCTGAGGACCTTGTGCTGATGTTCATCGTGGCAACAGCCATGGTCGCTCACACTCTGCGCTATCGCTCGCAGACGGTGACCGGATTGGCATTCCTGCTCGCATTTTTAACCGTCACCATCAGCCACTCCAACGTGTACAGCCTTTCGGCAGGTGCTCTGCTGGCAGCAAGCTTGGTGGTCATCGTCGGACGCAGGCAGTGGTTCGAACTCGAACTATTCGGGATTGTGGCCAGCTATCTGAACCACTATCTCTGGCTGCGTCCGATTATCGAGCCGATGCATGGGAAACGACACCCCTTTCCGGAATTTGCGGCCAGCGCCGGAATTCTGGTGCTGTACTGGCTGATCTTCCGCGCTTCCTATGTGTTCCGTAGGCCGAGCGACCAAGGCCAGGAGCGCATATCGACGGCGGCGGCCCTGCTCAATACGGCTTTGCTGCTGGCCCTGTTCAAGTACCAGTCGCTTCATCCACAGTGGGCATTTTGGGCTCTGCTTGCGATTGGGACGATCGAAACCGCGCTCGGACAGCTCCCGATCACCCGGCGCCGACCGAGCGCCGTCATCGTGCTGTCGACACTGGGCATTGTTCTTCTCCTTGCCGCCCTCCCGTTCCGTTATTCCGGCGCCCGTTTGTCGGTGCTGTGGCTACTGGAAGCGGAGGCGTTGCTGCTGATCGGAGTTTGGACGAAGGAAGTCGTCTTTCGCCGACTGGGAATGCTGGCCTCGGAACTGGTGGCCGGCCAGATGATCAGCGTGGACGCGGCGCGCATCTGCGGCAGGCGCATGGATGGCGCAGACTTGCGTCCGAACTTCGCGCTGGCCACGGTTTTCCTGGTGGCGGCTGCCGTTTTCTATGCCAATGCTCATTGGGTAGTTCGACGATGGGCCGAATTGTTCACCCGGGAGTTCGACCGCCGGGTGATGAGAGACCTGTCGTACGCAGGCGCGGGGATGCTGCTCTTGGCAGCCTGGATCGCGTTTCCCGAAGCATGGACGGCGGTAGCCTGGTGCGCGCTCGGACTGGGACTGATGCTGGCTGGACGCCGCCTAGGCTTGCCGGAACTCCGATATCAAGCGAACATCCTCGGTCTCGTCTCGGTCCTTCGGGTTCTGACGATCAATCTGCAGGCCACCAACACCTATCACGGATTGACCCTGCGTCTGCTGAGCGTCTCGTTGGTCTCCCTCTTGCTTTACCTCACGTCAGGTTGGACGGGTGATCGCGGCCCCCATGTAGCCGTCGGCGAACCTCGCTTCTCACCTGGAGAACTGACGGCCGCCTATACCTGGGCGGCATCTTCCCTGCTCGCCTTGCTTGCCTGGTACGAACTGCGGCCGGTCAGCGTCGCTGACGCCTGGATGGTCGGCGGCTTGGTTCTGTTTGAGCTGGGGCTGACAAGGCGAAACCAGAACCTGCGATTGCAGGCATACGCCCTGTTTGCGGCCAGCTTCGTAAGAATCTTCTTTGTAAATCTGAATGCTTCCGGTGGTCCGGGTGAGATCAGTCCGCGGTTCTATAGCGTGCTTCCCCTTGGCTTGGGGTTTTTCTACGCCTATTGCAGGCTCGAGCAGAGCCAAAATGAGCTGTTGGAGTGCGAGCACATCGTCCGTGCCGCGGGCATCTGTTGCTGGTTGGGCACAATTACATTCGCTTCCCTCATGCGCTTCGAACTGCCGGCCGATTGGGTAGCGGGCGCGTGGGCTGCTCTCGTCTTCGGATTGTTGCTGCTTGCCGGACGTAGTGGGAAGAGGATTTTCCTCGATCAGGCACTGCTGGTTGCCGTGGGTGTGTTATTCCGTACCGTGCTGCACAACTTCTACGAACGTAGCTACTTTCCCGGGACGGGATGGGAAAGCCGCTCTATCACGGCCGGAACTGCGGTAGGGCTCCTATTCGCGTCGTTGCCTCTGGCTTTTCACCTTCGCAAGCGGGGCGAAACCAGTTCCGGGCCAGGACTTGTTCGTCTGATGCAGTGGGTGGTCTGGCGTCCGGAGCAGTTCGTGTTTTTCATCGCCGTCGGGCTGTTGACGGCGCTGCTGGCGATTGAAATGCGACACGGCATGGTTACGCTTTCCTGGGGTGTGGAGGGCGTCCTGGTTTTCCTGCTGGCTCTATGGCTGGGTGAGCGCAGCTTTCGGCTGACGGGATTGGGACTGTTGCTGCTCTGCGCGGCGAAGATCTTGCTGGTGGATGTGTGGCGGTTGGACCCGCGAGATCGTTATCTGACCTTGATCGTGCTGGGTGCGGCATTGCTGCTGGTGTCGTTCCTGTACACCCGAAATCGCGAGCTCTTACGGCAATACTTATGAAGCATTGGACGGTATTGGCAGGGGTCGTAGTGTTAGGCATCGCGTCCGTAGTGGTGAGCGAGCGCCGCAAGGTCGACGTATCTGCCAGCCCGGCGGCGTTGCTGTACCTGGTGGCCGATACCGAGCAAGAACTAATGCGAATGCCCGTGACGTTTACTCGCATGAGCGATCAAGAGGAGATCCGCATCGGCAACGAACTGGCAAGTTCGTATCGCATAAGGGACGATCAAACCCCCGAAGTGAGCACCGTCGAACGTTATCTAACTCAGGTCGGATCACAACTGGCCAGCCACGCTCATCGCAAGCTGCCCTACCGTTTTCATTACATTCCGAACCCATACTTGATCAACGCGTTTGCTCTGCCGGGCGGCCACGTTTACGTCGGCCAGGGACTGCTGGCGCTGATGGACAGCGAAGACGAACTGGCTGCGGTCGTCGGTCATGAGATTGAGCACATCGACCATTACCACTGCGCCGAGAGGGTGCAGCAGGAGGAGGCGCTGCGCAAGATTCCGCTGGGAGGGCTAGTAGCCTTGCCCGTCGAGGTATTTGAAGCTGGCTACAGCAAGGACCAGGAACTTGAGGCAGATCGCGAAGGCACGCGTTTAGCGGTGGAAACGGGCTATTCGGCCAATGGCGCGATTCGCATGTTCGAATCCTTTGCGCGGTTGTACGGGGAGTATCAAGTGAGGGCGAAGACGCCACAAGGGGAAGTCTCGCAGGTCGCTCTTCAGACCTTGGAAGGATACTTTCGATCGCACCCGTTGCCTTCCGAGCGCATCGCCCAAGTGCAGCAGTTGATCGCCCGTGAGGGCTGGGCCGCGCGCCCGGAGCGCGATCTGGCGGTTGCCTTCATCTTCTTAACCGCGAAAGCCCAGAACGCGTTCGCGGCACACCGCTATTCCGAAGCCGAGCAATTGGCGAACCGATCCTTGCGTCTTCAGCCGGAGCAGGCAAAAGCGTTGGAATTGCTGGCGCGCGCGCAGTTCGCCCAGGCCAATTTCTCCGCAGCAGCCGAGACCTACCGAAAGATCCTGGAGAGCGATTCCTCCAACCCGGAAATGGTCGCCGCGTATGCTGAGACTCTAGCGGCATCGGACCGGCGCAGCGCGGTGGTCGAATTTCGGCGCTGGGCAGAGGGCACGAAGGGCGACCAGCCAAAGGCGGTTGAAGTGGCCGAGGCTGGGTTGGCACTCTTGTCCGGAAATCCAGAAGCGGCCGAGAGGCTGGAGGCCGAGTTCACACAAGGCGATGCCGCCCAGGCACCTCAATTCGTGGGCGAGTTGGGTTGGTGGCACTATCTGAACGGAGACTACCAGAAGGCAATTGATCTGCTCTCCGAAGAGGTTCAGCAACGTCCTGGGAGGGTGAGGCCTTCCCTTCGACTGGCTTGGGCAAAGATGGAGGTTCGCCAGTATCGGGATGCGCTCGAAGTGCTGAACGACATTGCCTCCAACCAACAGGTCCCGGCGGAAAGGAAGATGGCGCGCGCCGTGGCGCGCTGGCAGGCGCAGGATCACGCCGAGGCGCTGCGCTACTTCGGGTTCGCCGTGCGTGATCAGCCGGAGTGGGAAAATGCGAACTGGGTCAAAGCACTGTATTCGCCCCGGGTCGCGCAAAGTGTCGAACAGATGCAGGCCGAGCACGAGCATGAGCAACAGAGAGCGCGAGTTGCCGCCAATCGATAAGCGCGCCGTTGGCGCTCCACTCGTTTGTGGAAGGAATTCACAGGATGTCGTCGACTCGGGCCTGAGCTGTTACCGGCAACAATGGCTAATCTCCTCAATTGAGTTTCGACCGGAAGCTGTGGCAACAGTTCTCAGAACCGGAACAGGGGTCCGGCAACGATCTCGCCCTGGGAAACAACCGTACCACTCAAGAGCACGACACAACCGCCCCCACAGACGAAGCTAACCTGGGGATTGATCACAAGCGGCAACCATTCCGCCTGCATCCGGAGGCCAAGGTGGCGTGAGAAGTAGAGCTTGATGCCACCTCCCAGACCGAAGGAAAAACGAGTAAAGCCGCTCATTCCGTCGCCAACGTGAGTTGCGCCGACACTGCCCATCACGAAGGGACGCGCCCAAATCGGCAAGTCGTCCAGAATATATTCATGGGTAAAATCACCCTGGAATTGATCGAGGACCACTTTCTCGCTGGAGGGTGGAACGCTACCTTGCACGTGGACACGACTATCCTGTCTCGCCCAGCGGAATTCGATCAAGTCGAATTCGTTGAGGCGGCCTCCGACGGCGATCCCGTAGCTCGGTTTGGCATCGAAGATGAGATTGGGGGTCGTTTCCTGCTGTCCCTGCCCGGTCGGAAAGGTCATGCTGGTTCGATAACCGATCAGGGGAGTGATGTCCAGGCGAAGAGGCTTGACCGGTGTCTGCTCGCCGGCGGTCTGGGAGGCTAGTTGGCCAGCGGTAAGCGTGATCATTAAGACCAGCAAGAGCCAGTGCAGGCAACTGCGATGGCCCAAGAGCAACGGAAAAGCGCCTTTCCGACGGGGTACGGTGTGGTTCACTCTGCTGGCCCCGATTTCAGATAGGGGCGTCTCCCTCGAGAAATCTCATGCAATTGCCGCTCCTAAACCGCCACGTAGCCATTGCGCAGATTGGCGCGCCGCGGGCCCGACCACATATAGTCCTCCCCTATCTCAGCAAATCGATCCATTTTCAGCCACTTTCGAGGTGCCTTGTAGTCGTAGACGTGGGCCGAATTCCCGCTGAATATTGCTGTCTCGACCGGACCATCGGCAGGCGCCTAGAGGCCTGAATCCGAACCTCTTCTGCATATCTTCTGGAATTTCGAGCCGCCTCTCCCTGCCGGGCCGGCTTGGCGAGGCCGCGGCGGGTGCGATCTTCGATCGCCCGAGGCAGACCAGCTATTTCTTATCCAGCATCTGAACCGTCTCGAGGGTCACGGTTCCTACGATCTCCAGGCTCTTCGGACTGAGTTTATCGACCGTGTCCTGGGGCGTGTGCCAGAAGACGTTATTGTAACCGTACTCGAAGTCAATCAAATCAGCCGAGGGCACGCCACGTTCAACAAACGGCATGTGATCGTCCTCAATTTGTAAGCTGCGCCCAAAGAAGTGAGACTGATAACCCAGTCGTGTGGCCGCCTGATAGATCATGTCTTCCAGCCACGGGGTGGAGTTTGCCTCACGCTCAATGTGGAGGTCGGCGTCGCCAATCATGTCCTCCAAGAGCAACGCTTTGATCTTCTTGATCGTGCCATCGGCCTGCCACTTTTGCACCAGGTGACGCACTCCGTACAAGCTCTCAGGATCGTACCAGGGCAGCCGCATGGATTCTTCGGCGTCGTCCCACAGCAGCCATACGCTGTAGCCGTCCCGTTTCTTGCCGCGCAGTTGATTGGCCATTTCGAGCAGCAGAGCGCTCGAGGAGCCCCCATCGTTCGCCCCCACATAAGGCGTGTCCCGCAGTGGATAGTTCGTGTCGTAATGGCTGGCGATCACGATGATGCCGTCAAGGGAACCGGGAAATTTGGCGATGAGGTTGCGCACCGGAAACTTGCCTTCTGTGGTTTCGATGGTGAAGGCGTCCTCTTCGAGAGAGTCGCCCTTCAGATGAGAAAGAATGTACTCCTCCACCTTCTTGTGATTTTGGCTCCCGATCGGGCGCGGGCCGAACGCCACAATTTCCTTTATGTACTGGAAGGCACGACCGGAGTCGAATTTGGGGGGAGAGCCTGGGGCCGCCGACCGACGCGGGGCCGCGGCAGAGGGAGAAGCCGATGCTGCCAGAACGCTCGGGTTCGGCGCGGTCTGTCTTGCCTGGGTACAGGAAAATGGGAGCAAGCACAGAGACATGCATGCTAGGGCGAAGCGGTTCATGGTCACGAGATCTTCGCAAGAGGCAGAGACTGGCGGCCGCAATGTCCCATCAGTGCCGTCCTGCGGCTCGTGCCTTCCTCTGCTTCGGATGCACCAGGTAGGCGATCCCGATGCTCGCCAGGTAGAGACCAACCATGGGAGCGGCAAAGATGCACATGTTGAGAATGTCGCTGGTCGGAGTCAAGATGGCTGCAATGATGAATATGACCAGGATGGAGTAGCGTATATTGCGCCACATCCAGCCCGCACTGACGACACCCATCAAGGCGAGAAAGAAGACTAGGATGGGCAGCTCGAAAACCACTCCCAGGCCAAGAATCACGGTCAAGAACAGATCCGTATATTCGTGGATCGTGATCATCGGCTGAAATGCCTTGCCATATCCGATCAGGAAATCGAGCGCGGCGGGGTAGACGAGTTTGTAACCGAAGAACCCTCCCGACAGGAACAACGCGATGGTGGAGACCATGAAGGGTACCACGTAACGTTTCTCGTTCCGGTAAAGGCCGGGAGAAATAAACATCCAAACCTGGTACAGCACAAAGGGACAGGCCACAAACAATCCCGCCAGCAAGCCAATCTTCAAGTAAAGGTTGAAGGGATCGGTGGGATTCAAGTAGACGAGCGTTTGCGGCATGTTGTTGCGCTTGAGCGCTTCCATGATCGGCTTCTGCATCCAGCCGACGATATTTTCGGCGTAGCCCCAGCAAAGAAAGAAGCCTATGGCCACGGAGATCAGCGCATAGAAGATCCTCCTTCTTAGTTCCTCCAGATGTTCGAGGAAGCTCATGGCCGGCATGGTTTCCGGCTCGGCTCCCTCGGAGGGCAGTTCTGCCGCGATCTCAGGCATCGGGACCCACTTTCGTTTCTGAGTCTCGCTCAGAGGCAAGCTCTGGGGTTGGCGCGGGATGCTGGCTCACCTCGGGCGACGCCGGGGGAAGCGTGGCCATCGTTCCCTCCGGCTCTCGAGCCGAGGGGAGAGTCTGCCGCTGACTGTCGACTTCGAGCTGGGCGATCTCCGAGGCAATCTGCGCCTTGAATTCATTCGAAGCGCGCTTGAACTCATTGAGCGCTTTACCTACCTGGCGCGCGATCTCCGGCAATTTCTTGGGGCCGAAGATGAGCAGGGCCAAGAAGAACAAAAAAATGGTTTCCGAGAACCCCATTGAGCCCATCATACTGCCGAGGGGAATCGGCAGCAATCGGGCCCGATCTTCTCGCGCTCCATTGGCGGGCAGCCTGGGCAGCACCGCTGTGCTGAGCCCACGGAATCGAAGCCAGAGCAGCCATAAGCCTTAGAGCACAATTCTTTTACAGCCGCACTCGAGCCCTACTCGCTGCCCGGCAAACGCCAACCTTTCGCGGCCGTGCTGGCGCGTTGCATCGCTTTCCGAGCTTCCCGCATCTATGGCGTTAGGCGTAGCTGGTTCAGTTACTCTTGGTCGGGAAAATCGACCGAGTTGGTCATTTCTACGTGCTATACTGGCCTTCTAAATGCGGTGACGGGGCCTTTCGAAGCCCTAACCGAAGGAATCCACGATGGTTAGCAGTTCGCGTCGCACCCTCTTCCTAGTTGTTTTTGTGCTGGCAAGCTGTGGCTTTTTGGGGATGGTCTTTGGGCAAAAGATCACTCCCGCGGCGGCCAGCGGAAGCGATACCGAAGCTCGCGATAGCCTTCGTCAGTTTACTCAGGTTTATAACCTCGTGGAGCAGAACTACGCCGAGCCGGTGAATGCCGACAAGGCCATTTACGACGGCGCCATTCCCGGAATGCTGCATGTGCTCGATCCCCACTCCAACTTTTTTGATCCCAAGGCCTATGCCCTGTTGCGCGAAGACCAGCAGGGAAAGTATTACGGCGTGGGCATGACCGTCGGTCCGCGAAATAATAAGGTGATTGTCATTGCGCCGTTCGTGGGCACGCCGGCCTATCGGGCAGGGATCCGCCCCGGCGACATCATCGTGGCGGTGGACGGAAAGTCCACGGACAACATGAGCACCAGCGACGTGGCTGACTTGCTGAAGGGGCCGAAAGGCACCACCGTCCATATCACCATCCTGCGCGAAGGGTCAGATAAGCCCCTGGAGTTCGCCGTGGTGCGCGCTGAGATTCCGCGCTACAGCGTAGATTTGCATTTTCTGCTTCGACCGGGCGTCGGCTACATGCACATCACCGGATTCAACGATAAAACCGAGCAGGAAGTGCAGAAAGCGCTGGATGAGATGGGCGACCTGAAGGGCTTGGTTCTCGATCTGCGCTCGAATCCTGGCGGCCTGCTCAGTGAAGGTGTCGATGTCGCCGACAAGTTCCTGCATAAAGGCCAAGTCATTGTCTCCCATCGCGGCCGGAGTTCACCCGAGAAGCGCTATGTGGCGAGAAACGGCAACGGGGGCAAGGATTATCCGTTGGTGGTTTTGGTGAATCGCGGCACGGCTTCCGCGGCGGAGATTGTCGCCGGAGCCATTCAGGATCATGACCGCGGCCTGATCGTGGGTGAAACCACCTTCGGCAAGGGCCTGGTGCAAACCGTCTATCCCCTGTCGGAAAACACCGGACTCGCCCTGACTACGGCCAAGTACTACACGCCGAGCGGGCGGCTGATTCAGCGGGATTACTCCAATATCTCACTCTACGATTACTACTTCGAACGGGACACCGAGAATAACACCGCTAACCACGAAGTAAAACTGACCGATAGCGGACGAACCGTGTACGGGGGCGGTGGCATTCGCCCGGATCATGACGTCCCTCCCGTCAAGACAAATCGCTTTGAGGATTCCCTGCTCCAGCATTACGCCTTTTTCAATTTCGCCAGCCGCTACGTGCAGACTCACCATCCCACCGAGAAATTCGAAGTGGACGATAACACCATGCAGGAATTCCGCAAATTCCTCGACGCAGAAAAGATCCCGTACACCGAGGCGGACCTCATGGAGAACAATGACTGGATCCGCTCTAACATTAAGAGTGAGATCTTTACCGACGCCTTTGGCCAGACAGAAGGGTTAAAGGTGAAGGAAGAGGCCGATCCGCTGGTTCTGAAAGCCCTGGAACTGATGCCCGAGGCCAAGGCGCTCGCGGAAAACGCGCGCCGCATCGTTGCCGAGCGCACCAACGCTCATGCGCTTAGCCGCTAATCGCGGGTTGCCCTCACCGAGTTAGCGGCGGGCGTGTATCGACGGTTGCACCCGTTTCCACAAATCCTTGCATCCAGAGGAGTATGCGCTTCCACCCGCTTTCGTGATCGAGCGCGATCTTGGCATTCGCAAATCCTTCATGGCGAACCTTCACCAGCGTGCCCTGCTTCACCGGCCCTTTGCCTTCGAGACCGTGGACCTCACGGGGCTCGAGTTCCCAGCGGACAACGGTCTCGAGTGAATGCGTCCAGCTGGCCATCCAGGTGTGGACCAGCAGACGAGGCGGGACGACTTCCAAATACTCGCCTTCGACCCGAAAAGACGTGCCGTCGGCGCCTACCCCCACACTCCACCATTTCCCCCCGGGGCGCAGGTCGCTCTGCGATTCCGTCGTGCGATACAAACCTCGCTGTCCCCACCATTGTCGCCTCTGATCGGGGTCGGCGATGGCTTGGAATACGCGCTGCGGAGGCGCCGCAATGAAGATTTCCGCAACCATGGTGTTCTCGTCAGAAATATTGCTCGCTGTGGCCATGGTTGACTCTCCCGCGCTCGCGTTGCAGCCTCCAGGACTCGAAATCCCGATCAGCCGAGAGATTCCGACTCCCACGACCGGCTTGCCTTACTATGCCGGCTGTCTTTCCACAAAATTCTTGAGCGATTCGACGACACCCGGCCATCCGCCGCTGTAGTCCAGGCGAGCCCGAGGCAGGTCAGCCAAGCCGCTGTGCGTCATCTTCACCCGCGTGCCCTTTGCCGATTGGAACAGTTCCCACCGCACCACCGTCCGCCGGTTGGGCTGGTCGTGCCAGTTGGCGATCCAACTATAGGCCAGCCGATGGGGCGGATCGAATTCCACAACCTCACCCTCGCAGTGGAATTTGCTAACCCCATTTACGGTCAGCGTGCCGTGGCTCGTGTCGTAGGACCAACGCCCGCCTAGCCGCGCGTCGAGCGCGAAGGACTCGATCGGGCATTCCTTCGAGGTCCACCACTGGCACACCTGCTGGGGATCGATGAGAGCCTGAAATACCCGCCCCGGCGGTGCGGCGATAAAAATCTCGCTGACGATGGCATCTTGATCCGGGGTAACAACCGTGCCTGCCATGACCCTGCCTTTCCCCTCGCGACCTCGCGAGGTACGAGCCCCTCCACTACGGCCTCGAGGTTGATGCCGCCGAAGAGGCTCTCCTCCCTGCGTCCGAACTGACTGTCACTTCTGCCGTACCAGATCGAACTTCTCGTGCAGCTTCTGCCCGCCGTCTTGCGCAAATTGCCAGTCTTCGGAGTGATGGTCCGCATCGATCAAGGTAAACACGACGCGATCCATATGCCCGCCCTGGCTCGGGAGCAGGTTCGTGGCATCCAGAAAATCGAAGGTGATGGTTTTGCCGTCGGGGGACAAGGTCCCCACCATTCGTGGTTGATTTCCGGCAGCACAGTAGTGAGTCATGAGCAGGCGACCGCCATCCAAGTGGAACATGGTGATCATGTCTTCATGGCCCGTGATCTCGCTCATGAAAACCGAGCCGCCCGAAGTAACCCGATTGGATATCTGCACGGCTTGCCCATTGGTAGCCTTCCCCGACCAGGAACCATCGAGTGACTTGAGCTTCTCAAAAGCTTGCGAGCCATCGGAGGCCGCGGGAGCAAGCGTGGACAGCAGCACGACCAGAGCGGTCGATACCACAGGAACGATTCTTGCTTTCATGGTCGTTTTCTCCTCGAAAGTTGATGTCATCTTTCTCATTTCTTATGGCCCCGGGATTGTTCTTGGGCGTACTCGGCTTCGACAAAGGCTTTCAAGCCGGCGAGGCTGGTACGCCAGAAACTCCGATATCCTTCCAACCAGGCATCGACGGTCTTCAGGGGTTCAGGATTGAGATGATAAACCCGGAGGCGGCCGGCACGCTGTTGCTCCACCAGATGAGCTCGCCGCAACAGACGTAGATGCTTGGAAATCGCCGGGCGGGAGACGGGAAATGCCTGGGCGATGCGGCCCGCCGGCTGGCTCCCCTGGCGCAGCAGATCGAGCACCGCGCGACGGGTGGGGTCTGCCAGCGCGCTGAAAGTCGCCTCCGGAGAATATGTAACCGAACGGTGACGCATAATGCGTAACTATACGGTTACATAGTTTGCGTGTCAAGAGGAATTTCCCGGGCATCGCCTCCGCCGGCACCCAGTGCTGCCCGGTAGCGTCTTCGCATGTAGTCCGCGCCGACAGCTGTTGTGCGACGTGGTGCAGCCGTACGGCAGAGTGGCCCGTCCGACGGGGCCTTTTCAGTGCCAGGCCGACCGGGCGATGGGTCGTAGATTCCTCGGTTCGATGGGTGATTCAGTGAACCGCAAGGAGTTCGCTCTCCGGCAATTCTTGAGGGACTTCCACGGTTGGTTCGGCAGCCGCCGGGGGAGCTTGCGTCCCAGGCTTCGGCCGAACATCCCGCAGGAGCAGGATAAAGGGCAGCATGACCAGAAACAGAACTCCCATGACCCAGAACGCCTCGACAAACGAGAGCATGGAGGCGTGCCGTTGGACCGTTCCATAGAAGACAGCCCAAGCCCTCCGGGACGCGGTTACGCTGTCCGCCCCATGCGTGTGGAACCAGGTTTCGAGGCCTGCGAGCATTTCTCTGGTCTTCAAACTACCGGCCGTGAAGTTTTCGATGAGACGGTTCTGATGCATCTGGCTTCGCCGCGCCAGGAATGTCGTCATGCCGGCAATCCCAACGCTGCCGCCGATGTTGCGCATCAGGTTGAAAATACTGGTGGCGTTGCCCAGTTTTTCTTTCGCAATGCCCGCCATGCTCAGGGCCATCAGCGGAATAAACAAAAAGCTTAGCGCGATGCCCTGAAAAACCTGCGGCCATAGAATGTTCCAGTAACCGGCATTCAGGTTGAGGTTGGACAGATCGAACATCGTGAGCGAGCCCAGGATCAGGCCAAATACGAGCAGTCGTCGGGGATCGGTTTTGCTCGTCAAATACCCTGCCAACGGGGTCGTGGCGAGAGAACCGACGCCGCGAGGAGAGAGAGCCAAACCGGCGTTATAGGCTGGATATCCCAACAGGGTTTGCAGATAAATCGGCAAGAGCACGAGGCTGGCGTAAAGGACAAAACCGAGCATGCTGATCAGAAACACGCCCGTGCTAAAAGAGCGATTTAGCAGGGCTCGCAAGTCCACTACGGGCGTCGACGTTCTCAGCTCTCGCAGGATCAACGAGACCAGCCCCACAATACAGAGGGTGGCAAAAAAGCGGATGTAGTTGGACGAGAACCAGTCTTTGCGCTCTCCGGTATCCAAGACGACCTGCAGGCTGCCCAAGCCGAGGGCGAGGAAGCCGATTCCCCATCGGTCCACGGGTCCCTCCGCCCGCCGAATATAGGGTGGATCGAAGATGAACCGGTTGGTCATCAGGAGAGAAAGAACTCCGACCGGAAGATTGAGGTAGAAGATCCAACGCCAACTGTAGTTGTCGGTAATCCAGCCCCCCAGGGTCGGCCCCAGAATCGGCGCCAGGAGAATTCCGATCCCAAAGGCTGCCATGGCCTGGCCGTGCTTCCGTTGGGGAAACGTTTCGAGAAGAATGGCCTGGGCCAGGGGTTGCAATCCGCCTCCGGTAAGTCCCTGCAGTACCCGGAAGAAGATCAACGCGGAGAGGCTCGTGGCCGAGCCGCAGCATAACGACGTCAGCGTGAATCCGGCGACGCAACTCAGCAGCAGCCTCTTGCGGCCTAGGTAGTTGGCTAACCAGCCGGACATGGGCAAGATGATGGCGTTTGAAACCAGATAGGACGTGACCACCCACGTGCCTTCTTCAATCGTGGAGGCTAGATTCCCGGCAATGTGGGGAATGGAGACGTTGACGACCGTGGTGTCGAGTATTTCCATGAATGTCGCGAGCATCACCGAGAATGCGACGATCCAAGGATTCACTCTGCGATACGATTCTCCAACCACGCATGTGCCTCACTTCCGACGTCAGGACATCGAGTCACGCTCTCACGGTGAGAACCGGACATTTCGCATGACCTACCACCTCATAGGCGGTTGCCCACGGCAAATGCGCGGAAACACGCACCGAAGCAGCTCGATTCACGCCCATGACGATCAAGTCTGCTTGGGAGGCAGCAGCAATCCGGACGATCTCATGGGACACCAGACCGAATCCGACCAACAACTCCGGATCCGAACCCAGCTTCCTCTCAGGCGGAATGAGCTGCTTGAGCCGTCCGAGTGTGTTCCGTTGGGCTGTTTCATGGGCTTCAACGACGTCCCGCCCCATGTACCAGTACGGCCCGATATTGCGGAAGGGACTCGGCATCAACACGTGGAGCAAGGTCAACGCCGCGTTGCTGTCCGCAGCCAGCGCGAAGGCATAGGGCAGCGCCTGCTGAGACGCCTCTCCGAAATCTGTCGCCAGAAGAATTCGACGAAGTTCCGTTCCCATTCCGGCGGGCACGGCGGGTCCGATGGTCAGCACCGGACACGAAGCTTGGCGAAAGAGTTCTTCGGCAACCGAACCCAGGATGACCTTCCTCAGCCCTGCGCGCCCACGCGTCCCGACCACCAACAGATCGATTTCGTGCGATTCGATCAGCTCCGAGAGCTCGAGCCATATTGGTCCCCGTGGCAAGAGTGTCTCGTGACGTATTGCCTTGAGCTGATCCCCGCTCACAAAAGCTTGCATGGCGAGTTCAGCCTGGCGGCGATCACGATCCAACTCGGGGAAGGATACCTCCATGGGGATGGGCATCCGTGGTTCCGGAGGAATGACGTGGACGACATAGATCTTGGACCGGTATCGACTGGCTATCGCGGCGGCATAGGCCAAAGCAGATTTCGAAATCGAGGAGAAATCGGTCGCCAGCAGAAGGTTCTTGAAAGAGACACTTTGTTCAAGGTCTAGGGTCTCCATAGTATCCCTCCTGTGTCTGCTTTGCTTATAAGCCGAAATGGACGCACCCACGGTGATCGCGATCACGAGCCTGGGTAACGGTCTCGTCTCTGGCGTGGACGGACGCACTTGCCCTGTTGATTCAAGAGATCGCAACCCGATCCACAAGACGCGAACCCCCTGCGTAAGGATTTTCTCGAGGGATAACGAGAGAGGGTTCTGCGAGCTGGCCACATGCTGGCGGAAGAAATATGGTGATGCCATTGCCAGCACTCGACTCGCCAGCGTGCCGCTCAACCCTCGCAGAGGCCGCATCGGTTTCCTATCACACCCGCTTGTGACCTGCCACACTGAGCCGGTGCAGTTTCGAACCTAGACTCCTATTTGGACGCCCGGGCCACACGTCGGGGCAGACCTTGTGCTGTCCGGACCGGCACGGAAGGAGGAAGCGATGGCCATTAAGGATTCCCGAAACGGCAAGACCATTCGCGAATACTCCATTGACGATCTCAAAGACGCTGCCAACTTGATGCGCGGATATAACTTGGTGGCGCTCTGCGCCGCTGGGTCGGGGCATGCTGGCGGAACCCTTTCCATCATGGACATCGCGGCGGCACTCTACTTGAGAATCGCCGACCACGACCCCGGGAACCCGTCCTGGCCGGCCCGCGACCGAATTGTTTGGTCCACAGGGCATAAGGCGCCAAGCCTATATCTCGGACTGGCTTTTGCCGGCTTCTGCCCGCTCGATGAGGTCGTCCTTCTGCGCAAGCTGTGGTCGGCGTTTCAGGGTCATCCGCACTGGCTCAAACTGCCAGGGGTAGAGGTTTCTACGGGATCGCTCGGACAAGGCCTCAGTATCGCGGTGGGCATTGCATTGGCGGCGAAGCTCGATGGCAAGAGCCATAAAACCTTCTGCATTATGGGTGACGGTGAGCAGCAGGAAGGTCAGATCTGGGAAGCGGCTATGGAAGCCGCTCATCACAAGCTCGACAACTTGATAGCAATCGTAGACTGCAATCGGCTGCAAATCGATGGCTGGGTCTCCCAGGTCATGAACATCGACCCGCTGGGTGCGAAATACCGTAGTTTCGGTTGGGATGTGCTGCGTGTTAAGGGCCACGACATGCCGCAAGTGGTGGCAGCCTTGGAACACGCCAAAGCGGGATGCGGCAAGCCGGTGGTGATCCTGGCGGATACCGTCAAGGGCAAAGGCGTGAAGTTCATGGAAGACATCGCGGGCTGGCACGGGAGGGCGCCCACCCACGATGAGTTGATCCAAGGCCTGGCGGAACTGGGGCTGACCGGGAGAATTCCCTACCAGCGGCTCCTGGGAAGAGCGCGGACCTATCAAGATGAAGTGGATCGCCGCCTCAGCGCCAAAATGCCGAAATTCAGCCGCAATTACTGGTGGAACGCAGCGGACAATATGAAGGTCAAGATGGAGCCGACACGCAAAGGGTTTGGGCAGTCGCTGGCGCACAATGGGGACGATGAGCGCGTGGTCTGTCTTGGGCTGGATATTTCCGGCTCCATCACCATCAGCGACTTTTATACCGCGAAGCCCGAGCGGAAGCGGCGCTGGATCAGCATGGGCATCGCGGAGCAATCGGCGACTTCTGTGGCTGCCGGCCTGGCGAAAGAGGGAAAGTTACCGGTACTGGGCACCTATGGGACATTTGCGGCAGCCAGAAATCTCGACCAGATTCGCACTTCGGTGTGCTACGGAAATTTCAACGTGCTGATTGCCGGCGCCCACGGCGGTGTCTCGGTTGGCCCGGATGGCGCCACGCACCAGGCACTCGAAGATCTATTCGCCGTTTGTAGCTTGCCGAACATGTCCGTGGTGGTTCCGAGCGATGTGGTCGAGACTCGCAAGGCCACCGATTATCTCTTGCTTCACCATCAAGGGCCGAAATACATTCGCTTCGCGCGGGAGGCAACCCCGGTGATCAGCGACGACCGCACTCCCTTCGTGTTCGGCCATGCCAATGTGATCCGTTTCCGCGGGGAAAACCCCACTTTTGCCGAAGCCTTCGAAACCGTGCTGGCGTCCGAGTACCAGAACGAAAACGAGGACTTGGCCATCCTTGCCTGCGGCCCGATGGTGCCGGAAGCGATGCGCGCCGCATGGATTCTGAAGAATGACTTCGGGTATGAGACTCGAGTGGTCAATCTGCACACGCTGAAACCGATCGACGCTGCCACCATTGTGCGCGCGGCCCGAGAAACGAGCGTGATCGTGACCGCGGAAGAGCATCAGATCGGAGCGCTGGCCTGGCGAGTCAGCGGTGTGATCACCGAAACTCCATCGCTCTTCGGAGTGCCCGTACTTACCGGCGCGATCGGCGTAAACGATCGCTTTGGCGAGTCGGGTGCACCCTGGGAACTGATCCAGGAATTCGAACTCAGCGCCGAGCATATCGCAAGAAAAGCAATCGAGCTGATGGAAGTTAAGGGGTCGCGGAAAGCCGAGAAACCAGAGCATTCTTTCCTGGCCTTCTGACCGGCGGCTGAACTCCTGCAGATCCAGCGGCTTCGCATGATGAGCTCGATCTCACCCTCGCTTGTGATGCCGGGCACAGACCTGCGACCAACCCGGTACTGAAATGGAAACGTTAGACAACAGCGTGTCAGCGCAGCAGTCCGCTCGCCAAGGAGGATGGCTTTATGAGCACTCTTGTTCTGGACGGGAAATTGGACAAGAAGGCCGATTTGGCCGGGCCCGGCATCGGCGACTACCAAGAACTGGAGAGAATTCTCCCCAAGAATTACCGCTCCCTCCTCACGCCAAGAGAGACAGAGCAGGCCATTTTTCAGGTGAAGCGTTATATCGAAGACAACCTCTGCCGGGAACTGAACCTGATGATGGTCGAGGTGCCGCTGATCGTGGATGCGGAGAGCGGCGTGAACGACATGCTTGACCGCGATGGCTCGCGCACGCCGATCCAGTTCCATATTTCCAACGATCACGACCTTCATCCAGTTGAGGCTCAGGTCGTACAGGCGGCGACGAAATGGAAGCGACTTGCCCTCGAGCAGTTTGAGTGCACGGTCGGCGAGGGCATCTGTACCAACATGCGTGCCGTGCGCAAGGATTACTTTCTCGATCACGACCATTCTGCTTATGTCGACCAATGGGATTGGGAGCGCGTGATCACCGCAGAACAGCGGAATCTGGAATTTCTGAAGGCTATGGTCGGCAGGATCTGGAAGGTCGTAGTGGGGGCGGAGAAGTTTGCCCAGTCCTTGTTTCCGCAGCTCAATGACTACCGCTTCCCCAATCTCCCGCAGGAGCTCGAGTTTTTCCATGCCGAGGACATCCTTGACATGTATCCCGACCTGCCCCGCAAGCAGCGCGAGACGGCGGTCCTCAAGGAACATCCGGCGATTTTTATCATAGGAATTGGATGGCCGCTGAAAGATGGCTATCCGCACGAGATGCGTGCCGCAGACTACGACGACTGGATCACGGACACCCACGACGAGACCGGGCGGGACACGCACGGACTCAACGGCGACATCCTGGTGTGGAACCATGTGACCGAACGACGCCACGAACTGACATCGATGGGAATTCGCGTCACGGCGGAAACTCTCAAGAAACAGCTGAAGATGGCAGGTCAACTTGATCTTTTGCACATGCCATATCACCAGTCGATCCTGAGCCACAAACTCCCACTCTCGATTGGTGGCGGAATCGGCCAGTCACGAACACTGATGCTGCTTTTGCGGAAAGCGCATCTGGGCGAAGTCAGTGTAACGGTGTGGCCGAAGATTTTGAAAGAAATGTGCGCAATGAGAAACATTTTCGTGCTGGAGTAAATCAGCAAAGCCGGCTCCATCTGCGTTCGAGACTCCGGCCTCCCGGCTCTCCGTTGCGCGCCAGCATCGCCTTGCGCCCAGGCGATGCGCAGATGGCGGTCGCTTTCGCTTCTCGCGCGAAGCATGCACGGCGCCAGGGTCCCCCTAGGAGGTCTCCATGACACTCATCCGAATGAAAGAATATCTCGACCAACACAAGATCAAGTACGTGGTGATTTCCCACTCGCTGGCATACACAGCCCAGGGAATCGCTGCCCTCGCGCATATATCAGGAAACGAATTAGCCAAGACCGTCATCGTGAAGATCGACGGCACTCTGGCCATGGCAGTAGTTCCCGCATCCTGTCATGTTGATCTTCAGCTCTTGAAGGCGGCAGCAGGTGCGAAAACGGTGGTAGTGGCCGCGGAAGAAGAATTCAAAGACAGGTTCCCGGATTGCGAAACCGGCGCGATGCCACCCCTTGGCAACCTATACGGAATGTCCGTGTTCGCGGACGAGAGCCTGCAGCACGACGAAGAAATTGCCTTCAATGCAGGTTCCCATCGAGAACTGATTCGGATGGCGTGGAAGGACCTGGAAAGTTTGGTGCATCCGAAAATCGCAGAACTGACGACCAGAAAGACACTGGCCAGAGCAGGCTAGGGGGCCAATACGCATCCTACCGTCGGAAATTGAGTGCAAGGAGGAGTTATGGAACTGACGCTCACCCCCGATGAGGGAGAACTAATGCGGGAAGTACTCGAGGAACACCATCGCCAGTTGATCAGGGAGATCGCGCGGGCACGGCATCATGAGTTCAAATCCGCGCTGAAGGACAAAGAGAGGATGATCGAAACCGTAGTCGCGAAATTGAAAGCGGCCCACCATGAGGAATTGAGCGTGGGCGTCACGTAAGGAATCCGGTCTGAACCAGGCTCACAAGGGTGGGTTACAACCTGTATTCCGAGCTGCCCAAGCCTGTCTATGATTGCTGTCATTTCAATTCCGCGCGCGCAAATAATTCGAGCATTTGCGCCTCGGCCGGCGGCCTGAGGACGTTTTGGGCGGCGAACTCTTCCGCTTGCGGGTACTGGGTGGCGCGAATGCGGTCGGCGGCATGCGGGAGATCGTACGCGGTGCGCCGAAGTTCAACCTTGGGACCCAGCAGGAGCCAATACGCGCCTGGCTCTCCAAACGGCATTCCGACACTGCCGGCGTTCACCACGCGAATGTTCCCGATGGTTCGATCAAATTGCATGTGGGTATGACCACAGATAACCAAGGGCAGGTTGAGTCCTCGAAAAACCGGCAGAAGCCGCTCTTCCGCGGTCAGGCGAGTAAAACACTCATTTTCGTCGCGCGGTGTGGCATGGCAGAATAAAGCCTCGCCCAAGCCGTCGATGGCTGTCCGCAGTGTCTTCGGCCAACCGCTCAGCAGACGCTCGAGTTCGCCATCCAGTTGCTGGGCATTCCACCGCACAATCCCTCGATATTGTTCGGGAACACCGACTGGAGCCCGGCCCGCCCTTTGTTCGAGGACTGCGAGCTCCCCGTTGCCGCGGACAAACTGCAGCGGAATGCTAAGGTCGAGCAAACACCGCAAGGTCTCACGCGGCATCGGGCCGGGCAGCACATCTCCCCCAACGACGATCTGCTCTACTTCCGAATGACGAATATCGTCGAGCACGGCCTCGAGGGCGGGGAGATTGGCGTGAATATCGTAGATGGCAGCCACCCGCATGCAGGGCTCCGCTTCGAGGAGAGTTCGCAGACTTCAGCTTCATCCTACGACGAGAGGGGATGCGGATTGTCTGCCTGACCCAGCGGAATGAACTCCGCGGCAGGGGCGCAGGATGAGCGACGCCACCGCGGTAAACCGAGCTGTTTGGTAGCAAGGTTCTCATTCGCGGTCCGCGCCGAGAACTCCTTCCGATCATTCCGCCGCCGCGTCGGACCTCTCCCCCAACTCCTCCACCAGACTCAGGAACACCTGGTGCACCCGTTTGTCCGCGGACAGCTCGGGGTGGAAAGTCGCCGCCATCACCCTTCCCTGGCGGACAACCACCGGGTCGCTGCCTTCGGTGGCTAGCACTTCGACTTCCGGACCGATGCGCTCGATCTTTGGGGCGCGGATGAAGACCATTTCAAGAGGAGAGCTGCCGAACCGGCCTTGGCGGATGGAGCTATCGATCTGGCGGCCGTAGGCATTGCGGCGAATGCGGATGTCGAGCGCACCCAACCCAGCTTGTTTAGGGTTTTCGATTTCATTGGCCAACAGGATCGCGCCGGCGCAGGTTCCAAACGTGGGCTTCACGCGGGAAAACTGCTTCAGCCTCTCGATTCCATGATCACCAAGCAGCTTCAGAAAGGTGCTCGATTCCCCACCGGGGATCACCAGGCCGTCGATTCCTTGCAGTTGTTCGGTGTTCTTAACCAGAACAACCTCCGTGCCCAACTCTTCGAGTCGCTTACGATGCGCGTCAAAATCGCCCTGCAGAGCCAAAACCCCGATTTTCATGGCAGTCGCTTATCCTTCCCCCCCACCACTCCCCTCCATCTTCGCCGGTAGCATCTCCGGCTGGGTAAGCCGCTGGCCGGTTTCGATCACCAGCCTCGCGTTTGCAGCATCTGTGCTTCCTCGAGCGCGGCCACGGCCAAGCCCTTCATCGCCCCGGTGAGATTCTCGCTCACCTCCAGTAATACTTTAGGATCGTTGTAGTGCGTGGCAGCCTGCACGATGGCGCGCGCCCGCTTGGCCGCCTCTCCGGGGTCGGCGAAATGGACGGAATCCTTCATGAAGATTCCCGAACCGACGAACACGGCCTCGGCGCCCAGTTGCATGACCAGGGAGGCGTCGGCAGGAGTGGCAATTCCCCCCGCCGAGAAGTTCGGCACCGGCAGTTTTCCTTCCTTGGCCACCAGCTTGACCAGCTCATAGGGAGCCTCGAGCTCCTTGGCCTTGCCGTAGAGTTCTTCCTCCCGGAGCACGGTCAGAATTCTCATCTCCTCGACGATCTGCCGAATATGCTTGACCGCGTGCACCACGTCCCCGGTACCGGCCTCCCCTTTGGTGCGGATCATGGCGGCGCCTTCGGCGATTCGCCGCAGGGCCTCCCCCAAGTTGCGAGCCCCGCAGACAAAAGGAACGGTAAAGGCATGCTTGTCGACGTGGTGTGCCTCGTCGGCGGGCGTCAGCACTTCGGATTCGTCGATGTAATCGACGCCCAATTCCTCGAGAATCTGCGCCTCGGCAAAGTGGCCGATCCGGCACTTGGCCATCACCGGAATGGAAACCGCAGCCATGATCTCGCGAATCTTCTTGGGCGAAGCCATGCGGGCAACGCCTCCCTCGGCGCGAATCTGGGCGGGCACCCGCTCGAGTGCCATCACCGCCACCGCTCCCGCCTTCTCCGCAATCTCGGCTTGCTCGGCGTTGGTGACGTCCATGATCACCCCGCCTTTGAGCATTTCTGCCAGGCCAGTCTTGAGACGAAGGCTGGTCGAATTCCCACGCTTCTCTGCCATAAGTCCTCTCTTCTTGTGCAGAACTGCCGTTACTATAGCTCACAAGTGGATAGCTGCATATGTCCATTTTGCTGTATTCTATACATACCACTTTTGCGGGTGGGGGAGTCGCCGGCTCCCGCGCAGCCTCCGCAAGCCGGGCGGGGAAGCAAGCCCCGATGGCCAAGCGACCGAGCACGCTATTGTTGAACCTGCACGAGCCGCGGGCGGGGACACCCCTGTATCGCTGGTTTTACGAGGAGCTGCGCTCGGCGATTCTTTCCGGTCGGCTGCGCCCCGGGGGACGACTGCCGGCTACCCGCGAACTGGCGGCCGAATACGGGCTCTCCCGTCCGACCCTGGTTGCCGCCTTTGAACAGCTGCGGTCGGAAGGTTACGTGGAGGGCAAGATAGGATCGGGAACCTACGTCAGCCAAACCCTCCCCGAAGAGCTGCTGCAAGCACCCCCGTCCCATCTGATTGCCAAATCACGACGGCCGAGGATCCCGCTTTCGGCCTATGCCCGCCGTTTGCACCCCTTGCCCACGGCAGAGCCTCGAGCGGCGCGGGCCTTTCGCGCCGGCCAGCCCGCGCTCGATGCGTTCCCCATGGGCTTGTGGGCACAAGTGGCCGCCCGGCGGTTGCGGCGGGTGTCGGCGAATCTGCTCGCCGGCGGCGAAGCGCTGGGGTATCGGCCGCTGCGCGAAGCCGTTGCCGACTATCTGAACACCTCCCGCGGCGTGCGCTGCTCCGCCGATCAGGTGCTGATTATCTCCGGCGTGCAGGAGGCCCTGGACCGCACGGCTCATCTTCTGCTTGATGAGGGAGACCCGGTCTGGATGGAAGTGCCGGGATACCCCGGCGCGGTCTCCACCTTTCGTGCCGTGGGCGCCCGCATCTGTCCGGTACCGGTCGACTCGGAAGGATTGGACCTCGAGGCTGGGCGGCAGCGGTGGCCGAATCCTCGTCTGGTGTACCTCACTCCGGCCAACCAATTTCCTCTGGGAGTGACGATGAGCTTGCGGCGGCGGTTATCTCTGCTCGAGTGGGCACGCCGGTCGCGAAGTTTTGTCTTTGAGGATGACTATGACAGCGAATACCGCTATCGCGGCCGGCCGATCCCGGCGCTCGAGGGCCTAGACCGGGCAGGCGTGGTGATCTTTGCTGGCAGTTTCACCGACGCTCTATTTCCCGCCTTGCGACTTGGCTATTTGGTAGTGCCGGCCGACATGGTAGAGATCTTTGCCGCAGCCGGTTCGGTCAGTACGCATCACCCGCCGCTTATCGACCAGGCGATTCTCTGCGACTTCCTCCGCGAAGGACATTTTGCCCGCCATGTTCGCCGCATGCGCGAGCTCTATGCCGAACGATTGTCGGTGCTGGTCGAAGCCGCAAAGGAACAGCTCGCCGGATTGCTCGATGTCCCGAACGTCGAGGCGGGATTGCGGACGGTGGGATGGTTGCAGCCGGGGATTTCGGCCGAGCGGGCG
Organism: Terriglobales bacterium; assembly: GCA_035623335.1. Classification (GTDB taxonomy): domain Bacteria; phylum Acidobacteriota; class Terriglobia; order Terriglobales; family Acidobacteriaceae; genus JAFAGX01. Next base: position 39,369 of record DASPTQ010000319.1, read on the forward strand.
GCACGAGCCGCCGCCGAACATGGGGTTGAGGTCGTGCCCCTGAACCGCTACGCCTATGGCAGGACGTCCAGAAACGGTCTGGTGCTCGGTTTTGCAGCCGTGGACGGGCGCGAGCTGAGGCGGGGCGTCGAGCGGCTTGCCCAGGCACTCAACCAGTGCCTGCGAGGTCGATCTTGAGCTCGGGAGGTCGGAGGGGCCGCTGTTCTTGGGCGGTCTCTACTGCCGCAAACGGTGTGCGAGCCGGCCCCTAGCGATTCACGAACTTCTGGAACCTGCGCTCGGGATCGATGGCAACGAATACTCCTTCGCTGTGCGCCAGAATCTGACCTTTCGCGTCCAGGATCTCGGCGGCATTGGTGTGATAGCGTCCCCGAACCCGCAGCTCGCGCGATTCCACGCGAAGAGGCTGGTTGAGCGGCACTGGCTTCAAATAATCCACGGTGATGGTGGAGGTCAGCGCAATGACGTGCCGTAGCTTGTTGACTTTGCCCATCGCCTCGTCCAGAACCGTGGCGATGATGCCGCCATGGGCGTGTCCGGGAGGCCCGGTATAGCGCTTCCCCAGGCGAAAACGGCAGACGAATCGAGCCCGCTTTTGATCATAGGCGAACCGTAGGCGCATGCCTTCGAGGTTATCCCGCCCACAGGCGAAGCAGAAATTTCTCTGCATGCGTACATAGCGCGTATCGTGTCCGTGGCCCTTCTTGGTGCTCATCCGGTTGTCCAGGAAATATCCTATATGAACTCTGGCGGCGAGCTACCACCGGTTGGAGTGTGCCCGGCATCGAATCTCAGTTGACCACTTCCGGATCCCTCAGTGTCTCCCGCCTTCTTTGCTGCATTCGATAGAGGTGATGAATCGGACCAGTGCCGCGTCCTAGGGGATGCGCATTGCTGATCGACGCGGCTACGTACGCCTTGGCGAGCAGCACGCTCTCGGGCAATCCTCTCCCGAGAGCCAAATGGCACGCCACCGAACTGGCAAAGGCACAGCCGGTGCCATGGGTGGAGTTCGACCGCAAGCGCGCGGATTTGAAGACCTCCTGGTCGATTCCGCGCTCGCTCGTGAAACTCAACAGGTCGGTCGCTTCGTCCAAGTGACCCCCGGTGATAACCACGGCAGGAGAGCCCATGGCATGCAGCCGATGGGCAGCCACCCGCATCTGCTCCAGGTTTTCGACCGCAAGACCGGTCAGCGCGGAGGCCTCGTCCAGGTTCGGAGTTACTACGGTGGCGAGGGGGATCAGTTTTTCTCGCAGCAGGCGTGCTCCGTCGGCATCCAGCAGGTCAGCTCCTGAAGAACTTTTCAGGATCGGGTCGAGCACGACATTCTGGGCGCTCTGTTGCTCGAGGAATCTCGCGACCGCCCGGACGACCGGTCCAGCTCCCAACATCCCGATGTGCATCGCGGCAATCGGAACATCAGAAACCAGCTCCTCCAACGTTTCCGTCACCAGCTCGGGCGAGATGGGCTCAACCCGGCGAACTCCGGCCGTCGATTGCACGGTCAGCGCGGTGATGCAGCTGACTCCGTAACATCCGTGGGCGGCGATCGTCTTGATGTCAGCCGTGACCCCTGCACCCGAGGAGGGGTCAAATCCGGCGATGGTGAGAACGACAGGAGGAACGGCCATAGACCAAACTGCATCTGAAATCGACTCGCTTCCCCGGCTCGCCGGCCGCTACTACAGAGAACACGGTTATCATCCTAACTCAATGAAAATAGGGGCTGAGAAAATCTTGCCCACGGCTAGGCGGAGCGAGTATTTACTATTTGATAACCATGCAAGTAGTTGGAAGAAAAGCCTAATTTCCCTTATTTCCCAAGCTGTACAGTAAGTTACGTGCGATTTTCGATAACTCTCAGGTTACTTTTTGGCATTGACAGAGAATTGGGTCGGCTTTTAGGATTGGCCGACTAGACATGGCTCTTGGTTTTAAGCGCGGTTTTGGCTTTCTCTTCGGGAGGTGGCTGAATGAAGGAGCGTATGGCTCGTGGACTGGCGAGCGTCCTACTGGTTGTCGGCGTGGGAGCAGCTCAGCGGCCCACTAAACCTAGCTCGAAGGAGATCGAAGAGATCCGATCTCCACAAATCCATGCTCAGCACAAGACCAAGTATCAGCCCATTCAGGTTGGCACGGCTTCCTGGTACGGCAGTGATTTTGAGGGCCGTCTCACCGCGAGTGGAGAACCCTTCAACATGCATGATCTGACGGCGGCCCACCCTACCTTGCCTCTTGGCAGTTTAGTGCGGGTGACCAACCTGCGGAATGGCCGAAGGACGTACGTGCGGATCAATGATCGGGGGCCGGTGGTTGAGGGGCGGATTATTGACCTCTCTTATCGAGCTGCCCAAATCCTGCAGTTCAAGGACGAAGGCCTGCAACAAGTCCGCCTCGAACTCGTTACCACGGAAATTGAGCCGGATGAGATCGCAATGTTACCTCCGGCGGCATACTAGCTGAAAGGAAAGCTCTCTCGATTCGCAAACCATGGCTAATCCCTGCCCCAGACTGATCGTTGCCCTCGATGTATCGTCGGCAACTCAGGCGCAAAACATCGTGGCGGCCGTAGGCGACGCTGCTTTTTGCTACAAGGTCGGGATGCAGCTTTACACCGCCGAAGGCCCGCAAGTGGTTCGTGATTTGGTGGCTGCCGGCCGCCGGGTCTTCCTCGATCTCAAATATCATGACATCCCCAACACGGTTGCTGCGGCCGTAGCCGAGGCCGCGCGGCTGGGCGTCTCGATGTTGACGGTTCACGCTTCGGGCGGAGCCCACATGCTGCGAGCGGCCACCGCCGCTGCCTCGTCGGCCAAACCTGGCTTGCTGGTCCTGGGCGTCACCGTGCTCACCAGCCTCACCGACCATGATCTTAACAAGCTGGGCGTCACCGACCGGGTCGAAGACCAGGTGGTGCGCTTAGCAGCTCTTGCCCTTGCCAGTGGATGTCACGGTGTGGTCGCAGCTGCCCGAGAAGCTCCCCGCTTGCGCACTCAGCTCCAAGGTGACTTTGCCATTGTGACTCCGGGAGTACGGCCCGCCGGCACCGCAGCGGGCGATCAGGCGAGAGTAGTTACGCCGGCCGAGGCGATCGCCGCCGGCGCGACCCATATCGTAGTCGGTCGGCCCATCACCGCAGCCCGAGACCCTGGGGCGGAAGCCCGTGCGATTCTCGCCGAGATCGGCTCATCAAGAACTTGTCTGCCCACGGCCGGCTAGAGCAGTCACCCGCATGCAGAAGAGAAAAGCGCCACCGTCGACGAACCCGGCAGTATTTTCGAGGGCACTCCTGAAGACGCCATTTTGGCGTTAGCCCGCGGTCTACGTATCGATTCCTTGAAGCGGCACGAGAAGGGGAACCTAGAAGTCGATAGCTACAGCTTTTCGTAGAATTCGCAGACCGAGCAGGAAATGAAGACCCCCCCGGGGACTCCGCGCTCGCGATCCTTGACTCGTTTCACGATGCGCGTGGGCTTTCCGCATTTTGGGCAATCCGTACTCTTGCTTGTATCCATCACTTTCTTCCGGTCCGCGGTTTTCGCAATTTTCGCCATCACGTTCTCCTAGACAAGGCCACCCCTGAGTTCGGGCACAGCTGCATGAGATTTCGGGAAATCCTGGGAAGTAATCACTACGACTGGCTCATGGACTTTCTTCAAGCTCGTCCGAGCGCCGATCGAATCTCGACCCAGAGTTGATTCTATATGAAGGAAGTGGGCGTCGCACCGCAGATCAAGGCAAGCTAAGAGAACATCGAGCTATCCGCATGGCCCGAGCATTTCCCAGCCGGCAGCCGGAACCAGGTCGCGGCCGCGCCCCTTCATCTCGAGACGGCTGCGAACAGGTCCGAATGCAGCAGCGATTGGAACTGTTTGTCGTCCGCCTTGAAGTGCATTTGCAAGTCAGAGCTGTCGGAGGTCACGGAAACATTCTCCAGGGCCGCCTTCTCGATCGGCGTCGCCGTCATCTTTCGGTACAAGACTCCTGCCTTCACAAGGGACGAAAGCGTGGCGGCTGTCATGGAGTCGGAAGTCACGATCTCCAGGTCGAAGGTCACGCCGTTTTGGAAGCTCATGGTGTAGCGTGAACCGAGCACACGCTTCTTGACCGTGTCGAAATCGGCCAGCTTCCCGGCATCGCCAAGCGCCGATAACAGCATGTTCTGGGTTCCCTGCTGATCGAGCACGCTCCACACCGTGCCGGACTCAACCGGTCCAATCAGATCCGCCACCTGGCTGTTCGAGTCCAGGCCGCTGCTGTAGCCATCGCGCGCGTCGAGCGCGCCCTTCAAGGCCTCGGCATCGCCAAACAGCAGAACATTGTCCTCGAGAAAGGTCATGTCCATGCCACCCGACATCGGGTAGATATCGGTATCGTGGTACTTGAGCGGCCTCACCTTGTTTAAGCGCATCTTTCTCAGCACGATCTTGCTCGAAAAGGATCCCTGCGCTGCTCCCACCACCTTGGTGCCCTGCTTGGCGCTGCGATAGGAGGCAAATGTCAGCTGATCAACGTCCCGGTCAGGGTTGATTCCGATCCCCCTGAGCTCGTCCTCGAACGACTTCACGCTGGGCGGCAACACCTGCTGTTTCAGAGCCATCGCCGTATTTGAATTCTTCAGCGTTCGATAGTCGACGGTAATGATCTGCTGCACTTCCGCGGGAATCGCCGTTCGCGCCGAGCTGGGGATAGGAGCGGCCCAAGCACATGGCAGCGAGAGCAATAGAGCGGACAAGAGACACTTGCGTGGTTTCATAAAACCGCCTCTGGAGTGGCCATAGGTTGTTGGATGCAGAAGCAATGGTCCCTGCTGTCCTGCTCTCTCATTGTATGCGAACCGACCGGGACTCAGTAAAACCGAAGTGCAATCACCCGGGAGGTCCGGCCTCGACGGCCCCCCTCAGACCCTCACCAGGCTTGCCCGTCTCCGAACTTCCGCGACGAAGGCTGCGTCCTTGAGGGACTCCAGATTGATGTCTACATTGGCCAGCGCACCCTCGATCGCTGCTTCCGCCATGGCCACCGCCGTGGTCAGATCGGATTTCATGTTGGGATTGGTCATGGGACCCAGCTTCTCGGCGATGGCTGCTACTTCCCTTGCCTTCTCCGCTACGCCCAGGGGCACGCTGGTCGCCTGCGCCAGGGCGGTAGCGATGATCTGATCGCCGTCCGCGGCCTCCTTCGCCTGCTTGTACGCTTTCAGGACGGCGTCAAAGGATTCGGCGTCGCGATCGATAGCGGCCTTCAATTCCTCACGGATTTGCCCCAGCCGGGCGATGGCCTCGCTCAACTCCCGCTCATAGGCGACATAGGCTTTTTTGCCCCGGGATCGGGAAGCCACCATGGTGGCCAATCCCGCCGCCATCGCGGCGCTGGCGGCCGAGGCGCTTCCCCCTCCGGGAGCCGACGTCGGCGCCGCCAGCTGCTCGATAAAGGGCTCAATTCCCGCCCGCAATCCCCCGACTGCCATCTTCCCGCCCATCACGGCGGCCAGCCGATTCTCGAGGATGAGGGAAGAATCAAAATTTTCGACCTGCAGAAACCACTCCGCCACCTGCTCCAAGGCTTTCTTGGGGATGAGTCCTACAATCTCGCTGCTGAGCGGCATCACTCCGTAGCGCGCCGCCTCCCGCTTGACCATCTCGAAGACCCGATGAACCGGCGTCTGCTCAAAGTCGGTCAGGTTCATGGAAACCTGAGCCAGCCCGCGAACCAGAAAACCGGCTGCCTTCACAAATCGCATCCCGCCGCTAGAAAAGCGCACAGCCTTGGCGACTTTCTTGGCGATCTCAACGTCGGGCGTATTGAGAAAGACGTTATAGGCGATCAGAAATTTCCGCGCTCCGACGACCGTGGCACCCGCCGTAGGGTGCAAGCGTGGTTCGCCGAAATCGGGTTTCCGCGCCGGGTTGGTGGCAATCTCCGCGCGCAGACCCTCGAATTGTCCGCGGCGGATGTTCTCCAGGTTCTGCCGCTCGGGGGTCGTGGCCGCGGCCTCATACAAGAACACCGGAATCTGATATCGCTTCCAGATTTCCGCGCCCACATGGCGCGCCATGGCCACGCAATCCTCGAGATCCAGACCTTCAATCGGAATGAACGGCACGACGTCGGCGGCGCCCATACGCGGATGGGCACCTTGATGGCGGTTGAGGTCGATCAGCTCCGCCGCTTTGCCCACGCCCCGGATGGCTGCCTCCTGGACTGCTTCCCGTTCGCCCACGATGGTGATGACCGACCGGTTATGGTCCGAGTCCATCTCCCGGTCCAGCAAATACACGCCATCGCCCTTAAGGGCGTCGACGATGGCGTCTACTTTGGCTCTCTCCCGGCCTTCGGAGAAATTGGGAACGCATTCAACCAGGGTTGACATAAACTAAAGAAGCATATCTGCCAGCCTCGCCAAGCTGCAACCACTAGCATGTTGACTGGAAGACCACGAACCTGGGAACGGTGGTGGCCGCGGCGCTAGTGGTGCCAGAATCGTCCCACACCGACCCGCACCTGGACGGTGTTGATTCCGGGATTCGGCGTCGCCAATCCCGCATTGGAAATATGCATGTAACGGGCTTCCAGACTCCAGGCGTATTTGTCTCCGAACAGATGCATGCCGAAAGCCGCAGCGGAGGTAAAGTTCACGGCGGAGGCGCCCGGGGGTACGCTCTTATTGGTAAACAGGGTGCCCCCGTTCAGCTCCAGATAGGGTTCGAACACCCCCCGGGAGGCAAAGTCCCATTTCAGCCCCAAAGGGCTGAACCCTCCACCGTAGGCGGTGTTCGATTTTTGCCAAAGTATAAATAGAGGAGTTGCGTCGAGCACATACTCGAACCGTCCTTTGAGGATTCCTGGCCCATGCGGCCGGGTCAGGACCCAGCCGTAACGCAAGCCGGCATTCCACACGGCGGTATTGGAGGTGCCGCCCGGTACCGAGTGGCCCCCGCCCGTCCATACCTGGAACTCACGTCCGCCATCTTCCGGTCTCGCCTGAGCCAGCACCGGCAAGGTGCTCACCGATAGGATGCCCAACCAAATCAGAACCCTCATCTTGCTTATTAGCGTCGGACGAAGATTGTGTCTGTTCGATTTGGCTTTCGAGGCCACGACCGAGGGTCCGATAGAGTTCTACAGCCCGATGATCTTTCTCTGAATGTGGTGCGGAACGGCAGACGACATGAATGCTCTCAACGCCAGTTCGGCGATGGGGTCAGGCTCCTTCTACCTAGTCCTGTCCCTCTACGGAATCGAAGGAGGACGTGATCCGGCGTTCGAGCACCCAACGGAATCTCTCGCCACGACCCAGTCCTTCCGCGCTCCCCGGATGTGACTGCTCCGGAAAAAGCTCCGGTGGCGAAGGGCGTCAACTGTGGAAGCACAGATTGTAACACGCGCAATGCAGGGCTACGGTCAGCGTGCCCAGGAGAGCGCTTAAAGGCCCAAGCCGCCGTCCACCACCAAGACTTGGCCAGTGATGAAGTGGGGGGCCGTCGCAAAAAACAAGATAGCGGCGGTGATATCCTCGGCGGCCCCGTTGCGCCGCATGGGTGTCTGCTTGGCCATCGCTTTCATGAAAGATGCCGCCGCTTTCTCTCCTAAGTCGATCATTCCGGGCGCGACACAGTTCACCGCAATCTCGGGTGCTAAGGCTATGGCCATCACTTTGGTCAGCATATGAACGGCAGCCTTCGAGGAGCAGTAATGGGCATGGGTTGCCCAGGGCCGCAGCCCGCCGAGCGATCCCAGGTTGATGATTTTTCCCCGCCGTTCGCGCAGCGACCCGAGGGCTTGACGGGCAACCAGAAACGGCCCCCGCGTATTGCTAGCGAACATCGCGTCCCACTGACGCAGGGTCAGCTTGTCGAATGCGACGGTTTCATAGTTCGCCGCGTTATTCACCAGGATGTCGATGCCGCCCAGTTCCCTGGCGGTTTGTCGGACGGCGGTTCTTACGGACTTTTCTTCGGTCACATCGCAACGCAGCGCTATCGCCCGGACGCCCAGGAGGCGAAGATTACGGACCGTGCGCTCGGCCTCTCGGGCGGAGTCGAGAAAGGTAATCGCCACATCCGCACCGGCTCCCGCCAAGGCCAAAGCGCTTGCCCGGCCCAAGCGCCGCGCTCCGCCGGTAATCAGAACGGCTTTGCCCGCCAGGAAACGGCGATGGTCTCGAATCATACCTCGGATTGTACCTGCCCACCTGCGCCGGCCGCGAACCACGGTAGCGAGTTTCTTAACCAGACCTTGCCGAGAGCTCAGAATATTCTTTTTCGCTCGCCTGGTCCGATCCTCGGTCCAGTAGATTCCGGCACTGAGAGCGATGGCTTCTGGTACACTCTGCTCATGTCCGCGCTGCGCCACGTAACTGTTTATTCGCGCAAGGGTTGTCACCTGTGCGAGATCGTGAAAGAAACCGTCGCTAAGCTGCATCGTCGCGGAGGCTTTACCTGGAAAGAAGTGGACGTCGATTCTGACGAGCAACTCCGCCGCCAGTTCACCGACGAGGTTCCTGTGGTGTTTATCGATGGCCGTAAGGCATTCAAGTACCGGATAAATGAGCGGGAATTCCTGCGCAAGCTAGCCGGCTGATCGCATCGCTCCCACGAGCACCTTGGCCGCGCATGCCCGCCATCTGAGATCGAGGCTGGACGATACGCCGCAAAGTCTCGCGTGGTTTCCCCACAATCTAGAACTGTATGCTACGTACTGCGCTGTACGCCGACCCGCGCGATCGCTCTGTTCACGACGTCATTCTCGAAAGCTGCCAGCGTTTCCCGCAAAAAACCGCGATCGTCGATACCTCCACGGGTCGCCGCGTAAGCTATGCCGAATACGGCGAACTGGTTGAATCGCTCGCCCGCGGATGGATCGCTGCCGGCCTAAGCCCGGGGGAAGTGATCGCTATTTATCTGCCCAACTGCTGGGAATTCTGTGCTTCCTATCATGCCGTCACGCTTGCGGGTGGGATTCCAACCTTTCTCAATCCTACCTACCGCGAGCGCGAGGTTCGCTATCAGCTCGCCAATAGCGGCGCTGTCATGCTGGTCAGCGAGGGAGCAAACATCAGCGGGATGGACCTTTCCGGTTTGCCGAACCTGCGCCGCGTCTATGCCATTCACCAAACCGTCTCTGGAACCAAGCCCTTTGCCGAACTGCTGCAGCCGGCCAAGGTGCCCCTGCCCGAAGCGGGCCGGGATTCGACCGAAGCCATCGGTGCGCTTCCTTATTCAAGCGGAACCACGGGATTGCCCAAGGGTGTCATGCTCACTCATTTCAACCTGGTCGCGAATATCTTCCAATACCTCGGGCGGCGTTGCTCGGCGCTGAACCCCGACAGTCGGGTGCTGTGTTTCTTGCCGCTCTATCACATCTACGGCTTGAATGTCATTCTGAATCCGGTGTTGAGCTTAGGCGCCACGCTCGTTCTGATGCCGCGTTTTCAGGTTCCCCGGGTGACTTCCCTCCTCTTCGAAGAAAGCATCACCGTGATGCCGACCGTGCCGCCCGCGCTGCATGCTCTCAGCCAGGCCGCCGAAGCCGGCGAGTTTCCCCAGAATCATCAGCTCGCCTGGGTGAAGTCGGGCGCTGCTCCACTGGCTCGGGGACTGGCCCGACGTTTTACCTCGCTGACGGGCATTCCGGTGTGTCAGGGGTATGGCATGACCGAGGCCTCACCCGTGACTCACATAGGCTATCTCGAGCCCGAGCTGTATCGGCCAGAATCCATCGGGCAGCCGGTAGTACAAACGGAGTGTCGCGTGGTCGGCGAAAAGGGAGCCGATGTTGCCCCCGGCGATGCCGGCGAACTCGTCATGCGCGGACCGCAGTTCATGCTGGGATATTGGGGAGACCCCGCTGCCACAGCCGCCGTGCTGCGCGATGGATGGTATTGGTCCGGGGACGTTGTCAGTTGCGACCCCGCCAATTTCTTCTATGTCCTCGATCGGCGCAAGGAGATGATCAAATACAAAGGATTTTCCATCGCTCCGGCGGAGGTTGAGAGCGTGCTGCTCGAACATCCCGCGGTTTCCGACTGCGGCGTGGTGGGGCGCAAGGATTCCTCGGCCGGCGAAATCCCCGTGGCCTTTGTCGTTCTTCGCCAAGGTTCCGCAGCGTCAGACAAAACCAGGGAAGCGCTCTGTGGATTCGTTGCCGACCGCCTCACCCACTATAAGCAGCCTCGGGAGATCCTCTTCGTCGAAGCGATTCCCAAGACTGCTTCCGGGAAGATCCTGCGCAAGGAATTGCGAAAGTCACTGGGCTAAGCCCGGCTCGATCCCACCATCCGCGCCGGATCCCGACGGACAATTCCGTTAGGCTCCGCCGCGAACAATGCGGTTGGCAACCCACTCTCCCGCCTCCCGGGTTCCTAGGTTTCCACCGACATCCTGAGTTGTCTTTTTTTGCCGCACCGCATCGAATACGGCGGCCTCGATTTTGTCCGCCTCGCCGGGGAAGCCGAGATGATCGAGCATCAAGGCAGCGGTCAAGATGGCTCCGAACGGGTTCGCGACGTTCTTTCCGGCAATCTGAGGAGCCGAACCGTGGACAGGCTCGAACATCGAAGTCTTTCCGGGATGAATATTGGCGCTCGCCGCCATGCCCAATCCCCCTGCGACGCCGGCGGCCAGATCGGTGATGATGTCCCCGAACAGGTTATTGGTCACGATCACGTCGAACGGGCGCGGATCACGCACCATCTGCATACAGAGCGCATCGACGTACATGTGCTCGGCCTGAAGCTCGGAGTATTCGCGGCTGACTGCTCGAAACACGCGCTGCCACAAGCCACCGGCATGAGTCATCGCGTTCGATTTATCGCACATCAAAACGCGCCGGCGAGGACTTCCATCGGCTTTAGGGTGGCGCCTGCAGTATTCAAAAGCATAGCGGACGATGCGCTCTACGCCTTTGCGGGTGTTGATGTCTTCCTGCACGGCAATTTCATCCGCCGTGTCCTGCTTGAAAACTCCCCCCGCGTCGGTGTACACCCCCTCGGTGTTCTCCCGAATGACGACAAAGTCAAGGTCCTTCGGCTCGACTCCCTTGAGCGGACACAAACTCGCATCCAGCAGGCGGGCGGGGCGGATGTTTGCGTAGAGATCCATCTGGAAGCGCATGCCGAGTAGAATCTGCTTGGCATGGAGGTTGCTTGGAATCCGGGGATCGCCAAAGGCGCCGACTAGGACGGCGTCGAAATCGCGCTCGAGCAGCGCAAAGCCCCCCGGCGGCACGGTGACGCCATCGGCAAGATACCGGTCGGCTCCCCAATCGAGTGGCGCGGTCTCCACCTCCGCTCCGGCGGCGGAGACAACCTTCATTGCTTCGGGAATCACTTCTTTGCCGATCCCATCGCCGGGAATGACCGCGATCCGCCTTTTCTGGCTCACGGTTGGAAACGGTAACACAAGAGCAGCCCAAACGGGTGGTCGGGGAAGGGGGCAGCACCTCCCCAACTACCTTGTATAATCGAAGGTTATCGTATGAGTGATTACGCGGCCATTCATGACCAACCCCCTTCGGCGGACACGGAAAGGGAAAGCGCGGCGCCCGAATTTGCCGCCGTGGTTTCTGGTTGTGGCTGCTTCCGCCTGAGCGGCCGGGCCAAGATCATCCTTTCCGGCAAAGATCGTATGCGCTGGCTGAACGGCATGATCAGCAATAAAGTTCGGGACCTCGCCCCGGGGCAAGGGGTATATGCCTTTGTGCTGAACCCGCAAGGACACATTCTAGGCGACCTCTATGCCTACAATCGGGGCGAGTCCTGGCTGCTCGATACCGACCAATCGCAAGCCGAGAAGCTGCTGGAGATTTTCCGTCGCCACATCATCATGGATGCGGTTCAAGCGGCCAACCTGAGCGATCAGTCGACGGCCATCGGGATCGCCGGGCCCAAGGCCGGTGAGGTACTCAGGGCTGCCGGATTCACATTGGGGGAATTGACGCCTCTTCAGTTTGTCGATCGGACCTGGCACGACTTCCCTTTGAGCATCGCGCGAACGGATAATCCGGTCGTCGAGTCCTACGAGGTCTGGCTAACTCCTGCGCACGTCTCGGCGCTGTGGGAGGCACTCGCGAGCTCCGGCGCCACCCCTTTGGGCATCGCTGCATTGGAGCTGCTGCGCATCGCCTGTGGCATCCCGCGCTATGGTCAGGATATTCGCGAGCGCGACTTGCCCCAGGAAACCGGACAGCTTCGCGCCTTGAACTTCGAGAAAGGATGCTACATCGGGCAAGAAATCGTGGAACGCATTCGTTCCCGCGGCAAGGTGCATCGTCAGTTTACCGGCTTCGAGGTCACGGGCCCTTTGCCGGTTCCGGGGGAGAAGATTCAATACCAGGGCAAAGAGGTCGGCGAAGTGACCAGTGCAGCTTCCCTTCCCCTTGCCTGCGGAAGTCAAACCGTAGCGCTCGGCTACATTCGCCGCGAGGCCGCAGCTGCGGAGGACCCGCTCGAAGCTGGCGCGGCTCGCCTACGAGTGGCGGAATTGCCGTTTAGGACCGTATTTCCAAAAGGATAGGATGTAAGGACAGATATGGCTGAGAAGAAGCAGGAAGCATTCAAGGTAACCGACCGGCGTCTGTTCACGCCGGAGGGCGAAGTGCGCAAAGAGGTCTCTCAAGAAGAGGTATCGGTCTCCCCCAAGGAGGAGAATGCGTCGGTTTCCAAGCCCGCTCCGAAGCCGCCGGAGCCGGAGGTACCTCCGAGTCCTTCCTCCAAAGAACAACAGGAACAAGCGGATGCCTATCGCAATTCGACCCGCCAGAACGACCATCGCTTCGGTCTTGACCCCCAACTGGCCAACGAACTGGAGATGTCCTTCGAGCGGTTCACGGCTTCTCTGTACATGACCGCGATGCTGCAGCTCGGACTCATGCACGAGCAAGGCGCCGAACCCCGGATCGACCTGATCGGTGCGCGGCAGACGATCGATACGCTTAGTCTGCTCTCGGAGAAAACCAAGGGAAATCTGAGCAGTCGAGAACAGAGCTTCTTGCAAAACAGTCTCTACGAATTGCGGATGGCTTACGTCGATGTCACCAATGCACTCTCCCGTCCACCGCAAGCCGCCGGTGCGGGCCCTGTTAAACGATGAAGGCCAGGCTTACGGTGCTGGGCAGCGGCACGTCCATGGGCGTGCCCACCATCGGATGTAATTGCGCCGTATGCCGGTCTCGCGATCCGCACGATCGCCGCACCCGACCCTCGGTCCTCATTGAATACGACGGCCACTTCGTACTCATTGATTCGACGCCGGATTTCCGCGAGCAGGCCATTCGGGAAAACATCCGCCGGATCGATGCCGTGCTGTATACGCACACGCATGCCGACCACCTTCTCGGCATCGACGATCTGCGCCCGCTGAGCTTTCTGCATAAGCCGAATAAGCTCCCGCTTTATGCCAAGCAGGAAGCAGTGGAGTTCATCCGCACTATGTTCCGCTACATTTTCGAAGCGGATTACAAGTTTGGCGGGCTCCCCCTGGTGGAGCTGCACGTCATCAACGGACCTCTCGAGCTCTTCGGGGCCAGTTTTGAGCCGGTCGCCGTCATTCATGGTGAGATGGAAATCTATGGCTTTCGCTTCGGAAGTGCAGCCTACCTGACCGACCACAGCAAGATTCCCGAATCTTCGTTCGCCAAGCTGGATGATCTCGACATTCTGTTTCTCGATGCCTTGCGCCACAAGCCTCACCCTACGCATTCCACGATAGAAAATTCGCTGCAGATTGTCGAAAGGGTCAAACCCAAGCGGGCGTTCTTCACCCATATTTGCCACGACTTAGCGCATGAGGCGACCAACTCCTCACTGCCGGCAAACGTGCGGCTTTCCTATGACGGCATGAAACTCGATTTTGAGATTTAGCAGTCTGTTCCTCGATTTCCCGCGTCGTCCCTGCAGACGGAGTTCAGGAACCGGACAAGAACTACCAAGCCATCTCATAAATGCCTGAACAGAATTAAGCCGCACCCGAGGTAGAGCATTCCAAGAAAATTTTCAGCGTAGCTTCCTGCTTCCTTTCCTTTGCTGCTCTCCGCACACCGTGCCATCCCTGGGACATGCGTTCCCCGCTCTGTGTGGGGTGCATGCGCGACTGAACGCGATGTTCTCCTCCGTCTGTGCCCTTCCCTCCCCACTCTCCGCAGAAGGTTTCCGTTCCTTGTTTCGGTTGGTTCACCGGTACTGCTGCACAGACTTCTCCAGCACATGCACGCCCGCCGTTCGGTTCCTGGCCTTCGCGGACCGGCCTTGATCCTGGGACCAAGGCGCGCTGGAGATCTCCCGGTTCTGGTGCATGTTGTTTCTCAGCGTGCGCGGGTTCTTAGACTACCCAGGACCGACAGTCCACCCGCGCTAGCGTGGCTGTCATCTTGCCTTCCTCCTTCTCGGAAGGGAGTCGGCATCCTGATCCATCGGCTTGTCGAAGCTCAATAGCCCGGCCCACTGGTACCTCTGGTCTACGCTCACAAGACACCTCGCGGTGACCCGTGCAAGACTCGAGGCCAGAATGGAGTCGCTGTTCTCCTTTCCTGTATGGCTCTTGCATCCCCTACAACATGCCGGTTTATCTCGGCGCACTCCGAATTGCCGACTACACGGGAGTTGGGCCAAACTTCGTTCAAATGAGGCCTAAGGCGGGGGTATGATGTCGCCAGATAGATGCCTTAAGCTCGGCTGTTGGGAGATACACGATGAGGGCAGTGGTGCTGTATGAGTACGGCGGTCCCGAGAAGCTGAAATTTGAACACGACGTTCCCGAACCACAGATTAGCGGAGATACGGTACTAATCGCGGCAGCCGCTGCGAGCGTCAATCCGATTGATTGGAAACTGCGTTCAGGGATGCGGCAGAAGGATTTTCCGTTGTCATTTCCTGCAATTCTGGGCCGTGACGTGAGTGGCGTCGTACGGGCGGTGGGCGCAAATGTGAAGCACTTCAAGGCCGGTGACCGCGTTCTTGCAGTATCCAACGCGACCTATGCTGAGTTGGTGGCAGTGGACGATTCGGACGTGACCCATCTGCCAGACGGAGTGGACCTGGCGAACGCGGCCGCGATCCCGCTGATTGCCCTCACGGGAGATCAGCTTGTGCGCCTTGCGACAAACGTGAAAAAAGGACAGGTCGTTCTGATAACTGGAGCGCTGGGCAGTGTTGGGCGCGCGGCAGTGCATACGGCGAAGAAGATAGGCGCGCAGGTGATTGCAGGTGTGCGCGCGAAGGAACTGAATGACGCCCGCTCCCTCGGTGTCTCTGACGTGCTCGCGATTGATGACGATAAAGCGATTGAGAAATTTCGCCTGGTGGATGCAATTGCAGACACCGTTGGCGGTGAGGTTGCTGCGAAGCTGTTCGTGAAGGTAAAGCAGAGCGGCTCCTTTGGGTACGCCTCTGCGTTGCCGGAAAACGCGGCGGCCAAAAATCCGACAGTGAAGATTGCGCGCGTGCTTGCGCAGCCTGATCCATCTAAGGTGCGCGAGTTTGCCGATGACGTGCGCGATGGCAAGTTCGTTCTGCCTATTGGTCGCCGGATGCCGTTGCGTGATGCGGCCGAAGCACATGCGCTAGGGGAGAAAGGCGGCATTGGGAAGATCCTCCTGCTGGCGCCGGATTCTAAAGAATGAGATTCTCGAGATTTTTGTAGCGAGGT
>DASPTQ010000320.1:0-140135 GCA_035623335.1 Terriglobales bacterium
TACATCCACAGCAAATAGCAAGCGCTCCAGATCACTCCCGTGGCTCCCAGAATTCCGTAAACCGCACGGTCGCGGAAGGCGCCGCTCAACACCAAAAACTCGCCGATGAATCCGTTCAACAAGGGCAGTCCCAAGGACGATAGAACAATAAACAAGAAGAAGGAGGCATAGATGGGCATAGGCGTAGCTAGGCCGCCGAATTCCGAGATTTCGTAGGTATGGCGGCGGTCGAAGAGAACGCCGGCCAACATGAAGAGCGCCCCGGTTGAAACACCGTGTGCCAGCATCTGGAAGGTCGCACCATCCAGGCCGAACGTGGTGAAGCTGAAGATGCCAAGGACGACGAGTCCTAAGTGGCTGATCGAAGAATAGGCAATGAGCCTCTTCAGATTCGGCTGAACCATAGCCACCAGTGCGCCGTAGATGATGCCGATCAGGGCCAGGACCATGATCCAGGAGGCGTTGCGGCGCGACTCTTCCGGGAACAGACCGAGATTGAAGCGCAGCATGCCATAGGTGCCCATCTTCAGCAGAACCCCGGCCAGCAGGACCGAGCCAGCGGTCGGAGCCTCAACGTGTGCATCCGGCAGCCAGGTATGCACCGGGAAGAGCGGGACTTTGACGGCAAAGGCGACGAAGAATCCGAGGAAGAGCCATGGGGCCGCCGACGTGAAATTTTCGACCTGTCCGTTGTGAATCGCGCTCTGGATCTGGACGAAGTCGAAGGTTCCCGTCTTGGCGTAGAGCCAGAGGATGGCGGCCAGCATGAACATCGAGGCGAGCATGGTGTAGAGGAAAAATTTGATCGCAGCATAGACGCGGCGGCCGTGGCCGTACATGCCGATCAGCAAAGCCATAGGAATCAAGGTCGCTTCCCAGAAGAAGTAGAACAGGAACAGATCCAGGGAGACGAACACCCCAAGCAAAGCGCTCTCCAGCACCAGTAAGAGGATGAAGAACTCCTTCGTGCGCTGCTCGATCGACTTCCAGGAGATCAGCACGCACAGCGGGGTGAGAAATGTGGTGAGGAGCACCAGCCAGGTTGAGATTCCATCGGCGCCCACGTGGTAGTGAATATTAGGAACCCGAATCCACGGCCAGTTCAGTTCGTACTGGAAGATCCTCTGGTTGGCCATCCCGACTGCATTCCTGGCATAGGACTCGGGTCTGAGGTGCACGGGCAAGTGCAGGGAGAGGAGAAAATCGAGCAAGGTTACGACCAACGCGAAAACCCGAATATCGCGATCGCGGCGAGGGACGACAAGCAGCAGAAGTCCGCCCGCGAGCGGAATAAACGTAACCAACGTGAGAATCCAGTGATCCAAACCCGGGCTCATGGAATTCCTATCCAAACCATGTAAGCGATGACCGCGGCGGCGCCAAACGCTACCCAACCGGCATAGGAGCGGACGTTGCCGGATTGCATGTGGCGCATCGTGTCCGAAACCTGGCGGGCCGCGTCGGCGCTTGCGTCCACACCAGCATCAATCAGATTTTGATCGATGCCGTGCCACAGGAGCTTGGTCGAACCCGCGAGCAGCGGCTTCACGAAGAGAATGGCATACAATTCGTCCACGTAATACTTGTGGAGGACGGTTTGATACAAACTGGGAATTCGACTGACAATCCTCTGGGGCAAATCCGGTCGACGATAGTAGAGCAACCATGCCAGGTAAAAACCGATGGCCGCGGCAGCGACGGAGATCGCCATGAATAGAGTTTCCTTCCCACCCTCCTCGACCGGGGATTCCCCCGACATGCCGGTCGGATGGGCTTCGGCTAGGGGAGCAGCCGCAGCGTCGTGAAATACGGGCGCGAGAAAGTTTTCGAAGGTGTGGTGATAGCTGACCCAGCCGCCTACCACCGACAGCACCGCCAGGATCGCCATCGGGACCAGCATGACCTTCGGACTCTCGTGAATCTGGCCATGCCCGTGCCGATCGTCGTGCCCGGCGTGGGCGGTCTGAGTGGTAAGTTGGGGATGCGCTGTGGCGCGATTCCCGCGGTACTCACCAAAGAATGTCAGAAACCAGAGCCGGAACATATAGAACGAGGTCAACAAGGCCGTGATGAGGCCGAAAAGCCAGTACACCCAACTGCCACGAGAGCTCGCGTAGGCTTGCCAAAGGATTTCGTCCTTGCTGAAAAAGCCGGCTAGGGGTGGAATGCCAGCGATGGCAAACGTGGCCGCCGTCATGGTCCAAAACGTCCATGGAATTTTTTCCCGAAGCCCGCCCATCTGTCGCATATCTTGTTCTCCACCGATGCCGTGCATCACCGAACCAGCGGCGAGGAACAGCAGACCTTTGAAGAAGGCGTGGGTCATCAAATGAAAGATGCCGGCCGTGTAGGCGGCCACGCCGCAAGCCAGGAACATATAGCCCAGCTGGGAAATGGTGGAGTAGGCGAGCACCTTCTTGATGTCGGTTTGGGCGATTCCAATCGTAGCCGCGAAGAAGGCGGTCAGGGTGCCAAGGATCGCCACCATCGTTCCGGCTGTCGGGGCACGATCAAAAATCACGTGCGACCGAGCGATCATGTAAATGCCCGCCGTCACCATGGTGGCGGCGTGAATCAGGGCGGAGACCGGAGTAGGACCTTCCATGGCGTCCGGAAGCCAGACGAACAAGGGAATCTGGGCGCTCTTGCCGCAAGCTCCCAGCATGAGCAACAAAGCGATCGAGGTGAGCAGGCCGCTACCCTGGGTTTCCGGACGGAGCGGCTGGATGCTGGCGAACAAAGACTCAAAGTTGAGCGATCCGAAGTGCTTGATGAGCAAAAACAGTGCCAGCAGGAAGCCGAAGTCTCCCACCCGATTCACAATGAATGCTTTCTTGCCGGCCGAGGCCGCTTGCTCCCGGGTGAACCAGAATCCGATCAGCAAGTAGGAGGCTAAGCCCACACCTTCCCAACCAATGAACATCACCAGGTAGCTGCTGGCCAGAACGAGCGTCAGCATGAAGAACAGAAACAGATTTAGATAGCTGAAGAACCGATAGAAGCCGCCCTCTTCCCACATGTAGCCGACGGCATAGATATGGATGAGGAATCCGACCCCGCTGACCACGAGCAGCATGACGAGAGAAAGTTGGTCGAGATAATAGGCGAAGTCTACGCGGAAGTCGCCGGCGCGTATCCACACCGCCAACGATTCTCGATAGAGGCCGGTACCCAGGGAAGGGAATTGGATGGCAACCCACAACCCTAAAGCAAAGGCGGCCGCGGGGAACGTCAACCCGACAGCGGTGACAAGCTTCCGGCTGAAGCGCTTTCCGAATAGCCCGTTGATGGCGGCCCCGACCAGAGGCAGTAGGGGAATCAGCCAGAGATGGAGGTTCGCAGTCATAGTTTGAGCAGATTGACGTAATCCACGTTCAGCGTTTCCCGGGTGCGGAAGACGGCGATGATGATGGCTAATCCTACGGCGGCCTCGGCGGCCGCCACCACCATGACAAAGAACACGAAGACTTGGCCGCTAAGAGCTCCCCATTGCGCCGCAAAGGCAACGAACGACAAATTCACCCCGTTCAGCATCAGTTCGATCGACATGAAGATCGTAATAATGTTGCGCTTGATCAGGAAACCGGTTACGCCACAGGCAAACAGGATGCCGCTTAGGATCAGATAATAGGAAAGTGGGACCATCAGCCCTCCTTTTTGGCCGACGCTTCCATGCGTGCAGGGGACGCCAGCACGACGGCCCCCATGATGGCGATGAGCACGAGAATGGAAGTGACTTCAAAGGGCAGCAAATAGTTGTGAAACAAGAGCCACCCGATGGTTTGCGGGTCGCCCTTAAGAGCCCCGGCGGCAACCGAAGGGGTCGGAGAACGTTCGAGAAGCCAGGCCACCAGCACGCTGCCGATGAGCATGCCCGGCAATCCCAGCAAAAGAGCCACCCGGCTGCCCCGCGTGCGCTCCTCCTCCCCCGCATTCAGGAGCATGATGACAAACACGAACAACACCATGATGGCGCCTGCGTATACGATCACCTGGATGGCAGCCACAAATTCTGCACCCAGAAGAAGGTATTCTCCGGCGAGCGATCCCATGACGACCACCAGCGAGAGCGCGCTGTTGATGGGATGACGTTGCACCAGCAGGTTGATGGCACCCGCCACGCAGCCGAAACCAAACACCAGGAATAGGAGCAAATGGAGCATGTCTCGGGGCGCCCCTTTTTTTTCACGACCGCAGCGCGACGATCAGGGCCGTGAGGATCAAGTTGGCGATCGCTACCGGCAACAGGAATTTCCAGCCGAAAGCCATCAGTTGGTCATAGCGGAACCGCGGCAACGTCCCGCGAATCCATATGTAGAGAAAGAGAAAGGCAAATACTCGTAGCCCAAACCAGAATACGGGTAGGATCGCTTGCACGAGCGGCGGGCCGGCCACCGGCCCCTGCCATCCACCCAGGAACAGCAGCGAGGCCAGGCAGGCTACGGTAATCATGTTGGCGTATTCAGCCATGAAGAACATGGCAAACTTCATGGAGCTGTATTCGGTGTGATAACCGGCCACCAGTTCGGTCTCTGCTTCCGGCAAATCAAAAGGCAGGCGATTGGTCTCGGCGTAGGCCGCGGTCAGGTACACTAAGAAGCCGACAATCTGGGGAGGCCAGCGAAAGATGTTCCAGCGCGGGATAAAGCCCCAGACAGTACCGCTCTGCGCCTCTACAATTTCCCGCAGATTGAAGCTTCCGGCCAAAATCAGCACGCCGACCAAGGAAAGCCCCAAAGCAATTTCGTAGCTTACCATTTGCGCGCTGGCGCGCAATCCCCCCAGCAACGAGTACTTGCTGTTCGACGACCACCCTGCCAGGGCAACGCCGTAGACCCCGAGAGACGCCATCCCAAGAATAATGAGCAACCCGATATTGACCTCGGTGATCTCAAGCGGCGTACTGAGTCCGCCCACGCGGATCCAACCGCCCACGGGAATGAGCGCGATCGAGGTCAAAGCAAAGGCCAAGGCAATCATCGGGGCCGCAATATAGAGCGGCTTATGCACGTGCGGCGGTGTTAGGTCTTCTTTAAAGATGAATTTCAGCCCGTCCGCTAGGGGCTGTAGCAGCCCGAACGGGCCAACCCGAGTCGGACCCCAACGGTTTTGAATGTGACCGACGACCTTACGCTCCAACCAGACGGTGTAGGCGACCGCGGTCAGCAACGCGACCAAGGCGAGCACGATCTTGACGACAGAGACCAGGATGAATTGCGTGATGCTCAACGTCTCTCGCCTCCCAAAGCCACGGTTGAGATTGCTTTCGCAATAGTTTCTTGGTCCCCGCCACGGCTGGTCGTGGACGGCGAAGGACGGGAAGCTCGACGAAAGCTGCGCCTTTACTCGGCCGCTAATTCCTCTTCGGCCGCCGCTTTGTGATCGTTTTCAATGACCGCATTCAAAGTACGGCAATATCGCCCCAAAGTACCAGAACTGAACAGATCATCTCTGGCCGGCGCGATTAGAGCGGGATCGTGCCGCATCCCCGGTCCGCTGCCCGACAAACCTGTGTGCTGATCGTTGCCGGCTAGCAGATGCATTCGAGAGACATCGTAGCCGGGAACAAGTCGCTGAATTTCATCCAAGATGGCCATGGGGTCAAACGGAGACATCTTAGGCTCAAGACCGTGCGCCTCCAACCACACACTGTGCCGATCGGCTTCGCCTGATTGCACGCCCCGGGACTGTCCCATATCGGCGGGTGAACCGCCACGCCCAAAGGGCACGAGTTGGTGGACGTCAAAACCCATGGCATCGGCGATACGTACGATGATCTCGAAGTCTGATTTTGTTCCCGTGATCTCCCCCGCCTTTTTTAGCAGTTGCAGGTCGCCGCAGCTGTTGGTAAAGGTGCCGGACTTCTCGTAGGCGTTGGCCGCCGGCAGTACAACCTCGGCAATGCTCGCGGTTTCGGTCAGAAACAAGTCCTGGACGACGACGAAGCTCTGCGAAAAGGCAAAGGGGTCGAGCGCGAATTCCTCGACCGGATTGGCGCCAACCACATAGAGGGCTTTCAACTTGCCCGCCTGGGCGCTCTCGGCAATTTGGGGAAAACTCAGGCCAACCCCCTCAGGGATTCCACCCCAGTCTTCGTGAAACCTGCCGAGCTCGGCGACGGGATGGTATCCGGGCAAGAGATCGGGATACAAGCCCATGTCGGCAGCTCCGCGCGAGTTCGCGTAATCCGCCAGGCAAATCAACTTAGCCTCAGGAAGGCTGGCGGCGAACTTTACCAACGAGGCGATGGCGTCGCCCCGAATCTCCGCGCCAAACATGAGAACGAGTCTGGGCTCGCTACGCAGCTTATCGCGAACTGCAATCCAAACCTCCCGGCTGGTCCCGCCCGACACGATAGCGTCGACGGCGGAATCTTCGCCGGCAAGGAAGGCAGCTACTCCGGCTTCGGTGCCGGCAGGAATCTCCAAAGAGCTGGTGGCCTGACGACGAAGCTTGATGGGCTCGGCGTTGACCAGATACAAACGGGCCCGATGCAAGCGAACGTTGTTGCGAATCTGCCAGGCCACAAGGGGATGCTGGTGGGTTGGGTCGTTGCCGAGGAGCAGCAGGGCCGGTGCGTCGAACACCTCGCGCATGCTGGCGGTCATTTCCCGATGGCCGGCTAAGGCCGCGGCCAAGGCAGGGAAGTCGGCGGTACGGTGATGATCAATATGATTGGTGCGGAGCACCAGGCGAGCGAATTTCTGCAGCAGATAATTCTCTTCGTTGGTGGTCCGGGTCGAACCCACAACCGCGATGGCGTCCCCGCCGTCTCGATCGCGGATCTGCCGCAAGCGTTGGCCAACCAGCTCAAATGCCTCCTCCCAGGTGGAAGGAGTGAGATGCCCATTCCTGCGAATCAAAGGCTGGCGGAGCCGATTCTCGTGGTCGGCGAAATCAAAACCGTAGCGACCCTTGATGCACAGAAAATCGCCGTTGATGCCGCTCTTGTCTCGATTGTCGCCCCGCACGATGTGACTTCCGGTGACGGAACGGCGCACCCCCAGCGTGGTCTTACAGCCATCGCCACAATGGGTGCACGTGGTGCCTACGTGCTTCATCTCCCACGGTCGAGTCTTGTAGCGGTAAGCACCGGACGTGAGCGCACCGACGGGACAGATGTCGATGCACATGCCGCATTCCTCGCAGTTGAGGTGATCTCCCTGGTTGGGCACGATCGTCGAGGCGACTCCCCGCAGATGGACTCCGAGGGCGCCGACATCCATGGCCTCGCCACAGACCCGCACGCAGCGATAGCACAGAATGCAGCGCGGCCGGTCAAAATAGACCACCGGGGACCATTGCTGCTCGTCGCGGTGGGTCTTGATATCGATGAAGCGGGATTCTGCGGCGCCGTAGGAGAATGTCATGTCCTGCAGCTCACATTCGCCGCCGGCATCGCATACCGGGCAATCGAGCGGGTGGTTCCCGAGCAGCAGCTCGATGGTCCCCTTCCGCGCCTGTCGAACCTCGTCGCTATCGGTCGTCACCACCATGCCTTCGCTGACGACGGTAGTGCACGCCGTCTGTAGCTTTGGCATCTTCTCGATTTTCACCAGGCACATACGGCATGCGCCTTGCAGCGACAGGTTAGGGTAGTAGCAAAACGAGGGAACCTCGATTCCCACACTTTTCGCAGCCTCGATCAGAAGGGTCCCCGCGGGTGCGGTGATCTTCTTGTCATCGACCGTGAGATGGACATCCGCCATAAGATCTTCTTGGTATCCAGGGGGACGTTCCCGCCCCGCTGTCAGGATCGGTTGGTGGCCCCGGAGGGAGCCAACCGCCGTCCTACGCCATGACCGGTAACCGCTCGAGCAATCCCGCTTTCTCAAACGGGCACGGCTTGCCCTCCAAATGGTCCTCAAATTCTTTTCGGAACTTCTTTACGATGGAAATCGTGGGCATGGCCGCGGCATCGCCCAAGGGACAAAACGTCCGGCCCAAGATGTTTTCCGACAAGTATTGAATGTTGTCGATATCTTTTTTGACGCCACCGCCGGCGTGGAATCGGGTCAAGGTTTTCTGCAGCCAGTCGGTGCCCTCACGGCAGGGGATGCACCACCCGCAGCTCTCGTGCCGGTAGAAGCTCATGATGCGCAGGGCGAATTTCACCATGCAGGTAGAGTCATCGACGACGACCACTCCGCCCGAGCCCAGCATGGACCCTGCTTTCATGAGCGAATCAAAATCCATGGGAACATCGATTTCGTCCCGGGTTAGAAGCGGAGTACTCGAACCGCCGGGAACTACGGCTTTCAGCGCGCGGCCCTTGGGAATGCCGCCTCCCACGTCATAGATCATTTTCTTGAGGTTGTACCCCATCGGAAGTTCGTACACACCGGGCCGATTCAGGTGACCGCTGAGACAAAACAGCCGTGTGCCACCGTTCTTGGGAGGACCCAGCTTGGCGTACCATTCCGCCCCGCCCAGAATGATGGGCGGCACACTGGCCAGGGTCTCGGCGTTGTTGATGACCGTCGGGCCGCCCCAGAGTCCAACCACGGCGGGAAAGGGAGGTCGAATGCGGGGAATCCCGCGCTTGCCCTCGAGCGATTCCATCAAGGCGGATTCCTCCCCCACCTCGTAGGCGCCGGCGCCGCCGTGCCAGTACACGTCGAAGTCGAAGCCGCTGCCGAAGATGTTCTTGCCGAGAAACCCGCGCGCATAGGCTTCCCCGATCGCCCGCTGCATAATCTCCGACAGATAGCGATATTCGCCGCGAATGTAAATATATCCAATATGCGCCCCCACCGCGATGCCGGCGATCATCACGCCTTCAATGACCGCATGGGGGTCGTGCTCGAAGATCAACCGGTCCTTGCAAGTTCCAGGTTCGCTCTCATCGCCATTGCAGAGAATGTATTTCGGCTTGGTCGACTGCTTGGGGACGAAGGACCACTTCAAGCCGGTATTGAATCCGGCGCCGCCTCGTCCCCGCAGACCGGAATCTTTCACTTCTGTGATGAGGGAATCCGGCTGCATTCCGAGAGCCTTCCTCACTGCCTTGTAGCCGTCAAGTTCGATATAGCGGTCGATATCGGCCGCACCCAGGCCAAACCGCTTGGAGACGACTTTCACTTCGTCGGGATGGGATACTAAGTCAGCCATTTCCGTGAACCATGAAAGGAGGGACCGGTGGAGGAGGCAACATCATCAGCCAAGGATTTCCACTTCCTCAGAGCCTCGATTCGCCCCCCTTCTTCTTATATTGGTCGAGAACCTGGTCCATCTTTTCCGGCGTAAGATTCTCATGAAAGTCGTAGTTGACTTGTACGGCCGGGGCCCAGCTGCAGGCGCCAATGCATTCCACCTCTTCGAGGGAGAATCGTCCATCCGGGGTTGTTTGCTTTTCTTGAATGCCCAGCCTCATGCGGCAGTGGTCGAGAATCTCTTCCCCGCCCGTCAGCAAGCAGGCAATGTTGGTACACACTTGGATGTTGTACTTGCCCCGGGGTTTGGTGGTCAGCATGGAGTAGTAGCTGATCACGTTGCGCACTTCGAGTTCGGTGAGTTCCACGCGTTCGGCAATCTCCGCAATGACTTCATCGCCCAGGAATCCGACCTCATCCTGGGCGTACAGCAGCGTGGGAACCAGCAGGGAGCGTTTGGTCGGATAATGGGTCGCCATCTCCCGGAAGCGCCGCTCGAATGGTTCGGAAAATCGCATGTTCGTGATCGAAAGGTCCTAACGGTCCAACCCTGCCTAGCCCAGAACAACCGGATGCGACGGGAAATTCCTAGCGATCGATCTCCCCCAGCACGATATCGATGCTCCCGATGGCGGCCACCACATCGGCAATCAGCCGACCTTCGCACATGGCGGGCAAGGTTTGCAGATTGGCCAAACACGCGGAGCGCATGTGCACTCGGTACGGTTTAGCGGTTCCGTCGCTGACGACGTAGTAGCCCATCTCGCCGCGCGGCGATTCCACGGCCTGGTAGACCTCACCCGCGGGCACGGAAAATCCCTCGGTAATGATCTTGAAGTGGTAGATCAGCGCCTCCATCTGCGTCTTCATCTTCTCCCGGTCGGGGAGCACGACCTTGGGAGCCTCGGCCTTGATCGGCCCTTCCGGCATTCCTGCGAGCGCCTGCTCGACGATCTTGTTCGATTCCCGCAGCTCTCGAACCCGACAGAGGTAACGCGCAAACACGTCCCCTTCCTGGGCCACAGGGACATCGAAGTTGAACTTGTCGTAACTCGAGTAGGGCATGTCGCGGCGCAGATCGAAATCGACGCCACTGGCACGCAGGGTGGGCCCGCTGGCCCCGAGAGCCACGGCATCCTCGGGAGTGATACGGGCCACACCCTTGGTTCGCATCTCCCAGATGGGATTGGCCGTCAGCAGATTTTCGTATTCATCGACTCTGGCCGGGAAGCGGCGGACGAAGTCGCGCACCCGATCCAGGAAGTCCATCGGCGGCTCCAGGGCCAGCCCCCCGATTCTGAAATACGAGGTCATCATGCGTTGGCCACTGACCGCTTCAAACAGACGCAAGACGTCTTCGCGCTCGCGAAAGCAATAGAGAAAGACGGTCATGGCACCAATGTCGAGCGCATGCGTACCCAGCCAGACCAGGTGGGAGTTGATGCGGGTCAGTTCGTTGAGCAGGACGCGCAGCCATTGAGCTTTGGGCGGAATCTCTAGAGCCAGCAACTTCTCGACCGCCAGACAGTAACAAAGGTTATTGGTGAGCGGACACAGGTAATCGATGCGATCGGTGAGCGGTACGACCTGCTGATAAAACTTGGCTTCGCAGGTTTTCTCGATTCCGGTGTGCAGATAGCCGATGTCGGGCATGATGCGCACCACGGTCTCGCCATCGATCTCCAGCATGACCCGCAGCACACCGTGGGTCGACGGATGCTGCGGCCCCATGTTCAGGATCATGGTGCGGTCCTGACCGGCATCGAAGACAGGGGTGGCGGTAAGCTGCGGCATGGCGAACGCTAACGATAGCCCTCCACCGGGTAGTCCTTGCGCAGCGGGTGGCCTTCCCAATCGTCGGGCATCTGGATGCGCCTCAAATAGGGGTGGCCAAGGAACCGGATCCCGAACAGGTCATAGACTTCCCGCTCGAAATAGTTGGCTGCTGGCCAGATGGGGGTCACGGAATCGAGCGAGGGTGCGTCCTCCCCAAGTCGCACCTTCAACCGCACCCGCTCTTTTTGGCGGATCGAGAGCAGGTGGTAGATGACCTCGAAGCGGGGCTCCGCAGGATACCAGTCTACACAGGTCACATCGGAAAGGAAATTGAACGGGCAGGAGGGGTGATCCCGCAGCAAGGCACAAGCCTCGCGAATCGAGGAACGCTCGATGTAGAGGCTCATCTCATCATGCTCGAATTTTGCGGCTTCGATCGAACCCGGAAGACCTCGCTCTAAGCAGGCGACGGCAGGATGTTCCTTCAGTTGCTCGAGATCCGTGATGGCCGGCTTAAGGGACACTTAACCCTCGCCTCTCGCCGATGAGGTTGGACCCCAATCAAGCACACCTTTCTTCCAGACGTAAAAGAACCCAACCAAGACGATGGCGATGTACACCAGCATCTCCCAAAAACCGAACATCTTCAGGCGACGGAGAATCACCGCCCAGGGATAGAGAAACACCGCTTCCACGTCGAATAAGATGAAGAGCATGGCGACCAGGTAGAATTTCACCGAGAAGCGGCTTCGGGCGTCGCCTACGGGAACCATGCCGCACTCATAGGGGGAAAGTTTGGCTCGGCTCGGTCGCCGAAAACCGATTCGCGAGGACATCCATACCAGGCAACCGGCGAGAGCTCCTGCTACCATGAACTGGATCAGCAATGGGAGGTATTGGGCGAAGTAATTGTCGGGCATAGGGGAGCTAGATATAATTCGCTGCCAAGCACTGACTAAACTATCTAGGTTAGATTTCGTGGCGACACAGTGTCAAGCGACTCGCGCCCGCGTAGCTCATCGAGGATAGCTAGTCTGACGGAACCTTGACGTGAGAATCGCATGATTTTCGGCTTTAACACGGACATTAAGCACGCAGATACCGTCTACCACGTGCAAAGCGAGGCGCGCGAGAACGAACGCCTGCTGCAAACGCAGGTTTTCGTTCGCGGGCATTGCATTGGCAAACGCGCCACCTCCTACGCCGATAAGGCAGCCGAGAGCGACTTCACCGATCAGCGCAAGGAACATATGTTGCGCGATCAGCACCGGTTGGTGCTCGACGCCATCCGGGACGGACGACTGGACACGGTGTTCGACAAGCGGGACACTCCGGAGTTACTGGCCGCCATCAAGGAGATGGATGTCGAGTGGCTGAACGCTGGGTCGGTACACTCGGGAGGACATTTGCAAATGCGACTGCGGGTCACCGAGGGCGGCGCCGCCATCGAAGGTGCCCGTCTGATCCTGCGCTTTGCTCGTCCCGGGGCAGATCCGTTTTATACCCAAGTGACCACTGGTCCGAACGGCGAGGCCGAAATGAGAATTGATGTGGAGGAGTCGGCTCTGCCCGACTCGATGGTCCTCGTGCAAGCCAGCTACACCGACCGCAGGGCAACGCGAAAGTTCCAGCTGCGGAAAGTCGAATCGTGATCGGGAGTCTCGGCTCCCCTCGAGAAGATCCTTAGGGATTACCGCGCTTGGCGGACCTTGGCGGTAGCCTAACCATCTTGAACTCTCTACCATCCTCCGACATGATCCCGTCCACAAAGCAGCCAGGGATGGAGAGGAGTTGGCTTTCCCGGGAGATGCCGTTCGACCCGCGCTTCCTGGCCGGGTTGCTGGTTCTCGCTGGTCTTGCCGTGCGTGTCAAGTTGGCGGCCGCAACATTCCTGAATGCCGACGAGGCGCTCCACTTCATGGCGGCCAATCAGGATTCGTGGAAACTGACCTTCCGCGCCAGTCTCACGCTTTCCCATCCGCCCCTGCTGATCTTTGTGCTTCACGTTTGGCGGATGTTCGGTTCGAGCGAGATCATCCTGCGCTTACCTTCCGTCATTGCTGGCAGCGCTTTCGGCTGGATCTTTTTCCGTTGGCTGTCGGAGCTGTTCGGGACCGAGACCGGGTTGATCGGCTTGAGTTTCGCAAGCTTTCTTCCGCCCATGATCGCTTTATCGGCCGAAGTGCGACAGTACGCCTTGTTGCTGGTTTTTGCGATATCGAGCATGTACCTGCTGGAGCAGGCTCTGGCGGAAAATTCCGCCGCAAAAATGGCGTACTCCTCCCTGTGCCTGTGGCTGGCAACGCTCTCTCACTACTCTGCCGTTTTGCTGGCGGCTGCGCTTGCCGTGTACTCGCTGGTAAGAATGTGGCAACAACCTCGCGCGCCGGGCGTGTTTCGAGTTTGGATAGCAGGCGAGATCGGCGAGCTGCTGTTGGGTTCGGTTCTTTACCTCACCTACCTCTCTCAGTTCGGGCGCAATGCTCTGCATGGCTGGATGGGCGATACCTACCTGCACAATTCCTACTTCGATCCCCAACGGCACCATATCCTGCTGTTTGTGTTCACGAGAAGCGTCTCCGTCTTTCAATATGTGCTGGGCCAGGCAGTGATTGGCGACCTGCTATTCCTGCTATTCCTCGTGGGCGCGGTTTTGGTTTGGAAAGCGGCCAGACCGGGTTCAATGCCGGTCTCAGGACGTCAGCTCGCCGTCCTGTTAGGGTTGCCATTCCTGGTGAATTGCGCCGCCGCACTTCTGAACCTATATCCCTACGGCGGGACGCGGCACTCGATATTTCTTGCCATATTTGCCATCACCGGGATCAGCGTTGCGGTCGACCGGTGGGCCGGTCGCCACCCGAGCTGGGGCATTGCCCTGGCGGGGCTGATCCTTGCCCTCTGCAACCTGTTCCCGTCGCATCGCCTGCCCTACATCGCGCGCACGGATCAGAAGAAGTCTCACATGGATCAGGCCATGGCGTTCGTGCGCGAGCACATCCCCGCGAACGATCTCCTGGTGACGGATAATCAGACCAGCCTTTTGTTGGGACATTATCTTTGCCGGCAGCAGCCGTTTTTCATCAACGAGTGGAGCGAAGGATTGAAGTCCTTACGCTGCGGAGGCTACCGGATCGCCGCCACCGACGGCAGGGTATTCACCTTCACGGCGGAGAATTTTTTCCCCAGCTGGGAGCAGGTGGTACGCGCCTATGGCCTGAATCGTGGTGATTCGGTCTGGGTGCTGCAAGAGGGATGGCTTTGGGAAGACTCTCTGGCACACGAGCTCCAGACTCGGTATCCGGAATTCCATAACCTCAAGATCTATTCTTTTGGCCGCAACCTTACGATTTTTCAGCTGCCCGTGAGTCAGCTGAAAATCTCTTCTTCCTTTTCCTTGTTAAGCCAAGGATCCGGCCCTTCATAGCATTCCGTTCTGGAAAATCGATGCACGCGGGAGACCCGCCTCGGGGGTGAGTGCAGGCCTGGGCGGTGACCCGGTTCGCCGGGAATTGTCGCGTGATTAGGTGAGTGCAGAAGGAGAGAATATGCAGCCACAAGGAAAGGCCAAATCGCTCGGGGTTCTGGCGTTGATCGGGATTCTGGGTACTCTCGCTTACTTGCATTCGAGTGTGCCAGACCAGCCGAAACCTGTCCCGCAGCCTGTCCCGAAGTCGGTCAATCTGACGCTGGGTGCCGGAACCGCAGTCACGGTGCGACTGATTAGCCCAGTTGGCTCAAAGGTAAGTGCCTCTGGCGAGAGTTTCCGTGGGACCCTGACGCATGCCCTCGTCATTGATGGCCAAACGGTTGTCCCCGCCAACACCGAGTTTTCTGGCAAAGTGATCGAGGCCGTGCCGGCTGGGCGCCTCTCCGGCGGAGCGTCTCTCCGGATTGCCCTGACTTCGTTCACACTCAACGGAACGGAACGCCAGATTCGAACCGCTTCGGTGGCCCGCGTGTCCGAAGGCAAAGGTAAGCGCACGGTTGAGATAACTGGTGGTGGGGCGGCCGTCGGAGCCCTCGTGGGCGCTCTGCTGCACGGGGGCAAAGGGGCGGCCATCGGAGCTGCTGCCGGCGCTGGCGCCGGCGTGGCCGGTTCGGCCGTGACCGGGAATCGCGACATCATCATGCCAGCCCAGTCCTCGGTTACATTCAAGCTGATCGCGCCTATCACCTTCACCAGGAGCCAACCGCCCGAGACCAGCCATTCCTGATCTTCACCCGACCTCTGCAACGGGACGGCTACCTCAAACGGCAGTTCGCCGTCCCGTCCCTCCTCGCCGGCACCACGCGGGGATTTCTTGTTCTTCCCATGACTTACCCTTCACCCATGTGACTGGCGACCGGCGGCGAACTCCGCCATGGCTTCCGCCGAGATGCCGAGGAGAATTACTCGCCCCGGATCGGGCTTTCCTTTTTCCCTCCTCCACCATGACCCCTCACGGCCCGCAATCGCGCGTTCACTGGTGGAAGGGTTCATCGTCACCGGGAGAGCAAATCATGGTTTGCCCCAATTGCGGCAACAAGAATCCGGAAGAAGCACGTTTTTGCTGTGCCTGTAGCCAAGCCGTTTCTGCGTCTGAAGCGGCGGGGGTTGCGCCGCCGGGAACGGGTCGGGCACCAGCCGCTCGCAATGCAGGTGTTCTGCGGTCCATCGGGGATAGCCTTTCGAGCCTTGCCAGCACCGAGGAACTCGAAGGGTTCAGCCTCAAAATGTTCTTTTCCGAGGTACTTAAGAAGCGGAGCCGGGAGGAGTTGGACGAATATTTCGTGGTCGGAACCAGCCGCACCACTCCCCAGTTGGCGGAGGTGCCGACCAGCTGGCCAAGACCCTGGTTCTTTCTTCGAGTCCTGACGTTTTTGGCGGCGTTGTACGCTGCCTTTTACGTCTCCTTCGAGCAGTTTGGAAATATCCGGCTGATTCCCGGCCTGATCATGATGGGTTCACTCGCCGTTCCGCTGGCAACCGTGATTCTGGTCTTTGAGCTGAACGTATTGCGCAACGTTTCCTTCAATCGCGTGCTGATGCTGGTGGCTTCCGGGGGAGTGGTTTCACTGTTCGTTTCCCTGGTTGGCTTCAGCCTGTCGAAGTTGAACTGGATGGGCGCCTCGAGCGCCGGTATTGTGGAAGAGATCGGCAAGTTGTTGGGCGTCATCATCGTAGCCAGGTCATTCAGGACTAAGTACATTCTGAATGGACTGTTGTTCGGAGCCTCGGTCGGAGCAGGCTTCGCCTTCTTCGAGAGTGCTGGCTATGCCTTCGACTTCTTGCTGAGAAGCAAAAGCCCGGTGGTGATGTTTGACGTGATTCAGACGCGGGCCTTCCTGACGCCCTTCGGGCACGTGGCCTGGACGGCGATTGCTGCAGCCGCCCTATGGCGGGTCAAGGGCGATCAGCCATTTCAACCTAACTTATTGCTGGACTGGAGCTTTCTTAAGACATTCTCCATCCCGGTGGGGTTGCACATGGCCTGGGACCGACCCTGGACTACGCCCTTCGATGTTCACCTAGTTGGCCTCGGTATCATCGGCTGGTTTATCGTGTTCGGCCTGGTACAGCAGGGATTGCATCAGATCCGCGCTGAACAGCTAGCTTTGCCTCAGGCGCAGCCTCTCTCTACGGCCATTGCGAAGATCCCGCAGCTTCGGCATCTCGTAGCGTTGTCCCCGGAAGCCCGGAAAGCCGAGACTGCATAGTTCGACACCCGTTTCAGCCGCTCCTTAGCCTTGTGTCCCTTTTTCTACGCCTTCGTCGCGCTAACAAGTGGAGCCCGATCGACGGTTCCACAGCTTCTCGAGAGGAGATATACCATGATGAGCGCGACAAGAAAACGCAGACTAACGAAGATCGCAGCCGGACTGGTGGGAGCATTTGCCCTGGTAACTTTTGTCGTTCCCTTCCTGATTAACGTAGATCGCTTGCGTCCGCAGCTGGAATCCATTCTTGGATCCTCTCTGTCCCGGGAAGTTCACATCGGGCGACTCGAGTTGTCGCTTCTAGCCGGTGGAATCCGAGCCCAAAATCTCTCCATCGTCGACGACCCGGCCTTCAGCACGGCCAGGTTTCTGGAGTGCAAATCTCTGGGTATTGGTGTAAGCCTGAAAGCCCTTGTTTTTTCGCGCAAGCTGCACGTAACCTCGCTGACTCTGGACGAGCCACAGGTCAGCCTGGTGCAGTCCGCCTCGGGCGCGTGGAACTTCTCGACCATCGGCCACTCCGCAGACTCTGGATCGGTGACCGCCGAGGACGTGCTCGCACCGAGTGATGGCGACTCCACGCAGGCATTCATCTTCGATCAGATCAAAATCAGCAACGGCACCCTCGTGTTGCCTGTAACCGGGGCGGCGGAGGCAAAACAATCGAACCATATCACGCTGCAACATATCGACGTCGATCTCCGCAATGTGGCTCTTGACGGGGTGATGTCCTTTGTCATCTCCGGGCGCACCATGGATGGGGGGAGAATTCAGGCGCGAGGCCAGGCGGGGCCGGTCAACCGCTCTGCTCCCGAGAAGACCTCGTTTCATGCCGCGATCAAGGTGGCCAATGCAAACCTCGCTCTGAGCCCTGGTCTCTGGGAGGGGAGTGGATCCTTGGGCATGGACGCTTCGGTAGCGTCCGACGGCAGCGCAATCCACAGCGACGGCCACGCGCGAGTCGAGAAGTTACGCCTGGTCCCCGGGGGAACGGCGGTCAGTCAACCCGTCACCTTCTCTTATGCCACGGATTATTCCGTAGCCAAGCAGGCCGGTGTTATTCGTGCAGGTGAAATTTCCATCGGCAAAGCCAAAGCGCAGCTTTCCGGAAGCTATAGCCTCCGCGGCACCGCCCCGGTTGCTCACGTGAAACTGAGCGGTTCGCAGCTTCCCCTGGAAAACGTTCAGATGGTTCTGGCGGCGCTCGGGATCCAGCTTCCAACCGGCTCGGCGTTGAATGGCGGCACGGTCAGCGCCAATCTGTCGCTCGATGGGCGGGCGGATCGGCTGGTTACCACCGGAAACGCGGAAATCGACAACGCCCGGCTGCAAAAATTCGATTTGGGCTCCAAGCTAGCCTCCATTCCCGGCCTCAGCGGATTGCAATCCGGCGCGGATTTGGGGATTGTGAGCCTCAGCAGCCAATTCCGAGTCACCCCCCAAGATACCCACCTCAGCAATCTGAAAAGTGAACTCTCAGGGATAGGCAGCGTGACCGGTGGAGGGGACATCGACGCCAACAATCGGCTGCAGTTCAACATGGTGGCTCATATCTCCAGCCATAGCGTGACTCGCTCGGCATTGAATGTAATCCCCGGGTTGCGGGCCCTGCCGAATGATGTTCCTTTCAAGGTTGAGGGGACGACTTCGCTTCCCATCTTTCTGCCGGATCTGTCGGGCATGGCCAGAAGCATGGCACAGAATCTGGCTACGAATGCGGCGAAGGTTGGCGTCTCCCCGACGGAAGTAGCAGCCAACAGCAGCAAGAAGAGGGAGAGAGGGATCTGGGGAAAGCTCTTTGGTCACAAAGAGCGGGCAGCTCTAACCTCGAAATTCTGACTCCGACAGCCCCGCGGCCGCCCGTCACCCGACGCGGCGGCCGTTCTCTGGGGCGGGCTGAGCAATGATGCGATCCACCTTTGAAACCAGCAAACCATAACCTGCCTTTTGAGCCAAGGACCGAGCGGTCGTCAGGGTTGCCTTCGCCGCGGAGGTCTTGCCCGTAGCCAGCTGAATTTGACCGAGGCTGATTTGGGCCTCGAGCGCCAATCCAAGGTATCCGCGGTCGTGCGCTCTCCCGATCGCCTCTTCGAGACCGCGCAGGCCCTCCTCGGGTTTGCCCGATCGGGCGATGACCTCCGCCGCGACAATCGACGACTTCAGCCGAACACTGAAATCTTGACTCTTCGCCACCAGCTCGCGAGCTGCCGCGACTTGCTGCTCGGCCTCGGCGGGTTTTCCGCTGGCTAAGAGAACTCTCGCCAGCAGCATATCCGCCAAGATTTCATCGTCCGTGCTGCCTTCATTGTGGAACTCTTCACGCGCCTGGCTCACCAATGGCTCAGCGTCGGCCAGGTGATCTTCTTCGAGCGAGAGATTGGCCATGGCCAGTTGGGTTTCCGCTACGGTTCCGTTCTCCCCAATTTGCTTGCGGATGGCCAGGGCTTCTTCATACTTCCCCTTGGCGGCGGCCAGCTCTCCCTGGGCGGTGAGCACATCGCCCAATCCGGCGATCGCATAGGCGGTTCCGCTGCGATCGCCGATGGATTGCGATAGATCGAGCGCCTGCTGGTACATCTGGGAAGCTACCCTCAGGTCCCCCTGAAAGCGCAGGGTTTCGCCGAGGTTGTAGATGGCCGTAGACGTCCGTTCCTGATCGCCGATTTCGCGAGAGGCTACCAGCGCCTCCTCGAGCATTTGTTTCGCCTTCTGCAAATTGCCCTGCTGCAGCGTCCGGGCAGCCATACTGCTCAGCACGGCCGCGGCACTGTGCTTGTCTCCCACCTCGCGAAACGTTGCCAGCGATCCTTCCAGCATTTTGATCGAACCAGCCAAGTCTCCTTGTTCGCCGAGCACATTCCCCAGGTCGTTTAAGCTTGTTGCCTCCCCTCGTTTGTTACCCGTTTCACGCTGCAGGGCAAGCGCTTGTTGGTAGGCGTCCCGGGCCTCGGCAAAGTGCCCTTGATCGAAGCGCACGATTCCGAGGATGGTCAGGGCCTGAGCCACTTCCGTGCGCTCACCGGCGGCGGAAGCAATTTTACTGGCCTCCTCAGCGGTGCCCGCGGCCTGGTCCAGCTTTCCTTGTTTCTCGAGCGACCTGGCAATTCGATTCAGGGCGCCGACCAAAAGCGATTGCGCGCCAATGGTCTGTGCCCGGTCGCCGGCGGCCGTCGCCGCCGCCTGCTGTTCTTGATACGCTCCCTTGACGTCAAAAACATCCGCCTGCGCTAAGTCGATGCGCGGGTCGTCGCGCGCCGGGGGTGGAAGGCGGCGCAATTGAGCCAGCGTTGCCAAAGCCTCATCCACGGTGCGAGCCTGGCGCTGCGCATTCGCCAGGCTTAGGCCATAGTCGAGATTGTCGGGAAAGAAATCGAACAACGTGCGGTAAATCCTGACCGCCTGGTTCCAATTGTGATTCAAGGCCCAGTATCTGCCTTCAATCCAAAGCTTCGACTCGCGCGGAAGCTGGGCGGAGAGATCGAGCGCCCGCTTGGCTTCGGCCTGCGCCTTGGCGTCATATCCTTGCATGCTCCAGGCGTCGGCGAGGGCGGAATGGGCAAGCGCGAAATTGGGGTCCACGGCGATGGCCCGCAACAGCAAACCCGTCGCCGCCGGAGCATCGAGTACCCGGAACTTCGCCAAGCCTTCCGAGTACAAGCGGACAGCCTCGGGGGAGGACGAAAGCGAGGCTTTGGCGAGCGTGGCCTCCGCGGCGGTCTCGGCCTGTAAACCCAGTTTTCCTCTCAGATCTTCACCCGCGCGGGTTGCCACCTCATCCAGGGCACGTTCGCTACCCTTCTCGGAAACGCTGGCGATGATCTCGCCCGACCTTGCATCCTGCAGACGCAGGTCGACCCGAATCTGCCCCGCGGACGAGTTGCCCAGGTCCAGGTACGATCCCAGCACAAGGTAGTCGCTGCCCAGATATTCCCGCAAACGCTTCAAGGTATCGCTGGCCAGCGTGTCCTTCCCGGAGAGCGATAGATCGGCAGCCGCCCGCGCAATATTTTCCCCGGGCACGGTCCGCAGTTTCTCGCCGACGGCGAGTTCCGTCGTCAACATGTCGGGCAGGGCGGTCGCGACCCATTCGGTTTCGCTCCGTC
Source organism: Terriglobales bacterium (assembly GCA_035623335.1). Lineage (GTDB taxonomy): Bacteria > Acidobacteriota > Terriglobia > Terriglobales > Acidobacteriaceae > JAFAGX01. The sequence goes on from DASPTQ010000320.1 coordinate 20,729, forward strand.
CCGAGAGATTGCGGAAGGGCAGCACGGCGAGCGAAGGGCGCACTTTGATGGGTTGCTCCACGACGGTTGAAGGCGGTACCAATCGGTGGCGAACGACGGAGACCCGCCAGGCTAGGGCAGCCAGTAGGGCGATGGCGGCCATCGTGGCGGTCAGCCACACGGCGGCGTGCCGCTTCGGGCGCGAAGCCTCGATCTCACCCTTGAGTGCCCGGGCAACTTCTTCCCCGTTCTGGAAACGACGCTCGGGCTCGCGTTCCAGGCAGCGCAAGATGACCTGTTCCCAGTGACGGTCCAGATCCGGAACCAATTGACGGGGCCGTACCGGGTCCACCCGCAGACGTTGCACAGCCATGGCCAAGGGCGTGGCGTCTTCGAACGGCTTGGCACCGGTCACCATCTCGTACAAGACCAGTCCTAAGGAATAAACATCGGATGCCGGCGTGAGCGGCTTGTTTTCGACCTGTTCGGGAGACAGATAGGCGGGGGTACCGAACACTTGTCCCGAGGCAGTAAGCGCGGTACGCACAGCGGTATCGTCAGCAGCCCGCAGCGCTAATCCGAAATCAGTGACCACGGCGCGCATTCCCTTGGTTGCCGGAACCAGGACCACGTTGCCGGGCTTGAAATCGCGGTGCAGTACACCCGCATCGTGGGCAGCGCCCAGGGCAGACGCCATCTGCAGGGCGATCGGCAAGGCCTCGGCAGCAGACAGGCGTGGGCCGTGGCGCAGCCGTTCCGCGAGGGTGTCGCCCTCCAACAACTCCATGACGACGAATACCAGGCTGCGGCTAGGTTCCCCGTCCCGGCTGAGTTGGTGGCGAAACAGGTCAAAGATCCGGCAGACGTTGGGGTGAGTTACTTTCTTCGCAAGATGAACTTCCCGTTTGAAGCGCTCGAGGAAACGAGCGTCCTCGACCAGCTCGGGGCGAATGGTCTTGAGGGCCACGCGTTCGCGCAACTCCGTGTCCTCGGCCTCATAGACTTCTCCCATTCCACCACGGGCGAGGAAACGAAGAATCCGAAAGCGCTCCGAGAGAAGAACTCCCACCGCCAGGGACTGGAGCGGGGCAGTGGAATCAACTGTAGGGGACAGCGGCGGGGAGAGGAAATCGCCGGCCTCGCTGTGGCTAGCGAGCAGTCTCTCCACTTCCTGCAAGATCTGCGGCTCATCTTTCCACTGCTCAAGGAACGACGTTCGATCCACCGGGGGCTTCTCGAGGGCAGCCTCAAATAGAACCTTAACCCTCTCCCACTGTTCCGACGTCAGTTCCATGCGACTTCTTTATGTCAGCGTAAAGCCAAGCCCGGGCTACACTCCAATCGCGCTTGACCGTCTTGGCCGAAACCTTCAGCACTTCGGCGGTCTCTTCGATATTCAGCCCTCCGAAAAAACGCAATTCCACGACGCGAGCCTGCCTCGGATCGACTTTCTCCAAGCGTTTAAGCGACTCGTCCACGGCCAGTATTTCCGACGACTGTTGCTCGGAAAACACAAGCGCCTCGTCGAGCGATACCTTTTGGTGCTCTCCTCCGCGTTTTTGTCGTAGATGACCGCGGGCGTGGTCGATCAGAATACGCCGCATCAATTGTGCCGCCACTCCAAAGAAATGGGCGCGGCCCTGCCAGTCCACCGACCGCTGCGCCAGCAACTTCACGTAGGCTTCATGGACCAGGGCGGTGGGTTGAAGGGTGTGGTCGGGGCGCTCGCGGCGCATGTAGCCAGCGGCCAGATGCCGCAATTCGTCGTATACGACTGGAATCAGCTTAGAGGCCGCCTGGGGATCGCCGTGCGAGAGCTCCGACAACAGCCGAGTGATATCGTGGTCGTCGCTCATCCGAAATGCGCCCATTGTACCCCAAAAGCCGGGCGGCAGCTCGGTCGAGTCTTCGCCTCGAGCGGGCGAACTCCGGCGGGATCTCCAGCTGCCGCCGGCGCTGCACGTCTGGTTCGAATCCTGCCCCTTCCTCACTCCCAGCCGCCCCTTCCTCGGCCACGCCGTGAGGTTTTTCTCGCGTTGTTCGTTTTCTCGGCGTCCCGAACTGCCCAGGCTTCGCTGATAAGATGACAGCGAAGATGAAAATTCAAATCAATGGTCAAGATCGCGACTGCCCGGTTCCGCTGTCGCTCCAAGGGTTGCTTCTCGAGTTGGGCATGAAAACCGACCGCGTCGCAGTCGAACTGAATCAAAGGATTGTTCCCCGCGAGGAGTGGGCCAGCACTAGCCTCAAAGAAGGCGACCGTCTGGAAATCGTACATTTCGTGGGCGGAGGCACCGTGCGATAGGTCGGTCGATCGGTTCGCGCGCTTGCCGGTTTTCGCCAAAACTGCGTGGTGCCTCTCTCGGTCGGTTCTCGCGCACTCGGAGAACTTGCTTAGTAAACCCCTGTGCATGGAATGTTTGCCTAAAGCGTCGCGATCTCAGCCTAAAATGCTTCCAACGTGAGACATCAAGTTGTTGCGATTGGAACTTGAGGAGAGCACTTCACATCTCGCGATGGAGTGAACAGGCTGGCATCGCTCCCCAGCAGTGCGAGCAGCGGAGTGATTCGCACCGCGGCAATCGTAACCAGCGACCCTCATCCGAACCGGCAATGGAGTCTTCCCGAACTGGTTCGCCAGGTGTTGGTGGAACCTCCGGGGGAGGAAGGGCAGCAGCCGTTCGAGGTCTCGCTCAATCGACAAGTTAGGTCTGGCTGGATAGAGCAGGGAAGTTTGGTTCCACATACGTTGGCCCAAGAGGAGGCAAGATGGTGGGAGAACTGGACATCCTGAGCGAGTGGATTCCGGAACAAATGCTGCCGGGCACGATTTTCGTGCTGGAGAACGCCGGCCGCGTCGGCGAAAGGGATGATCCTTTTTGGGCCGTGCTGTCTTGTCCGGAGTGCGGCACACTGGGCCTGGTTACGCGCAAACAAATTGCAGGGTTGTTGCCGGTCATCTGTGGCTCGTCTTGCTGTCCGGCCCAATTCTTCATCCACGACAGCCGAGTGGTGGCTCGAAAATCTTCCTGAGCCTTGCGTCCCTGCGCGGGACAGAGAGCGGATGCTTTCCTTCTTAGCTTTGCCTGCAATCGAGGAAGGAGAATTTGCGACTTGTTCTGGATCGAGGAGAACAGTTTTCCCTTATCGCGATTCTGCGACATGATCTCCGGGTGGTGGGGATTTCAATGGCGCAGTGTGGTGCGTCCCGGCTGCTGGTTGGTCTTCCGCATCCGTCTGTAAGCTTCAGCGGGTGCGGGTAGGCGTCGCCGCGAGCGGCAGCGGCACCTGCTCCACAATCTCAATATCGAACCCTTCGAGCGCAGGCACCTTGCGAGGATGATTGGTGAGTAGCCGAATCCGCCGCAGATTCAGGTCGGAGAGGATTTGCGCGCCGATGCCGATCTCGCGTTGTGTCTTGCGTTCACTTTCGGGCAAGGCCGGCAGACGCTTGTCGCGGTGAAACGTCAGCCCACCGTGACCCTCGGTGGGCTCGATCGAAAACCCCTTGGACGTCTGGTGCAGATAGATCAGTGCACCCTTGCCTTCCCGTGCGATGGCTTGCATCGAACCTTCGATCGTGGAGTGGCAATCACAAGCCGTCGAGCCAAACACGTCGCCCATCAGACAGTGGGAATGCATGCGGACCAGCACCGGTTCCTTGCCGCCTTCGATTCTGCCGCGAACGAGTGCGATGTGAGACTCCCCCCCGTCGATTTCGCTTTCGTAGGCGATCAGCCGGAACTCTCCATACGAGGTGCCGATCATGGCCTCACCGACCCGGTGCACATAGCGCTCGTGTTGCATGCGGTAGCGAATCAACTCCGCGATCGTGAGCATCTTCAACCCGTGGCTGGCGCAGAACTCCAGGAGGTCAGGAACCCGCGCCATGGTTCCGTCGTCTCGCATGATTTCACAGATCACACCGCTCGGAACGAGCCCGGCAAGTCGGGCGAGATCGACTGAGGCTTCGGTCTGTCCGGCTCGCACCAGCACTCCGCCCTTGCGGGCGCGCAGGGGGAACACGTGCCCGGGACGGGCCAAGTCGGAGGGACGGGTAGCGGGATCGATGGCGACGGTGATGGTGCGAGCGCGGTCGTAGGCGGAAATTCCTGTGGTGACTCCTTCCCGCGCATCGATCGCCTCACAGAAGGCGGTGCCGTAACTGGAGGTGTTCTCGGCCGTCATGGGCCCGATTCGCAGGTGATTCAGGCGTTCTTCGGTCATGGCCAGACAAATCAGGCCTCGGCCGTACCGGGCCATGAAATTGATGGCTTCGGGCGTGACTTTCTCCGCCGCCAGGGTTAGATCTCCCTCATTTTCACGGTCCTCGTCATCTACCACCACAATCATACGACCGGATCGGATTTCCTCGATTGCGGTCGGAACATCGGCAAATGGCGGAATGGGCATCATCAGAGGATTTAGCCTAACAAAAAGCGAAGGGTCGCCGCCTGGCGACCCTTGTACTCTAGCAAGACTCAGCTAAAGTGTAGATTCAATTTCAAAACCCCAAGCCTCTAGCAGGGGTTCGGGAATGTATTTAGAATTCTTGTTGCGCCGCGCCCATTCGCGCAAGCGAGTGGAACGTAGATATTGATCGGGCGTGAGCTTGTACTCGCGGACCACTTGTTCGAACTCCGTGATGGTCGGGGTGATCGGCCCGATCGGCTCCGGTTTTCCCCAGTTGGGATTACCACGTCGCTTAGCCATAAAAATGACGACCTCGTGTTCCTCAAAATGAAAACTTCTAGATTAAGTTGTTAGATTCTTCCAGTCTAGCAAGGGATTCACACCATCTCTCACCGCTTTACGCCCGTTTGGAGAACGGTCGTCAGCACCAGATAGGCTGACAGGAAGTTCTCCAGTCTATGGAATCTGCCAGAAAAGTCAATCAAAATCTTACCGCCCCTGTTGCTCGAATTCTCTGTCCCGCGCCGGAAGCCCAAGCTTAAGTGGCTGATAATTCAAACTAATAGGCGCTGTTACCTTAGCCCTAACGGTGCATCAGGGAAAGCGGAAAAAGCCGAGGTTCCTTACTTTGGTACTCGCTGCCGCCAAGGCCCGTTGCGCGCTGCTCGGCGGTTCCGCCTGCAAACTTGGATGCCGGGGAAAGCATCCAAGCGCGGTAAGCGCCAGCGCAGTGGACAGATGCGCGCGCCGGGAGTGAGGACGGGGATCTTTCGAGAAGGGCAACGCCGCCCACTGGCTGCGGGCTCATGGAGTCTATCTGGTGGACTTTGCCCGCTAGATTGAGCGTGTGGTAGGGTGGTTGGACCAGGGGCGACGTGCAAGCTTTCCAAATCAGGCCAGTGCTACTTGAGGCGAATTATGGCTATTTTGAGCATCAATCCGGCGACCCAGAAGCTGATGAAGAGCTTTGAACCGCACTCGCATACGCAGGTCGAAGAAAGGCTCGAACGAGCGGCCCGCGCGTTTCGCGAATATCGCAAAGTTCCGTTTGCCCAGCGGGCTCGACTGATGCTGAAAGCCGCTGAGATTCTGGAGAACGAAAAAGAACCCTATGCCCGGCTGATGACGTCGGAAATGGGCAAGACCTTCCGCTCGGCCGTCGATGAAGCCCTGAAGTGCGCCTGGGCATGCCGCTACTATGCCGAAAACGCGGAGCGGTTCTTGGCGGATGAGGTGGTCGAAACCGGCGTCAAGCGCAGCTTTGTCCGTTACCAGCCGCTCGGGCCCATCTTGGCGGTGATGCCCTGGAATTTTCCCTTCTGGCAGGTGGTGCGCTTCGCCGCCCCGGCATTAATGGCGGGCAACGTTGGTCTGCTGAAGCACGCCTCGAATGTCCCGCAATGCGCTCTCACGCTCGAAGAAATTTTTGCCCGAGCCGGCTTTCCCGACGGTGTCTTCCAGACGCTTCTGATTGGTTCGAGCCAGGTGGACGCAGTCCTCGGTGACTCCCGGGTCGTGGCGGCAACCTTGACCGGCAGCGAGCAGGCGGGCATCGAGGTTGGCAGCGGAGCGGGCAAGCGCATCAAGAAGGTAGTTCTTGAACTGGGCGGCAGTGATCCGTTCATCGTGATGCCGAGCGCAAATCTCGACGATGCGGTCTCGACCGGCGTCAAAGCGCGTGTCATTAACAACGGGCAGTCCTGCATTGCCGCCAAGCGGTTTATCGTCGCCGAGCCGATTGCAGCCGAGTTTGAAAAGAGGTTTGTTCGAGCCATGGAGGCCCTCAAGATCGGAGATCCCTTGGACGAGACTACCGAACTGGGTCCTCTGGCAACCCTCCAGGGAGTGGAGGAGCTCGATCGGGACGTGCAAAAGACGGTGGCGGCGGGCGCCCGCGTGCTGACCGGCGGGAAAAGGCTGGACAGGGCGGGAAATTTCTATGCGCCGACCGTTCTTACCAACATTCCGAAGAGTTCCCCGGCCTACCAGGATGAGTTATTTGGTCCGGTAGCCTCGCTGTTTCGCGCCAAGGACGCCGAGGATGCCGTTCGAATCGCCAACGAGAGCCGCTTCGGGCTGGGGGCAAGTGCTTGGACCAACGACAACCACGAACGCGAGCTGCTGATCAACGAGCTCGAAACCGGGATGGTCTTCATCAATCGCATGGTTGCCTCGGATCCGCGCTTGCCCTTTGGAGGGGTCAAGCAATCCGGCCACGGAAGGGAATTGGGCCATTTCGGAATAAGGGAATTCACCAACATAAAAACGGTTTCCGTCAGCTAAACCGGTTCGATCGAAGCAAGGACTTCGCGTGCCGCCAGGACCTTCCGCTACGGCGCACGCCAGCCGGAGACCGCCCCCGCCGCTGTCAGTTTGGCGAAGATCTTTGTCATCACCAGTACGGTGAGTGGACTGAGAAACGGCTAGTCGGTTTCGCTCAGGCGACCGGCGTGGATGATCCCCTGTTGCTCCAAAGCCTCGATCACCTCCGCGAGGCTCGCGTTAGAAGGGAGCGTTTCGAGAGCTTTCTCAGCCTGGGTGACTTGAGACCGCAATCGGCCGAGTTCTTTGCGTATCTCACCGGCAACGATTGGTTCGGTGTCATCGAACTGAAGTATGGATTGGGTGAGAAATAAGTCGAGGTCCCGGTACAGAGCTTCTAACTGCTGGTTGGATGGTAGTGGGTTCCTGGCTTTGGCATTCATGCTTACAGCATGCTACGCACCCTGAGGAAGAGACTAGATGACCGGAGTAATTCAGCTGGTGAGCGACAGTACCCGGAAAGGCGCGAAAGGGTTGGTGTGGCGGAGCGCCAACCAGCTCGCCAACCCTCGACTGGCGTGGGATTTCCACAGCGAGGATAGGGCAGGAACGGTATCCGGAGGCAAAGCCCGGGACCGGCACCGGCCGGAGTCCCCATCGGTATAATTGCGGCGGTCATGGATCGGGCTCCACTATCCGCCATCCGTTTTCTGTTTGATTCTCAACATAGCGCTTCGGAGCGTCTCGTCGCCCGCTGGCTTTTTCTGCGGGCTCTTGGTCTGATTTACTTCTCCGCCTTCTTTGCCTTAGTTTTCCAGATCCGCGGTTTGATCGGGCCCCAGGGGATTCTCCCGACGGCGAGCTATCTCGAAGCTGTTGCCGCTAGCTTAGGGCACTACCTCCGCGTGTGGTATGCCCCGACGCTGCTGTGGTTCTCGAGCGGCTCAGCCATGCTTTTGGTCCTCTGCGCCCTAGGCATGGCGGCTTCGATTGGTCTCACTCTGAACGCTTGGCCCCGCGGCATGCTGGTGGTTTGCTTCTTGTGCTTTCTCTCCTTCGTCAGCGCCGCACAGGACTTTTCTGGTTACCAATCCGACGGAATGCTGCTCGAAGCTGGCTTCCTTGCGATCTTCTTTGCTCCGCCCGGAGTTCGACCGCGCCTGGGACGATTCCGTCCTCCTTCGCGCGCCAGCTGGTTTCTCTTGCTTTGGGAAGGGTTTCGTATCTATTTCGAGTCGGGAGTGGTAAAGATCGCAAGCCACGATCCTGAGTGGCGTAACTTCACGGCCATGGACGAGTACTATCAGAACGGTCCTTTGCCCACCTGGATCGGATGGTACGTACAGCATCTGCCCCACTGGTTCCACGCCGCTACCGTCTATGCCACGCTGGCCCTGGAGCTGGGCTTGGTTTGGATGTGGTTCTTGCCTCGCCGGTTCAAGATCCTCAGTTTCTTCATCGTGACACCTTGGCAGATCGGAGTCATTCTTACCGCCAACTATACGTTCTTGAACTATCTCGTTCTTGTGTTGGGCTTGCTGCTGCTCGATGATCGCTTCTTTGCGGATGTCGCCAGGCGCTGGAAAGGCCTGCGATGGTCAGGTCTTTCTGATGCTCATCCGTCGCAAGCGCTGCCTGGGGAGCCAGCACATTCCGAGCAATCGACAGTTGGGGGCGTTCGCTCGGCAGCTCACACCGTTAAGGTCCTGATCGCGGCAGGGATGCTAAGCTGGATTTTCTACGTGACCACAGCAGAACTGATCTGGATTTTCGGCCGAGTGCCCCTGCCCACATCCCCGGTACTTGCCCTCGAGCCGTTCCGGATTGCCAACCAGTACGGCCTGTTCGCGGTGATGACACGCGGCCGATACGAAATCGAATTTCAGGGTTCGGAAGACGGGCACACCTGGGTAGCCTATCCTTTCCGCTATAAACCTCAGGACCTCAACAAGCCGCCGGGAATCTATGCTCCTTATCAGCCGCGACTCGACTGGAATCTGTGGTTCGCATCCCTCGGAGCCTGGCGAAACTATCCGATTGTGCCCAATACGGAAGTGCGGCTTCTTGAGAATGCCAAGGATGTGCTCGCGCTGTTTGCGGGAAATCCGTTCCCTGCAGCCCCGCCCCATCAAGTCCGCGCCGTGCTCTGGCAATACTGGTTCACCAGCATGGCCGAAAAGCGTGCCACCGGGCTGTGGTGGCGTCGTCAGCTCTTGGGTCTCTACGCGCCAACGCTCGAGCGCGAAGCTGACGGCAGGATCGTCATGATCGAGTTGCCCGATGTCCCATCGCTGCGGTGAATGCGCGTGGGTCTGGCAGAGGGAGATGAATCGAAACCGCCCATTTCGGGGGCTGCGCCGTGACCGGTAAAGCTTGCGTGATCGGTGCCGGCCCCAACGGGCTTGCGGCCGGCATCGTCCTTGGCCAAGCCGGTCTGAGGGTAGAGGTATTTGAGGCGGAGTCCACGCCTGGGGGCGGGGCCCGCACCCTCGAACTGACTGTGCCGGGCTTTCTCCATGACTTCGGCGCGGCCGTCCATCCGATGGCAGCCGGCTCGCCTTTCTTTTCGTCCTTGCCATTGCGGGACTACGGACTGGAGTGGATTCACTCGCCAGCTCCCCTGGCGCACCCTTTTGACGACGGCACGTCGGTCACTATGGAACGCGATCTGGGGCAAGCGGAATCCTGGCTTGGCCCGGATGGAAGAGCATGGCGCAACCTCATGCTGCCATTCGCCGAGCGGTGGAGTGATTTCGCGCTGGACCTGCTCCGCCCTCTGCCATCGATCCCGCGCCATCCCTGGTTGATGGCTCGCTTTGGCGTGCATGCGCTGGGATCGGCGAGAAGGCTGGCATTCGGTCAACTTCGTCACCAACACGCGCGGGCGCTGTTTGCCGGATTGGCCGCCCATTCTTTCCTGCGTCTAGAAGACCCGCTGAGTGCGGCCTTTGGCATGATCATGGCGATATCGGCCCATGCCGTGGGATGGCCGATTGCACGCGGCGGCTCGCAATCCATCACCAACGCCCTTTGCGCTTACCTGGTGAAACTGGGAGGAAATATTCACACCTCGGCTCGGGTGGACGATGTGGCGACTTTGCCGGCCAACGATGTGACGCTCTGTGACCTGACTCCGCGCCAGCTGCTTCGGGTGGCTGCCCAGCGGCTGTCGTCGTCCTATCGGAAACGGCTGGCCAACTTCCGCTATGGCCCGGGCGTCTTCAAAGTGGATTATGCGTTGCACCACCCGATTCCCTGGCGGTCGGCAGAATGTTGGCGGGCCGCCACGGTTCACCTCGGAGGAACATTCGAAGAAATCGCCGCCTCGGAGACGGCAATGCGCCAAGGTCGCGCTTGTGAGCGGCCGTTCGTGCTGCTGGTTCAGCCGACATTGTTTGATGGGACTCGCGCCCCGGCAGGTAAGCACATTGCGTGGGCTTATTGCCACGTTCCGAATGGGTCCAAGCTTGACATGCTGGCAAGCCTTGAGCGCCAGATCGAACGCTTTGCCCCGGGGTTTCTCGACTGCATTCTGGCGCGCCGGGTGTTCTCGCCTGCGGATCTCGAAAGCATGGACGCCAATCTGGTAGGGGGGGACATCGTCGGCGGGAGCCTCGATATCAAGCAATTTTGCTTTCGCCCAACCTGGCGCCATTATGCGACATCGACCAGCGATCTGTACCTCTGTTCCGCTTCCACCCCGCCGGGCGGCTCTGTCCATGGCATGTGCGGCTATCATGCCGCCCGAATGGCGCTATCGCGCCTGAAAAAGTAAGGGTGGGTTGGGAAAATGCACCCAGAATCGCATCCGGCGGCCGGCAGCGATGGGGGGGTGGGACGGATCTACCGGAAGTTGCTCCAGCGCTATTTCCTTGGTAACTTGCGTCGGGCGACGCACAATCCCTAAGCTGAAGGTCTGTGCGTGTACGATCCCTAATGTTGTGTCGGCAATCGGATACCGTGGCTATGGTTACCCGCGTCTGTCGTGAGTTGGGAGTCGAGTTACAGCATTGTTCCACGGCACAGACCGCGCTCGAGAAGTTCGGCTTGCAAAGATTTCATGGAGTGATCGTTGACGATCAAGACCCTGCCAGTGCGGCTTCGCTATTGAACGACATTCAAGCCACGGAGGCTGGCAAGAAGGCCTTGATTGTTGCGCTGGCCAAAACCGACGCGGGTCTCGATGCCATATTCGGCGCTGGAACCCACCTGGTCATCTATAAGCCGCTTACCCACGACCGGCTACGGAACGGGCTGCGCGCCATCCGCATCCTGATGGGGCGGCGGCAGCAGCGGGTGTCCGCGCGCATCAAGGTGGATATCACGGCCAGCCTTACCGTGAACAACACCGAAGATTTTCCCGTCAAAATCCTGGACATCAGCGAAGGCGGCGCCGCCCTATCACTGCAGCGTCCCCTTCCTAACGTGAAGGCTCTGAAACTCAGTTTTGCGCTTCCGGGAGAGCAAAGCCGGATTACCACCGAGGCCGAGTTGGTCTGGAAAGACGTGCGGGGCAACGTGGGACTCGAATTTGTGAATACCGACCCCGCCTTCAATGAAGTGATGTCAAAGTGGATGAAGGCGCACCCTCGCGGGAAGTAGCGCCACCGGCACCCCCGCTAACTGGGACCCGACCTGCGACGCGAATAGAGGAAGCGAGGCCAACATCGTTCACGACGTGCGTCGAGAGCCCTTCCCAGGGTGCCATCTGGGATCGTGCCCTAAGAACGCCGCAACGTTGCCCTGTACGCAGGTGACGGAATCGATTCGAAACTCCCGGGCGCGAGCCGTTTTCTGTGGATCAGGAGTTTCAGCAGCCACAGCCGGTGAGTACTCACGACGTCGAAAGACATGGATTTTCCAGCGTACAACCCCGGTCTCTGCTCTTTCGCTTATCTCTTAAAGTACGTCCAAGCGGCAAGCGCCAATAAGGCAAGCGCGATGATCCAAAGAGACGAATCACTCATTGCTGTTTTCTTGGCCATGAGCCAATTTTAAGCCTAGTCTTACGTCTATAGGCGAGGAAATGGAGACCGGGATTGTCGATGTCAACAGGCCGGCTTGGCCAACATGTTGAAAGCAGACCGTGGGGCGTTAGCGGCCGGCCGGGGATCAGCAGGGGAATTGCCGGCGCCTCGCCAGGTGCTCCCGCCGACTAGCCAGTTTCATGGCGAGGTTACCGAATCCCACGACTAACCATTCGGTGCCAGTCTCGCATTTCGAGCGAGTAGGACTCCTCGGTCACGCTGGCTAAGAAGTGCAGACCCATCGATCCAACAGAAGTCAAGCAGGTCCTTGTTTTCCCGGTGTCACCGAAAATCTTCGACGGCTGCCAAGCCTTCAAGAACTTGTGTATAGTTGTCCCCTTACCGATTGAGTCGTACCGAACCGTGCCTCGAGAAAGGTAAATCGCATGCGGCGTTTCTCACCGAGCGGTTGGGTTTTGCTGTCGCTGATGGCCTTCTTTCTTGTTCAGACAGATTCCGCGCTTTGGGGGCAGGGAAGCTCCGAGGAGCGGATTTTCGTCCATGCCAAGGTCTTCACCGGCGACCCGGAGAATCCTTACGCGGAGGCGGTAGCGATTCGCGGTGACAAAATCCTCGGCGTGGGTACTCTGGCTGAAGTCGAGAAGACAGCATCCGCGAAGGCCGAGCGGGTTGATCTCGAGGGCAGGAGTCTTTTTCCCGGGTTCATCGATTCGCACAGCCACTCGATCGACGGCGGACTCGGTCTGATTTCGGCTGACGCCAGCGAGAAGGTACACTCCCTCGCCGAGCTTCCCGCCTTTGCCGAAGAGGCAAAACAGACGGGCAAGGGCATGCGCGGCGACATTCTTGAGATTCTCGGCTTGCCGCTCGAGTTCTGGTCGCACTGCGACGTCCTCAATGCCCAGTTCAACACCGGGGTTTACGAGAAACAAAGCGTTCTTTTGCGCGGGATGGACGGGCACACGGCCTGGGCGAATCAGGTGTTGTTGCGGCGCGCAGGCATCACCCTCGAATATCTGAAGAAGCTCTCCATCCAGGAACGGAGCTATTACGGTGTGGAAAAGGACCTGCAACCGAACGGATTTCTGGTCGACGCCGGCATGGAGAAGATCGAGCCGCTGCTGCCCCCTCCCACCCCGGACCGGTTGCTGGCGGGGGGCCGCGCCGCCCTGGAATATAACTACAGCCTTGGCATCACGGCATGGCTCGATCCGTTAGCCACCGATTATGTGTTGACAGCCTACAAGCTGCTGGCCGATCAGGGAGCCCTGACTTCCGAAGTGGCGGCCTTTCCTCAGGTGTTTGCCAAGGATCCCACGGCAGAACTTGCCGGGGTTCAGAAGAAGCAGGCGGCGTACAGGACGGTGCCCAATCTGCACGTGAGCGGGATCAAAGTGTTCGCCGATGGCGTGGTGGAATATCCGTCACAGACGGCGCATCTCAGCAAGCCCTACCGGAACACGGGGCGCAACGGGGATCTGCTGTTTGATCCACAGAAATTTGCCGAGTTGTGTGTGGCGGCGGACAGACAAGGCCTGATCATTCACGTGCACGCAATTGGCGACGGCGCGGTCAAAGCAGCTCTGGATGGAATTGCGGCGGCACGCCGGGGCAATGGCAATAGCGGATTGCCGCATACGCTGACGCATGAGCAATTTGTCCAGCCGGAAGATTTTCCTCGCTTCCGCGAACTGGGCGTAGTGAGCGCCTTGCAGCTTTTGTGGGCGGAGGCGAGCCCGGACACGATCGAGATTGTGCAGCCTTACCTGGACCCTGATATCTACCGATGGCAATATCCGGCCCGGTCCATCCTCGACAACGGAGGAGTCATCTCCGGAGCGAGCGACTGGCCGGTTTCGAGCGCGAATGTCTTCTGGGCGATCTATCAGGCCGAGACGCGCAAGGGATCCGAGGGTGTGCTGGATCCGACGCAGGCCATGCCGCGGCAGGCCATGTTCTACGCCTATACGCGGAATTCGGCGCGGGCCATGAATCTCGATTCCATCGGAAGCATCGCTCCCGGCAAGCGAGCAGACCTGGTTTTGTTAGACCGCGATGTTCTGACGATTTCTCCGGAGGAAATGCGGGACACCAAGGTGTTGTGGACGATGGTGGCGGGCAAGACCGTGTATCGCGCAAAGTGAGGCTGGAACTCACTAGTGAGCGGTGATCAGCCTGAATCTGCCGGAGGCTCGTCGAGCAACTGTTTCAGGATCGCCCGGAGATGCAACGCCGCGCAATCAAGGTGGGGAAAGTCAGCGTTGCCGTCATGGAAAACTAGCGCCAGGTCGGTTCCCGCCAGGATAACCATATCGACTCCATCTCTTCGGAGCAGCGTGTGCGCCAGCGCCGTCAGATGCGCGTGCTGCTCCGCCAAGGCCTTGCCCGTGCGCGCCACCTCGATATAGATGTCGTTGATCGATTCCGTCTCCTCGGGTCGGCTCTGAATGATTTCGACATCCCCCAGCTGGCCAAAGAGCGACGATTCCATGACGAAACGGGTGCCGAAGATGGCTACCCGCCGAGCCGCTCGTGCTCGAAGCTCCTCGAGGAGAGGCTCGACGATGGTTACCAGCGGCAACGGGGAGATCGCCATGAGTTCCCGCATACAGAAGTGCGGAGTCACCGCGGGGATGGCGGCCACCTGGGCTCCGGCCGCTTGCATGCGGCGGATGTAGCGGGCCAAGTATTCAGCCAATCCATGACGATCGTTCGTCCGGACATATTCAAAGACCCGAGATATCTCCGCATGGCTGATGACCAGGTCGAGGGTGCGGCCTTGCGCTTCATGGGCTCTGGCCAACTTCTCGTAGTAATAGACCGTGGCTCCGATTCCCAGCCCACCCACCAGGCCTAGGCAGCGACTCGTGCTCATCGCATCAAGGTTAGTGGTTTCTCGTCCGCCAGGCTAGTGTGGCCAGGCCACAAGTGGCGTCGCCGTCGCCTGTCATCGCTAGGAACGTTATAGGAACTACGCCGCAAAGCCCACTGTGCTCCGCCAGGGAGCGTCCTACGCAGCCGCTCGAACCATCAATGTGTTGTCGCCCCGGTCGCCAGGCTGTTTTGCTGCAGCATCACTCGACATTCCCGTTGCAGCAGGGCAAACAGCTCCTCCATGTGTTCTCGGCGCGTGCGGAAGTTCACGGGATTGATTCGAAACCAGGCTTTTCCCTTGAGTTCGGTGGTTGAAATCCAAAAACTTCCCCCCTGCTCCACCCGCTGCGCCACTTTGGCATGCAGATTCTTGGACTCTCGCTCGTCGAGACCTGGGGCCTTCGAGCGGATGCAGATCGCCGACATCGGCGGAGGGCTGGCCGGCTCAAATTCGGCATCTTGCATGGTCAACTCGTAGAGGTACTTCGCCTGGCGCACATTATTGTCAATCCACTCTCCGATCTGGCGTGCTCCATAGCGTTTGAAGCTCATCCAAACTTTCAAGCTACGAAAGCGGCGCGATTGCTCGAATCCATGCACGTAATATTGATAACGTTCACTGTCCTGGTCGAGCTCATCGGTGAGATAGGAAGGCTTCATGCCAAAGGATTCGGTGAGCCGCCGTTGATCCTTGACCAGCACGGCGCCGGCATCGAGCGGAGCGTAGAACCATTTGTGTGGATCAATGGTGATCGAATCGGCAAGCTCGAGTCCGCGGTCGCGCATCGGCCATTCATGCGAGAGCAGCATGCCTCCGCCGTAGGCGGCGTCCATATGAAGCCACATACCTTCGCGATCGGCAATGCGTCGCAGTTCGCGAACATCATCGATTGCGCCCGTATTCGTCGTTCCGAACACGCCCACAATACACATCGGGCGAATGCCGTTGTTCTTGTCTCGGGCAATCGCCTCTTCCAGGGCATCGAGTCGAACCTGGAAATTCGCATCCGTCGGTAGCGCACGCAGTGCGTTGCGGCCGAGACCGATGCAGTCGACAGCTTTGTCGATGGAAACGTGCCGCTCCTCCGACGCATACACCGCGCAGCGATCCTGAATCCCGTCGTACTGGCCTCGATTGCCTGTCACCGCGTCCCGTCCCACCTTGAGTCCGATGAAGTTCGCCATCATCCCGCCGCTGGTGAGGTTCCCTCCTGCTCTTTCGTTGTAGCCGCAGAGGTCGGTCAGCCACCGTACCACGCGTCGTTCCACGGCGACCGCCGACGGGCCAATCGAGTACGCACCCACATTTTGGTTGAGTGCCGAACAGATGAAGTCCGCTATGACACCCACGGGATTAGGTGTCGGTGTGATTAAGCCCATGTAGCCGGGGTGACCGACATGAGTGCAGTAGGGAAGCAATTTGTTCTCCAGTTCGGCGAGAACAGCGTCTGCCGTACTCGGGTTCTGGGGCAGCGGTTCGGCAAACAACTGGTTTACCGTCCGCGGATCGACGGCAGGGAACACCCTCTTGGTCTCGATATGATCCAGATAGTCGGCCAGCAGGTCCACGACCCGGTGGCCTAAGTCACGAAATTCTTTCCCATCCATGCCTGATCCCCTGTAGTAGTGTAAGACCTACGTCTGCGGGCCGCACTCCGCTTCTTGCGGTCAAAGCGCTAGGAGCGGAGGAGTTGTGGGTGCCGGCCGATGCGACACTCTTGCCTGGTCCCCATGGTATTGGTTTTCAATTGATAGGCCGAGCCCGACTCCGCCTCACGGCCATTGAATTAGGCTTTCGTTGTCTTCCACCACGACCACGTCGTAAGTTTCCAGCATCGGCATCAGAACGTTCTCCAGCTCACCCTTCCAGAGCTCTCCTTCGTAGAACTTTGCTTTCATCGGTTCCCGCGACCGAAGATCGGGAAAACCGCGCATGAAAAAGAAAGTGTCGGGATCTTCCACCGAAAGGAACGGTCCCAGTATCTTCATTCCAATCTGTGCATGGGCCGGAATGGACTTCGATCGGAATATGTCGAGAAACCGTGAGCGACAGCCAGATTTGGTTTTGTAGGTCCGCATCTCTACGATCATGGGAGTTCCTCCGTCAGACTTGCGCATTGCACGGCGTCTGGAGAGCACCGGCAACACCCGCCGGTCACATGCGGGTCCAGCGCAACACTGTGGCACTGGTCATGTAGGATGAGAGGTTCCAGGCTGGTTGCGCTTGATGGCAGTAGCTTCACGACCGAGTCGTGCGAGGAGTTCAGAGGCTATCCCTGGACCGCAAGCGATGAGTCCTTTGAGCAAGGGATCGTGCTGATTGCAGAGAAGCGGGCCTTGATCGAGGGTGGTCACAAATCCGCCATTGCTTTCGATCAGCGCCACTCCCGCGGCTACATCCCATTCATGCTTGGGCACCAAAGTGAAGGTGGCGTCCGCCAAACCGGCGGACACGAGTGCCAGCTTGTAGGCTACGGAGCCAACCGGCCGGATCTCGAAGTCCGCGCCTTCGAACCGCTTCCACTCGCCGCGGCGCACTTCACTGCGGCTGGCCAACACCACCGCGCCCTGCAAACGATTTCGCGGGCTAAGTTTGGTGGGCTTTCCATTGTAGGTCACACCGCATCCGAGAGCTCCCAGGAAGGTCTCCTTGGTAGCCGGATTGTAGATTCCGCCGGCCACCGGGCGGCCATCTTCGACCATGGCCACGGAAGTGCAAAACTCGGGGATCCCGGCGACGAATTCGCGCGTTCCATCCAGCGGATCGACAACCCAAACCCGGCGTTTTTCGAGTCGTAACCGATCATCGACGGTTTCTTCGGAAAGCCAACCTTCCTGATCGCGTAGCAGTTCCTGGCGCAACACCGCATCGATCTGGCGATCGGCTTCGGTCACCGGATCATGACCAGCCTTGTACTCGGCCTCGATCTTTCCCAGAGTGAAGCGGCTAAAAACTTCCGCGGCAGCCTGGAGAGAGGTTTGGATGCGCCGCAGAGTTTGCTCAGCCAATGAAGTGACCATGAACCAGACAACATTGAGGCGCTCACGCCCACAGCATGCGTGCGCCGGTCGCCAGCAGCACGGCGCAGAGAAGGCGCCGAAGCCAAGGCACGGGCATACGCGTACTCAGATGAGAGCCGAGCAAACCTCCAGGAATCGAGCCAATCACCAGCATGCTGACCAGGGAGGAATCCACGTTCCCCATCTTGAAATGAAGAAAGCTGGTCACTCCCGTCAGCAGAACGGCATGCACAATGTCGGTGCCGACCATCACCTTTGGGGAAAAGCTGTAGAACAGCAGCAACAGCATCATGATGATGCTGCCCGAACCAACCGAGGTCATGCCTACCAGGAAGCCGGCCAGGAGTCCGATGGCCGACACCCCGATCATCGACTTCATGGTCGGCGGGCGATTGGTGACCCGCTCTTCAATCTGGGATTGAAACATCAACAGCGTGGGCACCAGTATCAGCAGGACTCCCACGGTCGTGGTGATGAACGTGTTCACTCCGCTGCCGTACGCCTGCCGCAGAGCTCGGAGCAACCCGACCCCTAGCAGGGAGCCCGGAATACTGCCCGCGGCCAGGCCCAGGACCACCTTCTTTCGTACCGTTCCTTTGGTGAAATGTACGTAGCTCGAACCAATCTTGGTGAGGAAATTGAACAGCGCATCCGATCCCACGGCCACAATGGGCGGCACGTGCAGCGCGAAGATCAGAATGGGCAGCAGGAGGACGCCACCGCCCACGCCGGTCATACCAATCAGCGCACCGACGAAGAAGCCGATGATGATCTTGGCTACAATCAGCATACCTACTCGTAGGCTCGAGCTCGAGCGCGGTGGAGTTGACTAACCGTGACTGCCGTTGACGCCGATGAAGCCCTCACGCTCCAGATACAACAAAATCTCCTGCACTGCTTCTTCCGGGGTGAGGTCGGCGGTGTTGATCACAACCTGGGCATCCTTGGGTTCTTCGTACGGATCGGAGATCCCGGTAAACTCCGGAATGATTCCTGCGCGCGCCTTGGCATAAAGTCCCTTGCGATCGCGCTGTTCGCAAATTTCAAGCGGCGTAGCGACGTGCACCAGGATGAAGCCTCCGACCGGCTCAATCATGGCGCGCACCTGCTTACGGACCGTGTCATAGGGGGCAATCGGAGCGCAGATGGCGATGCCACCGTTCTTGGTGATCTCGGCGGCGACGTAACCGATGCGCCGGATATTGATGTCGCGATGCTCCTTGGAAAATCCAAGCTCCGAAGAAAGATGCTTGCGCACCAGATCGCCATCGAGGAGAGACACCGGCCGGCCTCCCGCCTCGAGAAATTTCGTCACCAGCACGTTGGCGATGGTCGATTTGCCCGAGCCGGAGAGGCCGGTAAAGAAAATCGTCAGGCCCTGTCTGTGCCGCGGCGGGAAGCTGCGCCGCAATTCGTCGACAACCTCGGGGTAGGTAAACCATCCGGGAATTTCGCGGCCCTCGTTGAGGCGCTGGCGCAGTTCCGTTCCCGAGATATTCAGCACGCGCGAACCGTTCGGCACCTCGTTGTCAGGAACGTAATAACCCTGGTCCTCTAGGTACACCATCATGTTGAACGGAACCATGGTCACGCCGACGGCGGCTTCGTGCTGCTTGAAGAGCTCCTGTGCCTGATAGGGTCCATAAAAGGGCTTGCCATCGCGGTCTTTGCCCGGACCGGCGTGATCTCGGCCGACGATCATGTGCGTGGCGCCGTGGTTCTTGCGAATGAGGGCGTGCCAAATGGCTTCGCGAGGTCCACCCATGCGCATCGCCAGGGGAAGCAGGGAGAGCTTGACCGTCCCGGTTGGAAATTTGGGAAGCAGCAGCTGGTAGCAGCGAACCCTGGTGAAATAGTCTACGTCGCCAGGCTTGGTCATTCCCACTGAAGGGTGAATCAACAAGCTGGCGCCGACTTGTTTGGCAGCGCGGAAGGTAAGCTCAACGTGCGCGCGGTGCATGGGATTGCGAGTTTGAAAAGCCACCACGCGACGCCATCCCAGACGCGTAAACTCCGCCCGCACTTCGGCGGGAGTCAGGCGCAAGGTACGAAAATCATAATGCGAAGGCATCTGCGTGCCTTCCAGGCGTCCACCGACGTACCAGGGATGCGCTTGGTGCAGCAAATAATCCACACCCGGATGGGCAGGGCTGACGGTGCCAAAGACGGCTTCCGCCTCGGCCTTGCGGTCCGGCTTCCAAACCTCCTCCACCTCGAGCAACGCCAGCATCACACCTTCCGGATCACGCAGGGCGACTTTGCTCGTGCCCGGTTGTAGGCTCTGGGCGAAGCTTTCCGTGACATCGAGCGTAATCGGAATGGGCCAAAGCACGCCGCTCCCCAACTGCATCCGATGACATACGCCCTCATAGTCGTTGCGCTTCAAAAAGCCGGTGAGCGGAGAGAACCCGCCGCTCAACAGCAACTCCAGATCGCAAATCTGGCGTGCCGTCAGATCCCAGGACGGCCATTCCCGCGAATGCACTTTCAGTTCGAGGACTCGTTCTGGTGAGGCCGTGAGGTTCACGAGCGTTCCTCCATGTGGCGCAACCAGATGGCTTATTGGCGCTGTCAAACGATCCACCTTTCGAGTTATTGATTGTGTTCCGCGATCGTAGATGCCTGGCGTACCCGCCAGAGTTCTGAAGCTGGCGTATCTGAGGGCTACCCGCCAATCCCGCCGATGCGCGCGCCCAGTTCCGCGCGGAAGGCGATGGATTCCCTAAGAATTACCTGGCCGACTGGATCGACTCAATAGTCTGCAAATCTCATTCCTTTACTAAGGTATCCGATCTCGGTAAACCTGTGCCAGCACTTCTTTTAGGGAAGACAGAGTTTGATCGGGCTGCCCGGTGTGCAAACTTTTGCCACAAAATTCTAACTGAACCTGCGTTCCCGCCAGCCTCACATGCAAGAGCGTCCGCGGCTGGATCGAGGTTTTTTCCCGTTATCGCCTCAGCGCGGGAGTTCAGGGGGCGCGGTTTGCGTCTTGGTTGTCCTTGCGCTCTCTTTCCAGGAATACTTCAGTAGGCACCACACGGCCTGCACACCGTCGTGCCAGCCGATTTTCTTCCCCTCTTCATAAGTGCGGCCCCAGTAGCTGATCCCGACCTCGTAGATTCTGAGACGGCGCTTGGCAACCTTGATGGTAATTTCCGGCTCAAAGCCAAATCGGTCTTCTTCGATCGGAATGGATTGGATCACGACCCGGCGGAAGGCTTTGTAGCAGGTCTCCATATCGGTGAGATTGATGTTGGTCAAACAATTGGAAAGCAGCGTAAGCAGGCGATTGCCGACCGAGTGCCAGAAGTACAGCACGCGATGGGGCGCGCCGCCCAAAAAACGCGAACCATACACCACATCGGCCTTGCCTTGGATCAGGGGATCGAGCAGCGTCTGATAGTCGCTCGGATCATATTCGAGATCGGCGTCTTGTACGATCACGAAGTCACCGCGGGCTTCGGCGATGCCGCGTCGTAGCGCGGCTCCCTTGCCTGAATTGCGGGTTTGTAACAAGACCCTTATCTGTGGGTACTGTTTCTCGAGTTCGAGAAGAGTCTCTCGCGAGCCGTCGTCAGACCCGTCGTCGATGCAAAGCAACTCGATTTCGAAAGGAACTGCCAGCACACGTTCGACGGCTTGCCGCAACGTGGCCTGCTCGTTGTAAACGGGCATCACAACGGTCAATTTCATGGCGGAAAAAAGTTGCTCTACTGTGGACGATCCCTGCCGAAGCGAGCCTTGGCCTGAGCCTTCTTTCGCCCCCGGTTTCGCCTCGGAAGAGCGGCAAAATTTTCAACAGTACGAAGGTGTAATTAGTACCATGTTCCCTTACACGATCCAGAAATTTTTGACCTCACCGGGTACCCCTCAGAAGTGACGATCCCCATCGACAGGCCGCACCCCTAGGGCGACCTGTGGATCGTTCTGACCACCAACTTAGACAGCTCGCCAGTGCCGGGCGTGATTTTCCACCCCGCCAAAACCCAGCAGGTCCTCACCCTTAGACTCGTCTACGGCTTTAGTTTTTCGTAACTTAGCCAGCCATCGCCGCCATTCCCGGCGAGTGAAGAACAGGTGAAAGGGGTTGCCTGGGACCCGAATCGACCTTCCTCGAGCTCTGGATTCCTGGCATATGTGGAAAAAACCAGGTCTGACGAGGACCTCCTGGCAGCGTACATGCACCCGAGAAAACTGACAATCAAGCGTAGAAAGTTTCGTTTCTTCTTCGTTGGCTAAATGCGACCCACCGGGCAAGTCTCTGTCCGGGCGTCGAGTTTGGAAAACCGGGGGGAGGACCAGCGTCAAAGCTGGTCGCGTGGAGTTCGGGGAGCAGGCGGCCCCCAGCAGTACTCGAGGGTGGCCAATCGACCGTCGTCCTGCCGACGCCGTTCATCCTTTGCCGGGGTACCTTGGCTCTCTCCACTTAGAACACAACCGCCTGAGGGCGACTCTGTCAAACCAGGAGCTTAGGTTATGAAAATCAAACCCATACACCTGGGTCCGCGGGAGCAGCAAATCGCCGATCTGCTGCTCGAGGGCTGTGACAATGCGGAAATTGCCAAACAGCTAAACATGGCACGACGCACCGTCAAGGCGCATTTCAATCGGCTGTTTTTGCGCTTTGGCATCAGAAGCGGAATCAAGCGAGTCAAACTCGCGACACTCTTATATCGGAGGCAACTATGCTTGGAAGGGAGCGCAACGGAGTCAGGACACCCAGTGAAAGAGAGCAGCGAGTCATCGAGCTCGTTGCACAAGGACTCAAGAATAGCGAGGTTGCGCAAGCCATCGGAACCACCGAACACGTCGTCAAAAACTATCTTCGGACTATCTATGACAAGCTCGGGCTCTGGAATCGGGTCGAATTAGCTTTGTGGTACGAGGCCCGGCGTCCCTTGAAAATATAGCAACTCGATACGGTCGACGGAGTCGACGGAAGGAGCCCCCCAAAACCGCGTCCTGTTTCGATCGAGGAACCGCCTAGGGTGTCGAGCCCGGTCTGTTCGCTGGCAAATCTCGTCGAGTGGGCCTACGCAGAGGAGTATCTCGGTGACTCTGCTAGGGGGAGTGAAGTTTACTCGCAGGGCTTGCGCGCAGCAGGCTCGAACTGATCGAGTTGCGCGTCGCGTTGGGGAGCAATCTTCCCGTCCGGCGTTTTGCCGTACTGCTCGGATCCGGAGCAATAGTAGAGCGCCGTGTGCACATCTTCCCAGACGGGCAAGTTGGGGTTGCCGCCGTAGGTTGGGGCCGCCACCGGAGGCTGGGCTAAGCCGAGACCCACCAGGGCACGCTCGAACAAAGTGAGCGAAGGCTCCGGAGCTTTCATGCGCGCTCGGGCCGGTGCCTGATGCGGACTCCACCACAGAACCGCGAGCAGAAGTACAAGCACAGAAATGGTCACCGAGATGTCGCCTTGATGCCTGCCCAGCCACCGTTTGCTGGGCTGAGCGTCCTTGACCGAGTCGAGCCAGGTGCGCGCTTTCGTCGCCGACGTCCAGGGCGATGATTGCCAAGCAGAGTTCTCTTGTTCTAGAAGAATTCGAGGTTGGCTGTTGGGCTCGGCTTCGGCTTCTGCCTCGGAGGGCTTGGAGTCAGTGGCTAGGGCCGCACTGCCGTCGACCGCCGGGGAGACCTGGCCCGCGGCCAAATCAGAAACAGGCAGGATCTCTTCGGGAACGGCCGGAGCAGGTTCGCCGGCGAGAAGAAATTTGGGCGTGGGTTGTGGCTCGCCGCTAGGCTCCTGAGGAGTCTGTGCCGCGGCAAACTCGACTGCACGCGGGGTTCCGCATCGTCCGCAGAAGCTCTCGTCCTCGGCAAAGAGAAATCCGCATTGCCCACAGGCGGAACTCAGTTGAGCATTCGACTCGGATCGGTTCGACCCACTGGCGGTGGTTGGCTGGGGCTCTGTCACCTCCGGCGCGCTTGCCGCCAGCGGTTCCTCCTGCTTGGTTGTGTTTGTCGCGCCAGGTGCAATGGACAGTTGCTCCAACAAGTTGGAAATGTCCGGCAGTCCTTCCGGGGAAAGATTCGCAGCCGATCTCTCTCTCTCTTCCAGTACCGACGCCGAACTCGATCCTAGGTTCATGGGCGCCACTTGAGCGATCATGGGCGCAGCGTCGGTGGTGAGGCGCTGAAGCTGCGGTTTCAACCGCTCGAGAGCCTCGAGCAGGACGGCATGCTCTTTGGCCAGAGTCTGCTTCCATTGCGCTTCGGCCGCACGTACCACCGCTTCCCCCATCAAATTCGCCATGACGTGGCAGCTTTGCATCTGGTGAGCGGCCACCAATTCTGTTTCCGGAAAACTCAGTTGCAAGAAACCGGACATGGTCGTCGGATCGTAGAACGGAAACAGAATGGGATTGGGAGTATCCCCTTGGAGATGCTCCCGGCGAATGTCGTTGGGAGAGGCTTGGCGGTCTTTGTCTTTCCGCAATAACTCCGCGATATTGTCCGGGACAGCAACGATGGCGCCGGCGAGGGAGGCCAAGGTGCCCGCCGCCGCACAGTACTCGAGACGGTCATTGCGGAGGAACGCTACGGCAATTGCCGTCGCACTCGTGATTTTTCCCAGTCGCTCCACGATCACTTTGGCGGCTGCGGAAACGTCCGAAAGCGACCGAAGCAACTCTTGAGCTTCAGCGATCTCCACTAGAGTCGCCGCCGGATCCAGCTTCTTTTGCGACTGCCTGTTCTGCTGCTGCAGAATGAAGGCGGCTTCCAGCATCTGTTCGAACGTTGTTTGATCGAGCGCGGGCATTGTAAACACGTTGGCTACTTGTGGCTCCACCTTGGCCTTTTTCCTTCGTCGTTTCAAATACGGACGCTAGTGATGGTGCAATTGGCAATCCAAACGGGGCGGGCTGGCGTGTCGTCTCCAGATTCTACCAGTCGCGCTCAGGCAGAACCATAGTCATCTTCGCTTGGTTAACCCATTCCAGGAATACGACTTACTGTTCCCTCCTTGCGGCGCAATATCTAGGTTACCGAAGAGTGAAACTGATTACTTCGATACCACCGGAGTTTCAATGTGCAAAGTTTTTCACTTGTTCGACGAAGGTTGTCGACTCCGGCCGGCGGTCGCCACTCCCTTCCAGGTTTTCCACAGGGCAGCAGCCACCTTCAAGGCAGGCAAGTCAGATTACGTCCGGCAGTGAAGGGCCGTTGCTCGAGGTAAGTCTTCTCCCTCGTTTTCGCGCTCTTCCGAAGCACTGCACCAGCTCGGTTGCAGGTGCCTGTGGAAAGCAGGCAAGTGACAGAAAAATCAGCGATTGAGAACGCGACAAGGCTGTTGACGGCGGTCGTCGTGATGGGGTAAACAGCTTAGTCCTTTGAAACGGTGGTTTGGCTGAGGCTATGCCGTCTCGTTGCTGGGTCTGAGCCAGTTTGCGGATTCGTAAGGCCTCGATGGGCGTGCTCAAGATCCTGAATCGTGGTGAACCGGACGGCCCGACTTTCCATGGCTCCTTTTGACCCTAATCAAGATAGAGTTACGGTATTAGTTATCGAAGATAGTCCAGAAGTTCAACGCTATCTCCGCCTTCTTCTCGAACTCGACTACTACCACGTGGAGGTCGCCAGCAACGGAGAGGAGGCGCTCGAGCGCCTCGAGCAGGGGTGTACTCCCGAACTAGTACTCCTCGACATGCAAATGCCTGGTATGGACGGACTCGAAACCTTGCAAAGAGTGAAGCATCTGCAACCCGGCTTGCAGGTGATCATCTGCTCGGGAGAAGACCATCCCGACACCATTCGACAAGCCATCTTGCTGGGGGCCCAAGCTTACTTGGTAAAGCCAGTCCCGCGTTTGTATCTGTCGGCAGCCGTCGAGGGTTGCCTAGCGCGCAGGCGAAGCGAGACGGCGGATTGCTTCATCCGCCCTTCGCGAATCGCCGAGCGACTCAATTGACTAGGGCCGGACCGCAAGCCGCACTTGGCTATCCATGAATTGCTGCAGCTGATGCCTGTCCGGATCGGACATGGCAAGGAATTTCAGGCTAATACCATAGCCTGGCGCGCTCGAAACCACCAAGACTTTCGCCCACAATTTGACATCCTTCACCCAGATAGCAATCCTGGCTTCGGTTCCCTTGGGCAGCGGGTTCGACATCTCGACGAAGCAGCCCCCTAAGCTGATATCGCCGGTTCTCGCCCGAATCGGGGCCGCGTGATCGCCGGGGTAGAGCTCGACGGAGGTCGCACACTTGAGTCGGGGGTGCACCCGTCGCTCAAACGTATCCTCGTCGGAGCCATCGAGACTTTGAGGCACAGGGAAATCCCAGAGCGGTTTTTCTGGGGACAGGCTCAGCAATCCAAGGTGCCCAACCTTCGGGCTTCCGGTTTCCCCCACCCACCTCACTTTAAAATGGGCTTTGGTTTGGCCATAGGTGAGCCCTATGATCTCATCCGGTTTAGGTTGGGCCTGGACGCCGCTCAACTCCACCCCTTGGCGGCTTACGTTTACCGTGAAAACCTTTTCGGAGAAGATTTGGCCATCGCGATCTGTGCCAAAAATTCGCACCGGCACTCGCGCCTCGTTTCTGGTCTGCCGACGGTTTCCCATGAGTCGAACCGAACTTGAGAACGTTAGGTTTTAGGGTTCTACCTGATCATATCGCTTGCCCAAATGGAAACCTGCGATCCATGTGATTCTCTTAGTTACTTCCGTGCGAGGTCCGAGCCCTTTCTGAGGCGCCACGGAATTCGGCAAAACGGTGCAAAACCTTGCACGATGAGCTAGGTTCATCGTCTTCAATGCCTTTCCAGCAGCCAGTTGGCCGCGAACTTGACGGCAGCCGAATTGCTCGAAATGGAGATGGAAAGTCGCCGACTGGAATTCCTCCAAGCAGCGGGCACCCCAGGCAAAATGGTACACAAAGAGATCTTTTGGATGACCTGTGACTCGGTGGAGCAGCTGCGGGCCGAGTACGGGCCTTTCCAAACCCGTGCTGAAGCTGAGGCCGAAGCCCAAAAGCTCGGTTTCGGCTATCTGTTGCGCTATGAGCACGTGATTGATGAAAACGACGAAATTCAAGAGGTACGTTGTATCTTCATTGAATTGCCGAGCTCGCGGCCTAGAACTCCTTTAGCAAATTCGTTCGGGCAGGTTCGGGAGAGCAAATATCACACTCGCTGCGCCACCTGTGGGGAGATGGCGGTTCACGACCAGCCGTGGCGGGCCGAGGTGTGGGCTGACATCCATGAGTTTGAGCGCCGCCGTCATCGCGTGCGATTGTTTGAGCAGAGCCAAGGAGCCGGTCTAAGAGAGATCGGGGACTGGCGTGATCGCTGTCGATGAGCCTGGCTGAGCCTTGCCAGTCACGTCCTCGCCTGCAAAACTCAATCAATTTCTGCTAGTCTGTTGCCCGGTAGTCGACTCCGCAATGGGAGAGTTCTGAGAACAATCTATGGCGTTGCTCTTACTCTTGCTGCTGGCGGCAATTCCTTTGTTGGGCGTAGTGTGGATTGCTGCGTCGGGCTCGCTATTTCCCCAGCCTACCATCGACGCCCTTTTTACCTCGCTGATTCTGCTTTCGATGTCCGGCATTTTCGGGGCAACTGCCTGCTTCGAGTTGCGCCGATATCTATCCGGTGCGAGCCGAGGGTCGGACCCAAACCCGCATTCCCAGTCCGGACCGATACGACGCGGTCGGGTAAAGGAAGTGAGCTTTTATGAGGCCGATGTGGGACAGCCCAACAAGTCGATTGTTACCCTGGCTGAGGATGGGCGGTCGGCGGAGATGCTGGTTCTCTCCGGGGACGTTCGCAATGCGCTTCCGGTAGGACAGAAAGTCCAGATTAGGTTGCGCAAGCAAGACGGCCAGAACGTTCTCGTCGACGTCCAATATTCATAAGACGCGCAGCCCTAGCGCCGCGTTACCGACGTAATCCCCGAGACCGAGTTCCATCTCACACCCATTGCCCCAAACCATTGAAAATTCGGAGAAGCGCTTCACAAGAATCAACCGGTTTCAGCAGGGGGAACGATGGCAACGGGGAAGCTGCTAGAGATCGCACAGGCACAAACTTCTACGCCGTCGATGCTCGAGCGCGCGGAGCGTCTTCAGTGCGAAATTCGGCAACTCTCGGGACGTGACCTGCAATTGTGGTCCATCGGAATCCTGGTGATGCTGGTTCTGGCCGCCGGCATGCTAGCCCTGGTGTTCCCCAACCTGATCTGGGCCGAGCACTCCATCCACATCCAGACCGCGTATCTGCCACAGTTGTTCTTTGGCCTCATTTCTCTCATCCTGCTGTTTAACATTTATCTTTTGCAGCAGAAGATCAGCCTCAACCATCTCCGCGGTCAACTGATCGGGGAGTTGGTTCTGAACGAACGTCTGGAAAGCTTATCCTTGCTCGACCCGCTCACCCAACTGCTCAATCGTCGTGCTTTCAATGAGCTGATTCCGCGCGAAGTAGCGCGCGCCAATCGGCTGGGCAGGCCTCTCACCTTCATGGCCATGGACCTGAAGGGCTTTCGTGAGATCAACGCCAAGTTTGGCATAAATGAAGGCAACTATTTGCTCGCGGAGTTTAGCAAGCTGCTCAAGAATACATTTCGCGGCTGCGACACAATCCTGCGCCAAGGGGGCGACGAATTCATCGTGGTCCTGCCGGATACGTCTGAGCAGGAGGCGGAAGCTCCCCTAGACCGCCTCGTGAGTTCGGTGAGGCACTGGAATTCGAGCAACAGCAAAGGCTACGAGCTCTCGTTTGCCTGGGCGGTGGCACCCTACGTCGTGGGCAGTGACGTTGCCGACGCGATGCGCAACTTGGATCGTAAGATTTACCAGAAACAACACAACCTCGTCCCCGTGTTTTAAGACAGGCATTTTAGGGGACTCTGCTCCACCACGACGGGCTGCTGCGCGCGGCGCATTGACCATGCGGAAAGACGGGAAGGGGAAACCCGACAGCTCAGGTAGGTGGCCCTCGCTCTAGGTCCCAGTCCTGGCCGTGGCGCAACGCGCCGCTCCCCGCAAGGCGATGGTGTCATTGGTGATCACGCTAACCGGTATGCTTTCGAGCAGCGGTTGCATTCTACCCTTGCTTCGGAAGGATTCGAGAAAGCGCGGCTCCTTTAATTTGGGTAGGATCTGGGGAGCGATCCCGCCCCCCACATAAACTCCGCCGGTGGCCATCAGTTTCAGCGCCAGATTTCCCGCCTCCGCTCCATAAACGGAGACAAAAACCTCAAGCGCTTGCTCGCACAGCCCGCAGCGAGCTTCGATGGCCGCGCGTGAGATCGCCGCCGCAGGGTCGCCGCTGCGCATCTCTTCGCTCAGGGCTGCGGGTTCCGTTCCGCGCCCGGTATCGCGGAGAAAATGAAAAACGTTGACCAGGCCAGGACCTGAAAGCACTCGCTCATAGCTGACGTGTCCGTAGCGGGCGGCCAGATACCGCAGCAACTCCATCTCGAGCTCGGTGCGGGGCGCAAAGTCCGCGTGTCCTCCCTCACAGGCCAAAATTCGATAATCCGACCCATCCCAATACATCC
Source organism: Terriglobales bacterium (assembly GCA_035623335.1). Classification (GTDB taxonomy): domain Bacteria; phylum Acidobacteriota; class Terriglobia; order Terriglobales; family Acidobacteriaceae; genus JAFAGX01. The sequence goes on from DASPTQ010000320.1 coordinate 49,766, forward strand.
CCGCCTCGCCCAACCCTGTGCCGGCGGCGATCACCCCCTGGTTCTCGCCTGCTCTGCCTTTGCCGGGATTGAGCGGCACCAGATCCTTGGCTTCGAGGGTTGCGACCCCCCAGGCACTGGCCTCGAGGTCGTTGATGAGCACGGTTCTTTCGAGGTTGAATTCTCGGGCGAGCTGCTTGCACTCGACAATCCAGGGGAGATTGGAAGCCTCGACTCGGCCGTTGCGCACGGGACCGGCGATGCCAAAGCAGGCGGCATCGGGACGCAAGCGGGAAGCTTTCAGAAATTGGCTCACAATCTCATCCAGGCCGCGGTATTCGCGGCTGGGAAAGACCGAAGCCGAGATCAGGCGAAAACCGCCGTTGGACACATCGAAGAACGCCAATCGAGAATGCGTGCCACCGATGTCACCGGCTAGGATCATCGCTCGAAGTTCCTCCACCGCCGTCCGTCGCGCTCCAGCAGTTCGTCGGCTTCCCGGGGCCCCCAGCTACCCGCCGGGTAGTTGGGGAAATTCCGCGGCGGAAGCGCTTTCCAGACGTCCAGCACCGGGCTCACCACGCACCATCCCGCTTCTACCATGTCCGCCCGTTGAAACAGAGTCGCATCGCCCATCATCGCGTCGTGCAGGAGCCGCTCGTACCCGGTACTGGGTTGGGTTCCGAAATAATCGGCGTACTCGAAATTCATGTCGACCGCTCCCAGCCGCATAATGGGTCCGGGAACTTTCGCGGCGAACTGCAACGATATACCTTCCTCTGGCTGGATGTGGAGCACCAGTTGATTGGGCATGAGGTTTTCGACCGGGGTGTCGCGGAACAAAACAAACGGCGCGCGCCGAAATTGAATCACAATGTGCGTGTTCTGCGCGGCCAGACGCTTTCCCGTTCGCAAATAGAAGGGAACGTCCGCCCACCGCCAGTTATCAATCGCCAGCTTCATGGCCACGAAGGTCTCGGTTTTCGAATCGGGAGGCACGTCTTCTTCCTCTCGATAACCCGGAACCCGTTGTTTCTCCTCCGTGCCCGCCTGATACTGACCGCGCACCGTGCGGCTCAGTACATCCTCCGCGCTCAAGGGTTGGATCGCGTGCAGGATCTTGGCCTGCTCATCGCGCACGGCATTCGCCTGAAAGGAGACCGGGGGCTCCATGGCGGTCAAGCTGATGAGCTGCATGATGTGATTGGGAACCATATCCCGCAGAGCTCCGGCGTGATCATAGTAGCTGCCCCGTTGTTCGACTCCGACGGTCTCGGACACCGAGATCTGCACGTGATCGATGTAGCGGCGATTCCAAATGGGTTCGAAGATTCCGTTGGCGAAGCGGAAGGCCAAGATGTTCTGCACGGTTTCTTTGCCCAAGTAGTGATCGATGCGGTAGATCTGCTTTTCACTGGCAACTTTCAGCAGCTGCTGGTTGAGTGCCCTCGCCGATTCGAGATCGTGCCCAAATGGCTTCTCGATTACGATTCGCCGCCAGTGTTGATTATCCTCGCGGGTAAGGCCAACTCCAGCCAGCTGCTCAACAATCGAACCGAAGAACTGGGGCGCGGTGGCCAGGTAAAACAGGCAATTTCCATGGGTCGAGTGGTCTTTCTCGACTTTGTTGAGAAAATCCTGCAATTGCGCGTACATGCTGCTGTTGTCAAATTCCGCCGTGATGTAATACACCCTACGCAGGAACCACTCGATTACGTCTCGGTCGGCATCCACTCCGGCATAGTGCGTGAGGTCTTCAGTCACCTTCTGGCGGAATTGCTCGTTGGACATCGGGCCATGAGAAAGCCCGACCATGGCAAACTCGCGGGAGAGCAACTGTTGCTTGGCCAGGTTGTAGAGCGCAGGGATGAGCTTGCGCCGGGTCAGGTCTCCGGCGGCCCCAAAGATGACCATGGCGCAGGGGTCGCCCGACCTGCCGGGGCGCGTTTGCTGAGTCAAGAGAACTGAGGCTGTGTCGAGCATGGTTTCACCCTCGTCGGTTTTCTTCGTGTCGTGCTGGTCCTGGGAGCGCAAACTGGGCAGGAGCAAAGCTCCCAAGCTGCGCTCTTGCTAGCGCCGGTCTCATCTGTCCTCCAAACTTCTGCCGCACGGCCGAAAGCACCTTCTCGACGAAGGTGTGGCGGGAGCGGAAATGGGTCCGGAACAGACGGATCGATCGCACCCGGGCATGGGACTTTGCCAAAGACCCGGGCTCGCCCTTACCTCTGCGCCTTCGAAGTCGCTTCCACGGCTTGGAGAAGCTTGGTGAAGGAATCCGCGAACAGCTGAACTCCATCCTTGGTCAGCTTGTCGGTGACTTCTTTCATCGAAATACCAAGCCGTGCGACGCTCTGCATAATTTGATTCGCGGATTCGACATCCTCCGTCAAACTCGCGCGTCCATGCCCGTGATCCCGGTACGCATCCATGGTGGCGGGCGGCATGGTATTCACCGTGTCGGCGCCGATCAGCTCCTCGACGTACATCACATCACGGTATTTCGGGTTCTTCGTACTGGTGCTGGCCCACAGCACACGCTGCGTTCTGGCTCCTTGCTTGGCCAGCTGTTCCCAACCTTCGCCGCGGAAGATTCGCACATATCGCTGATAGGTTTGTTTGCCATTGGCGATCGCCACCTTGCCCAGGATGCTTTCGAGAGAAGCTCGCTGCGGCTGCTCGCGTACCGTCTTGAGACGTTCTTGAACGATCGAGTCCACTAAGGTGTCAATGCGACTGATGAAAAAGCTGGCCACGCTGGCGACTTTGCTGACGTCGCCACCGCGCGCCGCAAGCTTCCCCAGGCCGGTGACGTAAGCATCCGCGACTTGTTCGTAGACCTCCTGGGCGAACAGAAGGGTGACATTGATGTTGATTCCTTCACTCGTGAGCTGCTCGAAGGCGGGGATGCCTTCTCCGGTCCCGGGGACCTTAATCATGACATTTTCCCGGCTCACGGCCTTCCACAAGCGACGCGCCTCCTGCAAGGTCGCGTCGGTATCGTGGGCCAGAAGCGGTGAAACTTCCAGGCTGACATAGCCGTCCCTCCGCCGCGTGCTCTGATACACCGGCTTCAGCCCATCGGCTGCGTCCTGAATATCGCGTATCGCAAGCAGCTCATAGCGGCCCGCGGCATCGAGATCGGTTCTGCCGGCTAAGCTCTTCAGCAGATCCGTATAGTACTTGCTCTCGACAATGGCCTTCTCGAAGATCGATGGGTTCGAGGTCATGCCAGAGACACCATCCTCCTCGATTAGTCGCTTGAGTTCCCCGGTTTCGATCAAGTCACGCCGGATATAGTCGAGCCATACCGACTGTCCGAACTTCGCAAGAGCCTTCAAAGGGTTGGTAGCTTTTTCTTTTTCCAGAATTCCAGTGGGCTGCATACACGAACCTCAATTAGGTTGAAATCGACAAAACTCTACACTTTCCCGGACTGTTACTTCGACCTCGCCATCGCCTCCCGTGCGGCTTCCACCACTTTCTCGGGAGTGAATCCGAATTTTTGGAACAAATCCTTGGCGGGCGCGGAAGCCCCAAAGCGGTGCATTCCTACCGTTTTCCCGGTGGGGCCAACATAACGATCCCAACCCAAGGTGGCAGCCGCCTCTACCGATACGCGAGCTTTTACCGAGGGAGGCAAAACTTGGTCGCGGTATTCCTGGCTCTGCGCTTCAAAGAGGCTCCAGCAAGGCATGCTGACCACGCGTGCCTTCGTTCCTTGCGATAGCAGTTGCTCATAGGCGGCCAGGCAGAGGGAAACTTCACTTCCCGTTCCGATCAGGATGACTTCTGGTTTGCCGTTGGGCGGGCCCGCCAAAATATAAGCTCCCTTGGCTAAACCGAAGGCGGCTCCATACTTTGTCCGGTCGAAGGTAGGGAGAGCCTGGCGGGTCAACACCAGCGCTGCCGGGGTATGCTGCAACGCGAGGATAACCTTCCAGGCTTCCAGCACTTCGTTGGCATCGGCCGGCCGAATCACCAGCAGATTCGGCGTCGCCCGCAATTGCGCCAGCTGCTCGATGGGTTGGTGCGTCGGACCGTCCTCGCCCAAGCCGATCGAATCGTGGGTGTAGATGAAAATGCTGGGGATCTCCATCAGCGCAGCCAGGCGGACCGCGGGCTTCATGTAATCGGTGAAATTGAAGAAAGTCCCGCCGTAGGGGCGCAGTTTTCCGAGCGCCAATCCGTTCACGGCCGCGGCCATGCCGTGTTCGCGAACCCCGAAGTGCAGGTTTCGTCCGCCATAGCTGCCGGCCTGGAAGTCCCCAGCGCCCTCGAATTTGAGCCGGGTGCGGTCCGAAGTCGCCAGATCCGCCGAACCGCCCATGAGCCACGGCAGGTTCTGCGCCAATTGATTGAGAACCTGTCCGGAGCTGTCGCGGGTAGCTAGGCCCTTCGAATCGGCAGGGAATTGTGACAGGCCGCGATCCCAGCCTTGAGGAAGTTGGCGGTGCTCCATCGCCTGGATCTGATCCGCCAGCTCAGGAAATTTTCCCCGATAGGCGGCGAACAGCTGCATCCAGTTTTCTCTCAGTTCGTGGCCACGCTTGCCCATGCCTTGCTCAAAATGCTCCAGGACTCCGTCAGGAACCAGGAACTTCGAATCTTCCGGCCAACCATACGACCTCTTCGCCAGGCGCGCTTCTTCCTTACCCAGAGGCTCTCCGTGGGCTGCATTCGTGTCCTGCTTGTGCGGCGCTCCATAACCGATGTGACTGTGGACCATAATCAGGGTTGGCCCGTCGGTGGTGCGCTGAAACAGGCGGTACGCCTTATCTAAGGCCTCCAGATCATTGGCATCGGCTACTTCGGTGACCGTCCAGCCATAGGCGCTGAACCGCTTCCCTACGTCCTCGCTGAAGGACCAGGCGGCCGGGCCGTCTAAGGTCACCCGATTGTCGTCATAAATCCAGCACAGGTTGGACAGCTTCAAATGACCAGCCAGCGATGCCGCCTCGGCGCCTACGCCCTCCATAATGTCGCCATCCCCACAAAAGGCATACACGTTGTAGTTGAAGATCTCAAAGCCAGGGCGGTTGAAATACGCTGCTCGCCACCGGCTCGCGATCGCCATACCGACGCTGGTTCCAACGCCTTGACCGAGGGGCCCGGTAGTGGTTTCAATTCCCCCGGCAATGCGGTATTCAGGGTGGCCAGGAGTTTTGCTGTCCAGCTGTCGAAACCTCTTAATATCGTCCAAGCTGATGGCAAATTCGCCGGTAGACTGGTATTCGGGGTTCGTGCCGCGAACCTGGGTGAGGTACAACATGGCGTAGAGCAGCATCGAAGCATGCCCGTTCGAAAGCACGAAACGGTCGCGATCAGGCCAGGTAGGATCTTGGGGGTCGAAACGAAGGAAGTACTGCCATAGGCTATACGCCACCGGAGCCAGCCCCATGGGAGCGCCGGGATGGCCAGAATTGGCTTGCTCGACGGCGTCAATGGCCAGCGTGCGGATCGTGTTGATGCAGAGGGTTTCCAACTGCTTGCTGGTCAAGGTTGGCTCGCTCACCGCCATAACGGCCTCTCTTCTCGCCTAAGAATTCGAGACGCAGGACAATGGAAGGAAGTTTCTCGAAAGTATCCTAGGATGCAGTGTATCAAGATCGAGCAACGTAGGGTTAGCAAGGCCAGGGTCTTGATGCGGGATTTCTGAAAATTCTCGCCCTCCGCTGCGGGGTGAGAAAGAACAAGAAAAGCGTGCGTGGGGACGCAGGGATCCTGCGTGCGCGCGATCTTCGATCGAAGAAGGCTATCCGTGGATCGGCGGGAAGCCTGCCGTCGTAGTGTTGAGTCCGTGCCTTCCCATCCTCCCGGCCCGCGTTTACAATCAAGGGCGTAAGTTCGATCGAGTGGCTGTGGGACGTGCTGCTCTTCTGCGCTTCCTGAATACGCGTACTCGTATGGGCTTCCATGGCGCTGAAGGAGTCGGAAGCGATTGTCCTGCGATCCTATCCCGTGCGTGAGGCCGACCTGCTGGTCACGTTATTTACTCGCCTGGAAGGCAAGGTGCACGGGGTGGCGCGTGCGGCCAAGAAATCCAAGCGGCGGTTTGGCGGTGCGCTCGAGCCGCTAACCTATGTACGGGTCTATTACGCGGATCGTGAGCAGCATGACTTGGCGCGGCTGGATGCCTGCGAAGTCTTGGAATCCCCGCTCGCTAGCGAAGTGACCTATCCGCGAGCGGTGGCGCTCGGCCACGTGGCGGAATTGCTCGACGAACTGCTTCCGGAGCGAGAGTCGAACGATCCGGTATTCCGGCTGACGCTTTCGGTGCTGGCGGGGCTGCGCGGTGGAGACATATGGCTTCCCATCACCTATTTTGAACTTTGGATGACGCGGTTGATGGGCTATCTGCCGGAACTCTCCGCCTGCATGGTGTGTGGAAAGCTCCTGGACGGAAACCGAGCATTTTTTCACGTTTTGTCGGATGGGCTCATGTGCGCCCAGGACAAACGCCTAGCCTCTTCGGAGATCTCCGCCACTTCCCGGGCACGAGCGGCCGAGATGCTGCGGGCTCCGCTCGAGAGTTTGAGCCGGCAGGCGTGGTCCAAGAGCGAAGCCGCGGATCTGCGCAAGTTTTTGCTACAGTCATTAGAACGCCACATCGAGAAAAAGCTTGTAACCGCAGGGATGCTAGAGAAAATCAACACTTAGCCATCTGCCGTTGGCTTCGCTCTGCTACGATGTCGACCAGCACGATCCTGCGGGAAGCGTGAGCTGCTTTGCCAGGGATAACGTTTCGTGACCTCTTCCAAGTCCAACCCGCCGACGTTCCAGGAGCTCATTCTGCAGCTGGAGAAGTTCTGGGCTGATCACGGATGTGTGCTCGGACAGCCCTACGATCTCGAAGTCGGGGCCGGCACGATGGCGCCGGAAACCTTCCTCCGCGTGCTCGGTCCTCAACCTTACAAAGTGGCTTACGTGCAGCCCTCGCGGCGACCCGCCGACGGACGCTATGGGGAGAATCCCAATCGCCTTTACAAACATTTGCAGTTACAGGTCATTCTCAAGCCTCCGCCCTCCAATGTGCAGGACCTGTATCTGGAGTCGCTCGGCGCCATGGGAATTGTCCTGCGCCAGCATGACATCAAATTCGAAGAAGATAACTGGGAGGCTCCCACCCTGAATGCCTGGGGGGTCGGCTGGCAAGTCATGCTGGACGGTTTGGAGATCACCCAATTCACCTACTTCCAACAATGTGGTGGCTTGGCGCTCGACCCGATTTCGGCGGAGCTGACCTACGGTCTTGAACGAATCGCGGCATTCCTCCAGGATGTGGATTCGATTTACGATATCGTGTGGGCGCGCGACCCGGAAACCGGCCGGCCGACTACCTATCGCGAGGTGCGGCTGGGTGAGGAACAGCAGTTTTCCGTCTACAACTTCGAAGCGGCAGACGTCAACAAGACATGGAAGCACTTTGAATTGTTCGAAGCCGAGTGCAAGGCGCTCCTTGATGGCTACGATGCCCTCAAACAGATGCCGTCCGGCGACGGCAGCGCGCGGGACAGGACACGTTTCCCCCTGCTTCCGGCCTACGATCTCTGCCTGAAGTGCTCCCACTTATTCAATATCCTCGATGCCCGCGGCGCCATTTCCGTCACGGAACGCGTGGGCGTGATCGCCAGAGTGCGGGCCTTGGCCGTACGGATTGCGAAAGCCTACGTGGACCAGCAGAGTGAGCCTGGTGCGGAGAAGGAACCGGAGAAACGACCGAGATCGGCGAGAAAGCTCGAAATCATTGTCAGCCAGTGAACAGTCTCTTCCTGGGTCGGAGTCGAAACATCCCGGTGTGTGGAGTGTCAGACTAGCCAGGACTTTGTGGTGAGGCTCCGGAGTTTGCGAGAATAGAATCTTCCCAAGATGCCTGACTTTCTGCTTGAAATCGGTTGCGAAGAGATTCCCGCCCGGATGATCGATGGGGCTGCGACGGATTTGCGGGAGCGAGTAGCAAGACTGCTCGAAGCCGAGCACCTGGCTGCCAACCCGCGCGTCTCTCATTTGGAGACTCCCCGGCGCTTGGCAGTCCTGGCCCAGGGAATTTCCCCGGCTCAGCCGGATGTCACCGAGCAGATCATGGGCCCGCCGGTGGCCACAGCCTTTGCCGAAGGTCAGCCCACGCCGGTAGCGCACGCCTTTGCTCGCAAAGCGGGAGTCGAGCTCGGCAACCTGGAACGAGTCGCGACCCCGAAAGGAGAGCGCCTGGCAGCGACGGTCACGAAAAAGGGGCGGCCAGCCTCGGAGGTCCTCTCGGATTTGCTTCCCAAACAGATCCAATCGGTTGCCTGGCCAAAGGCCATGTATTGGCGCAAGCCTGGCGAGCTTTTTGTGCGGCCGGTACGGTGGCTGGTCGCGATGCTCGATCGAGAAGTGATCCCCATGGAATTCGATGGTATTCGCGCCGGCAATGTGTCCCGCGGACACCGGATTCTGGCTGATGGACCCGTCGAGATCGGGGCTGCGGGCGATGCTTACCGGAAGGCGTTAGAAGCCGCTAAGGTCCTCGGCCGGGAGGCCCGCGAGCTCGAGGTCGAGAAAGCTCTGACGGCTATAACCCGCACGATTTCCGGCGCACGCTGGCGAAAGGACCCGAGCCTGCTCGCAACGGTCGTCAACCTTACCGAGTGGCCTTCGGTGATTCTCGGCAGCTTCGACCGCGAATTCCTGGAGCTGCCGGAAGAGATCTTGGTTACCGTCATGCGCGATCATCAGAAATACTTTGCCGTCGAGGATGCTCGTGGCCGTCTCCTGCCGCACTTCCTGGCCGTGCTGAACACCGACGGAGATCCCGAGGGAATCATCCGCCACGGGCACGAGCGGGTGTTGCGCGCCCGCTTCAACGATGCGCGATTTTTCTGGCAGACCGATCAGAAACACCCCTTGCGCGAGCGCACGGGCTGGCTTAAGAACGTGACTTTTCAGAAGGACCTCGGCAGCTACTACGAGAAAACCCTGCGCATCCAGCGACTCTCCAGTTGGCTTTGCGAAGTCATTCGCCAGGACGGCATGGCGGTGCGGCCGGGTATTGTGCATAAGGCAGCCTACCTCGCCAAGACCGATCTGACCACGGAGTTGGTGAAAGAGTTCACCGAACTCGAGGGAATTGTGGGCGGACTGTACGCTCGCATCCAAGAGCTGGACACCGGGATGCGGAAGGATACGCGGGAGTTGATCGCAGAGGCGATTTACGACCAGTACAAGCCGCAATCGATGGAGGACTCGGTCCCGCGCACGGTCGAAGGGGCGGTGCTCTCGATGGCCGACAAAGCGGATACGATTGCGGGAATGCTGGCCTTGGGTTTCGCGCCCACAGGATCGAAGGATCCCTTTGCCTTGCGCCGCCTCGCCAACGGGATCGTGAAGATCCTCGCCGAACACAAGCTGCCCATTCGGTTCAGCCAGCTGACCGATGATGCGCGGGAAGCCTATCGGGGTTCGAGTGCGGAGCGCAAATTCTCCGCCACGGTAGATTTTGGCGGCAGCATGCGAGCATTTTTCCGGGAGCGGCTGGAATTCTATCTCACCGACCGAGGGGGCTTTACCTACGACGTCGTGAATGCGGTTCTTGCCGCGGATGCGGATGATGTCGTCGATGCTATCGCACGTGCCCAAGCGGTGGCCAAGGTTCGTCCGTCGCCTGATTTCGAATCCATCTCCGTTGCCTTCAAGCGCATCAAGAACATCCTGCGACAAGCCGATGCGGCGGGCAAGAGGAGGGCCACGGCGCTGGATCCGAGTTTGATCGAGGCAGAGGCCGAACGAGAGCTGGCCTCGCGCATTCCGCAGGTGGCGGACCGAGTTGCCGCCCTGCGGCGACAAAAGAACTATGAGCAGGCGTTGAGGGAAATCTCCAAACTTCGTCCGGCTGTGGATTCCTTCTTCGACAAGGTTATGGTCATGGTCGACAACGAATCCTTGCGAGCCAACCGCCTCGCCTTGCTGGGGACCCTGTTGCGCGAATTCTCAACCATCGCCGATTTTTCCGAAATCGTAACCGAGGGTCAGGACCCTCAACCATCGTAAAACCCTAAAGGAACGAATACCTATGGCTACGACTACTTTCTCTGAAACCGACACAGAAATCAGCAGCAACGCGCCGGCCACAACCACCAAGTACGTCTACTTTTTCGGGGACGGCAAGGCCGAGGGCAACGGCAAAATGAAGGACGAGCTCGGCGGCAAGGGCGCCGGTCTCGCCGAGATGACCAACGCTGGGTTGCCCGTTCCCCCGGGCTTCACGATTCAGACCGAGGCTTGCCGCGAATACATGCGCCGCGGACAAACCTCGAGTGAAGTCGATCGGCAAACGGAGGCGGCACTCAAGCGCCTGGAATCGTTACAGGGCCAAGAACTCGGACGCGGCGATCATCCTTTATTGGTCAGCGTGCGCTCCGGCGCGAAGTTCTCGATGCCGGGGATGATGGACACGATTCTGAACCTCGGATTAAACGACGAAAGTGTCGAGGCCCTGGCCAAGCGGAGCAACAATCCACGCTTTGCCTACGATTCCTATCGCCGCTTGATCCAGATGTTCGGCAATGTCGTGCTGGAGATTCCGAAAGCGGCTTTCGACGAAGTCTTTGAAGCCAAGAAGAAGCAAAGAAAGGCCAAACTCGACACCGACCTAGACGCCAAGGCTCTCAAGGAAGTCATTGCCGGTTACAAGAAGGTAGTCCAAAAACATACCGGACACGACTTCCCTCAAGATTCCCACGAACAGCTCATCATGGCCCGCGATGCGGTGTTTCGCTCCTGGAATAACGATCGTGCCAAGCATTACCGGCGCATCAACAACATCTCCGACGAGCTGGGCACCGCGGTAAACGTGCAAGCCATGGTCTTCGGCAATCTAGGCGAGACCAGTGGCACGGGCGTGGGTTTTACCCGCAATCCCGCGACCGGCGAGAAAGAGTTTTTTGCCGAGTTCCTGATGAATGCGCAAGGGGAAGATGTCGTGGCGGGCATTCGTACGCCGCTTCATATCGCCGAGCTGGAAAAGAAGATGCCCGAGGTTTACCACCAACTTCGTGAGATCACCACGCGCCTCGAGAGACATTATCGCGATGTGCAGGACTTCGAGTTCACCATCCAGGACGGCAAGCTCTACATGTTACAGACCCGCAACGGCAAGCGGACAGGAATTGCGGCTGTGCGGATTGCCATCCAAATGGTGGAGGAAGGTCTGATCACGAAGGAAGAAGCGATTTTCCGGGTCGAGCCCAATCAGGTGGTGGATTTCCTTGTACCACGACTCGATGAGAAGGACGTAAAGCCGGAGGACATTCTCACGACCAAGGGCTTGCCTGCGTCTCCAGGCGCCGCCGTAGGTTGGATTGTTTTTACCGCTGATGACGCCGTCGAGAAGGCAGGGCATGGCGCTGAAAGGCAGCCGGTGATACTAGTTCGTGCCGAGACTACTCCGGAGGACATTCACGGCATTGAAGTTGCGGCTGGCATTCTCACTTCCCAGGGCGGCATGACCAGTCACGCGGCGGTCGTCACCCGCGGCATGGGAAAGTGCTGTGTGGCCGGGGCCGGTGAGATCGCGATCGATGAGAGAGCACGCCAGTTGCGAGCGCGCGGCCAGGTCTTGAAGGAAGGAGATTGGATCACGCTCGATGGCAGCAGTGGCCGCGTTTTGAAGGGCAGGAAACGATTACTGCCACCCGACCCCGAGAATCTAGCCATGCTCGAACAATTCATGAAATGGGCGGAGCCTTTCCGTAAAATCGGGGTCCGCGCCAACGCTGACATTCCACGGGATGCGGAGAAGGCGCGTGAGTTCGGAGCCGAAGGCATCGGCTTATGTCGCACGGAGCACATGTTTTTTGCTCCCGAACGCATTGATCACATGCGGGCGATGATCATGGCGAAGAATGAAAAAGACCGTCGTGCCGCGCTCAAAGAGCTGCTTCCCATGCAGCGTAAGGATTTTGCTGGATTGTTTCGCGTCATGAATGGTCTGCCAGTCACCATCCGCTTGCTCGATCCACCCTTGCACGAGTTCTTGCCCAAGCGCGAGGAACTGATGGTCGAGATCGGCGTGCTCGAAGCCACCAAGCCAAAATCGCCTAAGCTGAAACAGCTCCGAGCTCTCCTGCAGCGCGTCGAGGAGCTGCACGAGTTCAATCCCATGCTGGGTCATCGCGGTTGCCGACTGGGAATTACCTATCCTGAAATCACGGAAATGCAGGCGCGAGCCATCTTTGAAGCCGCGGTTGCGGTAGAGAAGGAGGGGATTAAGACTCACGCAGAAGTGATGATTCCACTTACAGCCACGCTGAAAGAGTTGGTGCATCAGGCGGCGATCGTCCGGCGAGTTGCCGACGAAGTCTTTAAGAAAAAAGGGAAGAGCGTCCATTACCTGGTAGGTACCATGATCGAGTTGCCACGCGCCTGCTTGATCGCCGGGGAAATTGCGCAAGAAGCCGAGTTCTTCAGTTTCGGCACGAATGACCTGACTCAGACCACCTTCGGTTTTTCGAGGGACGACATCAATAAGATCCTGCCCACGTATCTGGCAGAAGGCATTCTCAAGCAGGATCCCTTCGCTGTGCTTGATCGTGAGGGGGTAGGAGAACTGGTGCGAATCGGAATCGAAGGCGGCCGCAAAACCCGCCCCCATCTCGAAGTGGGAATCTGCGGCGAACACGGCGGAGATCCGGCTTCCGTCGAATTTTGCCATCAGGTCGGAATGGACTACGTAGCATGCTCGCCGTTCCGCGTGCTTACGGCGCGTCTGGCCGCAGCACAAGCCGGTGCCAGCGACAAACTGCAGGGCAAGGCGGACAGGACTAAGTAAAGACGACGATCGCCAGGGCTTGCCGTGGGGATTTGGCGCGGCGTGACCCTAGGGCGAGGGCGCAAACTCTTACAGTAAGCCTGTGGCCTTCTTCCGATCGACTGCCGCTTTGAGAAACCGCTGAGCCGTTAAGAATCGCTGTTCGCTAGGTCTCTCCCTAGTATGTTTTTTGCGACCAAGCGAAGCTCGTGATAAGACGATTCAGTGGATCCGACTAGGTGGTATTCGAAAAAGTGCTAATGTACTTTCTGCAGACGAGCGATCAACTTTTGAGCTAGATTCTCTTCTGACTCTGACCAGAGAAGCCGTGCAGCTGCGCCGGAATTCTTTTCTGCCCGGGCAGTGAAATCCACGAGTTTCTGGATGTTGGCGCGCACTCGCGATTCCGCCTCACCCGTCAACTCCATTGCTTCTTGGAGAAAAGGGGAATCAAGACCAAAGTCAACCCGGATGTGGCCATCCTGTTCGTAAGCCCTCTCTTCAAACTCCTCACCATGCACGGCAAAGCTTACGGGTGCAGGTTTCAAGACCCATTGATTTTGGTTTTGATCGAGGACCCACAGATCCCAAGCTGCCTCGAAGAGGTAGGCGTAATCTTCGTGCAGCAGGTCGGACGCGACGAGCACCGCTTCCTCCGGGCGGATTCCAGGGTTGAAGCGGCGTTCGAGGACGGTGGCCTCATTCCAGGAAACAGGATGCAGCGCGACGTATGTGATCCCGGGTTGCTGGACCGAAAACGCGAAGGCGCGCAAAAGCGACAGGGCCCGCGGCAGCATATCGTCCAACTCGAAAGTTGGATACCAGAGACTTAGGTATAAGGGATCCGGCACACTATCTCCAATTACCTAATAATTTGATTCCAAGACAATTGCAAATGATTCGTGGTGTCACAGGATCCGCGGGTTCTCGTTGGCGGCAATTGATCTGAATGGGCGCACCCCGCGCGGTTCGACTTTGACAGTGCTGGGAGGCACTGCTACGATCAGTTTGGCTACCGGCTCCCGCCTCACTCGTCCCCGTCGTCTAGCCCGGCCTAGGACATCGCCCTTTCACGGCGGTAACACGGGTTCAAATCCCGTCGGGGACGCCAAAGGACTTCAAACCTCCGTCGAACCACCCAATGGTCCCCTTTTGTTCAGTTGGCTTTTATTAGGGCTGGACATGTGACCCGGCATGGCATATGCTTAGGCATATGCTTAGTGGGCGAGTTGAGGAGAGCCATGAGCTTTGAACGCCACGTCAGGCTCTTTAAGAACGGCAGAAATCAAGCAGTCCGGATCCCGCGCGAGTTCGAGTTCAGGGGAGACGAAGCCATCATGCGAAAGGAAGGCGATCGCCTGATCATCGAGCCGGCTGCACCAAAGTCTCTGCTCGCTGTGCTCGCGACGCTGAAGCCTTTGGACGAGGATTTTCCACCTATTCGTGATTTACCTCCCGACCGGGTCGATCTCTGATGCGCTATCTTTTAGATACCAACGTAGTCTCCGACCTTGTTCGCAACCCGCAAGGCAAAGTGGCAGAGCGCATTCGCAAGCTTGGTGAGGCGCGAGTTTGCACCAGCATCATCGTTGCTGCTGAATTGCGTTACGGAGCAGCAAAAAAGGGTTCACCGCGGCTTATGTCCCAACTGGATGCTGTGTTAGCAGTTCTCGAAGTCTTGCCTTTCGAGGCGCCGGCCGACGCCCAATACGGAGCACTGCGTTCGTTATTAGAGCGAGCCGGCAAGCCGATCGGCGCGAATGACCTGCTCATCGCCGCTCAGGCACTTGTACTTGGTCACACGATCGTAACTGACAACGAACGTGAGTTTGCTGGCGTCCGCGGCCTTCGGCTCGAGAACTGGCTGCGCAAAAACTAGGGCGGAGGCGCCGACCGCTTGCATACGGTCATCGGTGGTCGCTTTTAAGCTGGTGTGACGAAGGAGTTCCTGCACAATCTTTTACTCGGAAACTTGTGGCATCGCCTGTTCCCGACAGTTGACGGGCTCGCGATAATGGAGAGCAGAGGCGACCAGTATGAAATGGCCTGCGAAAGGCAAGATGCCCGCGAAAGATTCGCGTAGTATGTCTTCGACTATCCGCCTCGGACATTTTCTGGCCTTGCTAGTGCTCCTGTCTGGGTGCAACAGCCTAAATCCGCTGTGTGGAAGTGCACGTCCGGTACCTGAGCTCAGTTCCGTATCTCCGACGACGATTGCATTTTCAACACTGCCAGCAACGTTCTCTCTGATCCTGACAGGTAGCCAGTTCGATTCTTCCTCGGTCGTTGTGTTCAACGGCACCAGGGTGCCCACTACGGTGAACAGCAAGTCACAACTGACAGCTACCGTTACATCCTCTCTGATTGCGGGTCCCGGGAACTATAACGTTCAAGTGCAAACTCCTGCAGGGAATTCCGCTGACTTCGGCTGCTCAAGTGGTGGCAAGAGTGCGACCCTGACACTAACTGTCACATAAAATTTGGCGGGGTCCCACGGGACCAGAAACATCCGTCTCAGTAAACTGGTGAAACATCCTTTTGGAAGGTCCTCCAATATTGAAGTTGAATATGAACCGCCTGTCATGTCTGAAAGAACATGTTTTCCGAACCGATAATTGTGGCAAGCTGGAGATATGGCAAAGGCTTACAGAACTGATGTGCTCGGCAAGAAGAAATTTCAACAGGAAATCCAGCAGCGCAGGAATGCTCTCAAGCCCGAGCGTGTGCCGTGCCCGTTATCTGGTTGCGAGTGTACCTATGAGATGTACGGCTCCGGACCCGCAACCCTAGCGGACCACGTAGCGATCCTCCAAAACCGTGTCAGGGGCGAACATCCCGATCACACCAGCGAGGTGCTAGCCGTGAATGAATTTCGAAAAGTCTCGAGATGAACGTGTGAACAATGTGCTGGCGAATCGTCGCTGAACTCGGATACATGTTGTTACATCTCTATATCACTCAAGATGCCGCTCACGAACGAAGAAACAGCGCAAACGTGTGCAAATGCCCCGATATCAACAATTAATCTGAAACTCCAGTATTGATCACATCATGTCTGGACTGATATGGGTCTGAACGACGATCCTGTGAGGATATGAGCGACGGTTCAGCTGCTGGCACTGGGCGTCAGCAATTCGAGTGGTTTAAAGTCCCCTGACGCGGTACAGGACGACCCCATGCGATGGAACAACAGCACTGATGGTGCTGCTTGTTTTCTTCGTCTCGCCGGTCCACAGGTCGTGTAAGGAATAGCCGCTTTCGTTTTCGGGGAGGTCTACGGTGGATGTTGGAACGGAGACTACCTCTGCCTTCCCGCCGGTGTTGAACAAACCGACGATCGCGTCTCCGTTCGAATCCCTCTTGGCGAACACCTGCTGGTTGCCGGTATTGAGCACCCTTTTCGCGGCGATCGAATCCTGGTCGACAGCAAGAACTGCGGAGTTCTCCAGGTATTTCTGCAGATCCGTTGGGTCGAGCTGAGTGAGATCAACGCCGAGGATGAGGGGTGCCGCTCCAAGGGCCCACAGGCTGATCTGAGTCTGGCGCTCGACCGGAGTCAGCCCGTCGTTGCTGCCATTTCCTATCTCGATGGAGTCATAGTCATTGAAACCGCCTGGACCAGCGTAAGGCTGCCATTCCGCCACGTAGTTGAAGCGTTTAGCAACGTCGGCCCAGCTGGTCAGCGGAAAGCTGCTACCGCCCTTCTCGCAGCGATAGCATTCGACGTCGGGCGCGAATTCCCACTGATTCGCATACTTCATCAATGTCGGAGCGATAGCGCTTGTAAAGTTTCCCTGCGTGACGTCCAAGACCATGGGCCGCCCGCTTTGCCGTATAGCATTCGACCATGCCTTAACGTCAGGGGCGTTGCTGTTTTTCATGCCGTCAATTTTGATGTAATCAACACCCCACGCCGCGAGCATATCTACCCATGAATTCGTATACTCCTGCGCTCCGGGCTTGTTGTAGTCAATGCGGACCATGCCCTTGCAGTTGTAGTTGTTCTCTTCTACGGACGCGTCCGCAATCTGGGCAGCCGTGTAGGATGTGCCCTTAATCGGCGTGTTCCGGCTGACAGCCTGCCTGGAAATACCCGGGGTAACATAGGTTCCGAATTTCATCCCGAGACTGTGGATGTAATCAGCGACTACCTTGATGCCATCGGTATCCCCTTGGGCCGGGAATCTTGATGAATCTGTCACCCAGCGGCCATAAGGGTCGACGATCGGACCCTGCGGTCCCGGACACTGATACCAAAAGTCGTCGAGGTTTACGTATTCGTAACCGATTTTCTGCAATCCGGAATTACGCAGGGCAAGCGCCTGACCTTTCATTTGGGCTGCCGTCGGATGCTTGCGGAGGAAACTCCAGCTACTCCAGCCGAGAACGGGCGTGCGCTCGAGACCATTATCCTCTGCGCTGGCGTTCTGCAGGGCCCCGCCCGCCAACATCGCGATCACCAGTGCTGCCGTTGAGCTGTATGTCCATTTCCTCAAAAAAATCATCCGTTTTCTCTATCATAAGCGGGGTGATAAAAACAATTACGCATGTGCAAGCGGTGCACATACTTGTATTCGTGATTGCTCCTGCGGTTGCGTAGCATACTGGTCAATTGACGATATATCTTAGTGTCCTATCGACAAGCGCGTCGGCGCCGAGCGCTCTCGGTTGATCCGACTGTTTCCCGCCATATCGCTCATCCTATGATGAGGATGTCAAGAAAACATTCTTCTCCCTGCCCTCCAGGGATGCTGGAGTGCGGTGACTTACATCCACCCCCCAGTCTCCCTTCTTAGAGGGGTTATTGATTTGGCCGCTTTGGATCGCCGCGTATTTCAGTGGCGATGCCAACCCGAGTTGCGAGCCCCGTTCCGACGGCTTCATGCCATGTTGGCGCTGGACGCTATTCGATTCCCGAAGCTACGCAAGCGAAACGTTGGCTTAGGGGCCAACCGTCATCCTATGTGAGACTCGAGGCCTATCGCTTTGTTGGGTTGTGCGAAGGGGCATAGGATTGACGCGGAGACTCGGTGCCAAACGGCTGCTTGCGTTTTCAGTAGTTCTGCGTCGAAGCGTCCTCCCATCTTCCAAAGTGCCAAAGTTATGGCTGCGATCTTACGGGCCGGCGTCAGGCGAGCCATCTCCGGCTTCACCCCTTTGTCCAGCAGGGCTACGTAGAAATCACGGAATGGCCCCACACAGCTGGCCCTGGTGGCCGCTCAGTCCCCTGTTTCTGGTTCATCGTGATCAGTTCCTCTGCCATGGGCCATGGTCGCCCCGGACATTAGGAACTTCTACTTGGCCCAATTAGGAACTTCTCACTTGGTTGCGACACAAACTCTCCAAACTCTCTGCCTTCATTGACTTGGCACATCTATCCACGTAAGATTCCAGATTCCATGCTCGGCCAGACCATTTCTCACTACCGGATCGTCGAAAAGCTTGGCGGTGGCGGAATGGGCGTAGTTTATAAGGCCGAAGATACCCGCCTGGGCCGTTTCGTCGCATTGAAATTCCTTCCGCACGACTTGGCTCAGGATCCTCAGGCCCTGGAACGGTTTCGTCGCGAAGCCAAAGCCACCTCGGCGTTGAACCATCCCCATATCTGCACTATTTATGACATCGGCGAAGAGGACGGCCAGGCGTTCATCGCCATGGAGCTCCTGGAAGGGATGACTCTGAAAGAGCGTATCTCGGGGCGCCCACTCGATACGCAGATGATTCTGGCTATCAGCGTCGAGATTGCTGATGCGTTGGACGCGGCCCACAGTAAGGGAATCATTCATCGCGACATAAAGCCAGCGAATATCTTCTTCACTAAACGCGGTCAATCCAAGCTGCTGGATTTCGGCCTGGCAAAGCTGGCATCTGAATACAGCGAGCACACGGCGACCAACGCCACACCGCACGCGGTAATGACCAGCCCTGGCTCAACGGTTGGCACTGTTTCTTATATGTCTCCGGAACAGGTGCGTGCCGAGGAACTGGATGCCCGCTCGGACCTGTTCTCGTTCGGCGCGGTGATGTACGAGATGGCAACAGGACATCTGGCTTTTCAAGGGAGCAGCAGCGGCGTCGTCTTTGAGGCCATTCTGAACCGGATGCCTGCGTCGATTTCAAGTGTGAATCCCGCGATCCCGGCAAAGCTCGAGGAGCTTATTTCCAAATCTCTGGAGAAGGACTGTGATTTGCGCTATCAGACTGCCGGGGAAATACGTGGGGATTTGAAGCGTATTAAGCGGGATTTGGACACCTCACGAGTGCGCGCGTCGAGCGCTGTGAACATACCCACTTTTGCCCCGCCGATTCCGGCGGCCGCGGCGCGAACCGACAAAGTCGGGGAGTCGCGTAGGTTCCCCTGGTGGGTTGCGCCTATAGTGGGAATTGTCACGCTGCTAACTGGGCTGGCCATTGGGAAGTTCCTTCTGGCAAGGCCAAGCCAGGCTTCTCTTCCCATTTATCATCCCCTCAGCTTCCGCCGTGGCATCGTGCATGCCGCGAGGTTTGCCCCAGATGGTAAGACGATCATTTACAGCGCTGCATGGGAAGGAAAACCACTGCAGCTATTCACCACCCGTCCGGAAAGCCCGGAGTCTCACGAGTTGGAACCGGCAGGAGCTGACGTTCTAGCTGTGTCCTCGGCAGGGGAAATGGCGCTGTCACTAGCAAGCCACCCGGTCGCACAATTCCTTTATTCGGGGACGCTCGCGCGTGTGCCATTAGTCGGTGGGGCGCCGCGCGAGGTCATGGAGAATGTCGAATTTGCCGATTGGTCGCCTGATGGCGACACGCTAGCGATTGTGCGGCAGGAGCAAGGACGCCACCGCCTGGAATTTCCCCCGGGCAAGGTGCTCTATCAGGCGGACGGATGGGTTGGGCACATTCGTATTTCGCCCAAGGCAGATACCGTTGCATTTATCGATCACCCGCAGCTCGGTGATGATGGCGGGGCTGTCGCCGTTGTTGATATGTCTGCGAAAAAGACGACCCTCTGCACCGGCTGGGACAGTATCCAAGGCATAGCGTGGTCGCCGGGCGGGGATGAGATCTGGTTTAGTGCGACGCGCACCGGCGGAGATCGAAGTTTGTATGCCGTCAACCTATCGGGAACGGTCCGACTGCTGGCACGCGTTCCTGGCGAGCTGACCTTGCTCGACGTTCGCCGAGACGGCAACGTGCTGCTGACTCGGGGCAACGACCGAGCGGGACTGATCGGTTTGGCTCCGAACGAGACCAAAGAGCGCGACTTGTCTTGGCTGGATTGGTCTGTACCAGGGGACTTATCAGCTGACGGCCGAACCGTTCTTTTTGGCGAAACTGGAGAGGGTGGAGGCCCCAAATATGCGGTCTACCTCCGCAAAACCGATGGTTCGCCGGCTATTCGTCTCAGTGAAGGGATAGGGTTGGGGCTCTCGCCCGACGGAAAATGGGCCCTCACCAGACCTAACACCGTCCCTGCACCGCTAATGCTGCAACCTACCGGAGTTGGAGAAGCGAGCCCACTCTCCCACGATTCCATCAATCACCTCTGGGCGCGATGGCTTCCTGATGGGAAACATATAGTGTTCTCGGGCAATGAGCCCGGGCACGGGTTTCGTTTTTACTTGGAGTCGCCGGAAGAAGGCAAGCCACGTCCTATCAGCCCGGAAGGCGTGAACCCATCGGTAGTGATTTCCCCCAAAGGCGACTTAGTTGCCAGTGTGGGTCCCGATCATAAAACTTACCTCTATCCCGTACACGGGGGCGAAGCCATGTTAGTCCCCGTGACACAAACAGATGAGGTGCCGACTGGCTGGTCAGCAGACGGCCGCTCGGTTTACGTTTTCCGTTTTGGAGAGATACCCGCCAAGGTGTTTCAGGTCGAGCTGTCCACCGGGAAAAGGAAGTTATGGAAAGAACTGGTACCGGCCGACGCGGCGGGAATTGACACCATCCGAGGCATAACCCTCACGCCTGACGCTAAGGCGTATGTGTACGGCTATATCCGGACCTTGTCTGACCTTTATCTTGTCGAAGGTTTAAAGTAGCTCTCTGGATTCAGTGGTTCCGGCCGATCGTGAAATGTCGAATCTGCAGGGACCAAGCGGATCAGCTCCCTCAGTGGTCACCTTAAAACTGGCCAACGGTGGCCAGGGCAAAACCGAAACACATCACAAGTCCCTTTAGAGGAAACTCGTTATTGACGCTCTCGTGTGCTACGTGCTTCCCGTTCTTGCCGTCCAGTGCATCCTGTACGCTTCCTTCCAGCGGGCGATTGCTCTCGAACCCAGAAATCCCCGAAGGTGTCAGATTGGCGGCTTGGTCGACAGCCATGCTCGGCCGCCTTGACGAAGCTCGCCGACGTCACGAAGACATTGACCCCGAAACATAGGCTCACGAGGTTGTCACACATAATCCAGCTTGAGTGCTTCGATCCCGCTTCTGGCCCAATCGGAACCTGCGTTGATAATCCTTCACCGCTGGTGAAGACTGGTGCGCATTGGGGTGGTATCCGCCTATCGTTTGACTTTCGTCCTATTGGATGCGACCGGACGCTTGATCCTCCTCGCGGGAGCGGAGACCTCGAAGTGAGCATGCTCGCTCTTCTGGCCTGTATAGTTAGGTTGCACCCACTGAACTAATGTCGTTTACGGTCTGTCTGAGAAGGTTTAAGCTTCAATCGGCAATTGAGGAGAGAGGCTGACGATGAGCCATCCGATTTACACCAGCCGGCCTTTTGAGACCTCGACGGATGCCCTCAACGAGCTGGCTTTGGACCTGCGCTGGTCGTGGCACCATTCCGCCGACGCGATCTGGGAGCGGCTCGATCCTGAGCTTTGGGAAGCGACGCACAATCCCTGGGTGGTCTTGCAGACGGTCTCGCAGGATAAGCTGCAGAGCGTTACCCGCGATTCCGATTTTCAGCGACTCGTGGACGAAGTCGTTCAAGAGAAGCGCAACGCGGAGGAGTCCGCCGGTTGGTTCCAAAATGAATATCCCCATACTTGTCTGAGAATGATTGCCTACTTCAGCATGGAGTTTATGCTGAGTGAGGCGCTGCCCATTTATTCCGGCGGGCTGGGCAATGTCGCCGGGGACCAACTCAAGACGGCCAGCAACCTAGGCGTTCCGGTGGTCGGTGTGGGATTGCTGTACCAGCAAGGCTATTTTCGCCAGGAGATCGACGCCCAAGGCAGGCAGCAGGCACTCTACCCCTTCAATGATCCCGGACAACTGCCGATCCGGCCCGTGCGGGACGCAAAGGGCGAGTGGGTGCGCATCCTGCTCGAACTCCCTGGCTTCAAGCTTTGGGTTCGCGCCTGGGACGTGAAGGTGGGTCGGGCTAGGCTTTATCTATTGGATACCAACGATCCGGCGGACCTTCCCGCGCACCGCGGCATTACTGGTGACCTCTACGGAGGGGGACCAGACTTGCGGCTGAAGCAGGAATTGGTGCTGGGGATCGGTGGCTGGCGCTTGCTGCACATTCTCGGTCGGGAACCCGAAGTCTGTCATTTGAACGAGGGGCATGCTGCCTTTGCCGTCCTGGAGCGCGCTCGCTCCTATATGGTCGACCACCAGGTGCCGTTTGATCTGGCATTGACGGTGACGCGTGCAGGAAATCTCTTCACCACTCATACTCCGGTCGACGCCGGCTTTGACCGCTTCTCTCCCCAACTGATGGAGACCTATTTGAAGAGTTATGCGGAGGAGAAACTCTCGATTCCTTTCCAGGATCTGCTGGCTCTCGGTCGGCGCAACCCCGATGACGCCTCGGAACCATTCAATATGGCCTACCTCGCCATGCGCGGGAGCGGCGTCGTCAACGGGGTGAGTCGATTGCACGGTGCGGTGAGCCGCCGCATTTTTCAAGTGCTGTTTCCGGGATGGCCGCAGGTGGAGGTGCCGGTGACGCACGTGACCAACGGTGTCCACATGCCCACCTGGGATTCGGCGGAGGCGGATCGTCTCTGGGAGCGCTGCTGCGGAAAAGACCGTTGGCTTTCGACGATGGCGGAAGCCGGGGAGAGGATTCGCCAAGTCGGTGACTCCGATCTGTGGCAGCTTCGCACGGAAGCGCTGAAGTCTCTCATCCAGTACGTTAGGAAATGGCTACAAGGGCTGCTGGCATCGTATGGTAGGCCCGCCGCCGACGTGGCACAGGCCGCGCAAATACTCGATCCCGACACGCTGACCATCGGCTTCGCCCGGCGCTTTGCCACGTACAAGCGTCCCAACCTGCTTCTGCACCATCCCGAGCGGTTGATGCGAATCCTCACCAATCCCCAGCGACCCGTGCAATTGATTCTTGCCGGCAAGGCCCACCCCCAGGATCTCGCCGGGCAAGCCATGATCGAACAGTGGATCCAGTTCATTCGGCGGCCGGATGTGCGGCCGCGCGCGGTCTTTCTCAGCGACTACGATATGCTGATGGCGGAGCGGCTGGTGCAAGGGATCGATCTGTGGATCAATACGCCGCGGCGTCCCTGGGAAGCCAGCGGCACCAGCGGAATGAAAGTGCTCGTCAATGGCGGGCTGAATCTTTCCGAGCTCGATGGCTGGTGGGCGGAAGCCTATTCACCTGAGGTGGGTTGGGCACTCGGCGACGGAAGGGAGCACAATGACGATCCTGCCTGGGACGCGGCCGAGGCTGAAGCCCTCTACGATCTGCTGGAACGGGAGGTCGTCCCGGCATTCTACACACGCGATGAGCGCGGGATTCCGCTGGCCTGGGTGTCGCGGATGCGGGAAAGCATGGCACGCCTAACGCCTGCCTTCTCGTCCAATCGCGTCGTCCGCGAGTACACGGAGAAGCACTACTTGCCCGCCGCGGAGGCCTACTGTGAGCGAACCGCCAACCAAAGTCGGGCGGGAGCTGATGTCCTTCGCTGGCAGCAAGCGCTTGCAAGAAACTGGCCCAAGCTGCGATTCGGCTCAGTAACGGCCGAGCAGGAGGGCGATCAGCACGTCTTTCAGGTGCAGGTCTTTTTGGGCGAACTCGACCCTGACGCAGTGCGGGTGGAACTGTACGCCGACGGGCGAAACGGCGAGGAGCCGACCCGGCAGCTGATGAATCGCGGCGAACCATTGGCTGGCTCCGCCAGCGGCTTTCTCTCCACCGCCGATGGGCGAAACGGGGAGGAGCCGACCCGGCAGCCGATGAATCGCGGCGAACCATTGGTAGGCTCCGCCAACGGCTTTCTCTATACTGCCCGGGTTCCGGCAACCCGGCCCGCCATCGCGTACACTCCGAGGCTAGTTCCCTACAAAGCCGGGGTCCGGATTCCTCTCGAGGCCAATGAGATCTTGTGGCAGCGGTGAGGCAAGAATGGACCATCATTTGAGGCTCTCTCTCGAACCCCAGTTACGACATGGCCAGGCCCGATCTGGTTAGGGAAAAGACGTGTTCATCAGAGAGAGAATCTCTAATTAAGGCGAATCGTCTTTAATAGACAATCGTTGAGGGCTAGCGACTCCGGCCAGTTGGCTTCAATAGCTAAAAACCGCGAGACCCCATCCGCCAGAAATCGAAACTGGAACACCACCTGGCGACCGTTGCGGCGCAGACGAGTGCGCACAGCGGGGCAATCCCGTTTGAGGGGGAGTAGCTGGAATTTGGGCGGGGAACTGCGGCATGAGGGGATCGATCGGGACGCTGATACTGTTCAACTTGCAACAGCTCGGCGATGCCCTGGCGTTTCCCCCTCTGACGCACACCGGATCTGAGGACTGGGCCCGTGATACGACTGGAGTATGATTTTGTCATTCTGAGTGATGTCTGCGCTAAATTCCGTGAAAACCCTCAATGAAGTATTCTCTTCTCTATTAACTCGCAGGCGTTACGAAGTCTGGTTCCTTCGCCTGGGATTGGCCGATGGCAGTGGCGCGTGGTGGTTCCGTTATTTGCTGATGAATCCCGGTCGAGGCGGTTGCCTGGCAGAGGTGCGGGGAAGGCCGCTTCAGGTCTGGGCGACATGGTTTCCGAGGGATGGACAACCACAAAGCTTCATTCAAGGCTTTCCGTTAACGGGTTTAGGTATCAGCTCCAGAGGACAAAGCCCGTTTTATTTGCGAATCGGTAACAATTGGATCGAGGAGAACTCCTGCGGGGGAGCACTGGAGGTGGAGGGACACTCGATTGCCTGGAACTTGCGTTATGGTTCTACGTTCCGCACCACGCTGAGCAGCAGGGGCTGGATTGGGTTTTCGCGAACACCGCATTCCGATGCGCTGTTTTCTGGAGGGATCACCCTGGACGGCCGCAGCTTTGAGGGGGAGCCTCTTGGGTTTGGAGTGCAAGGGCACAATTGCGGTTATCGGCATCGCGGCTTCTGGACTTGGGCACACGCGTACTTTCCTCGGCCGGATGGACCACCGAGCACATTGGAAGCATTGGTGTACGACATGCCGTTTGGACTTGTGTTTCGCAAAGCCGTACTTTGGCATGATGGAAAGCACCACGTGTTTCGCAATCTGCGCGAGAGTGCAAGCCCGGGGGGCGCCCGCGCCGGCATTCCTAGTCCAACCAGCTTCCGATGGAATTTCTGTTGTTCCTCCAACGACGGGCTTGGTTTGGGAGCAGAATTCGATGGAATGGGAGAAAGTATCCATCGTTTGCCGTACATGAAAACCGATTGCTCAGGCAGCTTCCAGGTGACGAACAACAGCATGGCAAGAGCCTGGGTGTGTTTGCAGCCGTCGGGTGCGGCGGCCCAACATCTAGAAACATCTCTCGGCGCGGTCTTGGAGATGGCAGGTCGTCGCGAGTGAGGTGTGAAACGCTGCGGACCTCGACTTCGCTCTAGGTACCGCTGACCAGCCGTAGAATCACCACAGACCGTTGTGCAAGACGAAGCTTTCTCTCGGATTACCGGGGCGCGTGCGCCAGCGCCAGGCGCTCGGCGACAATCGAATACGCCGTGGGATTGAATGCCATGCCGATGTGAGTGCCTGGCACCTCGAAATCATTCTCCTTGTTCATGGTCCTGCAGTAGCGCCAATCCACTATCCCGTCGTGGCGAGTGTAAATTGCGGTCTGAATCATGGAGTCTGGCACCTCTCGCCGCAACGAGTCGACAAAATTGCACGTACAGCGTCCGGTATAGCATTGCGGAAGTACTCCGTCTCCATGCTCCTGCAGGATGCGCAGGCGAACGGCTTCTGTGGCATGAATAATGGCGCGATTCGCCACCGTGCCGCGAATGGGCGAGGCCAACGTGATTACGGAAGCCACATTCTTCGGCCGCTGGCCGGCTAGGGAGCGCGCGATCACGCCTCCGAGACTGTGGCCGATGAGGTGAATTTTTCGTCCGGTATCCTCCAAGGCCTTTTCTACCGTCTGGTTCAGATTCCGCTGGATCAAAAGATTTGGGCAGTCAGCGTTGATGCCGATGCCAGAGAAATAAGGCCGGTATCCAATGCGCCCCAGCCAGCCGTGCAGTTCCATCAGATAAAGATCGGTCGCGAGAAAGCCAGGAATGATGACCACGCCCGAGTCATCGCCATGCGGTACCCCGAAACCGTAATAGACCGGGTTGGCATGGAGCAGGAGAATCTCTGCCGCAAACAACGCTTCCGACCAAAGGTGCGTATTGGCTTCAAGATGAAGTTGGCAGGTTAGCTTGCGAGACTTAGATCCAGTTGGATGGGCTTTTCTCTTGTGCGCGCGCAATTTTCCCCTGAGTTTGCCCGGGAGTCCTTGTGCCTCTGCGTCAGGGGGGGAACGGGCAAACACTTTCGCGAAAGACATTATATCTCGACTTGCCAAGCGGCAGGGTACCCAGCCAAAAACCTTGCTCAGGATGCGTACACGGCAGCCGACTATCCAACCATCCGAAAACTGAAGCGCCCGCGTATCCTGACCAAGCAAGGTACACCGGCATGCTTCATCCCTAACTGCATTGCAGAGAATACATCTCAGTGACCCTTGCCCTTCCGCACTTTTCTTCGTTCGCCCTTTTCCAGTCGCGCCTCCAACTCCGCCACACGTTGGCGTAGCGCATCGACCTCTGTTACAGCTGCTACCGGAGGGGGCGTCGGGGTTGTGCCGAGGAATTTCCTCATTAACTCTACCGGCGACAGAATCGCCGACTGCACCTCGCCTAGCCGGTTCTGCACTGCGTCCTGCACCTTCTGATAGGTGTCGAACGCCGACTTCAAATACCACATGATGAACTCTTGCCGCACCTCATCAGAGGCGACGATAAGCTGGCGCAGCAGTTCGAGGGGCAAACCGGTCGGTTTTTCTTTGACATCTTCAGTGATGATTTGGGTCAGCGTAATGCGCGTCAGGTCCTGGCCGGTTTTCGCGTCCACGACTTTGACATCTTTGCCTTCGCGGATGAGCGCAGCAATATCGTCGAGATTGACATAGCGACTGGTGACGGTGTCGTACAGCCTGCGGTTGCCGTATTTCTTGATTAACACGGTGTAGGATTTCATCCTGGTTTGCCCCATCCGCGACTCCGCCCAATGGTTGTCATTCCCCGCGAGTTCCGTTGCGTCATCCGCTTTCCAGTGACGACATAGTCGAGAGCCTGCCGTGAGCGAAGTCGACGGCAGCCGGCGGTTCAACCGGCAGCAAGGCAGGCTGTCACTCGGCAATATTGTTGGCCAACCGACAAGGTTGAAGATGCACAACTCTGCTTATGTTGCTCTGCACAAAGAAATTATAATACTTGACATCAACTTCTTTAAGACCTATAGTTTACTCGAATGCTGCAGTGCAGCATAGGAGGTTTGAAATGCCCGCACAAACAAATCGGAATCTTCCGGTGGGGTCGTCCTTTATTTCTATTCTATCGGGGTGGGCGCAACAGGGAGTGCAGGGCTTCTTTGCCACGCAACGGATCCTTCTGGATCTCGCCATGAAGCAGAACGCCGCCGTCATACATGCCGTGCGGCAGCAGCTGACCAACCCACATCACTCTCCGACTGCCCTTCTCGGTGAAGTAGCCGGAGAGGGTGTCACCAATTTTCTCGAAGGACAAAAAATACTTCTTGATCTCGGCAAGCAGCAGAACGAAGTGCTGATGGTCGGGGTGAAAGAGCGGGTAGGAAACATCCCTGCCGCATACGTTCTGGTCGACCTGTTGCAGCGCAGCGTCGAGACTTTTATCCACATGCAGGAAGAGTTCCTCAAGATTGCCGGGAAACAGACTCATGTTTGGGTTGAGGCTGCCAAGGCTGGCAAGTCCTTTCAGCCCGAGCACGTTTTGGACTTCGCGCGCGAGGGATTGGAGACCTTCGTAAAAGCGCAGAAGCAGTTTCTTGATGTAATCGCCGACGGGACAGCCAAGGCCACGGGCGGCAAGAAAACCGAGATCAAGAAACTGAAGAAGACCGAACTGGCAGAGCTGGCACGGCGCGCTACCGAGTCATTCATCGAGGCGCAGAAGAAGCTCGTCGATGTCGCGGGCAAGCAGATGAACGCCAATGTGAAGACCGCGGGTAAGACTCTGGAGCTTCTCCGGCCATTTCCGTTCCTGCCACTTGCAGAGTTGACTCGGGAAGGGGTGAAGAGCTACGTCGATGCGCAGAAAGCCTTGATGGATGCGGTGGTAAGTTCGACCGAGCGCAAGACGGTTAGACAAGCCCGGCGCCGGAAGAGGCCGGCATCGCGTGCGCACAAGGTAGCCGCGGCAGCGGCAACCGCCTGAGAGGAAATTGGTGAATAAGACCGTCATGCTGAGTGGAATACGGCTTGGCTAAAGTGTGAGCAGTTACAGGGTCGAAGCGTCCCTTGATGGGCGAGCGTTCGCCGCCGTCACGGGTCATACCCTGAGGATACCGGCTTCGCTCGTGTCAACCAGCACGCAGCAATTCTCGCGAGGCCGGTGTACCCTCAGGCCAGATCATGCAGTGTAACTGCATCTGAATGCCTGGTCTGGGATCGCCGCCGGGCAAACTTTTCCACCCATTGATGTGTTTGCAAAACGTACCACCCAGAGGTCCCAGAGGTGCGCTTAGACAGCTTCCTTTATTTCACGCCAATAATTGGAGCATGGCACACCGGGATCATCGTAATGGGCAGCGCTCACCTCATGCTGCGCTGCTTCACCTTCCTGGGGTATTCCCCCTGATCCGTGACCAGGTACCCAGTGGTGCCCAGCTTAGGTCTGTTCGCGGAGAGGCTGAAGTGCAACTTGAGCAGCTGGAGGCATCATGCTTTCCGGCGGCCCCGGCTGGTGCCCGGTAAAGAAGCGGAGAAGAAACTGTACTGGGTTGGCATCTCTGCTTATGGTTTGAGTGAGACTGGTACAGTGCAGTGCTCGCCACAATGAGGGCCACCATCGTAAGCGACGCAGAAAAACGCCAGATGCGGCAGATTCCCGAGCAAGCGGCTAATGCGCTAAAGGAAGCATCCTCGAGATCGTGTATCGCCGCAAGGTGGCGTGCATGGGACACAGGCAGACGATTGGAACCATTGCTCGTCGGTTATGTCGGCTAAGTGGGACCCATTATTGCCAGGCATCGCTAGGTACAGCTGGCTTCGGCCCAATCGGGTCAGCCGTCGAATTCGTTCCCCTAACCAGCTTGCTTGTGACCGTAATCACCAAAACCGGTGACGCTCTGCACCGATTTAGTTCATGACCCAAGCTTAAATCGTCTACAGGTCGCGGGCGAGGCGATTATGACTGTAGAAAAGTGGTGTGAGTCCGAAGTGCGATACGGTCGAGATATTCTGGCAGCTGGGTTTGAGGGTATTCGTGCCGGCCGGGAAACATTTCTCAACGGAAAACCTTTTAGTCCGTTTCTCAATGAGTCACTTCGAAGGGCTCTGAAACCCGCCGCTATCGGAACGTGCCTTGGACTGTCCGGCGGTTGCACCGGAATTCCGAGCAGATCGCTACGTCGAATGTTGACGCTAGGCTTGGCCGGCGGTGCAATCGGCTTTGGCCTCGGTATCGCATGGGAATGTCGACACCTAACCGCAGGTGCCGTCTCCAGCGCTCTTAAAAAAATTGTCAAGGTACGCGACGAGCACTGGTTCGAGCGGCATCCCATCGACTACGCGTAGTGAACGGATAAGTCGAGCAACACTGCAAAGCCTTGTCGCACGAGAAGTAACCGAACGTGAGCATGCTTCTCCTAGATAACCGACCCTCAGTGCAATCGTAGGGGGCAACAATGATCACATACGAAGCAGTGGAGGAGCGGGGGCAGGTTTCGCCCGCCGCAGAAAACCTCACGGCGGAACGAATTGCGTACTTGGAGAGACTGGTGAGTCAGGCGCGAACTGCCGCTGCTGTATTTAGCCAATTCACGCAAGAAGAGGTTGACCGTATCGTCAAGCCCATGGTCCTTGCCGGACTCGAGCAAGCTCAATATCTGGCGCGCCTGGCGGTTGAAGAAACCGGGCTGGGAGTGATGGAAGACAAGGTCATCAAGAACATGGTGGCCACCGAGTTCGCCTATCACTATGTAAAAGACAAACGAACTGTGGGCATCATTCGCGAATATCCGGAGCGCAATCTTTTCGAGGTGGCCGAGCCGATTGGGGTCATCTTGTCGCTTACACCGATCACGAATCCTACTTCCACAGTCCTTTTCAAATGCATCATGGCGATCAAGACGCGCAATGCGGTCATTTTCAGTCCCCACCCGAAAGCCTGGAACTGCTGTTCTGAGGCTGTAAAGATCATGCAGGAGGCCGCAGTGAAGCACGGAGCGCCGAAGGACGTTTTTGGTTGTCTCGAATCACACACGCTGCAGGACAACGCTTACCTGATGGGGCACAAGGACGTTGCCCTGATTGATGCCACCGGCGGACCGGGTGCGGTCAAAGCCGCCTACAGCTCCGGCAAGCCCGCGCTGGGCGTTGGGCCGGGCAACACCCCGGTTTATCTGGAGAAATCTGCGGACCTGAGCACTGCGGTGGTGGACATCATCATCTCGAAGACCTTCGACAACGGAACGATTTGTGCCTCCGAGCAGACCGTGGTGATCGATGAGGAGATCTATGAACTGGCGCTCAAGAAGTTTGCTGAACTGGGAGCGCATATCTGCGACGAGAAAGAGGCCAAGCTGCTGGCGCAGACGGTGATCGATCCCCAGACGGGATTCATGCAGCCAATGGCCGTAGGACAAAAGGCGACCTCGATCGCGCGCTTTATTGGTATTCCCGTGAAGCCGAAAACCAAACTGCTGATTGCGCCGATCCAGGGCGTAGGTCGTGAGCATCCCCTGTCGGTGGAGAAGCTCTTCCCGGTGCTTGCGGTCTATCGAGCTAAATCCGTCGAGGAGGCGCTTAAGGTGTGCGTAGATGTGAACCATGCTGGTGGTCTGGGACACACGGCGGTCATTTTCTCGCGCAACGATGAAATCATCCGGAAGTTCGGAGAGGTGATCAACGCGGGTCGGATCATCATCAATTCGCCCGGCTCTATCGGTGCCCTGGGGGCGGTTTACAACGATCTGGTACCAACCTTTGCCTTCGGATGTGGCACCGGCGGTGGCAATAGCACAACCGACAACGTCAACATCTATCACTACCTCAACATCAAGCGGCTTGCCCGCAGGACACAAGCACATATGTGGTTCCGGGTTCCCAACCAGATTTATTTCAACCTGAACGCCGTGGAGAATGTGCGGCAGTTTTCATCGCGATCCACCATCATCGTCACGAACCCGGTTCTGGAGCGCATCGGCCATGCGGACATCGTACGGCGCTACCTTCCCCCAGAAACCCACGTCCATCTTTCGGTAATTCCCGATGGCGAGCCGGAAACTCACCTGGTGAGTGAGGCGGTGGAGGCGCTTAAGTTCTACAAGGCCGACCAAATCATTGCGCTGGGCGGCGGATCGGTGATCGACACGGCGAAAATCATGAAGCTGAAGTACGAATCGCCAGAGGCAGACTTAGAGGAGCTAGCTGCACCCTTTCTGGATCTGCGTAAGCGAGTGGTCGAATATCCGACGGCCAAGGTGAATCGGGCACGGTTGATTGCCATCCCCACAACCAGCGGAACCGGCAGCGAGGTCACTCCGTTTGCTGTGCTCACCGACAAAGAGCGGGGACGGAAGGTGACGCTGGCCGACTATTCGCTCAGTCCGGATGTGGCGATCGTGGATCCGCAGTTTGTCATGTCGATGCCGAAGGGACTGACCGCCGACACCGGCATCGACTGTTTGACGCACGCGCTCGAAGCGGGAGTATCCAATTACGCGTCCCCCTATACAGACTCGAACGCCATGCAAGCGATCCGGATGGTCTTCAAGTATCTGCCGGTCGCGTACGAGCATCCCGAGGACGAAGAAGCCCGCAGCATGATGCACAACGCGGCCTGCATTGCGGCTATGGCATTTTCCAATGCTTCCGTAGGTGTCAATCATGCCTTGGCACACGCCTTCGGCGCCCGGTTCGGCATCGCCCATGGCCGGGCCAACGCGCTCATGTTGCCGCATGTTATCGCCTACAACGCCGCTGTACCCACCAAGTTTATGCCTTCGCCCTACCAGAAAGGATACGTGGCCCACAAGAAATACGCGACGGTCGCAGACCTGCTTGGGTTGGGAGGTCGTACGGTGGAAGAAAAGGTAAGCAAGTTGATAGCGGCCACAGAGCAATTGCTCGATCAGTTGGGGTTTCCCCGCTCGATCGCTGAGCTGGGAATTTGCAAAGAGGAATTTGAGCGAACGGTCCCTGAACTGGCTAAGAGCGCCTATGACGACCCTTCCTGGCGATCGAATCCCCGCATGCCTTTGATGGGTGAGTTGATTGAGCTGTTTTGGCAGGCTTATCACGGACGAGGCGCGACGGAGGCGTGTGGTGCGCCTCAGCAACAAACTGGGTAGCGGATGGTGAGTATGGCAACGATTGCAGTGTGGCAAAAGATTGAGGAAGAGTCGATAGTCCCAGCTCTCGAACAAGCCGGAGAAAAACTAAACAGTGCCGCCGACGAAGTGGTTCTCGATTTCTCATCTGTGCGGCGGGTGGATCAAGGTGCGCTTCAGGCCATGGAAGGGCTCGCCCGCGGGGCCGCCGAGAAAGGCGTCAGGGTGGTCTTATGCGGCGTCAACGTGCATGTCTATAAGGTGCTCAAACTGGTGAAGTTAACGTCGCGATTCTCGTTCCGGAGCTGAAGAGGGGAGACCCGTCATGCAGAACCATGGACAAAATGAACGGCTTTCTTGGGGCGACACAGTTTTCCTGCATCTGGAGCGGGAAGGCATGCCGCTCAATGTGGCCAGCGTCTGCCTATTCGAAGGTGAGATTTCGCTCGAGGAGTGTGTTCAATTCATCCAGTCGAAGCTCCCGCTCCTTCCGCGCTATCTCAAGCGCGTGGTGCCCGCGCCGTTTGGCCTGGGCCTTCCCAGTTGGGAATACGACCCCGAGTTCGATGTCCGTCGCCATGTGCGCGAAGTGACGCTTAAGCATGGTACCGACTCCGAACTGAAAGCGGCTGCCGGAAAACTGTTCAGCCAGGTGATGGATCGAAAGCACCCCTTATGGGACATGACGGTAGCGCATGGGTTGCAAGGGAATCGCACCGGCGTCATCATCCGCTTACACCACTGTCTCGCGGATGGCATTGCGGGCGTGGGTATCATGAATGTGCTTCTGGATGCGAGCCCGAGGGCACCACGTTCGCGCAAGAAAAAGTTCAAACTTCGGGTTCCGCCACCGCACAACCCTTTGACCTCGTTGACAGCTGGAGTTATCGATTCCTACTCCGATTTTGTCCACCGAATTCTCTCTACGCTCGCCGACCTCCTAAGCATAGGGGAACGAGCCGCCATGAATGGCGGGAAACTTCTCCCGACCGCCGAACTTTCCCAGCTGCTGCTCGAGATCACAGCATTCACCGAACGCTTGCGCTTTAATGTTCCTTACCGTGGCCCGCAGAAGTTCGCCTGGGCAAAAATTCCACTAACGGAAGTGAAGGCCATTCGGCATACCTTCGGAACGAGCGTGAATGATGTGATTCTGGCGCTGGTGACCGCGACCATCCGACGTTACCTCGAGCTGCATGGCGATCCTGTCAAAGGGCGATTGTTCCGCATGATGGTCCCGGTCAATCTGCGTGGCAATCAGAGCGCCACCGAACTGGGCAACCGCATATCGCTTGTGCCGGTCACGGTTCCGCTGGACATTCGCGACCCCCAAAAGTTATTGGCTGCCGTGCACTTACGGACTGAGTTTCTGAAACAGGCGCATGCTGCAGAGCTAGTGAGCTTAAGCGCTAATCTCATTGGAATGTTCCCCGCCGGAGTGCAAGCGGTCCTCGGCCCAATCCTGAGCCAGTTGCCGATTACCCCGTTCAACTTGGTGTGCACCAATGTGCCCGGCCCGCAGTATCCGCTGTACCTGCTGGGTCGCAGAATGCTGCGCTGGTATCCCTATGTGCCGGTGGGCGGCGAGATGGCAGTCAACTGCGCCATTTTGAGTTACGACGGCTCGGCCTATTTTGGGTTCAGCGGAGACGTGCACGCCGCGCCAGATCTGCGGCGTCTGGAAGGTCTCTTAAGAATGAGTTTTGCAGAGCTGCGCGATGCGGCAGGAATAGGATCGCGGCGCAAGAAATCCGCTCGGCAGAGGACGGCCCGCGTTGTGAAGGCGGTGAGGCCTGCCCCGAGGGCGGCAAAGATTCGGATTCCGATCCCGTTGACCGATCCTGCCTCTGTGGTTGATCAGGCGCAAATAACTACGGCGGCTGGGGAAGAGGAGAAAGCGTTGCCGCACGTGTTGGCGTAGAGGCAGCGGGCACAAAGTAGCAGGGGTGGCACCGTCCGTTGTGAAAAAAGGCGGTTGGCATGTTGGAAACCACGCAATCCATTTCCCCGGTCACGTCCTGGTTGCTCCCGGGGCAGAGCTTGTTCCTGCTCATTCACCTTCTGGGCATAGCGTGCTTTGCCTACATCGTGGCCAGACGCCTGGTTCCGCTCCTTCGGGCAGAGAGTGATCGGCGCTTTGACCAGCCGTTGGCGCGGCTGGGCAAAGTCTGCCAATTTTGGCTTGGACAGTGGAAGCATCCACGCTATAGAACCGCCGGGATCCTTCATATTCTCATTTTCGCGGGCTTCCTTCTCTTGGCGATGCGGGCCTTCACGGTACTGATCGTCGGTGTCTCGGAGAACTTCGTAATGCCCGGTTTGAAGGGAGAAGCAGGTCATATCTACGAAGTAATGACGGACTATGCTGCCACCGTGGTTTTCCTCTGTATGGTATTCGCCATCGCCCGCAGGCTGGTCTTCAAGCCGGCGCGGTATGAAGTACCGGCAAGGTTCGGGAGAGCCCATAAGGCCGACGCCATCTTCTTGTTGTCACTGATAGCCATTCTGATGCTGGCGGACAGTCTGTTCGAAGCCGCGCGAGCGGCAGGTCAACTACAGGCAGGTCAAAGCGTGCAGTTTTCTGCTGCCTTCTCCCTTCCTTGGCTGCTGAAGATCGCTCTGGCCTCGACTCCCTTGCCTGAGCTCGGGCGCATTTATCTCGGCTCTTATCTCCTCCATGAGGTTGTTTTTTATTTCTTGCTCTGCTACCGGCCGTTTGGGATTCAGTTTCACGTAGAAACGTCGCTGTTCAATATTTACTTTTCGAAGTTGGACAAAAGCAGCCTGAAGCCGGTGAAATGGGGCGTCAGTGATGAGCATCTGGGTCAGGTCAAATCGTTCGGCGTGAAGACGTTCTCCGACTTCACCTGGAAGCACATGCTGGATTTTTATTCCTGTGCCGACTGCGGACGCTGCTCCGACAACTGTCCCGCCAACGCTGCCGGGCGCCCTCTGTCGCCACGGTTCCTCACCATTAAAGCGCGCGACTATGCGTTTCAGCACTATCCCCTGTTTGGCCATGCGGGCAATGGGCAGCAGCTGATCGGCAGCCTCTACTCCGAGGACGAGATCTGGTCATGCACGACCTGCGGTGCCTGCGAACAAGAATGCCCGTTGCTGATCGAATATATCGACAAGGTGGTTGATTTGCGACGCGGCTTGGTGGATGAGGGAAACGTACCCCAGTCTCTGCAAAAGCCTTTCAAGGCGCTCGAGAGCCGAGGCAATCCTTACGGCAAGATGGAGAAGAAAAGGGCTGACTGGATCCAGGCAAAAGATTTCGAGCAAGTCTGCCGGGTGAAGACGCTGGACAAAAACCATAGCGCCAAGGCTCTCTATTTTGTGGACAGCATTACTTCTTACGACGCGCGGATGCAGTCGATTGGCCGGGCGACAGCCAAGATCCTCGATCACATCGGAGAAAATTTCGGAATCCTCGGCGCAACCGAAAGAGATAGCGGTCATGAAGTCCGCCGCTTCGGCGAGGAGATGCTGTTTATGGCGCTGCGCGATAAGAACGTGGATGCCATCAGGGCCTCCGGCGTCGAGAGGATTGTTACCGCCGACCCGCATGCCTACAACGCGCTGAAACACGATTACCGCGATGTACCGCCAGTCGAACACATCAGCCAAGTGCTAGCCCGCGCGGTCAAGTCCGGCAAGATCAGCTTCAATCACTTAGAAGACGAAAATACTTATACCTACCATGACCCCTGCTATCTGGGACGGCACAACCAGGTCTACGACGATCCTCGTAACGTGCTCGATGCGATTCCCGGCCTGAAGCGAGTCGAGATGAAGCGCTCGCGCGATCGCTCCTTCTGCTGTGGTGGCGGTGGGTTGATGTTGTTCTATGAGCCCAAGGAAGAAGAGCGAATCGGAGTGAAGCGAATTCGGATGGCCGCTGAGGCGGGAGCCAATGTGATCGTGACCGCCTGTCCCTTCTGCCTGGCAAATCTCGAGGATGCGATCAAGGTGGCAGGTTTCGAAGGAAAAATGAGCGCCATCGATCTAGCCGAGTTGGCCGAACAAAGGCTTGCCCGTGAAGGCCCGGCTGGGGAAACCGCAGGGGTGCCCGAAATCCAACAAGAGTGCATTTCAGGGAGGTAGACGTGGAGATCTTAGTTTGCGCAAAAAGAGTACCGGACACCTCGGAGAATGAGATTCAACTCAACTCCGCAGGCAATGATATCGAGCGCGACGAATTGGTTTACTCGATCAACGAAGCGGACAACTACGCCGTGGAAGAGGCTCTCGAGATCGTCGCCCGGGTAGGGGGAAGCGTCACGGTCGTGACCGTCGGCAGCGAAGAGGATGAAGAAATCTTGCGGCGAGAGATGGCCATGGGCGCGAACCATGGGGTCCTGATTTCCGACGATGCTTTCACTGGATCGGACGGCCGGGGCATCGCAACCATTCTCAAGGCCTTCGTCCAAAAGGGCAGGTACGACCTGATTCTGACTGGAGTGCAAGCGGAAGCCGGGGCCGGGGAGGTAGGCGGAATGCTGGCGGCGATGCTCGAGTATCCCTTCGCTTCGTTGGTCAACTCCATCGAACTGCTGGAGGAGGGAAGATTGAAGATCAGCCGTGAAATTGAAGGTGGCAACCGAGAGATCAGCGAGATCGATCTTCCCTGTGTGCTCTCGATTCAGACTGGAATCAATGAGCCGCGTTATGTCGGCATGCGGGGCGTTCGCGCCGTGGCCTCTGTTCCCGTTCCCACCTACAGCGCTTCGGATTTGGGCCTCTCTGCAAATGGTGTGGGAGCCGCCGCCGCGAAAGTGAAACGGGTGAATTACTTTGTGCCCACACACGGCAAAGCTGCGGAAATTCTCACCGCCAGCCGCGAAGAAAACATTGAAAAACTGCTTGAGCTGGTCGCAGCCAGAGGAGGGTTGCAATGATGCCCGCAATCTTTGCTTACATCACACATCGAGGTGGGGTGGTCGATGACTCCGCCTCCGAGCTAGTGAGCGCAGCCCGACAACTGGATCCCATGGCTTCCCCTGTAGCCATTGTCATCGGCTCAGGAAGTGAGCTGGAGGTTGCCTGCCAATCCCTGCGGGCTTCTTACCGAGAGATATGGAAAGTCGCCAACCCGGCCCTCGCCTATCCCAACGCTGAATTGATCCGCCAGGCGCTGGTCCAAGTCCTGCCCCGGGGCAGCATCGTGTTATTCCCGCATGCCCACTTCGCAATGGATTTGGCTCCCGGCCTCTCGGTCAAGCTGAATACAGCTTTCCTGTCCGATGTCGTCGGAATCGAGGGTGTGGACGGCGCCTTGCTCAAGGTCATCCGTCAGGAATTTGGCGGTCAGGTGAGCACGCATGTGAACTGTGACATTTCCTTCGGGGCAGTAATTACACTTCGCTCGGGCGCATTTAAGCCGCT
Source organism: Terriglobales bacterium (assembly GCA_035623335.1). Taxonomy (GTDB): domain Bacteria; phylum Acidobacteriota; class Terriglobia; order Terriglobales; family Acidobacteriaceae; genus JAFAGX01. The sequence continues at coordinate 87,675 of DASPTQ010000320.1, forward strand.
CGAAGGCACTCCCCAAGCCGGCACGGTGGTGGATAAAACTGCCGAGGTCGGCACCCTAAGCGCAGGCCGGCGATACCTCGAAACGGTGGTGGCTGAGGCGGGCGATGTTGACATCTCCCAGTACGCGGCTTTGGTCTCCATCGGACGTGGCATCCAGGAAAAAGACAACGTCGCCATCGCGCAAGAGCTCGCCGAGGCCATGGGCGCGGCCGTGGCCTGCTCCCGACCGGTGGTCGACGCCAAGTGGCTGGAGAAGTCTCGCCAGGTGGGATCATCGGGAAAGACCGTGAAGCCCAAGGTCTATCTGGCCTGCGGTATCAGCGGCTCGTCCCAGCATTTAGCCGGCATTAAGGGCAATCCTTTTATCGTTGCCATTAACAAGAACCCCCAGGCTCCCATCTTCCAGGTGGCAGACGTTGGAATTGTCGATGACATCCTGGAGTTTCTTCCCGAACTAACCAAGAAAATCCGCGAAAGGCGTTGTGTTTCGCTTAAGTGAGGTAACCACGCAATGATCACCGCCAAGACTCTGAAGCTGAGTTTGAAGTCGCTGCGCGAGTTCGCCAAGAAGCGTTTGCCGGACGAGACCTTGATCGAGCTCGATGCCCGCGACGAATGCCCTCTCGATATCGTGCGGCAAATGTGCAGCCCGGACAAGCTGGGAATTCAACTTCTGTTCATTCCGGAAGAATACGGCGGCATGGGCGGCACCACCATCGATGTGTATTGCGTGTGCGAGGAAATGGCGCGCATTGATCTGGGCGTTGCGACATCGGTGCTGGCAACGTTTCTGGGCAGCGATCCCATCACCGTGGGTGCCACGCCGGAGCAGAAGAAGCTGTGGCTGACACGCATCGCGGAAGAGGGAACCCTTTTCGCCTATGCCGCGACCGAGCCGGAAGCCGGCAGTGATCTCGGAGCGCTTCGCACCACGGCGGAGAGAGTCATGGAGGATGGCAAGATTGTCGGCTACAAAATCACTGGCAACAAGCAATGGATTAGTAACGGCGGCATCGCGGACGCTTATACCGTGCTAGCGAACACGCCCAGTGGTCCGAGCTGGTTCATCCTGGAGAAAGGCGCGCAAGGTTTTACCCACGACGAACCCGAAGATAAGCACGGCATTCGGCTCAGCAACACCGCAGCGCTTGCCTTCGACAAGGTCTTTGTTCCCACCGCGCAGCTGGTCGGTGGCGTGGAAGGCCAGGGATTGAACCAAGCCCAGGCGGTCTTCGGATACACGCGCTTGATGGTGGCCGCGTTTGGTCTGGGGGCAGGCTGGTCTGCGCTCGACCGTGCCATTCCCTATTCCACCAAGCGCATTCAAGCCGGGGCACCGCTCTCGGAGAAGCAAGGATACACGCACAAGCTCATCGTGCCGAACGTGGCCCGTCTCGAGGCCGCCCGCGCTTACATCGAGGAGGTCGCCGAGCGTATCGACGCCGGCGAGGGCAGCCTAAACACGGAAGGTGCAATCGCCAAATACATGGCCACCGAGGCAGGGAATAGCGCTGCCGAGGCCAGCATCCAGGCGCTGGGCGGCTACGGCTACACCCACGAATATATGGTGGAGAAGATCAGCCGCGATGTGCGCATCACCGTTATTTACGAAGGCACCTCGGAGATCATGGAGATGACCATCAGCCGCGATCGCTGGCAGACCCACCTGAAGACGCGGGGACAACATTATCACGATGAGGCGAAGAAGTTCGAGGCATTACACGCACGTTATTCCCAGGTAGGTGCGGATGTCGTCGGGCTGGCGTTGCATGCGCTAGCCGAGGTGATGGAGAGGGCCCGAATGGCACGGCTGACACGCTATCAACATATCCTGCTCCGCCTGGGCGAGTTGATTGCTTACGCCGAGTGCGCGGGGAGCTTAGCCCGCCGCGCGTCACTCCTGGCGGAAAACAAACTGAACGAAAAGGCAAACCGGCGCTTCGATGCGGCGGCAGTAGCAGCGATCAGCCGCGTTTTCGCTCGCGAAGCCGCGCTCAAAGTTGCCGAGGACGGCCTGCGCTGGGTGGTCGGAGCCGGTGGTTTGGGGGACGCAGACTTGCGCGCCTTCGAGGCGAGCCTGGGGCTAGCGGCTGTACACCGCGCGCAAACTGGCTTGATTGCCGACATGGATTACGTGGCCGACATACTGTACGGGCGCGCAGCTAAGCGCGAGCCTGTCGCGGCGTGATTTTGCATGATGGATTCATGAGCGTCTGGCTTAGAGATGTCCTCTTTGCCGTAGAGGATCAAGAGGTTCTTTCTCGAATGGAGTGCAGTCATGGAAAACACTTTATACCGAGCCATCGCGATTGTGGGGACCGGGGCCATTTTGCCCGACGCGCCCAACGTCCCCGCGTTTTGGGAGAACATCAAGAACGGCCGATACAGCGTGACGGAGGTTGATCAACAGCGTTGGGACCCGTTGCTCTACTACGACCCCAATCCCGCGGTGCCAGACAAGACTTACTCCAAGATCGGCGGGTGGGTACGCGAGTTTACCTGGGAGCCGATAAAGTGGCACCTACCGGTGCCACCGCGTGTGGTGGATGCCATGGATGGCGCCCAGAAGTGGGCTATCGCCTGCACCCGCGAAGCGCTCGAGGACTACGGCTACCGCAAACGGCCACTGAATCCCGAGCGCACGGCCGTGATTCTGGGCAATGCCATGGCGGGAGAAAGGCACTATCTGACGTCGCTGCGCATTTACTTCCCAGAATACGCGCGCGAACTGGGGAAGATTACCAGCTTCGCTGCACTGCCGGAAGCGATCCGCCGCGACATCATCCGCGAACTGCACGACCGCATAAGCAAGCTCCTGCCCGAAATCACGGAAGACAGTATGCCGGGGGAACTAGCCAATTGCATTGCTGGACGTATCGCCAACCTCTTCGACTTTCGCGGACCCAATTTCGTCTGCGATGCCGCCTGTGCCTCGGCGATGGCGGCCCTGGGTGCGGCGATCGAAGGATTGGTGGAAAAGGATTTCGACGTGGCCATCGCCGGCGGCATTGACCGCAACATGGGTGCACCGACCTTTGTCAAGTTCTGCAAGATTGGGGCGCTTTCCGCGACCGGCACTCGCCCCTACGCGGAAGGAGCCGACGGTTTCGTTATGGGCGAAGGCGCCGCCATTTTCCTGATGAAGCGGCTCGCCGATGCCGAGCGTGACGGCGACAAAATTTACGCTGTGGTGCGCGGCCTCGGCGGTTCGAGTGATGGAAAAGGCAAAGGCATCACCGCACCCAACCCGATCGGGCAAAGACTGGCGGTCGAGCGCGCCTGGCAGAACGCCGGATTATCCCCCGCGACGGCCACTTACTTTGAAGGTCATGGCACGTCCACCCGCGTGGGCGACGTCGTCGAAGTGCAGAGCCTGGCAGAGGTGCTTAGCAGCTATCATCTTCCCCACCGCTCCATAGGCTTGGGATCGGTAAAGTCGAATTTTGGCCATTTAAAAGGAGCCGCCGGGGCCGCGGGATTCTTGAAAACCGTGCTGGCGCTTCGCGACAAAGTGCTGCCCCCCAGCGTGCACTGTGAGCATCCGAATCCAGACATCGACTTTGCTCATTCTCCGCTATACGTCAACACCGAGCTCAGGTCGTGGATCGTCCCTCCGGATGGCATACGGCGCGCTGGCTTGAGCGCCTTCGGTTTCGGCGGCACCAACTTCCATGCCGTGCTCGAAGAATACATTCCGGAGAGATCGAATGGGAATGGCAAGCGATCGGTGGCAGTGAGTGAAAGACCTGCCGCGGTGATGGAGGCCACGAGCAACGCGAAAGAGGTTGCTTCCGCTTCCCCCTCTCCCCATAAAGTGCCCTTACGGGATGCGCTGGTAATCGGCGCCGCCTCGCAAGCCGAATTGGTTCAGCGCCTGCAGGTGGTGGAGAAAGACGCCAAAGCGGGCATCGTACCCGATCGCTCAGCTCCCGCCGAACCAGACCTGCGTGCGCCTGAACGCCTGGCCATCGACTATAGCAATGCATCTGAGCTGGCGGCCAAAGCAGCCAGTGCGTTCAAAGCATTGGCTGCCGACCAGCCCGCGGTGTGGAAGCCTCTGCGCGCATTGGGAATCTTTCGCGGTCATGGTCCCGCGCCCAAGGTAGCGTTCTTGTATCCAGGGCAAGGCTCGCAGTACGTCAACATGCTCAAGACCCTGCGTGACACGGAGCCGATTGTCGCTGAAGTGTTCGCGGAAGCCGATCGTGTGATGACGCCGCTTTTGGGAAAAGCGCTCAGCGAATTCATCTTTGTTGATCAAGGCGACGCCGAAGCCGTGGGCAGAGCGGAAGACGATTTGCGGCAAACCGCGATTACTCAGCCGGCAGTGCTGGCCGCCGACCTTGCGCTGACCCGTTTGCTGGCGGCTTACGGCATCACGCCCGATTTCACCATGGGACACAGCTTGGGTGAATACGGAGCTCTGGTTGCCACCGGCGCGCTTCCCTTCGGTCAGGCACTGGAAGCGGTCAGCGCCCGCGGCCGCGAAATGACGCAGGTCGCCATGGCCGACAACGGCCGCATGGCGGCCGTGTTTGCCCCGCTTGCGGAAATCGAGAGGCTGCTGAAAACCGTCGATGGATACGTGGTAATCGCCAATATCAACAGCGAACATCAGTCGGTGATCGGGGGCAACAGCAAGGCGGTCGGACAGGCCATGGAGCTCTTCCAGAAATCAGGCTATGAGGTATCCGCGTTGCCCGTCAGCCACGCCTTCCACACTTCGATCGTGGCGCCCGCAAGCCTGCCCCTGCGACGCGTGCTGGAGCGGCTGAACCTCCAGTCGCCGCGCCTGCCCATTGTGGCCAACACGAACGGCAAGTTTTACCCCACCGGGCCCAATGTCGTGCCACAGATGCTGGACATTCTGGCCCAGCAGGTCGCATCGCCAGTGCAGTTCGTCACCGGACTGCGCACCTTGTATGACGCCGGGGCGAGAGTATTTGTCGAAGTAGGACCGAAGAAGGCATTGCAAGGATTTGCCGAGGACGTGCTCGGCCCGCGCGGTGATGTTGTTTGGTTGTTCACCAATCATCCGAAAGTCGGCGACGTCCCCGCGTTCAACCAGGCACTCTGCTGCCTGTATGCGGCGGGACTGGGCCACGGGATTGCGGAATCACGGCACCAGGCGATGGCATCGGTGACCGCGGTTGCAGCACCGCCCGCGACGATTCCACCAACCTCTGGGGTTCGATCTGAGCCCGGCAAGCAGGTTGCGCCAGCGCCCTTGAACAACAATCACTATGTCGAACTTGGCCGTTTCTTTGCGGATGTTCTCGAACGCGGCTGGCAGATCACTCAGGGGCAGAGACCCACGACGGGTCGTGACTCGCCGGTGGCTATCACCGGTGCAGCTCTGGGCCTACCAGGCACCGAGCGCATTTTCGATGATTCCAACGTGGGTCGCCTACTGCGGGGTGACCAATTTATCGACACCATCCCCAGCCGATTCCGCCGCGCCATGCTCGACAAGCACATCACGCGCCTGGTCAAGAGCGATGACGGGGGAGGCGCTTTCGAAACCATCACGGATGTGGCCGGCGTCATCAAGCTGGCAGGCCGTGGCGGCGCTTTCGACTTGGAGAGCGAATTCGGTGTTTCCCACGATCGCCTAGTGGCCTTAGATCGAGACACTCAATTGGCGATTGCCGTAGGGCTTGACGCGTTGCGCGACGCGGGTCTCCCGCTGGTCTTACATTACAAGACCACTAGCAAAGGCACACCGTTACCCGACCGTTGGGCGTTGCCTGATTCCCTCCGCGATGACACCGGCGTGATATTTGCCTCGGCTTTCCCAGGCCTCGACTCCCTCGCTGATGAGATGTCGCGCTACTGTGCGGACCATGCCCGCCGCGGGCAACTGGCGACTCTGGAAAGCTTGCAGGCCCGACTGACAGAGGCCAACGACGATTCCATCCTCGCTCGCGAGATTGAACGGCGAATCGAAGATCTTCGCGATGGCATCGAGAAACAGCCGTACATCTTTGACCGGCGCTACCTCTTCCGAGTGTTGCCGATGGGACACTCGCAATTTGCCGAATTCATCGGTGCTCGCGGGCCAAACACGCAAATCAATTCGGCCTGTGCCAGCACCACGCAGGCGGTGGCCTTGGCCGAGGACTGGATCCGTGCTGGCAGGTGCCGGCGCGTGATCGTGGTTTCTGCCGACGACATCACTACCGACAACCTGATTGGTTGGATGGGCGCAGGTTTTCTGGCCAGCGGAGCAGCAGCCACGGACGAAGTCGTCGAAGAAGCCGCCGTGCCCTTTGACCGGCGCCGCCACGGCATGATCATCGGAATGGGCGCCGCGGGACTGGTAGTTGAGAGTCGAGAGGCGGCGGCTGAACGAGGCATTCAGCCGATCTGCGAAGTGCTGAGCACGGTGACCGCCAATAGCGCCTTCCACGGCACTCGTCTGGACGTGCAACACATCGGCCAGGTCATGGAAGATCTGGTGGCCAAAGCGGAGACCGGCAGCTGCATCGAACGTCATCAAATCGCGCCGCGCACGGTGTTCGTGTCTCACGAGACCTATACGCCCGCGCGTGGCGGCAGCGCCGCAGCCGAGATCCATGCCTTGCGCCGCGTCTTCGGAGACGCTGCCGATCAGATTGTCATCGCCAATACCAAAGGCTTCACCGGTCATGCCATGGGCGCTGGCGTCGAAGATGTCCTGGCCGTGAAAGCCCTCGAAACAGGAGTCGTGCCACCCGTGGCCAACTTCAAGGAGGTTGATCCCGAGCTTGGGAAGTTGAACTTATCCAAAGGCGGCGCCTATCCGGTCGAATACGCCTTGCGTCTGGGCGCCGGGTTTGGCTCGCAGATCAGCATGACTCTGCTGCGTTGGGTTGCGACGCCAGACCGAGTTCATCGCAGCCCGAATGAACTCGGATACTCCTATCGTATCGCTGACAGCGCTGCCTGGAACGCTTGGCTCAGCCGCCTGGCGAGCCATCCGGCCGCGGAGCTGGAGGTTGTTCACCGCACGCTGCGGGTGCGCGATAAGGGGCCGGCAGCACGCACGGCCGAGGTCATTCGGGAACCGGGAATCGCACGGCTGCCATCCGTCGCGCAGACCCCATCGCCCGCCATGGCGGCGCGCCCCTTCCAGTCACAGCCGCCCTCAGGAAGCACGGCCGCTGAGACGAGCGCGCAACGACAAGTGGCCGGGCCCGCAACTGCTGCCCCGGCAGGGATGGCATCCGAGGGGAAGCGCGAATCCGAAGTTGTTGGAACGGCTCCTGCGGCGAAGGTGAAGCCGGAAACTGTCATCAAGAGTACAGCACCGACAACTGCCGCAGTCCTCCCCCTACCTACCAATCAAGAGGCCGCCCGTGATCCGGTCAGGGAACGAATCCTTGCGCTTGTGGTGGAGAAAACCGGTTATCCGCAAGACATGCTGGATTTGGATCTCGATTTGGAAGCAGACCTTGGGGTTGACACCGTGAAGCAGGCAGAAATGTTTGCAGCTATCCGCGAACTCTACGACATTCCGCGAGATGAGAACCGCAAACTGCGCGACTATCCGACGCTGGCCCACGTAATTCGCTTCGTATACGAGAAGAGGCCAGATCTGGCCAGTATCTCTCTCCCTCGATCTACCTCTGCAGTCGTGGCAAAGAAGGAAGAAACAACTCCAACTCAAGCGGCGGCCTTGGCCGCCAAGCTGGAAGCTGAAAACAAAGCTGCGCCTCCCGCCATTGTAGCGTTGCCGTCCGGAGCCAACAGCCCTGGGGGAGCAGTGGCAGAGCGCATTTTGGCGCTAGTGGTAGAGAAAACCGGTTATCCCAAGGACATGCTTGACCTCGACCTCGATCTCGAAGCCGACCTTGGCGTGGACACCGTCAAGCAGGCAGAGATGTTCGCGGCCATCCGCGAAATCTACAACATTCCCCGGGATGAGAACCGCAAGTTGCGCGATTATCCAACGCTCGCCCACGTGATTCGCTTTGTGTATGAGAAGAGGCCTGACCTCAAAGGCCCCGCATCGTCGGGGCCCGGGCCGGGAATCGAGCAAGCAGAAGAAGAGAAAGAAATAAAGCAGACCCAGCCCGCCACCGCACCAGCGGCTGAGATTCCTGCCCACGACCAGGATGTTGTCAAAGACCGAATCCTGGCCCTGGTGGTGGAGAAAACCGGTTATCCCAAGGACATGCTTGACCTCGATCTCGATCTCGAAGCCGACCTTGGCGTGGACACCGTCAAGCAGGCAGAGATGTTCGCGGCCATCCGCGAGATCTACAACATCCCGCGCGATGAGAACCGGAAATTGCGGGATTACCCGACACTCGCCCATGTGATTCGTTTCGTGTATGAGAAACGACCGGAGCTAGCTGCTCTTCCGTTGCCTCCTATTATCCAGGAACCATCTGCCACCACAGCCCCAACTCTGGTCTCAATCCAAGCGGCCTCGGAAGGCTCAACCGAGGACGCAGTTAAGGAAAAGGTACTGGAGATCGTTGCGGAGAAGACCGGATATCCCAAAGACATGTTGGATTTGGAACTCGATCTTGAAGCCGACCTGGGGATTGATACGGTCAAGCAGGCGGAGATGTTTGCCGCCATCCGAGCTGCTTACAACATCGCGCGCGATGACAATCTCAAGTTGCGGGACTTCCCCACCTTGGCGCATGTCATCAAGTTCGCGCGGGACAGGTCGGGATTGGCCGCATCTATAGTGCAGCAACACCAAGAACGAAGCGAAAAGCCTGCGCCATCCTCATCTCCAACTGCTGCCGCCGCCCCCCTGAAGGCGCCGCCTCCGTTGCTCGTCAGTCTGGACGCGGCAAACCGCATTCCCCGCCGCGTGCCGGTGCCGCTGTTGCGTCCGCCGCTCGACATGTGCAAGACGACAGGCGTCAGGCTGGAACCCCACCGTCGCGTGGTCATCATGCCGGACCTTGGTGGTGTCGCAGAGGCTTTGGCGCAATTGCTCGAGCAAAAAGGTGTGGAAGTCCTCCGTGTTGAGGCCACGCCGGACACCGAGCTACTCACCAACCTCCTCAAGAGCTGGACCGCAGCCGGTCCCGTGCACGGGGTGTATTGGCTGCCGGCTCTGGACAACGAGGGATCCATCGGTCAAATGGATCTCACCACCTGGCACGAGGCCGTGCGGGTGCGGATCAAGTCCCTCTATGCCGCCCTACGCGCCTTGTACGAACACATTGCCAAGCCCGGCACGTTCCTCGTGTCGGCAGTACGGCTGGGCGGACAGCACGGCTACGACACGACGGGTGCGGTCGCGCCCCTGGGCGGGGCCGTCACTGGCTTCACGAAAACCTACAAGCGCGAGCGCCCCGAGGCCTTGGTCAAGGCAGTCGACTTCGAAGCTGCGCACACGGCGCCTAAAGTCGCCGAACTTCTAATTGAGGAAACTCTGCGCGATCCCGGTGCGGTTGAGATCGGCTACAAGGACGGCCTGCGCTGGACTGTTGGTCTCGAGGAACAATCCGCCACCGATGGCCAGCCCGGTCTGAGGCTGGACTCCAATACGGTTTTCCTGATCACTGGCGCGGCCGGCAGTATTGTCTCCGCAATCACCGCCGATCTGGCGGCCGCTGCCGCGGGCACCTTCTACCTGCTTGATCTCGTACCTGAGCCCAATGCGGACGATCCCGACCTCAAGCGCTTCGTCAGCGACAAGGAGGCTCTCAAGCGGGATTTGTTCGCACGAATCCAGGCCCGGGGAGAACGCGCAACACCGGCGTTAGTGGAGAAGGAACTGGCGGCGTTGGAGCGGGCGCACGCCGCCCAAAGCGCGCTGGATGCGGTGCGCGCGGCAGGGGGTAGGCCGCACTATTTCAGCGTCAACCTTTGCGATGCCGATGCCGTGGCCACAATCATCGAGCAAATACGGACTCGCAGCGGGCGGATTGACGTCCTGCTCCACGCCGCGGGCATCGAGCGCAGCCGGGTTTTGTCGGAAAAGGACCCGCGTGAGTTCGATCTGGTCTTCGACGTAAAGAGCCAGGGCCTTTTCAATCTGCTGCATTCCATCGGTGACATGCCTCTCGGGGCAACGGTGGCATTTAGCTCCATTGCTGGCCGCTTCGGCAATCCTGGACAGACCGATTACAGTTCTGCCAACGATTTGCTCGCGAAGATTATGTCGAGCTTCCGCACCACTCGTACGGCAACCCGCGGTGTTGTCATCGATTGGACGGCTTGGGGGGGGATCGGCATGGCGAGCCGCGGCTCCATACCCAAGGTGATGGAGATGGCGGGAATCGAAATGCTGCAACCGGAAGCGGGTGTTCCGGTGATTCGCCGCGAACTGACAGCCGGAGGTACCCGAGGTGAAGTTGTGATCGGCAAGCGGCTTGGCCTTCTGCTTCAGGAGTGGGACGAAACCGGTGGGTTGGACGTCAGCCGGGTTGAGACCGAAAAGCTTTCGCCAGTTTACGGACCCATGCTCGGCAAAATCGCGGGCATCGGCCTGTTCAGGCCTTTGACGGTGGAGACGACGCTCGATCCGAAAATTCAGCCGTTTCTATATGATCACCAAATCGACGGCATTCCGGTTTTGCCCGGCGTTATGGGCACCGAGGCGTTTGCCGAAGCTGCTCTGTGCCTGCTGCCCGGCTGGCATGTCCAAGCAATCGAGGATGTGAATTACCTGGCGCCGTTTAAGTTCTACCGCCAGGAGGCGCGCACGCTGACGGTCGAAGCTCTGATTTATCCTCAGGATGGCGGCCTAATAGCTGATTGCCGGTTACTTGGACGCCGGCTGTTTCCGAATCAAACCGAACCCCAAGTCACTACGCACTTCACGGGGCGTGTGCGGCTGTCGAGACACCCGTCCAAACCGGCGAGCGTTCCCAACCTGAGAGCACCGGTCGGAAACATCATTGAAGCAGACGACTTATATCGCCTCTATTTTCACGGGCCCGCCTATCAGGTCGTGGAAAAAGCTTGGTGGGACGGCAACCAGATTGTTGGGTTAATGGCAAAAGGTCTGCCCAGCAATCATCATCCGTCCGAAATGCCGACAATCATCGCGCCACGCCTGATCGAGCTGTGTTTTCAAACTGCAGGAATCTGGGAGATGGGTGGCGAAGGTCGCATGGGCCTGCCCGGGCATATTGATTGCGTGTCCCTGATGGGCGCTCGTGAACTGGCCGGGGACAAGGATGGGCTCTACGCGATCGTGAGGCCAATCCCGCAGGGAGGCGGGTTTGACGCCGAAGTTGCGGATGCCGCAGGAAACTGCTACCTGCGGCTCACGGGCTATCGGACGGTGGCGGTTCCCAACACTCTCGACCAAGAGCGTGTGAAAAGGCTGCGGGCGGCGATGTCTCCGGAGAACATGGCGGCCTGATTGCCGCGGTGCGATCCGGGTCAATCGAGGTCTTGTGAATTACGGATTCCAACGCGTGGCCATCGTCAATCGTGGCGAGGCGGCCATGCGTTTCATCTACGCCGCACGTGAATTCAATCAGGTGGGCGGCACCGCACTGTGCACCATCGCGCTTTTCACCGAGCCTGACCGACATACCATGTTTGTGCGCGAAGCCGACGAGGCGGTGTGCCTCGGTCCGGCGCATGTGCCCGATGCCAACACCCGTCAACCGAAGAGCGCCTATGTGGACTACGGTCGTCTGGAAACGGCGCTGGCGGAAGCGCGTGCGGAGGCAGTCTGGGTGGGGTGGGGTTTTGTGGCCGAGCACGCCGCCTTCGCGGACCTGTGTCGCGAGATGGGCATTGTTTTCATCGGTCCGGACGGTGACGTCATGCGCCGCGTGGGCGACAAAATCGCTTCCAAACGGTTGGCAGAACAGGCGCAAATACCGGTAGCCCTGTGGAGCGGAGGCCCTGTAGAGACGGTGGACGACGCGCTGGGCCATGCCGAGCGCCTGGGTTATCCGCTCCTGATTAAGGCCGCTGCCGGCGGCGGTGGCCGCGGAATTCGCCGGGTGCATTCTGCGGGCGAACTGCCCCGTGCCTTTGAAAGCGCCCGTGCCGAAGCCTTCAAGACCTTCGGCGACCCGACCGTTTTTCTCGAGCAATTGATACTTGGCGCCCGACATGTCGAAGTACAGGTGATTGCGGATCATTTCGGAACCTGCTGGGCAGTGGGCGTGCGCGACTGCACCATCCAGCGGCGTCACCAGAAGATTCTCGAGGAGGCGCCCTCCCCCGCATTATCTTCGGAGCAAGACAGGGCACTGCGTATGGCGGCGGTACGCATGTGTCAGGCGGCAGGCTATCACAACGCCGGCACGGTGGAGTTCCTGTATCAGCCGCAGAGCCAGAGCTTCTCATTCATGGAGATGAACACCCGATTGCAGGTTGAACATCCGGTGACAGAGTGCACGACGGGGGTCGACTTAGTCAAACTGCAGATTCACGTGGCGCGGGGTGGCCGCCTGGAGGGTGAACCTCCGCAAACTTGCGGCCACGCCATCGAGGTGCGGTTGAACGCGGAAGACGCCGACAATGGCTTTGCTCCGGCGCCGGGCGTGATTGAGCGGTTCCGAATCCTGGGCGGGCCGGGAGTGCGCATTGATACTGGGGTTGCCGAGGGCGACTCGGTTCCCGCCGAGTTCGACTCCATGATTGCCAAGATCATCGGCTACGGTCAAAGCCGGAAAGAGGCGCTTTCCCGACTCCAGCGAGCCCTGCGAGACAGCGTAGTGGTGATCAAGGGTGGGGCCAGCAACAAGGCGTTTCTGCTGGACTTGCTGAACCGCGACGAGGTTCAGCGTGGCGAACTGCATATCGGATGGCTGGATCATCTGGCCGCCAAAGGCGACCATATCTCGCGACCTTGCGCAGACGTGGCCTTGGTACAAGCGGCCATCGAGGCTTACGACGCGCAATTGGCGGTGGAGCAGGCACAGTTTTATGCCTCGGCCGTGCGCGGCAGGCCACAAGTACGAAGTGAGATAGGGCGAACTGCTGAGCTGCGCTATCGCGGGTACTCCTATTTGCCCAAAACTTACCGCCTCGGCCCGCAACACTACCGCGTGGAAATGAACGGTTCGCACATCGATGCGGAAATCGAGCGTCTGGGCCAGTTTGAATCTCGGCTTACGTCCGGCGGGCGCCGTTTCCACGTTGTCTCAGTCGCCCAGGGATTGAGTTACCGGATCGAAATTGACGGCGTTTCTTACCAGATTGATCGCGACGATGGTGGTGTGGTGCACGCCGTAGCTCCCGCGGTAGTGGTTTCGATCGCGGTCAAGCCGGGCGACACCGTCTCGGTCGGCGACCGCCTGGCCGTACTTGAAGCCATGAAAATGGAAATGCAGGTCGTGGCTCCGTTCTCCGGAAAAGTTCGCCAGGTGATGACCATGCCCAACGTGCAGGTGGACGTTGGTGCTCCCCTGGTGCAGATCGACCCCGAAGCCAGCGACCATCCCAAAGACGCCATGGAAACCGTCGCCTTTGGCGCCTCCTTTCCCCGGGATGAAGACCGTGAAGTCATCCCGCTCAATTGCCGCCAGAGTCTGGACGAACTTCGCCAACTCATGCTGGGCTTTGATGTGGATCCAAAACGCAGTGCGCGACTGCTCGCAGACTGGAACAGGCATTGTCCCGCGGATGGTGGGGAGATGCGAGAGGCCGAAGATGAGATCCTGAACATTTTCGTGGACATCTGTTCGCTGTTCCAGCAGGAACCGGAAGTAACCGAACGCGCGAGCGGGGAAGAGCCCAGCGCCGAGGCATACCTGTTCGGCTTTCTCCGCACGTTGGGCACAGGCGGCGAGGGATTGCCGCCGGCATTTGTGGATGCCCTGCGCAGAGCGCTTGCCCATTATGGCGTCACAAGCCTCGAGCGATCGCCTCAGCTGGAACAGAGCCTGCTTTGGATCTACAAATCGCATCAACACCTAGACGAGCAAATCGCGCCGGTGCTTGCCCTCCTCGACCGTCGTCTGCAACAGGCGAGAGATTTGGCGCCGCAAGCCGGCGCGGCGCAGCGAGTGCTTCTCGACCGCCTGATCTACATGAGCAATAGCCGGTTTCCGGCCATTAGTGACTTGGCTCGGGAATTACGCTACCGGTATTTCGATCAACCCCTGTTTGAGCGGGCGCGGAAGGAAGTCTATGACAAGGTCGAAGAACAGCTCGCCCACATGGCCGCCAACCCGGAAGCTCCGGACCGCCACGAGCGAGTGCGTGCGCTTGTGGAATGTCCACAACCGCTAGTGAGGCTGCTGTCGAGGCGTTTCGCGTCCGCCGATGTGGCGCTGCGCAAGCTGATGCTCGAAGCGATCACCTGGCGCTATTACCGCATTCGCAGCCTGGAGAACTTTCACTCCTTCGATCGAGACGGGTATTGCTACGCATCCGCGGAATACGATCATGAGGGCAAGCGCATTCATGTCTTCACCACCCACACCGAATATGAACGGCTCCAGGAAGCGGTACGAGCCATCTTTCCGTTGCTCGGGGAAGTGCCGACCGGCCACGACGTGGTGATCGATTTGTACGCCTGGCATGCGGGTTCGTTAGCCGATCCAGACTCAACCTCGCAGGAAGTCGGTTCACTCCTCACTGAGGCCAGGTTCCCTCGTGCCATCCGCCGCATCGTCGTCGAAGTTGTAAGTCCCGCCGGCTCCCAAGGCTTCGCCGCTATGCAACACTTCACGTTCCGTCCCGCTGGAGGAAACAGCTATGCAGAGGAGAAACTCTACCGCGGCCTCCATCCCATGATGGGCAAGCGGCTGCATTTGTGGCGGCTCAGCAACTTCAACATTGAGCGTCTGCCTTCGGTGGAAGATGTCTATCTCCTCCATGCCGTCGCCCGTGACAACCCGAAAGATGAGCGGCTCATCGCTGGCGTCGAGGTACGCGACGTCACACCCGTGCGCGACGAAACCGGCCGCATCGTTCAACTGCCGCATTTGGAACGTATGTTGACGGAAGCGATCGCTGGCATGCGTCTCTATCAATCGCGGCGGCCAGCCAATCAACGCCTGCATTGGAATCGGATACTTCTCTACGTCTGGCCGCCCCTCACTCTGCAACGTGACGAATTGCGCGACCTGGTGCGCAGACTGCTCCCGGCGACCGAAGGCATAGGGCTGGAACAGGTGGTGGTGCGCGTGCGCATTCCCAATCCCGCCAGCGGAGAAATGCGCGACATGGTAGTTCGCATTTCGAGCCCGGCCGGACGCGGCATGCTCATCACCTTCCGGCCCGCAGCCAAAATGCAGCCCATCAAGCCGCTGGCCGAATATGAGCAAAAAGTCGTCCGCATGCGGCAACGCGGCATGATTCACCCCTACGAAATCATCAAAATGCTCACTCCGGCGCAGAGCCACACCCGGGCAGACTTCCCGCCCGGTGACTTTGTGGAGCACGATCTTGATGAAGACGGCTGTCTAGTTCCGGTTGACCGTCCCTACGGTCAAAACCAGAGCAACATCATCACCGGAGTCATCCGTAACTTTACAGAACGGTATCCTGAAGGCATGACGCGGGTGTTGTTGCTGGGAGATCCGAGTAAGGACCTTGGTGCGCTCGCCGAACCCGAATGCCGGCGCATCATTGCCGCCATGGACCTGGCCGAGAAGATGGGCGTGCCGCTCGAGTGGTTCCCCATCTCGGCCGGCGCCAAGATCTCGATGAACAGCGGCGTAGAGAACATGGACTGGATTGCCCGCGTCTTGCGCCGTCTGGTCGAGTTCACCCAAGCCGGAGGCGAGGTAAACCTGGTTATCAACGGAATCAACGTGGGGGCCCAGCCCTACTGGAACGCAGAGGCTACGATGCTCATGCACACGCGGGGCATTCTGGTGATGACGCCGAAAGCGGCCATGGTGCTCACCGGCAAACGCGCGCTCGACTACTCGGGCGGCATCTCGGCTGAGGACAATCAAGGGATTGGCGGCTACGACCGAATCATGGGTATCAACGGTCAGGCGCAGTATTGGGCGCGAGACGTCGATGAAGCCTGCGAGATTCTTTTTCGCCACTATGAGCATACTTACGTGGCGCCGGGCGAGAGGTTCCCACGCCGGGCGGAGACCATCGATCCGATCGAGCGCGATGTGCAAACTTATCCTCACCAGAATCACGAGGAAGGATTCACGCGGGTGGGCGACATTTTCTCCGATGAGACCAACCCCGGACGCAAGAAGTCCTTCGACATCCGCAAAGTGATGATGGCTACCATCGACCAAGACCATGCGCCTCTGGAGCGCTGGGCCGGGATGAGGGCAGCAGAAACCGCGGTCGTTTGGGATGCTCATCTGGGCGGCTATCCGGTTTGCCTCATCGGCTTCGAGTCGCGCCCCTTGCCGCGATTCGGCTTTATTCCCGCCGACGGGCCCGAACAATGGACCTCCGGTACCCTTTTCCCGCAATCCTCGAAGAAAGTAGCGCGCGCCATTAACGCGGCCAGCCGAAATCGGCCGGTGGTACTGCTGGCCAATCTGTCGGGATTTGACGGCTCGCCGGAATCTATGCGCCGGCTGCAATTGGAGTTTGGCGCAGAGATCGGAAGGGCGGTGGTGAATTTTAAAGGACCCATGATATTTTGCGTGATTTCCCGATACCACGGAGGCGCTTACGTGGTTTTTTCCCGGGCACTTAACAAACAGCTGGAGGTGGCGGCCTTGGAAGGCAGTTATGCCTCTGTCATCGGCGGTGCCCCGGCGGCCGCAGTGGTTTTTGCCGGCGAAGTCGAAGCCAAAACCCGCAAGGATCCGCGCTTGCAAGCCCTAAGCCAAGCCATCTCCCAAGCCGAGGGCGGCGAGAAGGGTCGCTTGCGCGCTCAGTGGGAGGAACTATTCAAAGTGGTGCATTCGGAGAAATTGGGCGAGACAGCTGCCGACTTCGACCGCGTCCATAGTGTGCAACGGGCCCTCGCGGTACGCGCGCTGGATTGCATCATTCCTCCAGCAAAGCTGCGGCCTTATCTGATCGATGCGGTGGAGCGCGGGATGGCCAAAGAGAAGGAATCCACCCTCGCAACCCAAGCGGCTTAGGAAGATTCGATCCTAGTATGCCCTTAGCCGTGGGTTGGGCTCGGATTGAGGGACCTAATGAACGTGTACTGTCTGGAGCAAGCAGAGACAGATGTGACAAGCGACAAAAGCTGGCTGAGCGACAGGGAAGCGCTCTGGTTAAACGGTCTTCGCTTTCCCAAACGCCGTGCTGAGTGGAGGCTTGGGCGGTGGACGGCAAAGCGGGCGGTTGCCGCTTATCTGAACCTGCCCTCCTACCCCCAGGCTCTGGCGAGAATCGAAATACGTCCGGCACCCTCTGGCGCGCCCGAGGTGTTCTTTGAGAACCAACCTGCAGGCGTCACCCTTTCCCTCAGTCACAGGTCCGGCAGAGCTCTGGCTGCGGTTGCGTGCTCGGGTGCGAAACTGGGGTGCGATCTGGAAGTGATCGAAGCCCGCAGCAACGCTTTCATCGCCGACTATCTCACGGCTGAGGAGCAAGGGATGATTGCACGCACATCCGCAGGAGATAAAGCCTGGCTAACGACTCTATTCTGGAGCAGCAAGGAGAGTGCGCTTAAAGCTCTGCATGAGGGGCTGCGCCTCGACACCCGCTCTGTGATCGTTAGTCTCGAAGCAACCTCCCCCGACCTAAATAGCTGGCGTCCGCTTGGGGTTCGTTATGTGGGCGGACAAGCGTTCCATGGCTGGTGGCAACGTGGGGACAGGGTACTGCGAACCCTGGTCGCCGATCCAGTTCCGGCCCAGCCCATTTGGTTGGAAGCGGGTTCCGAACACCGGCTGCAGCCCACCCGGGCGGGCAAGACGCCAGTCACTCGAAGGAATGTGGAAGATCCCTTTCGCGAGTACGCGCGCGAAACCAAACTCGAGGCGAGCGAAGTAACCAACCCCTTTCGTGCAGCGGGAGTGAGAATGTGGACTGCCAAGCCTTAAGTCGTGGCTTTTCTAGAAGCCAAGACCGCTTCCGCCCTGCGTATTGCTTTTTCGTGCAACTCCCAAGAGCGAATGGCCTGCTGGCAGCCTTCTCGAGCCAGGTCCGTATCCAGGTGGCGCTCCGCTTCGTCGAACGTTGCTTCCGCCGTCATGCGGGCAAGGTGAGCGGCGTCATCGGCTTCTTTCACTTTCTGAACAAAGGCTCTGGTTTCAGGATCGATAGACTCGGAGGCGGCTTCTCCCCTTCGCTGCCGGTCCGACCTCCCGGCCAGCTCCTTGTAGGCGGACCTGACGTCAGCGCTCCAGCGGGCTTTCACGGACCGGTTCAAGTTGTCCAGAGCTGCATTGGCCCGATCGGCGGTTTCTCGCACTCTGCGCTTTTGAAAAAGCCAGGTGAATACGGACCAGTCAACCGCCTCCGTCATGAGTGCCTTAGCTTCTTCGACTTCGGAAAGTTTTCGCGTAGCCAGAGCAACATAGCGGGTGGCAACGGAAAAGTCCAGCGCAGCCTGCGGTGCCCTTGGAATCAAGTGTGAGGCGGCAAAGCCCGCGTCCGATTTTATGTCGAACCACGGCCAATTCGATTTCGATTTCGTCATCGTCGGATCCGGCTTTGGCGGTAGTGTTTGTGCGCACCGGCTCACGGAGAAAGGCTACAAGGTCGCGGTGATGGAAATGGGCCTCCGCTGGGGGCCGGAGAATCTGCCACCCACGAGTTGGTCGATTCATCACTGGTTCTGGCGTCCCCAACTCGGCCTGCGTGGCTTTTTCAACATGCGACTATTTCGCCATGTGACCATCTTCCACGGCTGCGCCGTCGGTGGCGGATCGGTCACGTATGCGGCAACGTTGCTCCAGCCTGGCGACAAAGTGTGGGATTCGGGTACTTGGGCTGGCTTGGCCAACTGGAAGACGGAAATGTCCAAGCACTACGAGACTGCGGAACGCATGCTGGGCATGACTGAAAACAGGATTCTCGGACCCGCCGATCACCTGCTTCAAAGAACCGCTGCGGCATCGGGATGCGGCCACACCTTTTATCCCACCCGCGTAGGGATCTTTGAGTCCACGAACGGAGAGCCGGGCGGCCAGACGCTTCCCGATCCTTTCCTCGGCGGCGAGGGTCGCGAGCGAACCACCTGCATTGCATGCGGCGGTTGCATCATGGGTTGCCGCTATGGCGCAAAGAACACGCTGGATCTTAATTATCTTTACCTGGCCGAGAAGCATGGCGCGCAAGTCTTCCCGGAAACCAAAGTGATCGATCTCAGGCCCATAGACGGCAGGAGCGACGGAGGCGACGGATACGAAGTGCGAACCGTGAAGTCCACCGCTTGGATTCGTCGAGAGCCGCGGCGGTTCACTTGCAGGGCTGTGGTCTTGGCTGCGTCTTCGCTGGGGACGATGGAGCTTCTCTTCCGTTTGCGAGAAAAGGGCTCGTTGCCTGCAATCAGCGGGCAGTTGGGCCAACACGTTCGCACAAATTCTGAATCGCTGATTGGGGCGCGGGTGCCGGGTTGCCGAGAGGATCTCTCCCAAGGGATTGCCATTGGCTCGGGAGTCTACATTGATGAGCACACGCACGTAGAAGCGGTCCGCTACCCGTGCGGCTCCGACACCATGAGTCTGCTCACCACATTTCTCACCGATGGTACTCCTGGTTCAGGCCGCATTCGACTGTGGTTGAAGAATCTGCTGGCCTCTCTGTTCTGCCATCCAATCAAGTCCTGGCGCCTGCTTCGCCCTCGAGGATGGGCCCGGGAAGCGGTCATTCTGCTCTGCATGCAGGCGCTGGATGGCGAGATCCAAATGCATTGGCGGCGCCCGTGGTTTTGGCCATTCCGGAAGTTTCTTGTCAGCGGAGGACAGAAGGTACCAACCTACATTCCGCAAGCTAACCAGTTTGCGAAAAAATTCGCGGAGGTTGCCGGGGGCACGGCGATGAGCACACTGCCGGAAATCCTTTTCGACGTTCCGGGCACGGCGCACTGCATCGGTGGCTGCGTGATCGCGGATTCCCCTGCCCACGGCGTGGTTGACGCGCGCCACCGCGTCTTCGGCTACCAGAACATGTACATCTGCGACGGTTCGGTGGTGGCAACCAACCTGGGCGTCAATCCCAGCCTAACCATCGTTGCGCTGGCCGAGCGAGCGATGAGCTTTGTGCGTCCAGCGATGGCTGTGGCTTGGGAGGATAGGGCAGGGAATTGAGCCGGATGGCCTGAGGTCACGAAGGATAGAGGCGCAAATTCGGCAGATGAGCCCTTGTCCGGCAGGAACCCTCGCGGGTAAGGAAGAAACTGGTTTCGAGCAAGTCCGAGCTCCCTGGCACAATCTAGTACAGCTGCCGACAGAACCCTTACCTGCGACTTAAGAGACAAAGGCTCGTTTCCTGGAAGGCAAATGCCGCGGGTCGGGCTGAACCGGCTCAACCCCTTGGCCGGGTAGGAAATCAAAACGTACAGGCGACGTGGTCCGGACGCCAGCGCCTGTCCCCCCGCGCCGGCCACAAGGCTGGCGAAAATATTTTCACCAGCACTATGTAGCTCGCGGAAATATAGGTATGAACCCGGCACTTCGTGTTCCTTCATTGCCACTGGGGCTAAGGTCCATTGAGGTGTGTAGTGGTGGTCTCATCCGATATTCGCGCCAAGCCCGCCTGCCAGCGGCCATTTGCATCTCTAAGCCATCCTGTAGCCATCTTAAGTGTGCTTTATCTTTCATAATCAGCCTGACATCGTGCTGCCGTCACTCGCCACCGTGTTCTTCAAGAAGCCCACCGCAGGGCTAGGGCGCCCGGGAACTCGGTAGTCGGGAGTGGTGGTGATGCACCCAAGCCGAGGATTTAATGCCGACTTCCTACGGCTGACTCGCCCATCTCTACTGAGCGTCCGACGAAGAGAAAGTGATCCGAATATGCAACGCCTTCCGGCGTAGTTCCCGTGGCCTCTATAATGTCCAGCCAGCCGGCCTTCTCCTCCGCCGTCTTGGAGTGAAACACGTCCTGCCAGGGGCCCGTGAACGATTCCACCCCTGCCAGAGCTAACTCCACGAAATGCGCGGTCATGAGTTCGCGGAACTCCGCTACCGTGGTGAGGTGCGCGTAGCCGATCGGAGGCGCGTGCTTCGGATCGAGATTTCCGGTGGCGAGAAACTGCGCCACAAACTCTCCTGGACCGGGCTCCTGGCCAGCGCCGAATTTGCCCCGACTAGCCAACTCACGCCCAAACGACATCCCGGCGCCCGCCAGTTCAGAGCCAAAGAACTTGGCTGAAAACGGATCGGGAGAGCGAAACATATCGCGCAGGAAGGTCAGGCGATTGATGCCGGCGGCCAGCACGATTCCATGCGGCTTGAGCACTCGCGCGGCTTCATTTACTGCCTGCCGCCGCTCCTCGAGTTCGCGTAAATGATAGAGAGGACCGAGCACGAGCAGAGCATCGAGGCTAAGGTCAGAGAAGGGAAGCGTCGTCGCAGAGGCATGGTGAAGGCCGGCAATCGAGGAGGCGAGTCCTGCCGCGCGCAAGCGCTTCTCGGCGGCGCGCAGAAGACTCCCCGAGACGTCCACCAGGTGAAGGCGGCAGCCGCGCCGCGCCAGAGACTCAGAGTAATGTCCCACGCCCACGCCGATCTCGCCGACCGTCGACCGGTCCGGCACGAAGCCCGCCAGGTATCGTTGCGTAACCGCATATTCCACCGGGCAGAATTTCTCCAGCCGCTCCGCCTCCGCCTGCACATAGTTGTCGTAGTGCTCGGCGACACGAGCCGCATCGCCTCCAAGCGGATTCGACGATCTTTGGGGATCAAGCACGATGAACGGTTCCAATGCCTTTCTCAGATGGTTTCGGCAAGTAGCGATCGAGTAGCTTCCGTTCGTACTTCAGCCACACGCGGCTGGCATAGAGCAAGGCACTGCATTGGAGTGTGACCCAGTCCTGCAGCTTCAGCGGTGAGCGGAAGCCGCTTCGGGGGGTGATCCAATGCTGGGCGACGTGGCGCGCGACAGTAAAACCCATGCCGGTACCGTCGCCTCCCACGTCGGTCAGAATGCCATCCAGCGTGAACATTACTTTGGAAAGCATGACCAGAGACGCAGGAAACCTGACGCCCTTCATGGCCACTTTCTCCAGCAACTGCATCACGTCCGCCCCGGTCGGAAAATACTTTATCGGGAGTTCGTCAAGAACACCGGTAACGGCTTGGCGCACAACTTGCGCTCGGCGCGAGCTGCTATGCGTACGCTGCTGGCCAAGGGCCAGAACCTCATTCGCGGCCCCCACTGGGTCTCGCAGGCTCAGCATGAGAAACAGCAGCGCCAGATGGCGGCGCTGTTCGCGGCTTAAGTGCTCCCGCAGTGCCCAATCAATGATGGTCAGTTCGCCGGTGTGTCGGTTGTAGAGAAGATTGCCGGCGTGAGGATCGCCGTGAAAGACGGCGTCGTCCTGTGACGCAAGAAGAGGAACCGCCACCAGTGCTTCGATGAGTTGTTCGCGAATTCTCCGGCGGCCCCTCGGCGTCAGGCGGGCAGCCGCGTTCGTCACCTTGATGCCAAATTCCTCCGTGAGCGCGGTAATTCTTGGGGTAGACAGCGGCCGAATCAGCTGCGGCACGCGCACCCCAGGAATTTTGGCATAAAGAGCGGAGGCCTCGAGTAAGGTTTCTTGCTCGCGCACAAAATTGACTTCATGCTGCAGCAACCGCCGAACCTTACGGAACGTATCCGGAATCAGGTGCGCAGGAAATCCATACCGGTGGTGACGGTCCCCGAAGTAATGGGCCAGCCCCTGCAAGTAGTCCATGTCCTCCGCGAAGTATGCGGGAATGTGCGGCTTAAGGACTTTGAAAACGCCACGTTCACGCTTTCCGGTCTGGGGATTGCTTCGGGTGAAGCGTACGACCGCGCTGACGCTGGCTTCCGAGAGGATCGTTGGCGCGATCTTGACTGAATATTGTTCGAGTCGCCTCCCCAATTCGTTTTGAATAATGACGCGTATTTGTTCGGGCTTGACGTCTCGAATACCATTCTCCAGACGGACGAGCGCCTTGCGCAGAGCGGGGCGGAGGCGTTGGTTGCGTGCGATCACTTGTCCGAGTTTTTGCAATCCAGGTACCTGGGCAATAAGCCGGAGTAAACGGTCTTCCGCCGTGGTTTCTTGCGGAAGTTCAACTTGTTCCAGAAGCTTCGGGGCAAGGCGCTCCGGCGACAAGCGGGCCACCACAAACGTCATGGCGTCGCGCACCGGCTCGCGCCACTTGATGTAGGACTTGGGAACCAACCTTTCCACGGGGACGATTACGTCGACAATCCACCTCGCCATGGCGTCGCGCAAGGATTGGCCGATCGGGCTGCGCAGCCCGCTTTCAATGACACTGATGCGCTCGGCGCGAGTTCCGTTTTTGGGCAGAACGTCGGCCAGCGCAGCACCCAACTGCTCGGGCGTCAAGTGAGCTAAATCGGTCTTGCTAAGCGATGTATCTAGCATGAGTCGCAACCGGAAACTGGGTCGGGCTAGTGAGCATGTGGAAAGCAATGCCCTCCTCCCGGGCATGCTTAACTTCTTCCTTGCGCGCCCGCATCTCTGCCTGCGAATTGAGGACGTGTGTGGTCTTGGCCACCGCCTGCACCACAATGCTGATGTTGCTACGCGCGCGATCAGAACTTTCGATGGTTAGGGGTATTCGCTCACCCTGTTCATAGATTCGCAGAATTACAAACTGTCCGGCCTTTTGTTTCCGTGCAATGCGAGGGGCTTCGATGACAAAGCGCTTGATGCCGGCAGCAACGAACTCAGCCTGCACGATTGTCAACATCGTGCCTCCGGACTAGACATGTATATTCTCGGGGCCGTTCCGCAGCCACTACCGTGATTACCGTCACCATGGCATGTATCGGCACTACCCCGGCAGTTCTAAGCTCGTGATCCGGATCGGCTGCAGCCCGCAGTTCCTCCGACACCACCATGCAAGCGCTTTACATGGCGGTGGCAAGCCGAGACTCCGGTGACCACCTCGCTGCTCCCTATTAGAGTTCCGAAAACTGGCCTTCGCACCGGCCTTCCGGTATCTTGGACTGGAGGAGAGCTTGCTCAGTCACATGAGCCTCAGCACGCTGAACGACATCTTCTTTGCCATTACCTACCGCGACGATCGGGTGGTCATGATGCATCGGCAAGCGATCCAGTGGACGTCGATCTCCGCGCGTGAGTTGTATCGGAATGTGGTTGGTGTCGCTAGAGCCCTCAAAGACTGCGGAATCAACAAGGGAGACCGTGTGGCCATCCTCAGCGAGAATCGCCCGGAGTGGACCATCGCGGACTTCGCTTGCTTGCTGATCGGCGCGGTCGTGGTACCCATATATGCCACCCTCACGAGTGAGCAAACGGCCTACATACTGCGTGATTCAGAAGCGCGTGCCATATTTGTTTCCGGCGAGAAGCAATTGGCGAAAGTAAACACTATTCGGGACCAAACTCCGATCGAGGAGATCGTGGTCATGGATGCGGTTGAAACAGCACGCGCTTTTCCCATGCAGCGTTGGATGCATGATGGTCCCTCGGAGTTCGATCCGAGGTTTGACGCAGCTGGAAGAGCTGCGAATCCGGACGACTTGGCTACGATCATCTACACCTCTGGGACGACAGGCACACCCAAGGGAGCCGTGCTAACCCATGGCAACATGGTCGCCAACCTCAACGTTTCCTTTTCCGATTTTCCCGTCGGCCAGGGCGAGATCAGCATTTCGTTTCTTCCTTTGTCGCACGTCACGGCGCGTCACGTGGATTTTGCCCTGCTCCACCGTGGCGTAACTCTGGCGTACGTTTCTTTCATGGATCAACTTCCGCATGCTCTGGTAGAAGTACGCCCCACCATTTTCGTGGGGGTTCCGCGAGTTTATGAGAAGGTATACGCGCAGGCGGATCAGAAGGCGAAGGGCTTTCTCAAAAGGCAAGTTTATCGCTGGGCAATGTCTGTGGGCAGGGCTCATCGAGCCGAGATCCTGCGCGGGCAAACACCGAAGTCGCTTGCCTGGAAGATGGCCAATCGGCTGCTCTATTCCAAGGTGCGGGCAGGGATGGGAGGGCGAGCGGAACTCTTCGTTTGTGGTGGAGCCCCCTTAGGACGGCAATTGGCGGAGTGGTACGCCGACATCGGAATTCGCATTCATGAAGGCTACGGGCTGACCGAGACTTCGCCGGTCATAGCGGTCAACACCCCTAAAGCACACAAGCTGGGGACGGTGGGCAAGCCTCTGCCGAATGTTGAGGTGCGGATCGCCGCGGACGGAGAGGTTCTGGTGCATGGACCTTCGGTATTCCGTGAGTACTGGAACAGGCCGGAAGAGACCAAGAACGCATTCGCCGAGGGATGGTTCAAAACGGGTGATATCGGCAATCTCGATGCTGAGGGCTACTTGTCTATTACGGATCGCAAGAAGGACTTGATCAAGACCTCGGGAGGAAAGTTCATCGCGCCCCAGCCCTTGGAGAATTCTCTTAAGCACAACGCGTTGATTGCGGAAGCGGTCGTGCTAGGGGACAGGCGGAAGTTCCCGGCAGTGCTGATTGCGCCCTGTTTTCCCCTGCTAGAAGACTGGGCACGGGCGAATCACATTGTGTTCTCCTCGCGCCAGGATCTGATTCGAGAGGTCAGGGTGCGCGAACTATATGAGGGATTCGTTTCGGAGCTAAACCGGGATTTGGCGCGTTATGAGCAGTTGAAGAAAGTGGTGCTGATCGCCGAGGAGTTTTCCGGTGAAAGCGGCTTGCTCACGGCCACTATGAAGGTGCGAAGGAGCACCGTGGAGGAACGATATCGGCGCCAGATTGATGAGACGTATGCCTCGGCAGAGGCAGAGACGACTCGAGGACCTAGATCTCCCTTTCCGCCGTTTCCCTAGTCATGCGAATTCAAGCAACGAATCCAGGAGGCGGATCAGGGCTCGACACGAGCGCAATTCGTCCACCTAGGAAAGACGCGATCGGCTCCAACTCTCAAAACTACCATGCAAGTCTGGTGATTCCGGAAACGGCGTCGAAGTGGCGGTCGCGGCTTAGCAGCGGCAGAAAATGCTGGCGGCACAACGCGGCAATCCAAATATCGTTCGAAGGAATAGGAGTTCCGGCCTTCCGTAGCTCGGTTCGGACGGTACTGTAGGAGATGGTAGTCTGTTCATCGACCTCGAGAATTCGAAACTTCGGCAAGGATTCGGCTAACCACCGTTCGTAGTGCGCCCGGTCGCGAGACCGCGAAATCCCACATCGGTATTCACCCATCACAATAACCGGAATGGCCACTTGAGCCGCTTTGCGGAGGATGGGTTCCAGCGCAGAGTCGCCCTCCGCTACGGCTGAAAGTCCGTTGGTGTCCAAAATCACAGCCGGTCCTCAGCTTCGATCTGCTCGAATTCTTCCTCGATAATGCGATTGATTCTGGCTGTTTCCTTGCGGAGATGTCGAAGTTTGCCGAAAGCAGCCATCCAGGGCTTGTCCGCCGTCCGGCGGTTGGCGGCCAGTTTCTCCTTCACCGCTTCGGTGACAAACTCTCGGAACGCAATTCCACGCTCGGCAGCTACCGATTTGGCGCGTCGAAAAATGGCGTCCGGAATTTCTAGCGTAGTCTTCACAGTGCTATGCTCCCATATTTATGGGACATCGCCAAGTCACCGATTTCAGAAGGCACCAGTTTCAGAATCTTGACGCGGTTGTCGGCTAGATGAATGAAAAGCTAGGATTTTGTCGAGGGACAGAAGTGAGTTGTAAAGCCTCCTATTTTGGTCGGCTCTAATTCCGCCAAGGCTTAGGAGTACGGTCTGGTGTGAAGACTGGCTAAGAACTGCTTCAGGCCAAGGAAGCAGGTTCGAAATTTATACGAGTGGTACGCCAACAATCCCAAGGGCTTACCTGACCCTTCATGTTCAGCCAGAATTTTCCGTCACAATGAGGTCACGATAGAGCAGAAAGCTTACTCGGTGTTCCGCCCGCAGGCGCTAACGTCAGCCGCACCGCAACTCCGCAAGCATCGGAGCCACCTTTTGCGGGCACTCCATCATGCGAAGACGAGCACCCTCGCCTTTCGCAGGCTGCGGGATACTAGCAGGCGGACGACCTCACAGGCCCGGTTCCCGGATTCTTCCTAAGCAGCTTATGCCGGCGGCGTGAGAGTTAACTGCGTCTATCGACGTCCCTAAGGCAAATGTCGAAACATTGCTATTCACTAGCGGTCAAAACGTTGAAATCGCATGTTATCGAGAGTCTATGCACTAGCGCCCATCATTCTCTTTGAAGAGAGATATATCGGTTCATGCGACTCCAAGGATTCCCGTTGGGCGTCGTCTCGGATTCGCCTATTCCAGGCGGGAATTATGCAGAACGAGCATCACCCAGATAAGCCATACATCCTCTCCACCGAAGAGAAAACTGTTTCGCGTCTGGACCTTTTGGAGCGAATTTTTGGTCCGGCGACCCGTCGTTTGCTGTCTGCCGCCGGACTGCGCTCAGGCATGCGTGTGGCAGAGATCGGTTGTGGCATCGGCCCCACAGCACGATGGGTGTCAACGCAGGTCAACTCGGCCGGATCCGTGGTGGGCCTGGACTCAAGTTCTGAACAACTGCGCATCGCACAAACAAGCGCGGCAAAAGCCGGCACCACCAATCTTTCATTCCGCGAAGGCAATATACGATACGGGCTTGCCGCGGAATTCTTTTGATCTTGTTTACTCCCGATTCCTCTTGTGCCATCTCGCTGATCCTGCCAGGGCATTGGCGGAAATGAGTTCACTCTTGAAGCGGGGCGGAATCCTGGTATGCGAAGATCACGACGACGGTGGTATCTTCGCGGAACCCGCGACCCACGCCTACAAGCGACTCGTTGAAATCAGCGATGCTGTGAATCGCAGCCATGGGCTCGATTCGTACATCGGTCTTAAGCTACCCCGACTATTTCGTGAAGTGGGGCTGCAATCAGCTGGAGGCAGAGGTAAACCAGATCGTTCTGTTACGCGGTGTGGAGAAACGGTTTTGGGAGCTGACGTTGAGAGAAGCAGCGACCGCGATTTTGGCCGCAGACGCGTCCACGTTGGAGGAACTCGACGCTATCTGCGAAGAAATGCGCAAGATTGCTGAGGATGAATCCGTCCTTCTGATGCTTGCTCGCGTGACTCAGGTGTGGGCGAGAAAACCCTGATCGTCAGAAGATGGAGGTCTTGAATACGCCCAAGACAGAACTAATCGACCGATAATTCGCGTAAAACCCGATCGTGCGAAATGACCAATCGTCAAAAGTGTTAACGACCGCCCCGCGGGATGTGCTGACAAAAGAGGAGTTCTTCAACCGCCACACCTGTTCTCGTCCTTTATGATATGAGCGGACGCTTGATCCTCCTGGCGGGAGCGGAGATCCCTTCCCCGGGTTGTCCCTCGGCCAACGACTTGCGGTCGGAGTTCAAGCCGGCGCAGGTGTCGCTGTACCCGCATCGACAATAAACATAGGCAGGTCAACAGCGTAGACGCTAGTAGTGTTTTTTCCGGATTCATTGGAGGAAGAGACGATAGGACGTAGGGTCATAGTCAATCTATCGGCGGCTATTGCCAACATCTATAATGTGATGCTAAAATGTATCACATATGAAAAGAGCTTCGATTCGCGACTTACGATACGGGTTCAAGAAGATCGAACGCCTGCTGCACCAAGGCGAGGAGATTCAGATCACCAAACGGCGGCGGGTGATCGCGCGTCTGGTGCCCGAAAACACGGAATCCAGAGCTCCGATGCCAGACTTCCTAAAGCGGCTGGAAGCCATCTATGGCGATGAGCTTCTTGCGGTCAGCGGGGCGGAACTGATTGCCCAAGATCGGAATCGCTATTGAAGATCTACGCAGATTCCAGCTTCCTCATTTCCTTGTATAGCCTTGATTCGAACTCCGCATCGGCGGCGGGCATCATGCGGTCTTCTAGGGGGGACCACTACATGACTGTCTACGGTGAATTAGAAGTGGTCAACGCCCTGGAGCTACGTGTCTTTCGCAACGAGCTTTCAGCCTCTCACGCACAGTTGTCTTTGAAGGACTTTGAAAGAGATCTTCGCGATGGGGTACTGCAGCTGCGTCCTCTGTCGGACCAGATCTTCGAGCGAGCTCGTCAATTATCACGGCAGACGACTGCACGCCTGGGCACCCGGACCGCGGACCTGTTACATGTGGCAGCGGCTGAGGTGCTCGGGGCAGACTGTCTGTATACCTTCGATCAGCAACAGCGCAAGCTCGCTCAAGCTGTGCGACTGAGGACCAATTAGGTCGGACGGTAAAACACCCCCTTAGAATTCTCACTCTGTCCGAAGTGAGCATGCTCGCTCTTCCGGCCTGATAGTGGGTAAAGCTGGATCACCGTGTTCCCCAGCATTACGCTCCGGCACCCAAAACTGACTTCGCCTCAGCGATCTCCGCAGTGGAGAGACGCAGGATACGCACGGCTCTGTGAGTGTTACCCTGCCAGGGTACGGCTACAAGCTTTTTACGATCCGATGAGCAGCTCTCTTGAAGTGCCCGGACCGGCTCCCAACCCGCATCTTCGGATCTGTGTTGCACCCACATCGCACCGCACAACAGAACATCGCCGCGATTTCAGACGAAGCTGATTTTACGGCGCTAACGCCGATTCTAATCCCTTCCGAAACGCCCACATTCTAAAAGACTTCCACGATACTCCTTATCGTCCAATTGGTCCACCGCTTTGACGCGAACACCATCGGCAAGCCAGTTCAACATCGAGGTGTTAGCCTTTTCTGGTGGCGAAGGAAGAAGGTAGTGAAGTGTTTTTGCTCGAGGGGCGTGAAGTTCGGATCACGCACCCCGACAAACTGTATTTTTCATCGCAGGCACAAATCTCGAAACTCGATCTCGTACGTTACTATTTGTTGGTAGCGTCGGGCGCCCTCGCTGGAATCCGAGATCGTCCGATTGTGCTCAAGCGTTTCGTCAATGGTGCTGAGGGAGCCGCCTTTTATCAAAAGCGTGCGCCCTCCCAGCGGCCTCCCTGGCTGGGAACCGTCACCCTCACTTTCCCTTCGGGCCGAACTGCGGAGGAAGTGGTGATCGACGACGCAGCTGGCTTGGCCTGGATCGTCAACCTGGGTTGCATCGAACTTCATCCGCATCTAGTCCGCTCTGGCGATCTAGAACATCCTGACGAATTGCGCATCGATCTCGATCCGGGTCCGGGGGTCAGTTGGGATGATGTGTGCCGTGTTGCTCTCGAAGTGCAGCAACTGCTCGAGGAAGTGGGGCTTCGCGGCTGGCCAAAGACCAGTGGTTCGCGCGGCATGCACGTAAATGTTCGCATCGAACCGCGCTGGACGTTCACTGACGTACGCCGCGCGGCCGTCGCATTGTCGCGCGCAGTCGAGCGTCGTGTGCCTCACCTAGCCACTTCGAAATGGTGGAAGGAAGAGCGTCATGGGGTGTTCCTCGATTACAACCAGAATGCGAAAGACCGAACCACGTGCTCTGCGTATTCGGTACGTCCACTCCCTGACGCCCGTGTGTCGGCACCACTTGACTGGCACGAGGTTCCTGACAGTGACCCAGCCGATTTCACGATGTTCACCATTCCCGAGCGCTTCGCGAAAATCGGTGATCCCCACGCTTCCATGGATACGGCGGCTGGTTCGCTTGAAAAATTGCTTGAGCTGGCCGAAAGAGATGAGGCTGCCGGTCTCGGCGACGCACCCTGGCCGCCGCACTTTCGCAAGGTGGCATCAGAGGCACCTCGTGTGGCGCCCTCACGAGCTAAGTCATCGTTCAAGAAACCGCGAATAAAGATGCCCCTCATCATCGTGGCGAACTCTCCCGATAAAGCAGCTGCACTCGCCGGTCTCGAAAGGTGGAAGACGAAACACGCCTCCATCGCCCGCCTTCTCGCCGTGGACGATGTGCTCGTCGACTCTATGCGCGGCCGTTCATCGACATGGACTCGCATTCGCGTTAATCTCCGTCATGTTCCCGAAGAGCGTAGGCCGAAGCAAGAAACTCCCGACCCTGATGATGATCCGACGCGAGAATGGCGTGAAGGGAGCAAAAAGGCGAGGAAAAAGAGAAGGGAATAGGCGGACAGCCGCAAAGTTAACGACCGTGGGGGAAAATCGCCCCTAGCTCTTGCGGGGGAACGACTTCGAGTTGCGCATAGGTGCAGTCGCCCGGCTTTTTGTCCTTTCGCCATCGGCGAAACTGTGCCATATGCCGGAAGCGGTCGCCCTGCATGTGGTCGTAGGCAACTTCCAGGACCAACTCCGGGCGCAACGCTTCCCATGACAAGTCTTTGCCTTGACTCCAGCGGCTCTGTCCACCCGGCACGCGACTGACAGTTTCACCATTCTCAGCCCCGTGGTCCGCCCAATGCTTCCATGGATGAGTGGCGAGCGCATTTGAACGATAAGGCTCGAGGAAATCTGCGAGCTCGCGTCGCTTCTCCATGCTGAAGCTCGCACAAACCCCAACGTGTTGCAGAGCGCCGGTATCGTCGAAGAGTCCCAGCAGCAGTGAGCCGACCAGGGTGCGATCACCTTTCTTGTGCCAACGAAATCCTGCGACCACGCAGTCGCAGTCGCGCTCGTGTTTCACCTTCAGCATCGCGCGTTTGTTGGGTTCGTAGGTTCCCGAGACGGCCTTGGCTATGACGCCGTCGAGGCCGGCGCCCTCGAAGCGACGAAACCAATCCGCGGCAATGCTGCGGTCGTTGGTCGCCGGCGTCAGATGCAGGGGCGGCGGCGCCGATGAAATCATCGATTCCAGCTCATGGCGCCGGGTTTGGAATGGCTCGCCGCGAAGGTCGCGATCTCCGTGGCACAGCAGGTCGAAGAATACGAAGGACGACGGAATTTGTCGGGATAGAAGATTCACACGCGAGGCCGCTGGGTGTAGGCGAAGCTGCAGCGCGTCGAAGTCGAGTTCATTATTCTGAACGATAACAATCTCTCCATCGAGGGCGCAGCGAGCTGGCAATGCCGATCGTAACGGCTCTAGCAGCTCAGGGAAGTAGCGGTTGAGTGGCTTTTCATCGCGACTCTGGATCAGAATCTCATCTCCGTCGCGAAAGACCAGGGCACGAAACCCATCCCACTTCGGCTCGAAAATCCAATCCTCGCCGGCAGGTAATTGGCCCACTCGCTTCGCCAGCATCGGCAATAACGGCGGGTTAACAGCGAGGTGCACACCTTAGGATATACCGTGCGAGCGTATTCTCTAATTCTGCCTGGTTCGGATTCCAGCAAAGTTGCAGATCCAGACGTCATGTTCCCGGTTAAGAGATTTGTAGGCGCCATCACAGTGGGATGTTGCAAAGAGGTCAGATCGAGCCGCGCTGGGTGGGCGCGTGGTTTACGCCCGGTGGGAGATGCGAAATCCCATATCGGTATTCACCCAGCACAACAACAGTGATGGCTAGTTGATTCGCTTGGCGGAGGATTGTTTCCAGCGGTGCACCGTGGCCTGGTTCTAGCCATTCCAAAGCAATTCCGCGAAACCGTCGTTCTCGCCCTGGGAGTGTGTGATACCGTGACGTGTACCATCGCGAGACGATTCAGAGGTGTCTGGGCGCCGGGGTCATGCACCGGTGATGCAACGGAGCGCTGACAAGCCTTAGGCCTCTCTGGGCGAGCCTGATCCTCGCTCATGGGACTAATCGTCGAGGCCGGCGAAAGCATCGCTCCAGCTTGCTTTGTGCCGTTGCCGCATGGGTCGTCATTGCGGCTCTGCATTTCTCGGAGCAAACGGGGTGTGTCTGGGAACTCAACTATGCGGTTGAAGAAAGGGCATTATGCTTTCGCATCGTTCACAGTCGCTCGACGCAATTCGGAAGCTGGGCACGATTGTGTTGACGCTCTCTGTGTATTCGTTGCTCCATGCCCAGAGTGCCACCTCTCCCACGTCCTCGGAGGATCCGGGGAGCCTTGATCAGATTTGGCAGAAGGCCAGCCGTAAGTATGACACCGCACGCGCCGCCCTCCTGAATGAAGTCGATCGAGTTGACAACGAGGGTCCGTTTCGGCCTGACTGGGAATCGCTCCAACAATATGAGACGCCCAATTGGTACAAGGAAGCGAAGTTCGGGATCTTTATCCATTGGGGAGTTTATTCGGTCCCAGCTTTCGCGGACGAATGGTATCCCCGAAACATGTATCGTGAGGAGTCGGACGAATACAAGCACCATCTGGCCACCTACGGATCACCGGAGAAATTTGGCTACAAAAACTTCATACCCATGTTCAAGGCCGAACACTTTGATCCGGCTGCCTGGGCTCAGCTGTTCAAGAAAGCTGGGGCGAAATACGTCGTGCCCGTGGCGGAGCATCACGATGGCTTTGCGATCTATGACAGCGGCCTCAGCGACTGGACCGCAGCCGGAATGGAACGCACCGCGACGTTATCGGCGACCGAGCTAAGTCCGTGCGGGCCGAAGGTCTGCATTTTGGTGTGTCATCGCATCGGGTTGAGCACAATTTCTTTCTGGGCGTGGGTCGTAGTATCCCCTCTGACGTTAACGATCCGCAATGCGCTGCGTTTTACGGCCCGGCTCATAGTTGGTTGAGGGCTCCCCAGGGCATCCCCGTTAGTAATGACTTCACTTATGTCTCCTCAACATGGGCTGACGATTGGCTGGCGCGTGGGGTGGAATTGGTCGAGAAATATCATCCCGATATCGTTTACTTCGACTGGTGGATTGGGCAACGTCAATCCGGCCGTATCTTACTCGCTCTGCCGCCTTCTATTACAATACCTCTCTCAAGTATGGCGATCACGTAGGAGTGATCAATTACAAGTACTACGCTATGCAGGAGCACTCCGGTGTGCTCGATTTGGAACGCGGGCAACTTGGCGACATTCGGACCTTATACTGGCAGACCGATACATCCGTAAGCAACAAGTCTTGGGGTTACATTAAGGACGACACTTTCAAATCGCCAGAATTTGTGGTTCACCAACTCATTGACATCATAAGCAAGAACGGCAACTTGCTGTTGAACATCGGCCCGCGCTCAGACGGTACCATCCCTGAGGAAGTGCAGCAGGTCCTTCTTGATGTGGGTGCCTGGCTGAACGTCAACGGAGAAGCCATCTAGGGACTCGTTCTTGGAAGGTGTATGGCGAGGGTCCTACCCAAGTCGCAGCCGGCTCGTTTCATGACATCGACACACTGAACTACACAACCGAGGATTTTCGCTTTACCACGAAAGGTGATGTTCTGTACGCGATTGGACTCGGCTGGCCGACAAATGGGGAAGCGGTGATTCGCAGTCTTGCGCAGACAGTGGCCATGGAACACATCCAATCCGTCGCCCTGCTAGGCAGCGATGTAAAATTGCGGTTCGAGCAGCGGGCCGACGGCCTGCACGTACCATTACCCGCCCAAGCACCGGCCAAATATGCATATGCGCTCTGTATCTCTTTCAACCGCGGGCTGCACTAGAACGCCAGAGAAGGAGGCAGTTCCCGCAGGGAGTGTTGCAGCGCCACCATCCCCTCGGGGTCAACCTCCATTCTCGAAAGTCAGTCCAGCTGGAGATCAGGTCGTTGTCTCTACCATCCCCTTGCGACGTTCCGGCAGCTGCGTAAAGGGGACCGTGTGGGCCGTAACATCCAAGTAAAGGGCGCTTGCCACATCCGACCCGTTCCGCGCGGCAAACAGACGGAAAGTTGAACCGATTCGCGGATTTACGTTGAGCAGCTTATACTTGCCGTCGCCGGAGGAAGTGAACTGGTCATGAAGCATACCTTTTGAATTGCTACCAACCTTCGGCCACTGGACTCGGAACCTATAGAGTCTATAATGGGCTGTTTGCAACTGAGGGTCTCCGGTTCTGACGCCGATCACTTCGCGATACGAATCTTGGCTCCCCGCTAGAAATTCTCCTCCTGCGACAGGCTATGTTTTCGCACAGAGAGGCAAGCATCATAGACAGCTTAAGCGCCACGAACCGGAATGGATGGTGAGCATGGCATGGTGACCAACGTCAACGAACACGAGCGGCTATACCAGAGAGTACTCGAGAGTCCAGACCTGTTAGTAGACATCATCGCATCGGCTATGGACGCCATCATCGCCATCGATGATGCCAAGCGGATCGTCCTGTTCAATCCTGCTGCGGAGAAAATGTTCTGCTGTCCGGCAGATGAGGCGATGGAGACTTCCGTCGAACGCTTCATCCCGCAACGATTCCGCGTCGAATACAGCACGCAGGTCCGGTGCTTTGCCGAGAACGGGGTCGACATTCGCACCTTGGGTGGCCTGGGCACACTATGGGGGCTGCGAGCCACGGGCGAAGAATTTCCCATAGAGGCTTCTTTCTCCAAGGTTGAATCTGGCGGTCAAAGATTCTTCACCGCGGTTATTCGGGACATCACCGAACGTCACCGGGCTGAAGAGGCGGTGCGGGAAAGCGAACAACGTTTCCGGTTGGTTGCCGACACCGCCCCTGTGCTGATGTGGATGTCAGGCACCGACAAGCTTTGTACCTACTTTAACAAGCCTTGGGTGAACTTCACGGGGCGCTCAATCGAGCAGGAGCTTGGCAATGGCTGGGCGGAGGGTGTCCATCCAGAGGATTTGCAGAGGTGTCTCGAGACCTATACGCAGGCCTTTGATCAGCGAGAGAACTTCAAGATGGAGTACCGACTTAGGCGGCACGATGGAGAGTATCGTTGGGTTCTCGACATTGGGGTGCCGAGGTTCAATCAAGATAACTCCTTTGCGGGTTACATCGGGGTCGGCGTTGATGTGACGGAGCGCAGGCGGGCCGAGGAAGCCCGCTTCCGGCATGCTGCGATTGTTGAATCGTCCCACGACGCGATTATCGGCACGGACGTGAGTGGAACGGTTACGGACTGGAACAAAGGAGCAGAGTGGCTTTTTGGCTACTCTGCCAGTGAGGCAATCGGCAGGAATGTTTCTTTTCTGGCGGCCACGGATCGCCCGGACGAATGGCAACGCAACATGAAGAAGGTCGTAAACGGTGATGTAGTGAAGTCTTACGAGACGGTGCGCCGGAGAAAGGACGGCAACCACATTGACATAGCGCTCACCGTTTCTCCGATCTTCGATGCCGAGGGCGGCATTGTGGGCGCGTCGGCGATCGCCCGTGATATCACCGAACGAAAACGGGCCGAGGATGCCGTCCAGGAAGGCGAAATGCGGTATCGCAGGATCGTGGAGACCACAAATGAAGGAGTTTGGCTCCTCGATTCGAAGCTTCACACTTGCTATGTGAACCGGCAGATGGCGGAGATGCTCGGGTACGAACCGCAAGAAATGGTTGGACGCAGTGTATTAGATTTTTACTTTCTCGCGGACGTTGAGCACAAGAGGCAAGCCTTAGGCCGGCGACAGCAGGGAGTGCGTGAGCAGCTAGACGAACGGCTTCGGCGAAGGGACGGTTCAGTATTGTGGGTACGAATCGCAGCAACCCCGGTGTTTAAGGACAATGGAGAGTTTGACGGGGCGATGGCGATGATGAGCGACATCACCGAGGGAAAGCTGGCGGAAGAGGCACTGCGCCAGAGTGAAGAGCGGTTTCGTCTGGCAGCACAGGCGGGAAAGATGTACGCCTATGAATGGGACATCGCGACCGACGTGCTCGTGCGATCCGCACAGTATGTGAAAATCCTCGGTGTGACGGAGCCACAACGGTTTACCCGGGAACAGTTCTTGAGCAAAATCCACCCAGACGACCGCCCGAAATTCACCGCCGCCATTGCCGGACTTACCCCCGCGAACCCAATTGGTGACGTCACCTACCGCATGCTGCTTCCCACCGGCATGGTTTGGCTGAAAAACAGCGGGCGTGCCTTTTTCGACGGAGAAGGCAAAATGTTACGAGTGATCGGCATGGTGGCAGATGTCACTGATCACAAGCTGGCGGAAGAGGCACTGTCGGGCATGACCCGAAAGCTAGTTGAAGCACAGGAACAGGAACGCACCCGGATTGCGAGAGAACTGCACGACGACATCAACCAACGTTTGGCTATGTTGGCGCTCGAACTCGGACAAATCCAAGAGAACCGCGCTGACTTGCCGCCGGACCTTTTGAACGGCATGCATGAATTGCGACAGCAGACGATAAAAATATCGGACGACGTTCAAGCCTTGTCGCACGATTTGCATTCCTCGCAACTGGAATATTTAGGCGTTGCTGCGGGCATGAAAAGCTGGTGCGAGGAATTCGGCGAGAGGCAGGGGATGCAGATCGACTGTAAACATGATGTGCGAAGCATTTTGCCACCCGAGATCGGGCTTTGCCTGTTTCGAGTTCTACAGGAAGGTCTGCACAATGCTGCTAAGCACAGTGGAGTGAAACGGATTGAAGTGCAACTCCACGAAGCGCCAGGTGAGATTCATCTTATCGTCAGTGATGCAGGCAGAGGCTTTGATGTGGAAGCAGCAAAGCAAAGTAGAGGCCTCGGTCTCACTAGTATGCGCGAGCGAGTTCGGCTGGTGAATGGGACGATTGTGATTGAATCGAAGCTGATGGGTGGAACCACTATCCACGTTGGCGTTCCCTTCAGATCGGAACACGGTTCTCAACGAGCGGCTGGGTAGTAGACCGAGTAATCGCTCGAACATGCTGTTCCGCGTCAAAAGATCCCAGCCATGGTGAACACCCCAATAAGCGGGATCAGTGCAGGCATACACACTGTCACGAGTGACAGTTCACGTCCTCACCTGGAGGACAGTAAGATAAGTCCCACCATTTCAATAGGCTCGACGAATTCGGAGTGTCCCATGAGCTCGAAATACCTTCGTCTGTTCTTGATCGCGCTTGTTTGGCTCCCAACCACGGTGTTCGCGCAACAGGACGCTGAACAGGCCGCCAAGGACACAGCCAAGGTAACTGAGAAGGAAACAAAGAAAGCTGCTAAGGAAACCAAGGATGCGGGTCAAAAGGTAGGTGACGCGACCGCAGATGCCGCTCAGAAGACGGGACAAAAGGTGAAGAAGGGCACGAAGGATGCCGCCAGAGCGACAGAGAAAGGTGCCCAGAAGGTCGAAGAAACGCCAAAGTAGCCCTACCGGATACCTGTCCCGACGCCCGGCGCCCAGCACCTTGGAGAAGAGGTTCTCTGCGAGACGCGAGCAGAAGTGTCCGGAGGGAGATGCTTGGGTTCGGTCTCCGCGAGGAAATCTGGCTTTTCGTTGTGTAAGATCAGGAAGGTCTGCTGGTGGAACGAGCAGAGCCCTGGCTGTGATGATGAACCATCACCAGGGCTCTGGGTAGAACCTCATTGCAACGTTAGTCGCCGTGTGTTCCGGTAGCCGGCGTGGGGCGATCGCTTTGACCATAGTCCGCGGACGCTTCGCTCGTTGAGGAGACGTCCTGAGCTCCGGTTGCCTCTAGTACCTGCTCGGCCTGTGTGACCCACTTCGAATCATCACAGTGTACCGACAGCAGGATACTTCCTTTCAATATTCGGCCCTCGTAACGCTTGGCTTCATATTCCGGCACTCCTAAGCCGACCAAGCCACCGGCGATCCCGCCCAGCGCGCCACCGGCTCCAACACCAGCCAGAGCAGCCACGATTGGTCCAGCCGCGATTAAGGGTCCCACTCCCGGAATGGCCAGCGCTCCAATGCCCGCTAGCCAACCTAACGCGGCTCCAATCACGGCACCAGAGCTGGCGCCGGCTGCAGCGCCTTCGGGTGCTTTGGTCGCTTTCACGGTTGCGAGCTCTTTCGAGCCCAAGTTGTCGGGGAAAAGCACAGAAATGTCCTCGTGCCTGAACCCTGCAATCTTCAATTCATCGAGCGCGGATTCCAGGCTTGACCTCTGCGAATAGATTCCAAATACTGCCGTGTTCTTTCCTGCCATGTGGTCTCCTTTCGGTTGTCAAGCTAGTCTGCCCGGGTGGGTTCTTGTGTGGAATCCAGGAAAGGCTCTAATGCAATGTCAATTTTCGGGTAGGGCGGTTAGCCAATGGGTGCGCCGCCGCGCTTATTCTGCCGGTTGCCGGGCTAGAGACGCTAGACGAGTCCTTGACATAGCGAAAGAATCTAGGCCGCCTCCAATAGGAGGAATCATATTTTTCCACACCGCGCCCAGAGCGTAACGCGCTAAAGAATGAGCGCTTTGTCGGACTCACAATGATTCCTACGTGTCCCCGCCAAACGATTAGGTCCCCAGCTTGCAGATACGCGACCGCTTGAAATTGCTCGACACCGGCGTAGAGCTCTCGGGAATTCGAATAAGGGTAGGGAAAGCCAGCTCGCTCATAGAGTGCATGTATCAAATGAGAACAGTCTCGCTCGTTAGTAAGTCGATGGCGAACATCGAGAGCCGCCGCGAGGATATCCAACCCCTCGTCCGGGCTCAGCAAAAGGTTCTGACCAATCGGCGGGTTCCATCCTGCGTCGTCTCGCTCGGCTCGCCAACATGGCCGAGAATCCTGGGCCCTCACAAAACTCGACCGCCCCCCCGCACAGGAACAAAGCCAATAACACGACGTTAGCGATTCTGGTACACATATCGGACAATACCAGCACGCGGTCGAGGCACGGACAAACGATCTATGCCGGCAGACTCGCGAACCTCACAATCTGATGTCCTCGGGCAAGGGGTGTTTGTTCCTTACATAATTGCGGATTCATTGCTCCATGAGAAGCCGTAGCAGCAGATGGGTGTGCGCAAACTGGAGTCGGTCAATAGGGCCCTGCCGATAAGCGCTGTCTTGGCTGGCCACCGAAACCGCTTGTCCTGACCTGCAAGGGATTCGGCCCTGATTGGATGTGATGGGCGAGGTCTGACCGGTCCGGCAGTCGGTGCGTGGCCTGCTCTACAGTAAGAACTGTAGAGAATGTGTGCTAGTTTTTTGATAATAACGTTGGCACGAAAGGCGAATGCCGTTCTCCCCATTCGGGTCGAACGTTGTTGCCACATGTTTCCAATTGTGGGCACGGATGCGAGAATTTCGCGGAACGGGGACCCACTATTGCGCTGACCGCAAGAGCTATGAAGCGCACTTCGGATCGCAAGGAGTGGAAATGGGCTATATAAATAAGGAAGAAAAGGTAAACATCCTGATGGTGGACGATCAACCAGCCAAGCTGCTCACCTATGAGGTCGTCCTGAAGGAGCTCGGTGAAAACCTCATTCGATCTAGTAGCGCCAGGGATGCTATGGAGGTACTGCTTAGAAACGACGTTGCTGTCGTATTGATGGATGTCAGCATGCCGGACCTTGATGGCTTTGAATTGGCCGATATGATTCGCCAACATCCACGGTTCGAAAGAACCGCCATCATCTTTATTTCCGGGGTGCACCTGACGGACTTCGACCGAATCAAGGGATATCAGCGTGGAGCGGTGGATTATATTACCGTTCCTGTTGTTCCCGAACTGCTGCGAGCTAAGGTCAGCGTATTTGCCGAACTTCATCGCAAAACGCGCCAACTGGAGCGCCTGAATCGGGAGTTAGAAGAGCGCGTCACCGGGCGGACTGAGGAACTCGATCGAAGGGCTGAAGCGCTCGAACGGCTCAATCGTGAGCTCATACAGAAGAACCAGGAACTCAACGCCATCCTGCAGACCGCTCCTGACATCATCTTCAGTCGGCGGCATGATGGAGCCAGGGATTATATCAGCGGCCGATTCTATGAATACACAGGAGCTGCTACGGGCTCGGCCAGTGGTTTCGGCTGGTTGGAGTACGTTCACCCGCAAGATCGCGAGCGAAGCATCGCGGAGTGGAACTTCTGCGTCCGGTCTGGTGATAACTACGAGTCGGAGTACCGCTTGCGCGGATCGAATGGAACCTATCGCTGGTTCCGTGCTCGGGCCGTGCCCATTCGAGATCACGAGGGTAGACCAATCCGGTGGTACGGTACTTGTTCTGACATTCATGATCGCAAACTGTTAGAACAGTCCATTCGTGACAATGCTTTAGAACTGGAGAAGATAGTCGATGACAGGACTTTCGCTCTCCGGCAGCTTTCCAGCCGCCTGATGAAAATCCAAGATGAAGAACGGCGCCGAGTAGCCAGGGAACTTCACGACGGCCTAGGCCAGAATCTGGCGGCCGCCAAGATGCGGCTCGATACGCTTCTTCATTTGGGCCCCGGACACGAGCCGGAGGTGAAGGAAACAGTCGAGATTATTAATAATGCTATTCAGCAGGTTCGCAGTGTATCTCATCTCTTGCATCCGCCCTTGCTCGACGAAGTTGGCCTGCTTTCGGCACTTCAGTGGTATCTCGACGGACTCACTAAACGGAGCAACCTCGAAACCTCACTCATCGTCTCGCCTGGCGACTTGCCCAGGCTGACACCGGAACTCGAGACCGCCGTTTTCCGGATCATCCAGGAGGCTCTCACGAACGTGTATCGGCATTCAGGTGCAAGCCATGCGCGTGTGACGCTGTGCTGGCAAGATGGCCATCTGACCGTGACCGTGCAGGATGACGGCAAAGGAGTGGAAGAGCGGACGGTGCAACTACAGCCCGACGGCATTGGCGTCGGCATTGGTGGAATGCGACAAAGGGCCAAGGAGTTTGGAGGGGAACTGAGGATGGTGAATACCAATCCCGGCACAAAGGTCGAGGTAGTCATTCCCTGTGAGGACGCTGTGCCCCTTCAGGTGACCGCGACTGCCTGAACGGTTTACCGTTTCGTTGGTGATTCAACTTCATCTCATCCTGACTCTTAATGCGAGCCGGCGCTAAAGTGAGATAGAGAACCGCCACATTTCCGTAAAGCGCTGCAGAGTCTACCTCTCGGCGGCCCGAACAGCGAGCTAACCTGGAAATCGCCGACCCCTGGATCGGGAAGGGAACCCCGGCCGCGAGCCCATCATCGAACCAAACCGATAAG
This sequence comes from Terriglobales bacterium, assembly GCA_035623335.1. Taxonomy (GTDB): domain Bacteria; phylum Acidobacteriota; class Terriglobia; order Terriglobales; family Acidobacteriaceae; genus JAFAGX01. The sequence continues at coordinate 129,370 of DASPTQ010000320.1, forward strand.
AATGCCCAGCCTGGCCGCGGATGTGCCCGCCTGCAGGCGCCCTCTGCACTCATTTACGGGGCAGAACTGACAAACCCAAGGAGCGGTAACCCTCATCCAATCTGCGCCGATGTACTTGGAAGAGGGATCATAAAACGGTGCCCATCAAGTGCGTGATAGTCGTCGCCGATGCAAAATCCAGGCAGGCCCTAAGGAGTGCGCTCGAGAATGAAAGCGACATCGAAATCATTGCGGAAGCTGACAGCCCGGCGGAGGCGCTCGAAAAGGTTCGCCAGGTTAGAACGGACATCCTCCTCATAGACACCAGCAAGCTCGGAACGACAGGCCTCGAGGCAGCCCGACTCATGACGAAGGATTCCGAAGGTACGCGTCTGATCTTTGTGGCTGTGCAAGAGGAGGAAGAGGACCTGCGGCGCTGTCTGGATGTGGGAGCCTCCGGATACATCGCCAAGGACGCTTCGGCTGCCCGTCTGATTGGTGCCGTGCGAGATGTACATCAGGGACGTAAGTACCTGAGCCCACAATTTCTGGGCAAACTCGTAGATAGTCTCCGATTCCGTCAGGCCCCGCTCGGACAAGCCCAAGCCGGAATCCTGACACCTAGAGAGCTTGAAGTGTTAAAGATGATTGCGGAAGGTAAGTCGGTGAAGGAGATTGCTCACCAGCTTGGTCTAAGCATCAAGACTGTGGATGCCCACAAGTCCAATCTCATGCGGAAGCTTGACATCCACAACAAGGTGCAGCTCGTGATTTACGCCATCCAGAATCAAATCTTGAAGCTGCCGACGGAACACTAATCGGAGCCTGGTACCAAGAATTCAGACCTGGTCGGACGTCTGAGGTAACCAGATGACCATAGAGGCAATCGATTGTGCTCAAAGGCCGCGGTTCCGGACTGCTGCTATAAGACTGGTACTTTACATCTCCCGACCGGGACGGCGAAATCAGGTAAACACGGGAGGCTGCGACTTTGACGACCTGACGAGCACTGCTTTTTGGGTGCTTCTACAACAAAGAGACGGCAAGTTCTAGAGCATCTAAGCGGGGAATCTACAGCTGAGCGGGGATGGCAGCCGGTGCTCATGGCGCCTAGTCTTTGGGAAGCAAGTGCAATCAAATTTCGGTGTTCATGTGAGCACACAAGAGGTGAAAAATGACATTGATGAAACGGACAACGGTGAGTTGCCTCGTGGCGGTGACAGCGTCCGTCTTGGTCTTCGCCCTCCCGGGCTGGGCAGACGACAAAGATACCAACAACGCAAACGATCAATCGGACATCGTCAAGCGCATCCAGGCTTCTGCCGACGTCCTGAATGAGATCATGGGTGCGCCGGACAAGGCCATACCGGACAAAGTCTTGAGTGACGCGCGCTGCATCGCAATCGTGCCTTCGATGGTTAAGATCGCCGTCGTGTTTGGCGGCAACCACGGTAAGGGTATTGCCACCTGCCGGACGGATCACGGTTGGAGCGCGCCTGCCCCCATCACATTGACGGGAGGAAGCTTCGGTCTGCAGTTTGGAGGACAGGCGGTGGACGTAGTCATGCTCGTGATGAATGAGAAGGGCATGAACGCATTGCTTTCGAGCAAATTTAAACTTGGAGCCGACGCATCCGCGGCCGCCGGTCCGATTGGGCGTGACGCCGGCGCTGACACAGACTGGAAAATGAAGGCCGAGGTACTGACCTATTCGCGCGCTCGCGGGGTCTTCGCCGGGGTTGATCTTAATGGATCGTCCATCACCCAGGATAAGGACGAGACGCGAATCTTGTATGGCAAGATGGAGCCGTTCAAGGGTGTCCTTTATGGCGACGTCCCCGCTCCCAAGAGCAGCCATGAATTCCTGCAGACTCTGGCCAAGTACGCTCCGAATACGCCTAGCCCGAAACAGAGCAGTTTGGCTCCCGGTCCGGTCTCAACCCCCACTGGAACCTCGGGCAACAAATAGCCTGGCTAGCGTGATCACACGGTAGGTTGACACCATTCGCACGCACCGCCGAATCGAAGACCATGTCAGTGCAAGGCTCCCTTCCGGGGAGCCTTTTTTTCCCGGAGGAACTCTCGCTACAGAACCCCCTGAGAGGATTGGGACTTGTCACCTCCTAGGAACGAGAGAAGGAATCAAACATGGGAATTGCCTACTGGCCGCTTCTGCCTCGGTGGCGTCGCTCCATTTTGCAACGCTCCATTTTGCGACGCTCAAGCCGAAGAGGAGGCGGCGGCTGAGCGATTGTTTGTTTGGCATCGCAAACCAGCTCCTTGAGGTAAGCTAGCTGCGCGCGCAATGCAAGCCTCAGATCAGAAACGGCCTGGGCGAACTCTGCGGGATCCTTCGTTGCTATGACTTTCGCGCATAGGTCGCTAATCCTTTTCTGCTGAGAGGAACGAGACATCCCGCACGCCATGCCACAGACTGTTTCCCTTGTTCGATACAGTACATTCGGTAGGACAGCCTTAGTTTCGAAGGGCAAGGTATGAAGTGGAAAAGCCAGCTGTTTCTAGCAGAATCCCTGCTTCTCTTTACTTTGTGCAAAAGGGGAGTTTGCCGGGAACTGCCGTCGATGGAGGGGGCTAGCCATGAGAACTTGGGGCTATTGCGCAAAGATTATTCGGCGGGGATCAGGCTGGTGTGGGTGGCAATACATCTCCAGTTGCCATTTTCGTAAACCCAGGTATCGGTGAACCGCCCCCAGTGATCGAAGGGTTTGTCTCGGTAGGTGCCCTTCGTATGATATTTTCCGATCACGACGGCTACATTCGAATACGTCATCACTTGCATGTCCTCGTTGGTCACCATGGTGGGCTTGTAAGAGGGATCCTTGTTGTCGGTTAGGAACTGAGCCTTATTCATGACTGTACCGTCATAGTCGGTATAGACATACTTGTCCGACACCAATGTTTGCAACGCCCTGGAGTCACGCTGCAACTGAGCCAGGTTCCAACTGTTTTCGAGAGCTAAAAGCTTGGCCTGGTCTGCACCCGCATCGTCTGCATGCGTAATCGCAGGCAACGTCGCAATTCCCATTGCGAGCACCACCAAGCGTAAGCAGAATCGAGATTTCATGGTCGTCCGGCTACCCTCGAACTGGGTTCGTACGGCAATCTGGGAGGCTGCGAAGAACTGACTGGGAAAACAAACCGTTCGGCAGCAACATGGTCTATCGCTTAGATTACTACTGAGATTTGTCCCTCACTACGTCACGGAAGTAATTTCGCACTCACATCGCGCGTCATCCGCGTCCATGTTGTTGCAACGATTGTAATAGTCACGGCAGAGGTGCCCAGTGGTGCGCCAACCATCGGACAATCCATGAAAAGCGGGTCTTCTCTCGAATGTTGAACGACTTCAATCAGCAGCTTGCATCTTTCTACGCGGCTCACGCATCCCTTTCCCGGCCTTTGATCCGTGCTCCGACGATGGAACGGAATCTATTATGATGTGGCGCTGTTTAGGATTTCGCGGACCCTGATTCTCGCAGGAACCATTCTATGTAGCCTAATTGGTGTCGTTACCTTCGGAACCATCGCCGGATCGATGCTGCCATTCATTCTGCGGCGCTGCGGTCTGAATCCAGCGAGCGCGTCCGCCCCGTTTGTGGCGACCCTGGTCGACGTGACCGGATTAGTGATTTACTTTTCCATCGCGAGAGTCATCATGCTGCGAGCCTGAGCGGCTGCGGGCCCCGATCCTCACGATGGTTGCAATATTAATATTTGATGAATCGATTGCCTCTCTCTGCGGCATTCGCTATGCTTTCACGATTCCCTGAGGGTGGCGAGCAGACGAACGGTTGCCGCCGGGTTCCTACCGTGAGCAACGGATGTTTCAAGAAGTTTCCCATGCCAGACAAATCCGTAGCCATAGTCGTCTGCGTTGCCCGCGGGGACCGCACCCACGGTGGCAGGCTGAGGAGGGATATCTATGAGCGGACTTGCTCTTGTCTCAATTGGTGATCATGGAGCGCTAAACACTCGCCTTTCCGAGGAACTGTCCGACGTTTGGATCGATCGTGATCTGAGTTGGCTGGATTTTAATCAGCGGGTTCTGGCCCAGGCTCTCGACGAGCGCACACCGTTGCTCGAAAGAGCAAAGTTTCTGGCGATTTTCACTTCCAACCTCGACGAGTTCTTCATGAAACGCGTGTCGGTGCTGCGCCAGGGCCCAGGCGAGGCGCAGCGCGCTCTGCTGCGGCAAGTGCGGGAGAAACTGCTTCCCATGCTTTCTCAGCAAGCCGACTGTTATCGTAAGACCTTGGTTCCCGGCCTGGCCAAGCACGGCATCCTGCTGCGCCGCTGGGACGAGCTGAGCCTGCGGCAGCAGGAAGAGGCCAGGGAATACTTCGACTCCTGCGTTTCCGCAGCCCTCACGCCTTTGGTCATCGATCCCGAACATCCGTTTCCCTTTCTGTCGAATCTGTCCACGTCACTGACGTTCCGTTTGGAGGATCCGGAAAAGGCTGAAGTTAGATATGCCCGGGTGAAGGTTCCCGGAGTCCTGAAAAACTGGATTTCGCTCGGCGCTGATCTCGAGCCGAGTCAAAAGCTTTTCGTGCCCCTGGCAGAGGTGATCCGGGGCAACATTCACAAGCTCTACGAAGGGATGACGATCAGCGGCATGAGCGTATTACGGATAACCCGGGATGCGGAGGTGGAACTGGAGGACGATTCCGCCGCAGAAGTTCGCGAGTTAGTTCGGGAACAGATTCGGCAACGTCGCTATGAACCCATCGTTCGCCTGGAATTTGGCCCGGGTGCCGACCCTGCCATCAAACAGATTTTGCGCGAGCGCTTTCAACTCCTGCCGGGGGACGTGTACGACTTGGCGGAGGACGTGGACTACACGACGCTGTTTGAAATCGCGAGCTTGCCCCTTCCTGAGCTTCGCGACCGCCCCTGGAGTCCGCTGCAACATCCCTCGTTGCCCGAGGCTAGCGCCGGATTTTTTGCGGCCATTCAGGCTGGCGACGTTTTGCTGCATCATCCCTACGACAGCTTTGACGGAACCATCGAACATTTCATCCGCATCGCGGCGGATGATCCGCAAACCGTTTCCATCAAGATGACGGCATATCGCATCGGCGACGATACGCCGTTTGTCCGGTCGCTTATCCGGGCCGCGGAATCCGGTAAACAAGTTGCTTGTGTGATGGAAATCAAGGCCCGCTTTGACGAGGAACGCAACCTTCACTGGGCGGCCGAGCTGGAGCGGGTGGGTGCGCATGTCACGTTCGGGGTAGCGGGTCTCAAAACTCATGCGAAGGTAGCTCTGGTCGTTCGCATGGAAGGTGACGGCTTGCGCTCCTACGTCCACATCGGCACCGGCAACTATCATGTAAAGACCGCTCGTCTCTACACCGATGTCGGGCTGCTGACCTGCGATCCGTTGCTCACCCGCGACGCGGTCAACCTTTTCCATTACCTGACCGGCCGGGCGCAGGCTCCCAAGTGCTTTGCACTGTTGGTGGCACCCAAAACCATGCGGCCGCGCCTGCTCGAGCTAATCGCCCGCGAGGCGGACAATCGGCGCTCCGGCCGACCGGCTCGAATCGTCGCCAAGATGAATCAACTGGAAGATCCCGACGTGATTCGCAGCTTGTGTGAGGCCTCCCAGGCGGGCGTACCGATCGATCTGATTATTCGCGGGTTCTGCTGCCTGCAGCCGGGAGTACCGGGTCGAACCGAAACCGTTCGGGTGCGATCGATCATCGGACGCTTCCTCGAGCACTGCCGGATCTTTCATTTTGCCAATGGCCAGGAGGATCCGACGGCAGGGGAATTCTTCATTGGTTCGGCCGACTGGATGCACCGAAATCTTTCGAAACGGATCGAGGTGATGGCTCCCATCCTTGCCCCAGGTCCCAAGGCAAAGCTGTGGGAAATCTTAGACATCTGTCTTCGTGATCAGCGCCAGGCCTGGACGCTGGGTCCTGACGGTACGTATTGCCTATTGCAGCCCCAGGGAAATTCAGAAGGTCCGGAGACGATTGGCACGCAACAGACGCTGATGAACTTGGCACGCACCCGTGCCGGCGCGGGCGCATAGGGCCTGGAGACTGAGAGCAACGACGTTGCAGCCCCGCAGGCCCAGGGTTCACGAAGCGGAGCGCCTGGCCATCTTGAATGTGGCCAGCTCGGGGAATTTTTCAAGTGATCGAACGATCGCGCAATACAATGCCGAAATCTGGAAAGCAGTGCCTTGTCCGGTGTCGTAGTGGCGCGTAGCCATTGGCGAAAAAGGGGGAGGCGGCCGGGGGCATCGCTCGCAGGTAAGCCCGTCACGGAGGCGGGTGTCGCCACCGCAAGGTGCCGGAGTACACACTTTCAGCGAGTCGCACCAAAGAGCGACCCTGCGCCTGCGGTAACTGCCATGGCCAGCGCACCCCAAAATCCGACGCGTAGGGCACCCGTGATCACCCTGGCGCCGCCTGCATAGGCGGCCCAGCCCCCGAGTGTCGCAAGGAAGAACAAAGAGGCCCCAGCCACGACGGGGATCAGAAGAGCCTGTGGCGTGACGAATGCAGCCAAGAGCGGAAGCGCGGCTCCCACAGCGAAACTCGCGGCGGAAGACAGTGCCGCCTGGATCGGATGTGCCGCAAGGACTGTCGAAATACCCAGTTCGTCGCGGGCATGGGCCCCGAGTGCATCATGGGCCATCAACTGCTCGGCGACCTGTTTAGCAAGTGCCGGATCGAGACCCCGGCTAACATAAATCGCAGCTAGTTCCTTGTGTTCACCGCGATCGTCTGCCCTTAGTTCTTTGCGCTCGAGGTCTAAATCAGCCTTTTCGGTGTCCGCTTGCGAGTGCACCGACACATATTCTCCCGCTGCCATCGACATGGCCCCCGCAACGAGGGAGGCGACACCCGCAACGAGGATATTGTGACGTTCCCCATGGGCCGCTGCCACCCCAAGGACGAGACTCGCCGTCGAAAGAATTCCGTCGTCGGCACCCAAAACCGCGGCTCGTAGCCATCCAACCCGTTCGGTGCGATGTCGTTCCAGGTGTCGTCGCGCCATGCCAGCCTCGCTTCAGGCACTCAATGTAGCTCATTTCTGCTTGCGAGGATTCTTTCTTCATGAAGGCTACTCGATCTGAGGGTTGGAGCGACGAATTGTCCTGGCGAGAAAAGATCGAGGGCGACGTCCGACTGTCTGCAAGGGAACGGCAGCCCCATGAATCTAGCCCCATTTGATCAGGCGTGGTCGACAAACTGTTTTGAAACGTCTTATATTTTCAGCGAAATCGTTGTTTCGCAACCGAGGAGCTTCTCCGTGAGATCGGCGCTCATGCCGCTGGTTGTAGTTGCGGTCAGCGTGGTTGGTTTAGCCCAGGACTCCAAATTTTCCCCTGAGGGACAACAAATTCAGGTACCGGACTGCCTGGCGATGAAGGATCTCTGGGAGGGGGGCTCGAGACCCTGTGATGCGAACGAACACGCATCCTGGCTGGCCGACATCACGCACTGGAGAAATGAGCGGCGAATCCGGATTGGGTATGACGGATCTCGCTACGACCTTCCGGCCCTGAAGTGGACCCAGTCGAGCTTTATGCAGCCGCAAATGATGGTCCAGGAGCGCTACTTCTATGATCCGGTCGGCGGCAAGTACACCGTAGACCGCTATCTCGATGATCTGGAAAAGCGCTACGGGGGGATCGATGCCGTACTAATTTGGCCGACCTATCCGAATATGGGGATCGACAATCGCAATCAGCACGACCTTATTCGTAGCATGCCGGGAGGGGTCGCCGGCGTGAAGCAAATGATCGCCGACTTTCATCGCCGGGGGGTACGAGTGTTGTTTCCCATGATGATGTGGGACCAGGGCACGCGCGATCCGGCCATGCCGTGGCCGCAAGCGATCGCCAGTTTGATGGCGGAAATTGGCGCCGACGGTATCAATGGCGACACCCAGGACGGTGTCCCGCTGGCATTTTCCCTGGCCGCCGACAAGGTTGGCCACCCTCTCGCGTTCGAACCCGAGGGTGGGCCGGCAGACGAGGCTTTAGCTTGGAATGTGATGACTTGGGGGCAATACCAATTTTCGTTTACACCGCTCGTCGACAGGTATAAATGGTTGGAGACGCGTCACATGGTCAACATCTCGCATCGCTGGAACCGGGACAAGACCGACGATCTGCAGTTTGCCTTTTTCAACGGCGTGGGCTGGGAAAGCTGGGAGAACATCTGGGGAATCTGGAACGGCATTACCCCTCGCGATGGCGAAGCCACGAGGCGGGTCGCCACCATCGAGCGGGGAGTGGCACGGTTCCTAGTCAGCCAGGACTGGGAACCGATGTCGCCGATGCTGCGCTATGGCGTCTATGCCGGTCGCTGGCCGCTCGAGGAGCAAGCAGTTTGGACGATTGTCAACCGCAACGAGTATGACCTCGAGGGGGACCAGGTGCAGGTTCCGATCGCCGAAGGCATTCGGTATTTCGATCTTTACCATGGTGTGGAACTGAAGCCCCGGCCGCGGCCCGATGGAACTGCCGTGCTGAGTTTTTCCATCGAAGCCAAGGGGTACGGGGCCATTCTTGCGACCCGCGCGGCGCCGGACCAGGAGATCGTGGCTCTGATGTCCAAGATGAAGGCGATAACCGCAACCCCGTTATCCAGTTACTCCCACGAATGGAAGTATCTGCCGCAGCTCATCGTTCCTATTCAGGCAACCAAAGCCGTGAGTGGTCCGCCTGCGGGCATGGTCAAGATTCCGGAGGCTGACTTTCTCTTCAAGATTGCCGGAATCGAGATTGAGGGATTCAACGACCTCGGAGTGGATGTACAGTATCCCTGGGAAGATTCACCACGACGCTTTCACGAACAGCCCATGCACGTGAACTCCTTTTTCATCGACAAGTACCCCGTCACCAACGCCGAATTCAAGAAGTTTCTGGGCGCAAGCCACTACCGGCCCAAGGACGATTTGAACTTTCTGCGGGACTGGCAGGATGGAAATTATCCGAGCGGATGGCAGAATAGACCTGTGACCTGGGTTTCGCTCGAAGATGCGCGGGCCTATGCGAATTGGGCAGGGAAGCGGCTGCCGCATGAGTGGGAGTGGCAGTACGCCGCCCAGGGTACTGACCAGCGCCTCTATCCCTGGGGTAACACATGGGACGTCACGGCCGTGCCGACACCCGACAAGTCCCGTAGCATGCGGGGACCAGATGCCGTCGATACCCATCCGAAAGGAGCCAGTCCTTTCGGGGTCATGGACTTGGTCGGCAACGTTTGGCAGTGGACCGAGGAAGTTGTCGATGACCACACGCGGGGCGGCATCCTGCGGGGAGGTAGTTATTATCAGCCCCAGGGCTCCATCTGGTACTTTCCCCAAGCCTACAAGCTAAACGAGCACGGCAAGCTCTTGCTCATGTCACCGAGCATGGATCGCTCAGGGGGAGTGGGATTCCGTTGCGTAGTAGACTCGCAGTGACCCCAGGACAACGCGGAAAAACGGTATAGACTCTTAACGGCATGACAGCAAGAGTCACAATGCGGCAAATTGCCGAGCGGGCTGACGTCTCGATCGGCACGGTGTCCCATGTCATCAACGGGACGGCCGCCGTACGAGCCAAATTGCGGGAGCGAGTGCTCGAGGCCATTCGCAGCCTGGGATATCAGCCCAGCGCTCTGGCCCGAGGTCTGCGGCGAAACCGCACCAATATCCTCGGCATGGTGATTCCCGATATCACCAATCCCTTTTTTCCGAGTGTGGTTCGAGGTGTCGAGGACATGGCCTACAAGCGGTCGTTTCGCGTAATTCTGTGCAACGCGGACAACGATCCTTCGAAGGAAGCCTCCTATGTTCAGGAGTTGCGGTCCTACCATATCGCAGGTCTGTTGATCATTCCGGCAGCAGGCGTGGACATTGCAAGTCATCTGCAGGCGTACACGTCAGCTTCGATCCCTGTCGTCTGTATCGACCGCGTGCCGGAGGGCTGGAATGGTGACGCCGTCCTGGTGGCTAACGCGGACGGCGCCTACCAGGCAACCCGCCATTTGATTCAGATGGGGCACCAACGTCTTGCCGTGATCACTGGGCCGCTGAAGCTGACCAACGCGTCCGACCGGTTGAAGGGATTTACCCGAGCCTTGAACGAAGCCTCCCTGCCGGTGGCGCCGGAATTTGTCCAGGAAGCGCAATTCGACACCCCGAGTGGCTATCAAGCCGCTCTTCGACTGCTTAAAATGCTGCCCCGACCGACGGCTATTTTTGCGGGCAACGATCTCATCGCTTTTGGTGTGCTGCAGGCTGCTCGTGAACTCGGTCTGCGATGTCCGGCTGATGTTTCCATCGCCGGGTTTGACAGTCTTGAGTTCACCCAATTCACAGATCCCTCCTTGACCTCGGTTTACCAGCCCGGATATCAATTGGGTGCGACCGCCGCCCGGCTTTTGTTACAGCGGGTCGATGGGATGAGGTCTGTGCCCAAGAAAATCCTTCTCGAGACCGAGTTGAAGAGACGCAACTCCGTCGGACCTCCGCCTCCTGCCGGCCTGCCGGAGCCTGGCGAGCGAAAGCTGCAGGTCCGGGAGCGCAATGAGCGCCGGCGCAGCCGACCGGTCGAGAAGATGTAGGAACCGCCAGCCTGCTCTCTGCGCGCGCGTTGGCGATGGCTGATGACCGGGCCACGTTTTAGCTTGACAAGTTTCGGAAGGTTTGTGTAGGGTAGCCGCACTTAGTTTGAATCGATTCAAGAAATAAATGTGCGGCGGTTGCGGTTCATCTCGGCCGGCTTACTCGTGGAGTTCTCATGAATCGAT
>DASPTQ010000321.1:0-16215 GCA_035623335.1 Terriglobales bacterium
CCAGTGGCATCGTTCGCTCGAACTCTCCGTGCTTACAGTGGCGGGGCCGTGCCGGATTTTCACCGGCTTCCCTGTTCACCAACCAGTGTTTCTTATAAGACAGGTCAGATATCCAAGTCAACTCAGTGACACGCGAGGGTAAGCGGGCGTGGGGTCCCAGGCCTTGCCGGGGTAAGTCCTGACCGGTGCGCGTCGATATCACGCTTTCCTCCGGTCAACCCGTTGGCCGTGATTGACTTGCCCTGGCATCGCCGCATACGATGACGTCGCGCCGTGTTCCGCCAAAGATGATCGGTCAAACTATCTCGCACTACCGCATTCTGGAAAAACTTGGTGGCGGAGGCATGGGAGTAGTGTATAAGGCCGAGGACTCTCGGCTGGACCGATTCGTCGCTCTCAAGTTTTTGCCGGATGATGTCGCGAAGGACCCGCAAGCCTTAAGCCGTTTCCGCCGGGAAGCCAAAGCTGCCTCGGCACTGAATCACCCCAACATCTGCACCATCTATGACATTGGCGAGCAGGACGGACAGTCCTTCATTGCCATGGAATTTCTCGACGGCGTGACCCTGAAGCACCGGATCGGCGGACGGCCTTTGGATGGCGAAACCCTGCAATCGCTGGCTATCGAGATTGCGGACGCGCTCGATGCCGCCCACGCCGCCGGCATTGTCCATCGTGATATTAAGCCTGCAAATCTCTTTGTAACCCGGCGCGGACATGCCAAAGTCCTCGACTTCGGGTTAGCCAAGGTCGCTGCCTCCGGCAAGCCGGAAGATGTTGGACTGTCCCAGGCCACCCTCGGCTCGAGTGCCAGCCACTTAACCAGTCCCGGTACTGCGGTCGGAACGATCGCCTACATGTCTCCCGAGCAAATCCAGGCCAAGGAACTGGACCCTCGCACGGACTTGTTCTCCTTTGGGGCAGTACTGTATGAGATGGCCACGGGCGCGCCGCCCTTCCGTGGCGAGAGTTCGGGTTTGATCTACGAAGCCATTCTGAACCGTGCTCCGGTATCTCCGGTGCGCCTAAACCCTGACCTCCCGCACGAACTGGAGCGAATCATCAATAAGGCACTGGAAAAAGATCGCGACTTGCGCTACCAGTCGGCCGCCGAAATGCGCGCCGACCTCAAGCGCATGCGCAGGGACTCGAGTTCCGGCAGGATCGCTGTTGCCGAGCCAAGCGGCGCACAGCCAGCGGTTCCTGCGGCAACGACTCCTACCAGCGCGACGCCAATGGCGGGAAAAAGACTTCTCGGAGTCACACTGTTGGCCGTCTTGGCCCTACTTGCGGGTGCATTTGCGGCGTACGAACACTGGCATCGCCCACCGTCCCCCGCCGGCCCAGCCAAGATCGTGCAAATCAGCCATTGGAACAAACCCATGAACCGCGCCGTACTGTCGCCCGACGGACACACGGTGGCCTTTACTTCCCCAGCCGGTGGCGTGTTCCAAGTCTTCGTCATGCTCTCCTCTGGCGGCAACCCTCTACAACTCACCAGCGATGAAGGTGATAAAGAGGTAGACAGTTTTTCGCCCGATGGGGCCGAAATCTACTATCGCCGCACTTTGGGTCAATTCGAGACCTGGGCCGTTCCCACGTTGGGCGGATCTCCGCGCAGGGTTGTATCCGGCTTTGGCTTGGCGCCCTCGCCCGACGGCAACTCGATTTTCTATCTCAAAGGCGATAATCAGGCCATCTTTCGTGCCAACAAGTCAGGGCTGGGGGAAGAAACGGTCTACACCTTCAACCCTTCGGAAAATCAGGTTCTTGGGATGCTCTCTTACCCCGATGGGAAGGCTTTGCTGGTAGCTGCCCGAAAGGTGGGACCCGGCAAAGTGTGGCTCTACAAAGTCACTCTGTCCCCGCGCGGCGCCGAGGATTTAGGGGAGGCGCCAGGTTTTATCAGTGGCTGGAGCGAACCGGGGGAGTCGGTTCTGCTCAGTCGTACCGTCAACGGACTGACCAACATTTGGAAGTACTCGCTGGCCGAGCGAAGTTTAGCTCAGATCACATTTGGCCCTGGACCCGATGATTCACCCATGCTCGACCCTACGGGCAAGGGTATTTACTATGTGAATGGCAAGTCTTCCGGCACGCTGGTCGCGTATCACGTGCGATCCAAGGAGTCGGCAGACATAGTCTCGGAGAACGCTACCCAGCCGACCATCTCACCGGACGGTAAGCGCGTCATGTACATAACCCTCCCGGAAAAGGGGAGATCCGAACTTTGGGTTTCGGGTATTGACGGCAACAACAAGACGAAGTTGGCTTCAGCCCCGGATCTTTCAACCGGGGGTTGGTTCAAGGACAGCTCCAAGCTCGGATTCTCCGACAACAACAGTGCAGAAGACCAAGGCCGCGCTTACGTGGTTGCCGCCGACGGCAGCGACCTCCGGCAGATTCCAGTACCTGCGAGATTCATCGTCATGGTGCTCTGGGGAATAGACGGGAACTCGGTGTACTTAGCCGGATTTCCGAAGAGCGGTCCGTTGGCTTTTCTCACCTGGAAGGCCAACTTGCAGGGCGGGCCGACCGAGGTGCTTGCGGAAGGCTGCGGAATGGCATCGGACATTTCTCCCGACGGAAAATATCTGCTCAGCACAGATTTCCGTGGTCAGAAGGTTGGGATCTCCGAGTTCTCGCTCGCCGAGAAGAAGTGCACGCAACTTCTGCCGGGAGTCACAACCTTTAATGCTGTGTTCGCGGTCGACCACAAGTCCTTCCTGTATGCCGTGGCATCCCGCGGAGAGGTTACCATTCATCGCCAGCCTTGGCACGACGGCAAATTAGCTGGTCCCGATCAAATCGCGCTTAGAGTTCCATTCGCTTTTAGTCTGAGCTACGCGGGGAACGGCTATGACTTTTCTCGCGATCTGTCCACCATCGTGTACGCCCGTCCTGGAGGGCAAGCTGATCTTTACCTTCTTAGTCAGAAGTAAGTAGCCCGTTCGGCTGTCTGTTTGCGTCTTTCCTTACCCGTAGCCGTCCGCATTGCGTCCCCACTTTTGCACATGCTCTTAAGTCGTTGGGTTAACACAAATCGCTTGACGACTCACGATTTGTCTATAAACTGGCGCGATGCCTGGACCGAAGTTGGGATCCCGGCAACACCAAGCTGGAGGAATCAATGTTAGCGAATCGCTTAGGAATTCTTGCAGTGCTCTCCCTTTGCATCTTGCCGGCCATGGCGCAGGTAGCGGAGGAATCTGCCACCCCGCTAACCAGCGCGGCAGTGCCCCTGCTCGAGCACAGACCGATGAAGTTTCACCGGGTGCGCGTCGACGCTACGGTAGAGAGCGAAAACTGGAGCGGATACGCCGCGACCGGGACCCGTTTCACGAAGGCCCTGGGCTCATGGACCGTCTCGAGCGTCAACTGCAGAACCACTCCCAATACGTACGCCGCGTTTTGGGTGGGCATCGACGGATACTCCTCCGCTACCGTGGAACAGACTGGGACGATCGCAATTTGTGAGGGCACTCGGGCCATCTATTATGCCTGGTACGAATTTTATCCGGCAGGCTCGGTGGAGATCACCAGCGTACCGATATCTCCCGGCAACAAGATATCAGCGGAAGTCAGTTACAACGGTACGGAATTCACGACCACGATCACCAACGAGACCACGGGAGCCTCCTTTAGCAAGAGCGCCAGGGTCCGTGGCGCGGCACGGTCGTCCGCCGAGTGGATTGCCGAGGCACCTTGTTGTACGAGTTCCGGCGGCATATTGCCTCTCTCCGATTTCGGCACTAGCTCGTTTGGCGAGGACGACACGGGCATCACAGACACTAATTTTGCGACCGAAACCTCGACATCAGGCGCCATCAGCGCTTTTGGCAGCGACGTGCAGGAGATCATCATGGTCAGCAGCAGTGGCGCAGACGAGGCCGTCCCGTCGGCTCTCACCTCGGACGGCACGAGCTTCCAGGTCAGCTGGAGATCAGAGTGACGCCCTGGTGTCTTGATCCGCTTGGTCTTTTGCCTCCTGGAGGTTTCCTACCTCCAGGAGGCCTCTTCTGAGCGGCAGGCCACAAAACCGGCTTGAGAGTGGTTCCTTGTTCGGTTTCCTGGATTACTGCTCCTTGGTAACCGTGACGGGCGCCGAGGTTCAGCTTTCGTAGACAGGAATCGGTGGTCCTGAGGCAGGACAACGCGGCTTGATCGAATTCCCCGAATACACTACAGCGGCTTTGGCTGATCCTGAATCATCACAGTCGCGAATCCCGCCGAGCGAAGCTGTTCCAGCGTTGAGCGGGACTCAGTGAATCAGCGTCTCCTCCTCCTCTTCGGGTGGGATCACCACGGCTGCGGCGACGCGATCTCCCGGTTCGAGCTGCAGCAGCCTGACACCTTGGGCGGCGCGGCCGGATTCGCGGATGGTGCCCGAATCCATGCGGATGATCTTGCCGTATTGGCTGATCAACATGACCTCGGAGTCTTCCGCGACCTGAGCAATGCCCACCACTTTACCGTTGCGTTCCGTGGTCTTGACGTTGATCACTCCGGAACCGCCGCGCCCCTGGAGACGGTATTCATCGGCAGGAGTGCGCTTGCCGTAACCGTTTTCGGTGACGGAGAGTATGAGGGAACCTTTGATGGGCATCGTCTCATCCGTGGCGGTCGCCGCGGGAACACCCGCCTTGGCCTTGGCCTGTTCCGCGTTGGCCTGCGCTCGCTCGGGATCCTTGGGCGTCGTAGCCATGCCGACGATATAGTCATCGCGGTCGAGCTTCATACCGCGAACTCCGAAGGCCGGGCGTCCCATCGGACGGACATCATCTTCGCCGAAGCGAATCGCCTGACCGTCGTGCGACGCCAGGAACACGATCTGGTTGCCGTCGGTCAGCGTGACTCCCACCAGCTCATCCCCCTTTTCGATGCCGATGGCAATGATGCCTCGCGCCATGACATGGGAAAAATCTTTGAGCTCGGTCTTTTTTACCGTGCCATTCCGGGTGGCAAAAAAGATGAATTTACCTTCTTCTTCGAGGTCGCGCACGGCGAGCATTGTGCGCACGGTTTCCCCGGGCTGCAGGCCGACCAGATTACCGATGTGCTTGCCTTTGCCCGCCGCCCCCACGTCGGGAATCTCGTACACCTTGAGCCAGTACACGCGGCCGGTGTTGCTGAAGACCAGAATGTAAGCGTGGGTCGAAGCGATGAACAGATGCTCGACGAAATCCTCGTCGCGGGTCTTCATCCCGGTTCGACCCGTACCCCCACGACGCTGCATGCGATAGGTCGAGATTGGGGTACGCTTCAGATAGCCACCATGGCTCACAGTGACCGCCACCTGCTCATCGGCGATGAGGTCTTCGAGCTGGATTTCCGCAGCCTCGTCTTCAATGCGGGTGCGGCGCTCGTCTCCGTACAGCTTCCTGATTTCTTCGAGCTCTTTGATGATCACCCCGCGAAGTTTCTTCTCGGAGCCAAGGATCGACTCGAGCTCGGCGATGTTTTCCCGGGTCAGGGCCAGCTCCTTGGTAATTTCGTCGATCGAGAGCTTGGTCAGACGATGCAGTTGCAACTCGAGGATGGCGTCGGCCTGAGCCGCGGTAAAGGGCTTTTCCGGATCGAGCTTGGGCGCGCGGCCGGTGGTATTGATATCGATCTTCTTCCCGGCGAAGTAGAGAACCAGGTGGTCGCGCGCGTCCGCCCGATTGGCACTGCCGCGGATAATCGTAATCACGTTGTCCAAGTGGTCGAGGGCCGTCTTGTAGCCTTCGAGAATGTGTTCGCGTTCCTTCGCCTTGGCCAGCAAGAAGGCGGTGCGGCGGCGGACCACGTCCACGCGATGGTCGATAAAGTACTGAATCGCCTGGATCAGCCCCATCTCCCGGGGCTGGCCCTGGATGACGGCCAGCAGGATCATGCTGAAACTTTCCTGCATTTGGGTGTGCTTGAAAAGCTGGTTCAGTACGATCTGAGGCTCGGCCCCACGCTTGAGTTCGATAACAATGCGCATCCCGTCGCGATCGCTTTCGTCGCGAAGGTCAGAGACGTCGTCGATGGTCTTGTTATTGACCAACTCCGCCATGCGCTCGAGCAGCCGCTTCTTGCTCACCTGGTAGGGAATTTCGGTAACAATGATGGCTTGACGGTCTTTGCTGAAGCTTTCAATGGCGGCTTTCGCGCGCATCATGAAACGACCGCGCCCGGTCTTGTAAGCCTCGAGAATTCCGCCCTTTCCGTGAATGATTCCTGCCGTGGGAAAGTCCGGCCCTTTGACAACCTTCAGAATCTCCGGGAGCGAAGCCTGAGGATTCACCACCAGCATAATGGTCGCGTCCACGATTTCCGTCAGGTTGTGCGGCGGAATATTGGTCGCCATGCCCACCGCAATTCCATTTGAACCATTGACCAGGAGATTCGGAAATCGCGTGGGCAGAACCAGCGGCTCCACATTGGAGTCGTCGTAGGTCGGAACGAAATCGACCGTGTCCTTATCGATGTCGGCGTTGAGATCCTCGGCCAGACGAGTCAAGCGACATTCCGTGTATCGCATGGCAGCCGGTGGATCGTCGTCGACGGAACCGAAGTTTCCCTGGCCATCTACCAGCGGATAGCGCAAGGAGAAGGTTTGCGCCATGCGCACCAGCGCATCGTAGAGAGCCGTGTCGCCATGGGGATGGTACTTGCCCATGGTCTCGCCCACAACTTTGGCGCACTTCACGAACTTGCGATTGTGCAGCAAGCCCATGTCGTACATGTGGTATAGAAGACGCCGATGCACCGGCTTCAAGCCGTCGCGCACGTCGGGCAGCGCGCGGCCGATGATCACCGACATCGAATAGTCGAGATACGACCGCCGCATCTCCTCTTCAATGTTGACCGGTTGAATGTTGGCCGCGCCGGCTCCCCCGCCAGGGGGAGTCAGAGGAAGTTGCGGATTCTGCTCGTCAGCCATTGCTTCTGCTCTCGATTGGGTTCTTAGACTTTTTGGATAGTTCTATGTAAGTAATTGTTTATATTGGGCTTACATAACATCTACACTAGTCTCATTATAGCACGCTTGGGCCTGAAACCCGCTCCCCAGCAATGAACTCGGGTGCCAAAAGCGACAACCAGGCGAGAAATCGTCCTTGAACCGGGAATGCGACGCGGACCGGAGCGGCGAGATCGGCGGTTGAGAGACCTAGGGTCGAGTGACGACCATGTTGGGTGCCGCGGGTAAGACGAAGTTGACTCCATTCTCCTGGTTTGTGCTGAGGGTTCGAGGTAGATCGAGTGCGGCAAGCTCGACGGTCCTAGTCCAATAGCCATCCCGCCAGTAATCCCCGCGAACATACAACTTGCCGCTGGCGATGACGTAGTCCTGGACCTGTTCTCGATGTCCATCGCGAAATACCAGTATGGCAGGAGGAAGCTGAGCTTGGCCGAGTTGCGCTGGGGCAGAGTGAACCGCCGATGGACTCTGAGCTGTGGACGAAATGGATTCGGAGTAATCCTGGCCGGCGCGAACGCTGCCGGCGGGAGCCCGGCCACCGTAGCGCACGTAACGGTCCCCCTGCCATACGATCATCAGGGGCTCGGACGGAGGCTCGGAAGGAGCAGGGCTAGGGCTCGATTGTACGACGACAAGTGGCGGTAACGGCTGGCCCGCCCAGCCATAAGGGTACTCCGCGTACGCCGAGTAGTCGGTGCCGAAGAAGACCAGGCTTGCCGGAAAACGGCCCGGAAATCCGAATCCGGGATTTCCGAATCCCGGGTGGGTGAATCCGGGAGGGCCGAATCCGGGATGGCCTAGTCCGCCGCCGCTGAAGCCGCCTCGCGCCTGCGGGCTTGCGGCCACTGCCAAAGCCACCAGGAGAGGCGGGATGATCAGCCACTTACGCATGCCCAGCCCTATTAAGTGCCTGAGGGCACCTGGAAGTCAATCCCACGCTCGTCGTTCTGCTTGGTGGTAGCGCCAAGGTCCAAATCGGCCAGCGGGATCTTGCGGCGCGCACCGTCGCTGAGGTCGAACAGCGTATTGCCAACGATGGCGTAGTTTTCGATCTCCAGGCGTCGACCATCTTTGAAAACCAATACGGTAGCCGGCTGACTCGCGGGCGGATCGGTTTCGCTCGCCGGCGGCGGAGGAGTGGATCGAACTGCCACGTCCTCGGAGTCCGCCTTTGGAAGCCGAGCCGGCGTGCCCGGGCCACGTCGGTCGAAGACCGTGGGACCGCCGTCGTAGGCATCCGCCGCCGGATCATTCTGAGCGTCGGAATAGGGTATGTAGCCCGGGTCGTAGTAGGCGTAATAGGGCACGGCATAGACACCACCGAAGGGGACGAAACCGTTGTCCGGATGGTGGTGGTGGTGACCGTCGAAGGGCGCTGGCGCCGGATGCAAGCCAAAGAGTGGTCGGCTGTTGGGAAACGCCGGATTAAACCCTGGAGTGAACCCCCGCGGTCCGAGGGAGGTGACGCTGGGGAATAAAGGGCTGATCGCACGGCCGCCGAACCCGATCGACGTAACCGAGGGAGGAGCGGCATTGATCTGAGCCGTCGCGCTCACAGACAGAGCGAGCCAAGCCACAAGCGCGAGCAAGATCCAATTTGGGCGTCCCACCAGGTAATCATACTCCAGATTCTTGGACATTTGGCCCCCCTTTCCTTAGAACCGGCAAGCCCCAACCCAGGTTGGCTCATCGCGTGGGAGACAATTCGCGTATCTCGGCCAGGTGGGTATGGCGGCAGTCAAAAACGGATGGGCGGGAAACCAGCGATCAGCCGCGTCCCACTTTGGCCAACTGAACGAGGTTCCAAAGGGCGTTGCCCGTCAGCCACCCCCAAACGGATGCCAGGATCAGTTTGCGATAATTGGTCTCAAGCAGGTCGGTGGTGATGCCGGCAACGAAAATGAAGAGGAACGGCAGCGCTATAAGCTCGAATCCGGTCCCCGCGTGCGCCGTGCTTAGGCTCAGGATCAGGAAAAATAGAGCCAAAAGCAGAGGCACGCTGTTGCCAAAATAACGGGCTCGCGGCCAAAGCGAATACGTTGCGATGGCGAACGGAAGAGCGAGCACCAGCGATGGCCCGCCCTTGAGCAACTCGGACCCCACGCTTTGGTAGGCAGCACCCATGGCGAACGCGCGTGCGCTGAGGTCGATCCAGCGAAGGTGCTGAACTCCCTTCCAGCCCGCCTGTGCGTCAAATCGATAGGCGGCAAATAGCAGGGCGAACGCCACCGCGCAGGCCGTTGCCCAGATCGCCAGCGCAGCCAGCCGCCTGTTCGGTGCCACGTACCACATGAGAGCGAGCGAGACCGGCAGCAGCAACAGAAGTGAAAACTGGCATCCCACGGCCAGCGCCAAGGAGAGCCCCAAAAGCAAAATGCGACGCCAGTTCCATAGCACGACCTCGCGAGGAGCATACAAAGTGTGGGCCACCGCGATCGAGGTGAAGAAGGCACCGAATGTACCCCAGGTTGCCGGCATATCCGGCTGAACCAGCCAGAGCGTGCTGTTTTCGATCATCGCCGGGGAGAAGCAATAAAGAGACAGGGCGATAAATCCGCCGGCGTTTCCATACAATCTGCGAGCGACATACCAAAGGGAGGCGCCAAGCAGCACGCCGCAGACGGTATAGGGCAGCCGTGCTAGCCAACCCCAATAGCGAACCGATCGGATCGTCGCCATGTCCGGCGAGCGGGCGAATGCGGCCGACGCCACCAGATACCACAGGGGAGAGTGGTGAGGATCGTAGCCTTGGTTCTCTTCAATCTCAGCCGGGGGGCCACTGGCCGCTTCCAGCCTTTCCGGCGAAGGGGTTCCCGCGATTCCATTGCCCTGCCACTGGCGGACCCCTTCTTGCACTCGGAAAAGTTGCGCGGAGTCGACGTCCAACGGCGAAGTGCCGCGGGCGAGCAGCCACAGACACTGCCCCACAAAAATCAACAGCAGCGAGCCCGCTAAGACCTGCGGCCGTCCGAAACGCTCGCGGATAAAAAATTTACCCATGGTACTGGCGCCGAGTGTTTTACCATTTTTGAGGGCGGTTGGGAAATTTCACATGCATGAGGCCAGACCGGATCGTGAAGCCAAATTGGTCCAGGATGATCGCGAATCGCCGTCTCTGCTTCCGGCCTCGTCCTCGACCTCACGGCAACCGACACACCCAATCTTTCTCGGGCAGGACGGACTACGACCCGGATGGCGCATTTTTCTCTATCTGGGAATGGGAATTTTCCTGTACTTGATTCTCTCGAGCTTGGAGCCTTTGATTTCGGCCCAAGGCGCGGGCTGGCTGTGGCGCAGCATGTTCCTGCAGGCCGTGCTGGTTCTCTCGGGTTTGCTGCCGGCGTACGTCATGGCCACGATTGAGCAATGCCCGTTCGCCAGCTACGGGTTTCCCCTGCGTAAGGTGGGTGCGTGGTTCGGCCTCGGAGTTCTTTGGGGAATTCTGGCTCTTTCGGCGCTGATGCTGTTGCTATGGCTGATGGGTGTTTTTTCCTTTGGCGGCCTGAGTCTCCATGGTCCGCGCATCTTGCGGTTCGCGCTGTTTTGGGGCGTTTTCTTTCTTCTGGTGGCTGTCTTCGAAGAGTTCGCCTTCCGCGGCTATTCCCAGTTCACCCTGGCCCAAGGGATCGGGTTCTGGCCGGCCGCCTGCGTTCTGTCGCTGGTTTTCGGTGGGCTTCACCTATGGCTCAACGAAGGCGAGTCCGGGGTGGGGGCTCTGTGCGCCGCCGGGATCGGCTTGTTCTTTTGCTTTACGCTGCGCCGCACCGGAAGCCTGTGGTTTGCCTTAGGAATGCATGCCTCCTGGGATTGGGGCGAAAGCTATTTCTACTCGGTTCCCGACAGTGGGGGCACGATCGCCGGGCACTTGCTGAATTCTTCCTTCCACGGCGCTGGTTGGCTGACGGGGGGAACGGTGGGCCCGGAGGGAAGCGTGCTGGCGTTTGTCGTGATCGCAGCCAGCTGGGTGATGTTTGACCGAATCTATCCCGGTGAAAAGCGGAGCCACGGAGGACCGGGGGCCTCCTCAAAAAATGCCAGCCGTTCGCCGCGGGAATTGGAGTAGCCCGTTTGGCAGTCGGAATCCGAGACCAACGTCCTACCAGCTAGGGTGAGCTCGAAGGCCCGGGCAACACTTCCACCACAACTCCCGAAGCTTGGTCCTGCGAACGATACACGCGCTCGGTTGCTACAGCGAAGTCAGAGGGCTTGGCATCGGGGATATTGATAAACGTCTGCGGATTGCGGTCGGTCAGAGGAAACCACGAACTCTGCACTTGAACCATGATGCGATGTCCGCGCCGAAAAGTGTGATTGATGTCCGGCATGGTGAAGTTGATTTCTTCGACCTTGCCGGGTGTAAACGGTTCCGGTTTTTCAAAGCTGCGACGAAACTTCCCGCGGAAGGGTTCGCCGCGCACCAGTTGCTCAAATCCGTTGATGCCGAAGGGGAGCCGAGAATCGTCCGTTCGCGCCGTATCTCGGTCTTCCGGCTTAACCCCTTCGCGCCTGCTCTCACGAGAATCAGGAGGGTAGACATCGATCAACTTCACATCCCAATCGGAATCGGTGCCGGAGGTGGAAACGAAAAGGTGCGGCGAAACCGGACCGGCGATGGTAAGGTCTTGCTGCAAAACCGGCGTTTGATAGGCGAGGACGTCGGCTCGGGATGCGGCAAATCGCTGGTCGGACACCATGTACTCGGGGGGAACGTCCTGGGCAGGATAGCCTACAAAGGGCACGGGCCGGGCGGGATCGCTCACGTATTCGTCAAAGGCGGGAGCGTCTCGGCCCGGGGCATCGAAAGAAAGTCCGCCATGGATGCGAAAGTACAGGGTTCTGGACCGGGCATTTGCGGGAGGCCAGGCGGGATACCACTTCCAGACATTGGTGCCGGTTTCGAAGACATCAGCTTCGGAAAGCTTCGCCCTCGGGCCGCCTTTCAAATACCGCTCGAAGAAGGGGAAAAGAATGGCTCTGCGATAATATTCAGCGGCGTTCGAGCGAAAAGCAACGTGTCCGAGATGCGTGCCACTCCCCCGAGCCCAACCGCCATGCGCCCATGGGCCGATCACCAGCACGATGGAAATATCCGGATTATTCTCGGCGATCGCCCGATAGGTCGCGAAGGGACCTTCGAGATCCTCGGCATCGAACCAGCCACCCACGGTTAAGACCGCGCAGTGGATGTTCTTCATGTGGGGAGCCAGATTGCGCGCCTTCCAGAAGTCATCGTAAGTGTCGTGGCGCACCTGGTCGAGCCAGAGGATGTGGCCAGGCAGCTTCCTGGTCAAATTCTCGAGGGTTCCGTTGTTCAGAAAGAATTCGTAGCCGTTGTGCGTGCCGTAGTCGAACGGGACCGAAGTCTTCGGAGGAAACTCAGGATTGGCCTGTAGGCGGAAGGAAGTATAAAAATCGAAGTTCGCCGCCAGCATGAAGGCCCCACCGTGATAGGCATCATCGCCCATGAAAAGATCCGTCATCGGCGCCTGTGGCGATGCCGCCTTGAGCGCGGGATGCGAGTCAATGATGCTGGCGGAGGTGAAAAAGCCGGCGTAAGAGATGCCCCAAATTCCCGCGTTCCCATTGTTGTTGGGAACATTCTTCAGCAACCATTCGATGGTGTCGTACAGGTCGCTGCTTTCATCCACGTCTTTTCTGGATTTCTTGTCCTCAATATGAGGACGCATTTCAACAAACTTCCCCTCCGAGAGGTAGCGACCGCGGACGTCCTGAAACACGAAAATGTATCCCGCTCTGTCAAATTCGGTAGACGGGCCTAGGTGCTTGGGGTAATGCTCCACTCCGTAGGGGGTCACGCCGTAGGGAGTCCGGTTGATCAGAAACGGGTATCGTTGAGAGCTGTCTTTGGGAATGTAGACGGCGGTGAACAGACGCACGCCGTCGCGCATGGGGATTCCGTATTCGTATTTTGTGTAATGCTCCCTGACATCGTAAGCCGGCGTCTCACGCTGACTTTGCCCAATCAGCGCCGCAACCAATAGGGCAACGACTGCGATGACCCTCAATCCAGGGGCTCGGCCTAGCATGCTTGCTCCATCCGGAGGAAACCGAATAGGCAAGCTACAGGTCTGCCGAGGAAACAGTCAAGCTGGGGGAGATTGCGCGGATGGCTCTTTGGGACCATGGGAGCCAAGGTCTCGTAGCGACGGCTAACCAGCCAACTTAGATGTCCAGATTCTTCACATCGAGCGCGTTGTCTTCGATGAACTTGCGGCGGGCTTCGACGTCTTCGCCCATGAGGGTGGTAAAGATCGTCTCACACTCGGCGATGTCTTCCAGTTTGACCGACAGCAGGGTCCGTCGTTCCGGATCCATGGTAGTTTCCCAGAGCTGCGGGGCAGTCATCTCTCCCAGACCCTTGTAGCGCTGCACGTCATAACCTTTGCGCCCTTCTGCGAGCACGTAATCGCGCAGATCACGAGCGGTGGCCTTTTCCGCGATTTCAGGTTCAGACCTCTTCTTGGCGGTTTTGACGGGCACCTCTTTGGCGGTCTTTTTCTGCGCCTTCTCCAAGTCCTCGCGTTCGGCGTCACTTAACTCTTCCTTCTCGCCGTTGCCATTACCCTCGGCCGCCGCACCCTTGCTAACGGTTTCGACCACGAAGGGGGGTTCGAGGTAGGACTCGATCTGCTTGAACTTGGACAGTAGTTGGCGGTATTCCGCCGTCGAGGCCAATTCCCAATTGATACGATGCTCGGCACCCTGCGAGTTGACATAGCGCACCTCCCAGAGAGTGTGCTCTTCGTCAAAACGCATCTCGACTGACTTGAACTGGCATTCCTTTTCGAGTCTCTTCAACTCTTTCTCGAGCTTCTCGATTTTCTTGGGCGGCGTCTTCTTGTCGCCTTCAAAATCATTCCGCTTGGAGAGGTCGAGTTTGGGCAGCAGATCGGTAACCTTCTCGTCGCGGACTCGTTTGTCCACCTTTTCAAACAGCTTCAAATACTCATCGAGAGTGGTGATGAACTTGGCGAGCGCCGCGCCCTCCAGTTTGGCCGCACCCTCGCCATGGCGCACGATCAGGCCCTCGGAGGCGCGCTTCACCATCACTTTGACGTATTCCTTCTCATCCTTGATGTATTGCAGGGACTTGCCCTTCTTGATGGAAAACAGCGGAGGCTGGGCGATGAACACGTTCCCCCGTTTGATCAAGTCCTGCATGTGGCGGAAGAAGAAGGTCAGCAGCAGGGTTCGTATGTGGCTGCCGTCCACATCCGCGTCGGTCATCAGGATGATCTTGCCGTACCGCAGCTTGGCGGCATCGAAATCCTCTTTGGAGATGCCCGTACCGAGAGCCGTAATCATGGCACGAATTTCTTCGTGGCCAAGCATCTTGTCGTAGCGCGCCTTCTCGACATTAAGAATTTTCCCTTTGAGCGGCAGAACCGCCTGGAAACGGCGATCCCGCCCTTGCTTCGCCGTACCGCCGGCCGACTCGCCTTCGACCAGGAACAGCTCACACCGATCGGGCTGGCGCTCGGAGCAGTCGGCCAGCTTGCCCGGCAAACCACCCCCGTCGAGTGCTCCCTTGCGCCGCGTCAGATCGCGTGCTTTCCTCGCTGCCTCGCGCGCCCGGGCGGCTTCAATCGCCTTGTTGATGATCTTGCGGGCCGCGGTTGGATTCTGCTCCAAGTACGCGCCCAATCGCTCGTTGACGAAGGCTTGCACGACCCCCGCAATATCGGAATTCAGTTTGCCCTTGGTTTGGCCCTCGAACTGCGGTTGGGAAAGCTTCACGCTGATGACCGCTACCAAGCCCTCACGCACGTCGTCGCCGGTCAGGTTCTCTTTGACGTCTTTGAACAGGCCCATCTGCTGACCAGCGTAGTTGATGGTGCGTGTCAACGACGTGCGGAAGCCCGACAAATGCGATCCGCCGTCCACGGTGTTGATGTTATTGGCGAAACTGAAGACCGTTTCCGAATAACCGTCGTTGTACTGCAAGCCGATCTCCATGACCACTCCCTCGCGCTCGGCTTCCATGTAAATCGGCTTATCGTGGAGCACAGATTTTCCCCGGTTCAGGTGCTTAATAAATTCCGCAATGCCGCCGTTGTACTTGAATTCGGCGGTCTTGGGCTCGCCAGTCTTGGCATCGGTCGTGCGCTCGTCGGTCAGAGTAATCAGCAATCCCTTGTTCAGAAACGCAAGTTCCCGCAGCCGCTGCGCCAAAGTGTCGAAGTTGAATTCGGTGACGGTGAGGATTTCCTTGTCGGGGAGAAAATGCACTTTGGTCCCGCGCTTCTTGGTGGCTCCGGCCTTCTTCAGTTTGGTCGTGGGCTCTCCCTTCGAGTATTGCTGCTCCCAGGTAAAGCCGTCCCGCCAGATCTCGAGCTCGAGTTCATGGCTGAGGGCGTTCACGCAAGACACTCCGACCCCGTGCAGGCCGCCTGAAACTTTGTAGGAGGAGGAATCAAACTTGCCGCCGGCGTGCAGACGAGTCATGACCACCTGGGCGGCAGGAATCTTTTCTCCGTCGATTTCCATGGCATCGACGGGAATGCCGCGACCGTTGTCGACCACGGTCACGGAATTGTCGATATGAATCGTGACTTCAATGCGGTCGGCGAAGCCCGCCAGCGCTTCATCGACGGAGTTATCGACCACTTCGTAGACGAGATGATGCAGCCCGAGCTCTCCCGTCGAACCGATGTACATGGCGGGGCGCTTACGAACCGCTTCCATCCCGCCCAACACTTTGATCGATTCCGCTGTGTAGGTGCCATTGCCTCCGTCCACAGGATTGCCCTTCCCGTTCTTGCTCTGGCCATCGACGGCAGGTGGGGAGATCTCTTTTGTTACCATTCCGCTCCGTGGAAATCTGTCGGAATCCAGAAGCCGGACCGCAGCCCGTTTCCGGTTCTCGGAATCATGTCAAGCTACTGAAATTACTAATACTTAGGCTGTAATACCCTGGGTAGAATTTTAGCACATTGGAAGCGCTTTTTCGACCCGGAATCGATCCGGTAAACCCCGGTGTTGTCAGCAGTTAGAGGGGGGCTGCGCAGGGCTCCCAGGGTCTGGCGGCAAGCCGCGGGCAGCCACCCACCAAGAGACTGAGAATTGAGGCAGTTGGGCGCACCGAGGGAGGGCCGATTGCTCGAGAAGTCCCATCGAATATTCCCCCGCGAACGCTGACTCTATTTATGCGCTGGCTTCTTGACTCGTTCGAAAGTCAGCTGCTCCACCAGTTGGGTGACTTCATCGTAGCTACCGCCAAGGAATGTGAAGGACACAATCGAACC
>DASPTQ010000322.1:0-9903 GCA_035623335.1 Terriglobales bacterium
ATGCTCCAACGGTTTGAGAGGGAACTGGCAGACTTTCACGGAACCAAGTACGCGATCGGAGTGGGGAACGGAACTGACGCGCTCTGGCTCACCTTCAAAGCCCTGGGAATCGGCCGCGGTGACGAGTGCATTACCACAACCAATACGTTCTTCGCCACAGCGGAAGCCATCTGGATCGCGGGCGCCACAGTTGTATTTGTCGATTCCGATGCACGTACCAACTGCATCGACCCAGCCAAAATCGAGGCAGCGATCACGCCCCATACGAAAGCCGTCGTGCCCGTCCACCTTTACGGCCAGTGCGCCGATATGAAGGCTATCCGCAAGATTGCGGACAAACATCACCTTTTGGTTATCGAAGATAATGCCCAGGCCATTGGCGCATGCGGCGACGGCTTCTGCATTGCCGAACTAAGCGACGCCGCGACCCTTAGCTTCATCACCCAGAAGAACTTGGGGACATTCGGCGACGGGGGGGCGATCGTCACCAATGATCTTCAGATTGACCGCATCGTCCGGCGGCTGCGCAACCACGGCTCGGATAAACGGTCTTGCCACAGCCCCGGATACAACAGTCGGCTGGACGACCTACACGCCGGCGTGCTGAGCACGAAGCTGAAGCACATCGAGGAATGGACCGAGCTCAGAAGAAAATGGGCCAGGCGTTACAACGCAGGCCTGGCCAACGCCTACCATATCGCGCTGCCGTACGAGGCTCCCGGCTACCGTCATGTTTACCACCTCTATGTGATCGAGACGAAGCGGCCCGAGCACCGCGATGCGCTTCTTAAGTTCCTGAACGACGAAGGGATTGACGCAAAGTGCCACTACCCGATCGCGATTCACCAACAAGAGGGATTTCCTTGGGCCCACGAAGCTCGGATCGTTGGGACGATCGCCAACTCGGAACGAAACGCAGCCTGCTGCATTTCGCTTCCCATGTTTCCTGAGTTGACCGAAGAGGAAGTGGACTACACGGTTGACAGGATCCTCGAGTGGGACAGGAGGGCGCAATGACCGACAAATATCGAGTGGTTGTGGTGGGCATGGGGAAGCGCGGGATGCACCATGCCCTCGCGTTTCAGGCTAACCCCCACTTCGAAGTGGCTGGCATCTGCGATATCAATCCAGTCCGTTTGGACGCGGCCGCGACCGAGTTATTTGGCGCTGTCAAGGGCACGGATGCGCTGCAACTCGCCTCAGCGGTGAAGCCTGACGTCTTCTGCTTCTGCACTCTGCCGAATCTCCGTAGCGAAATGATTCGTATCGGCATCCACAGCGGCGCACGCTTGATCGCATTCGAAAAGCCTGTTGCCCTGAACAGCCGCGAGGGAATGGAGATCAGGAAGACGTTGGCCGCCAACGGCATCAAAGCTGTGGTAAGCCACCAACATCGCTATGGCGAGCATTACCGCAAGGTGAAAGAAATCATCGATAGCGGCGCGCTCGGGCGGATTCACACCGTCTACGCGACAGCTACAGCTTGGATGATGCACAATCTCTCGCACCTGATCGATTACATGCGTTGGTACAACGGCAACGCCGAAGCACGGTGGGTCATGGCGCAAGCGGCAGGTGATGGTAAGATGTCCGATTTGCATCCCTCGCCGGATTACATCGCCGGCTTCATCCAGTTCGCGAATGACGTGCGCGGAATCGTCGAGTGCGGTGCAGGTGCTCCTGATGTGCCCGAGGTAGATTACTGGTGGCGCAAGTGTCGCATCGGTGCTCAGGGTACGGACGGTTTTGCCGAAGTCCTCACCGCTGGCGGCTGGCGCGCAGTTACGAAAACGACCGCTAAGTCCGGCAGTGGCTGCATGAATTACGATCGCGACATGCCGCCCTATATCCAGCATATTGCAGACTGGTTGGATGACGACCGTCAGGTACATCCGTGCAATTTCGAGAGCGCATATGCAGGCTTTGAAATTATGATGGCGCTTTGCCGCTCGGCCGCGGATGGGGGGCAAGTGGCGCTGCCGCTCTCCGATGCCGCTGATGAAATTGGAATGCTAAGAGCCTACCTGGCCGGTCGCAAGGTCCTGCCCTCGACTCCGGCAAACGCAAAGGAGTACTTGGAAACTGAGGCGAACATTGTCGGTATGCGTTCTTAGTGCCTATCTCTCTCTACATTTCCTGGACCTCAGGCAAGAGGGAACAGGGTAAGAGGGGGACTGTCGGGCAGGGTGCCTTCCGTACTCTCGCCCAACCCGGCCGTTCCGAAGAACCGGCGGAGCAGCTGGCATCGTCTAGTTCACGCTCCAAGAGGTGTGGGCCATGGCCCGAGCCACGACAGGTGAAATCCCCAGCTCGAGAGCCGGGCTGGAATACTGGGCACACCGTGTGCTTGTCGAAACTGACAAGGTTGGCAGCCACTTCGACCCGGATGCTGTGCACGATCTGCGCGTGGCTCTTCGCCGCTGCCGGTCTATGGCGGATGGTTTTGTCCTGATCGACCCCGACCCGGGATGGAAGCAGCTAAAGAGACTCGGGAAGACACTCTTCAGCCGACTGGGGACCCTGCGTGACGTCCAAGTCATGGTCGACTGGGTCAGTCGCTTGGGCCAATCAGACGATCCTGTCCGGAAGAGCCTTCTCGATTCGCTGGCGACCGAGGAACAGCAACTCAAGAAGGACGCACAGGAGGCAATTCTTCGATTCGACCGCAAAGAGTGGGGGATGCTGGCCCAAAAGCTGGCACAGCGCGGTCAGAGAGTGCCGCTCGAGGGAGTCGTTTTTCAAGATCTCGCAGTCGAGCGCTGGGTCGATGCCTATCACCTACACCGCCGAGCGCTGCGAAATCGGTCGCAGGTCGCTTTTCACCAGTTGAGGATCGGACTAAAAAAGTTCCGCTACACGGTGGAGAATTTCCTCCCGCAACGCCATGCGCGGTGGGGCAAGGATCTGAGAGAATTGCAGGACCTATTGGGTGAAGTGCACGACCTGGATGTGCTCTGGACGATCCTGAGAGGTCGCCACGATTTTAGCCACGAACAGCGCCTGCACTGGCGTAAGAAGATCAAAGAAGAACGCCAACAACGGTTGGCAAAATACTGTCACAGGATGGCTGGGCCACACACCCTGTGGCGTGTATGGCGCGCGCAACTGCCGATCAAGGACGCGTTGGAGAATGCGGGGGTGGCCCGGCTTCGAACCTGGGCGTCGTTCCTTGATCCCGACATTGAGCACTCTCAGCTCGTTACGCGACTGGCGTTGCAACTCCACGACGGGCTGGTTCGGGATCGGATTCTTCACCCCGGCAGGAACACTCGGCGCATTCTCGAAGCGGCGGCCTTGCTGCACGATGTTGGACGTGCACGGGCGAAGCAGGGACACCACAAGGATTCCTACCGGCTAATCCGAAGGATTGTGCCGCCAGTGGGTTGGACGCTCCAGGATTTGCGAGCGGTGGCTGCCGTCGCACGCTATCACTGCGGTGCCTTGCCTCGTTCGGCTCACAAGTGTCTGGCTCAGCTGCCTCCGTCCAGGCGCTCTGGAATCATCCGTCTGGCAGGTATCCTTCGTCTGGCAAATGCGTTTGATCTGTCGCACGAGCGAAAGGTTCGAAGGCTTCACGTCGGAAAGCACGACGGGGTACTGATCGTTCGCGGCGAGGGATACGACGAAGCCGGACCAACGGCCGAACGCCTTGCGGCCGCCCGATATCTACTGGAGGTCAACTGCCATATGCCGATTCTTGTCCGCTCATGGACACCTATCCACAAATGAGTCAGGAGGCCAAGCGATCAGCGGTCGATCAACCATCGCCGCCTGCCCGGCCGGTCTTCGCCATCTCAGCGGACAGCGGCGATGTCTGGGCTCGGCGATGTGACGTCGTCTAAGGGGGGAGGAACCGAACTTAATCCAAGCGCAGGTGTGTCATTGAAATCTGTCTCAGCCCGTGGGTTCACCCCACCGTAACCCCACACGTGAGCCAGGACACATCGCGAGACTCACCATCTGTGGAAAAATAGCAGCCTTTCAAGGACGGATGCTGCCCAGAATGTCCCAAAGGACCGCAGAACAATCAGTACCTTGCTCGACTTCTCCGAGGGACGAGCGCGACGCACACTTCGCGATGCGTCTCTCGCTGCTGTTGGGTCTCCTCATGGTGGTCGGCAAGGTGACCGCCTACTTCATGACCCATTCGGCAGCAATTCTGTCCGACGCCGCAGAGTCGATAGTTCATGTGGTAGCCGTTGGGTTCGCGGCTTTCAGCCTTCGACTCGGTGCGAAACCAGCGGCTCCTCAGTTCCTGTATGGGTACGAACGCATTGCATTCTTCTCTGCCGGTTTCGAGGGCACGATGATTATCGTCGCTGCCATTGCAATTCTGGCAGCAAGCATCCAAAAGTGGATCGGAGGACTCCGATTGGAGAATCTGGGTACGGGGACGCTGCTGGTGCTCGCTGCGGGGATTCTCAATGCAGGCCTTGGTTACTACTTATTACGTGTGGGGCGCAGCACGAGGTCTCTGATTCTCGAAGCCAACGCCAAGCACGTCCTTACGGATAGCTGGACCAGCCTCGGGGTGGTTGGCGGCTTAGGATTGGTAGTGCTCACTCATTGGAAACCGTTCGATCCGTTGGTCGCGATCGCGGTGGCAATGAACATTCTATGGTCCGGTGGTCAACTGGTGTGGCGCTCTGCGGTGAGTTTGCTGGACTATGGAGACCCCAGCGCCGGCCGAAAGATCCGTGAGAATCTCGATGCCATCTGCGAAGAACTAGGGATTAGCTATCACGGAGTGCGCTTTCGCACGACCGGCTACCGTCAGATTATCGAAGTGCACCTTCTATTTCCCCGCGTGACATTCCTGGGAGAGGCCCATCGCCTGGCAACAATTCTCGAAGAGCGCTTGCCGCGGGAAATGGGGATACCAGCGGAAATCATTACTCATCTGGAGTCACTCGAGGATCATGCCCAGGTCCACAGCGCGGACCACTACACAGGAAAGCCTGACTAGCCTTGCGCCCGTGCCTTGCTGATGGCGGTAGCCATCACCGTCGCGCTGCCACCTCGGGCTCGCTCAACTGGTGGGTAGCGAGAGAATCCTCGCAAATCGTACAGTCTCTCAAGGGGCAACAGGAATTTTACGCTCCTCTGCCAGCGTTACGGAGCGTCATCTTTGCTTACCTGCCTTCCTCAAGCGTGAACTTCTCGGCTACGTCACATTTGCACGTGATTGAGATCACTTGCTAAGCTTGCCGAGCAGTATAGAGTCGTTCCCTTATGGCGCAGGGCCAAAAAGCGCCCCGAGCTGGGCGCAGGCGAAGTGGTGACAGCAGGCACAACAGTACGAGGAGGAGACTCGATGAAACGCAATGTACTAGCCGTACTATTTATGGCAGGGGTCGTTACCGCAGCCGCGAATGCTGGCACGATTAAGGGCAAAGTGTCGGGTGTTTCCGGCGAATCGGTAATCTACATTGAGGCCATTTCCGGGAAGACCTTTCCGGCGCCTACCAGCCACGCCACCATGGACCAAAAGGCTCTGCTCTTTCAACCGCACATTCTGGTGGTGCAACAAGGTACCACCGTCGAGTTCCAAAACAGTGACACCGTCGCGCATAACGTCGCGTGGAGTTCGGTTGGCGGCAACAAGAAGCTGGCACACAACATGGGCACTTGGCCGAAGGGAGAAATGCGCAGTTTCAAGTTCGATAATGCAGGCGCCATTCCGTTGATGTGCTATGTGCACCCGGAGATGTCGGCGTATATCATTGTTTCGCCAACTCCGTACTTCGCAACAACCGACAAGTCCGGGGAATACAAAATCGACAATGTCCCCGACGGAAGCTACACCGTAACTGCATGGAATGAAGGTGCCAAGGGCCAATCCAAGCCGGTAACTCTTTCTGGCGAAGCCACGGCTGATTTTACTCTGACCAAACTGATTCACTAAACGGCAGGTCGGCTGCATTCGTCCATTCGCCATTTGGTTGGGTTCAGACACTCAGGATTTAAGAGATATTGGATTGGCACTCCATGCTCAAGCGTTACAAGAATAAAAAAGTCGACGCGGACTGGCTCAACACCAACTTTCCCTGCATGATGGCGTGCCCCGCTCACACCAACGCCGGACGCTATGTGGCCCTGATCGCAGAAGGACGCTTTGAGGAAGCATACCGGTTCGCGCGCGACCCCAACCCGCTGGCATCCATTTGCGGCCGTGTCTGTGCCCATCCTTGCGAAAGCGCGTGCCGTCGCGGCGAAATCGATCGTCCCATTGCTATCCGTTCCCTGAAGCGGTTCCTAACGGAACGCTATGGTGCAGAGTCGAAACGTCCAGTCGATGTCAACTCTCATCGCCGTGCCAGCAAGGTCCCATACAAAGTCGCCGTCGTAGGCGGAGGGCCAGTCGGACTCTCCGCCGCCCACGACTTGGCGTTGATGGGCTACTCGGTGACCATCTTCGAAGCTGCGCCGGTGGCCGGTGGAATGCTCTACCTTGGCATTCCCGCGTACCGCTTGCCCCGCGATGTGGTGGAAGCGCAGGTCCGGGAAATTCTGGAGACCGGTGACATCACTCTGGAGCTCAACCAGGCGGCGGGACGAGATTTCCTGGTCTCCGATTTGCGACACCAAGGTTTTGACGCACTGCTCGTGTCGGTAGGTGCGCACAGTAGTCGTGATCTCACGATTCCTGGGGTTGACCTGGACGGTGTTTATAAGGGCATTGACTTCTTGCTGAATGTCAACCTCGGCTACAAGTTCACGATTGGCAAGAAGGTCGTCGTGATTGGCGGCGGCAACGTAGCGATGGATGTGGCGCGCTCTGCGGCCAGAGAAGTGGTAAAGCAACACGCTGGGGGTGTACAGGATCTCGAACCGTCTGCAGAAAACGTCTATGCCATGGCGACCCGCGAAATGGTGGACGTGTCGCTCTCCGCACTCCGCCTGGGGGCTCGCGAAGTCAATATCGTTTGCCTCGAACGGCGTGAGGAAATGCCGGCCGCTCTCGAAGAAATCGAAGAAGCCGAAGCGGAAGGCATTATTCTTCGCCCAGGTCGCGGACCGAAGCGCGTGCTGGGAGAGAACGGGAAAGTGGTGGGCCTGGAGACGCTGAACACGAAGTGGGTCTTTGATCAGAACCGGCGCTTCAATCCCGCCTTCTACGAAGGAACCGAGAGCCTAATTGAATGTGACACGATTATCATGGCGATCGGCCAGGCGCCGAAACTCGACTTTCTGAAGCCGGAAGATCGGGTGGAGATTTCACCCCGCGGGCTCATCGCCGTCAATCCTCAAACCCTGATGACTTCTGCTCCGGGAATCTTCGCCGGCGGCGACTGTGTATTCGGCCCACGTTTGATCATCGACAGCGTTGCCGACGGCAAGCGTGCAGCGGTTGGTATGGACGAATATCTACGGGGAGAAAAACACCCCCAGCCCATCATTGAAGTCGAGGTTCTGCGGCGTCATGCCATGCCCCAGGATTTTCTCGACATCGCTCGCCAGCCCGTTCCCATGCTCCCCTTGGAGCGCCGCACCGGCGTGACCGAAGTCGAGGTTGGTTACGACGAGAGAAGCGCGATGGAGGAAGCGCAACGTTGCCTGCATTGCTGGGTCAACACGGTCTTCGAAGGTTACGAGGAAGATGGGACGCTCTGTATTCTCTGTGGGGGCTGCGTGGATGTCTGTCCGGAAAACTGCCTCGAATTGGTCACTCTCGACCGGATTCAGTTCCCAGCCGAGACGGTACAACACATCCGTGACAACCAGGAATGCTTTGCCGTGGAACTAGAGGAAGTTGCTGCCGAGGAACTCGGGGTGATCACTGGGTCAGCCATGCTGAAGGATGAAACCCGCTGCATCCGTTGCGGACTCTGTGCGATGCGCTGCCCGGTGGGAACCATCACGATGGAGTCCTACAACCTGGTTCCGGCGGAGGCGACGGGAATCATTTCCGTCGCAGCCATCGACGCCAGTGCACGCAAGAACCCGGTGGTAGCGGCAGCGAAGTGAGAGGAACCATGGGCGACGAAAAACAAGTCCCTCAATCCGAGTCGACCGCTCTCGATCGACGTGCGTTCTTTGTCAAACTTGGTCTCGGATCCCTGAGCGTCGCGGCTGCGGGTACCGCTGTTTTCTCCTACCAATTCCTCTCCCCCAACGTGCTCTTCGAACCGTCCCCGATCATTAACGCCGGCAAGCCGGAAGGCTATCCGCTTGATTCCGTGACCCTAGATGTGAATTCAGGAATTTACCTCATCCATTCCAACGAAGGCTTCTTTTCGATTGGGGCGGTTTGTACTCATCTGGGTTGCTTGACCGCCTGGAAGCCGGAACTGGGCATCATTGCCTGCCCATGTCACGGCAGTAAGTTCAGGCGTAACGGAGAGAAGATTGAGGGGCCCGCACCACGCCCGCTGCCCTGGTACCGGGTATGGCTGAGTGAGGAGGGCGATCTTATGGTGGATCGTTCGACAACCATCCGTGCGATGCAGTTTTTGAGGGTGTGAGCATGGTGACAAGCGCGAACTACTTCGACCAATTACGGAAGAGCCGCGTATGGCGCTCCATCTTCCGCAGCGGAACGGGTGCGAGCACGCTGCACCGTTCTCTGGTCATCCAACAGGATGTGTTTCTGCACCTCTTTCCGACCAAAGTTCGGAGCCGCATGTTGAACATCGGCGTGACCTGGTACTTGGGAACGCTGACCTTCGGCGCGTTCGTGATCTTGGTCAGCACGGGAATCTTGCTGATGCTCTATTATCACCCCTCCGTTCCCCAGGCATATTCAGATACGAAGGATCTGCAGTTCGTTGTCACCTCCGGTTTGTTTTTGCGCAATCTCCATCGCTGGTCTGCGCATGCCATGGTATTTCTCGTGTTCGCTCACATGTTCAGGGTCTTCTATCGTGGGGCCTATCGAGCACCAAGGGAGTTCAATTGGATCATCGGAGTGATTCTGCTGCTGATCACCTTGCTTCTCAGCTACACCGGCTACTTGCTGCCCTGGGACCAGTTGGCATTCTGGGCAATCACCGTGGGCTCCAACATCGCATCGGCGGTTCCAGTGGTCGGCAATAGGATTCACTTCCTTCTGCTGGGCGGAAACTTCGTGAATGCTAATGCGCTCCTGCGGTTTTACGTGCTCCACTGCATGATCTTGCCTCTGGCCGCCATTTTCTTCATTGCGATTCACTTCTGGCGAATCCGCAAGGATGGGGGCTTGTATACCCATTCCAGCCAAGCACCACCCATCTCTGAGAGTTCCGCGACGAAGGAGGCTCGATGAGCGATGCCAAAGACTTCACCGCCGGAGTGGGTTCGAACGCCAAAAAAGAGCCTCGCCGCGTGGTTTTCATTACGCGACGTACCTCCGCACAAGTCAGAGTCACAGATGAAGAGGTCGTGCAGACATTCCCCGAAGCGTTATTCCGGGTTGCCATCGCCATCGAAGTTCTGGCTATCGCGCTGGTTTGGATCGCGCTCAGATTCAATGCACCGCTAGAGGGACTGGCCGATCCTTCTCATACGCCGAACCCTGCCAAGGCGCCCTGGTACTTTCTCGGCCTTCAGGAGTTGCTGCACTACTTTCCCCCGGTTGTCGCCGGAGTTCTGGCTCCGACTTTGGTTGTGATCGCCTTAATTGTCATTCCGTACTTCAATATCAACGTCGAGGCCGAGGGAGTTTTCGTCAAAGATCGGTCGCGGCGATTGGCAATCTTCTACGCTGTCGCGGTGGGAGTATCCGTTTTCTTGTTGCTGTTTGACGTCTATGTAGCCCTAGTCCCCACACTCGTTATCATTGCGCTGATGTTAGTAGCGGCATACAGTTCGGCCAATTCTCGCTCCCGGGTTCGGCGCTATTTGGCTTCGAAACCTCTTTCCTTCTGGATCATGACTTGGTTCTTGTTTGAGCTGGTGATACTGACCACCATCGGCACCTTCTTC
>DASPTQ010000323.1:0-3091 GCA_035623335.1 Terriglobales bacterium
CACGCTCAAGCCGACCACAGCACGGAAGCGATCGGGGCGAAGAAGTGCAGCGTGCCATGCAACAGGAGCACCCCAGTCGTGCCCGACAATCACTGCAGTTTCCGCGCCCAGAGCATCGAGCAGGCCGACTACATCACCAACCAAGTGGAGTAGGGTGTACTGGTCAATTTCTTCCGGCCGCTGAGTCTGGCCATAGCCGCGCATATCTGGCGCGACCGCTTGGAATCCAGCTCTGGCGAGCGCATGCAACTGATGGCGCCACGAATACCATGATTCGGGGAAACCGTGACACAACACAACCAACGGACCCGCTCCGCTCTCAGCGATATGCATGCGGATCCCGTTGGCCTCTACCTCTCGATGTGTTACTTCGTTCACTACCACCCTCTGGTTGCTTTAGGCGGGCGTGTAGCGCTGCATTGCCCCCATAACCCAAAAGATAGGTGGTTCCAAAAAAAATACTCTCAAATCGAACGCACGTTTCAAAGACAGATTGCACGAGCGATGGGGAGGTGTTAGGCTAGGCGAACAAAAGGCGAATACGACCGGAGTCCTCATGTCCCCTTTCCAGTCCTTAGCCCCGCGCCCGACAGCAAGTCTCGAAACCGTCCACAACATTCTGGGTTCGCTGGTCGCGCGTTATCGCCAGGAGGAAGTGCTCACTGCCGTGCGGCAGATTCCTGCCCGAGAAGCCAAGTTTCGTCCGATCCCAGTTTGGGTGACAAGTGCCTTGGCTGAGGCATATCGGGAAAAAGGAATCCGGGAGTTGTATTCGCACCAGGCATCGACCGCCGAACTGGTGCGCGAGGGCAAGAATGTCGTTGTCGTGACGCCCACCGCGTCGGGCAAGACCCTCTGCTACAACCTGGGGGTCTTGAATGCAGTTCTGGAGAACGCCGATACTCGCGCTCTGTATTTATTCCCAACCAAAGCGCTGGCTCAGGATCAATTGGCTGAACTGCAGGATCTCGCGACGCGCCTAGACGACAGCTTCGGAGTGTTTACCTATGACGGCGATACTCCGACTGATGCACGGAAAGCGATCCGCGAACGCGGCCACATCGTGCTCACAAATCCCGACATGCTGCACACCGGAATCCTTCCGCACCACACAAAATGGATGCGGCTCTTTGAGAACCTGCTCTATATCGTGATCGATGAGTTGCACACCTATCGTGGAGTGTTCGGTAGCCACCTAGCAAATGTCCTCAGGCGACTCAAGCGCATTGCGAAGTTCTACGGTTCCGATCCGCAGTTCATTTGCTGTTCCGCAACCATTGCAAATCCAGGCGAGTTGGCTTCGCAACTGATCGACAAGGAAGTCGAAGTTGTCGAAGAGAACGGAGCGCCCGCGGGCGAGAAGCTTTTCGTCTTCTACAACCCGCCCATGGTGAACCGCAATCTTGGGATTCGGCGTAGCTGCAT
Source organism: Terriglobales bacterium (assembly GCA_035623335.1). Classification (GTDB taxonomy): domain Bacteria; phylum Acidobacteriota; class Terriglobia; order Terriglobales; family Acidobacteriaceae; genus JAFAGX01. Next base: position 1,426 of record DASPTQ010000323.1, read on the forward strand.
CAACGAAGCGACAAGAGTCGCAAAGGAGATTTTGGCCCGAAAACTCCAGACCATCGTTTTTGCCAATTCCCGGCTGCATACCGAAGTCATATTGACCTATTTGCAGCAGGCGAACACTCCGAAGCCAGGCAAACCAGAACCAATACGCGGCTACCGTGGAGGCTATCTGCCGGGAGAAAGGCGCGAGATTGAACGTGGTCTGCGCGACGGCCGCATTTTCGGAGTGGTCGCTACGAATGCACTCGAACTTGGGATCGACGTTGGTTCACTCGATGCGTGCGTGATGGCCGGCTACCCGGGATCGATTGCTTCAACTTGGCAGAGAGCAGGGCGTGCAGGACGACGTACCGGAAGTTCGTGCGCCGTGCTCGTTGCTTCATCGGCTCCGCTGGATCAGTTCATCGTGCAGCATCCTGATTATTTCTTTGGAAGCTCACCTGAACACGCCCACATTCAGCCTGACAATCTGGAGATTCTCGTCAATCATTTGAAATGCGCCGCATTCGAGATCCCCATCTCGCCTGAAGAAACATTTGGCAATGTCGATCTTCCAGGACTTTGCGAGCAACTAGGCGAAGCGGGATTCCTGCATCAGAGTGGCGGAGACTGGCACTGGATCGACGAAGCCTATCCAGCAGATACGATCAGTTTGCGATCGGTCACGTCCGACAACTTCGTAGTCATCGACACAAGTGGCGAAGATAAAGGCAAGCCTGAGGTGATCGGTGAAGTTGACTTTTCTTCTGCGCTCACGACCGTCCATCCGAAGGCGATCTACATCCACCAGGGGCAGCAATATCACGTCCAGCACTTGGATTTCGACAAGCGCAAAGCCTATGTGAAGCCTGTCAACGTGGACTACTACACGGATGCGATCCGTTACACGCAGGTTCGCGTGCTCGAGGTCGCTGAAGAAGAAGCGATTGCTGGGCCAGCAGCGCGCGCGCACGGAGAGGTGCTCGTGCGGTCGCAAGTCGTAGGGTTCAAGAAGATCAAGTTTCTCACCAACGAGAACGTCGGCTCCGGAAAACTCGAACTGCCGGAGAACGAGATGCACACGACCTCGTTTTGGCTAACGCTCGGCCACAGCTTGCTTGCAGATTTGCCCTTCAGTCTCTCTGAGCGTCAGAGCGGAATCTTTGGTTTGCTCTACGGGCTTGGATCCATGGCGACACTGCTGATGATGTGCGACCGCCGTGATCTTGGCACAGCCGTTGGTGAACGCCCGCCAGGTGCAGCAACCGAGATCAATTGGGAAGATTTTGCGACAGGTCCGTCAACCGGGTCCGACACCAAAGAATTCTTCGAGCCCAACCTTTACATCTACGATGCTTACCCAGGTGGAATCGGATTCAGCGAGCCGCTGTACCGCGCTTGCGACACGTTATTGAACCGCACCCTCGAACTGATCGGCGCGTGCCCGTGCGAGAACGGGTGTCCGTCCTGCGTCGGTCCCACCGCTGATCGTAGCGAGAGGACCAAAGAGGTCGTCCTTGATATTCTCGGGCGATTGTGTGGAGACACCGAGTTGGTTGCGACCAGGACGGCAGAAACAGCATGAGCATGCGTTACGTCAGCCTGAAGGCGTTACAGCGCTCGCACCCGACACGGTCAGAAGCACCGGAAAGCAGCTGGCATGTGCCTCTGCTAAATGAGGACGGCGCAT
>DASPTQ010000324.1:0-10225 GCA_035623335.1 Terriglobales bacterium
CGGCTTCGAGATACGACTTCAAGTCGGCCAAGTGCATGTAGTGGTCGCCGTGATTCAACAACACGTCCCGCAAGGGTGCGAAGGCGCCAGGTTCATTGCGGCTGAAGTGGTCGGAGAAAATCAGGTCGAGCGCCGCGCGGATCTCCGGTTCATTGTCGGAGTGCCAGCGCGGGTTGTACCAGCCGCGGGTAGCGGTCACCTGTTCCGCCGTAAGACCGAACAGGAAGAAGTTTTCCTCTCCCGCCTCTTGTGCCATCTCGATGGTCGCGCCATCGCGCGTCCCGATGGTCAGCGCTCCGTTTATCATAAACTTCATATTGCTCGTCCCGCTGGCCTCATAGCCGGCGGTGGAAATCTGGTTCGAAACGTCGGTAGCGGGAATCAGCCGTTCCGCCAGGGAAACATTGTATTCCGGCAGGAACAGGACTTTGAGCCGGCCCCGCACCACCGGATCGCCGTCGATGGTCCCGGCCAGATTGTTGATGAACTTGATCATCAGCTTGGCCAGGCGGTAGGCAGGCGCGGCCTTGCCCGCAAAAAGGAACGTCCGCGGCATCATCTCCAGGTTTGGGTTGGTGCGCAGCCGGTTATATAAGACAACGATCCGCAGTGCATTCAGCAGTTGTCGCTTGTACTCGTGAATCCTCTTGACTTGGCTGTCAACCATGGAGTCCCGATCGACTTCTAAGCCTGTGGCAGCTCGCAGCCAATCGCTAAACTGCGACTTCGCCTCACCTTTGGCCTTGCGGAAGGCCTCACGGAACCCCTTGTCTTCGGCCAGGGGTCTGAGCTTGCGCAATTGACTGAGGTCGGCGATCCAGCCATCGCCGATGGCCTCGCTGATCACCCCGGCCAGCGCCGGGTTGGCCAACAACAGCCATCGCCGTGGCGTGACCCCGTTGGTTTTATTGTTGAAACGCTCGGGAAACATCTCGGCCAGATCTCGCACGGTCACCGTGCGCAACAGAGTGGAGTGAATGGAGGCCACTCCGTTGGTGCTGTGCGATCCTGTGATGGCGAGGTTCGCCATTCGAATCTTGGGCGGCTCACCCTCCTCGACCAGACTCACGCGCTGCGCCCGTCCCTCGTCACCGGGAAAACGCTCGCGCACCGAATCGAGCAGGCGTCGGTTAATTTCGAAGATAATCTCCAAATGACGCGGCAACATCGTCTCAAACCACCGCAGCGGCCACTTTTCTAGGGCTTCCGGCAGCAAGGTATGGTTGGTGTAGGCAAGCGTCTTTTGCGTGATGTCCCAGGCCTGCTCCCATCCCAAATGGGCTTCGTCCAGCAGAATTCGCATCAATTCGGGAACTGCCAGCGCCGGGTGCGTGTCGTTAAGCTGGATGGCAACTTTCTCCGGCAACCGGCTCCAGTCGTCGTTGTTCCTCCGGAAGCGCCGCACCAGATCGGCCAGGGAAGCTGCAACCAGGAAATATTCCTGCACGAAGCGCAGGCCCTGCCCGATGCTGGTGGAATCGTCCGGATAGAGCACGCGAGTGACGGATTCCGCGGTAAGGCTCTCGGCCAAAGCGGCAACAAAGTCACCGCTGCTGAATGCCTGAAAGTCAAAGTAATCCGGCGCGGCTGCAGCCCACAGGCGCAGCGTGTTCACGGTCTTGCCGCCGTAGCCAACGATCGGGCGATCAAAGGGCACACCGATCAAACTGGACGGGCGACCCGGCAACGCGCGCAAGCTTCCTCCGTGCAGTTCGAAGGAGCAGTTCAGCTTGATCTCCACCGTCTCCTGCGGGCGGGCGACCTCCCAGGGGTCGGCGCGACGCAGCCAGTTGTCCGGCTTTTCCACTTGCCATCCGTCTTGGATCGCTTGCTTGAAAATGCCGTACTCGTAGCGCAGGCCATAGCCCATGGCGGGGAGCTGCATGGCTGCCATCGAGTCGAGAAAGCAAGCCGCCAAACGTCCGAGCCCTCCGTTTCCTAGTCCCGCATCCGGTTCCTCTTCTACCACCCGGAGCCAGTCGATGCTCTTCTGGCGGACGGCCTCCTTCAGGATGGGATCGAGCAGCAGGTTGGTGATGTTGTTGCTGAGCGATCGGCCGATCAGAAACTCCATCGAGAGATAGTACACACGCTTCGGATTCTCGCGTTGGTAAGTGCTCTCGGTTCGCACCCACCGCTGGGAGAGAACATCGCGCACGGAATGCGCAATCGCTTCATACCGCATCCGAGCATCGGCCGCGGCCAAAGCAACGGCGTTGTCAAAGAGGAGGTGGCGCTCATAGAGCCCGTCCGTACCCGAAAACTGAACCGGGCCACAACCGTATTGCTCGATAAGTCGAGCAACGGCGGAGGATGCGGCCGGAATGGGGATTAGAGTGGCGGTGCGTGTCGGACTTTCCGGGGTGGTTACCCTGGTTGTGCTCATGGAAATCTCCCTTGCGTTCGTGCCCGTCAACCTAGGTGACAGTCCACGGCCGCGTGATGCGTATCGTTCCCACCGGATTAGAGGCCGGGAAAGATTTGTTCGTAACCAAGAGCGCTCGGAGCAGCGCGCTCGGCTTCTGGCGGCCGTCGATCACTCGTCTCAGCCCGAGATTCGATCAGCCTGGCCAAGTCCATTGATCGACCTCGGGCTTGTCCACGCCGTACTCATAGGCGTAGGCCTGGCACTCAATCTGCATGTTGCGTAGCTTTTCTTTGGCGTGCGCGCCCGCCACCTCGAGTGCGGGCACCCGGTCGATAACATCCATCGCCAGACTGAACCGATCGATCTGGTTCTGAATTGCCAAATCAAGGGGCGTATTGATGTTTCCCTTTTCCTTGTATCCCCGCACGTGCAGGTTTGCGTGATTGGTCCGTCGATAGGTCAAACGGTGAATCAACCACGGATACCCGTGGAAGTTGAAGATAATGGGCTTGTCCTTGGTGAACAGGCTATCGAAGTCCCGGTCGGAAAGACCGTGGGGATGCTCGGTCGAGGGAACCAGCCGGTAAAGGTCGACTACGTTGATGAATCGGATTTTCAGGTTCGGGAAGTACTCACGCAGCATCACCACTGCCGCGAGGGACTCTTTGGTAGGAATGTCGCCGGCACAGGCCATGACCACGTCCGGTTCCACACCCTCGTCGTTGCTGGCTTTCTGCCAGATGCCAATACCCTTGGTGCAATGGGCGATGGCTTCATCCATGGTCATGTACTGCAAATGCTTTTGCTTATCGGACACGATCACGTTGATGTAGCCGGTGCTCTCGAGGCAATGATTGGCCACGCTGAGCAGGGTATTCACATCGGGGGGCAGGTAGATCCGGCAAACCTTCGGGCTCTTGTTGACTACCACGTCCAGGAAACCGGGATCCTGGTGGGTAAAGCCATTGTGATCCTGGCGCCACACGGTGGAGGTTATCAGCAGGTTCAGCGAAGGGATCGGTGCACGCCAAGCCAGCTCCTCCGACATCGCAAGCCACTTCGCATGCATGTTGAACATGGAATCGATGACATGGACAAAAGCTTCGTAGCTCGAGAAGAATCCATGTCTGCCGGTGAGAAGGTAACCTTCCAGCCAGCCCTCCAGAGTGTGCTCCGACAGCATTTCGAGGACTCGACCGTCGGGAGATAACTCGCCGCCATCGAGGTCTTCGGGCAGAAAGTCGGCCAGCCACAACTTCTTGCTGACTTCGTAAATGGCATCGAGCTTGTTCGAGGTGTTTTCGTCGGGCGAGAAGACGCGGAAGTTGTTCGGGTTGTCGCGCACAATGTCGCGCAGGAATTGGCCGAGAGGGCGGGCATTTTCAACCTCTGTCTGCCCGGGCTTTTCCACCATGACGCCGTAGGTGCGGAAGTCGGGCATGCGCAGGGCTCTCCGCAACAGGCCGCCATTGGCATGCGGATTGGCGCTCATTCGCCGCGTACCCGTGGGAGCCAGCGCCTTCAATTCCGCAATGAGCTTTCCGCTTTCATCGAACAACTCCTCGGGCCGGTAGCTGCGTAACCACTGTTCGAGCATTTTCAAGTGGGCCGGATTTTCTCTGACCTTGGTGAGCGGGACCTGGTGGGCGCGCCAGAAACCCTCGACTTTGTGGCCGTCCACTTCCTTGGGGCCGGTCCAGCCCTTGGGACTGCGCAGCACGATCATGGGCCAGCGGGCCCGTTTGGCCTTGCCACTCCTGCGCGCCTCTTCCTGAATTCGGCGAATCTCCTGAAGGCAATCCTCCAGGGTGGCAGCCATCTTCTGGTGCATGACCTCGGGATCCTGGCCTTCCACGAAGTGGGGAGTCCACCCGTAACCCTTGAATAGGTTCTCGAGCTCTTCGTGGGATATGCGTGCCAGCAGCGTCGGGTTGTTGATCTTGTAGCCGTTCAGATTGAGGATGGGAAGCACGGCACCGTCGCGGACGGGATTCAGAAACTTGTTGGAGTGCCAGGACGTAGCCAAAGGTCCGGTCTCCGACTCCCCGTCGCCGACTACCACAGCGACCAGCAGGTCGGGATTGTCAAAGGCGGCTCCGAAGGCATGCGAGATGCTGTAACCCAGCTCGCCTCCCTCGTGAATGGAACCCGGAGTCTCGGGAGTGCAGTGGCTGCCGATGCCGCCCGGGAAAGAAAACTCCTTGAAGAAGATGCGCATCCCCTCGATGTCTTCGCTCTTGTTCGGGTAAATTTCAGAATAAGTGCCTTCGAGGTAAGCTGGTCCCAGGACGCCCGGCGCACCATGGCCAGGGCCTGCTAGGAACATGGCGTCGAGGTCGTATTTCTTGATCAGGCGATTGAGGTGAACATAGCTGAAGCTCAGACCTGGGCTGGAGCCCCAGTGGCCCAGCAAACGGCGCTTGATGTGCTCCCGCTGCAGAGGTTCCCGCAGCAGAGGGTTGTCCTCGAGATAGATCATGCCCACAGCCAGGTAGTTGCAGGCTCGCCAATAGGCGTTGATCTTGCGAAGCTCCTCGGGGGATAGTCTGTCCGCTGCACTGGCATCAGCCCTAGTTGCATTCCTATCGATGGTTGCTACTCCCATAACTCCTCCTGCATCTGCCGTTTGTTATTTCCGTTGAAAGGCGTGCACATCGCTGCTTGCAAAATACCACCGCCGGTGTTGTTCGAGGTCATGACCCATGCCGTGGCCGTGAGTATTGGAGAGACGGAGGACCTTCGGTTACTCCATGGTCAAACAATCGCTCTGCTCCGCCTACTGATAGAACTAACAGGCCCTATGCCCCCGGGGCTCTCGAGCCTCCCCAATCCTTCGTCTCTCATTTGACAAAGCGCACCTAAGTACCTCACTTGAGCCCGCGCGGACCGCCTGGCCTGCCCAGGAGCAGGATGGCACTCCGAAGGCAGAGCGACCGCTTACGCACTTGGATGGAGGACCGGGCGTGCGCGTTGTCAACCAGGCGGCGAGTCTTTGCTGTGGACAGGCACTAACGTTTATCCTGCAGTCCAACGCGGCCGGCTGGAGTGTCTGTCTATGAATGTCCTGGTTGTGAATTCGGGAAGCTCCACTTTGAAGTTTCAGGTGATTGCTACCGATCTTGACCGGATCCGGCAACACCAGGACGATCGTCTTTGTCGGGGCGACGTTGAGGGTATTGGCGGCGAGGCCACTATCCGGTTCCGGCTTCGTACCGGGCCGAGCCAGACCATCACCGCATCGCTCGCAGACGTTGCCGCCGCAGTCGAATACGTAGTTCGTTGGATCGCATCGGATCGCTTCGGTCTGCCTGAGATTAAGAACTTATCGGATATCCACGCCGTAGGACACCGCGTGGTGCACGGCGGAGAGCTGTTCCAGGAATCCGCTCTGATTGACGACAAGGTGTTGCAGGGGATTGAGAACTGTATCGATCTGGCGCCTCTCCACAACCCAAGCAATGTCACAGGCATTCTGACGGCCCGTAAAATTTTGGGCAACGAAGTTCCACAGGTGGCAGTTTTCGACACCGCATTTCATCAGTCGCTTCCCGAGCAGGCCTACCTGTATGCCCTTCCGTATCATCTCTATCAGCGGCACCGTATCCGCCGCTACGGATTCCACGGCACCTCACATCGCTATGTGGCATCCCGCTATCGCGCTTTGCGCGGACGGACGCGCGACGAAACCAACATCATCACCCTGCACCTGGGGAATGGGTGTTCCGCTGCCGCCATCAAGCGAGGAGCCTCGCTGGATACATCAATGGGAATGACTCCACTTGAGGGTCTCGTCATGGGCACGCGCTCCGGCGATCTCGATCCCGCCATCGTCAGTGTGATCGCCCAAAAGGAGGAGATGTCCATCTCCGAGGTCGACACCCTACTCAACAACCAATCCGGTTTGCTGGGTGTCTCCGGGCTCACCAATGACATGCGCGAGTTACAGGCGGAGCTGAAAGAACACAACAATCGGCGGGTCAGGCTGGCCATCGAAATCTTCTGCTATCGGGCGCGAAAATACTTAGGGGCGTATCTGGCTTCGATGGGTGGCGCTGACGCCATAGTTTTCACCGGCGGGATTGGAGAAAACTCTCCGGACATTCGCGCGCGGATCAGCTCCGGCATGGAATGGGCCGGCCTCCGTCTGGACGCCACCAAGAATCACGAGGCTGTTGGCCGCGAGAGCAAGATTTCGACCGAGGATTCCACCTTACTGGCTTACGCGATTCCAACCGATGAGGAGCTCCTGATCGCCCGCGACACGGTTTGTGTGACCTTGCATGAAACACACCCGGCGTAAGCTGTGACCGCCGCATTTCTGAGCTCGGTCCAAGTGCAGATCGGCGAATTTGCTTCTCCTTGTGGTGTGCCCATGGCTGTGAGTTTTGACACGCAAGTCTTGCCTAGGCTATGTTGACCGAGAGCGTCAGATGGGCTGCGAACTTTGCGCCACTGAGGTCAGGCCGCTGAAAGGAGGTTGTAGGCAGCAGGCAAGCTAATCATGTCAGCCAGACGCACGTGCATGTTGTTCCTCCTTTGTGTGCTGAGCTTGCCGGCGTCGGCTCAACGGTACAATTTCAACGGGGGCGCTGGCCCGGGATTCCCTCTGAGTACGGCCAGTAATTTCGTCAACACTTCCTATAACTTGGTCGCCGGTGGCGGGGTCAACCTGCATCCTCACCTGAAACTGGTCGGCGAGTTCATGTTCGATGGCTTGCCGGTCAAGCAGAGCATTATCGATGAACTTGGTGTTACCAATGTGAAGGGCAGGCTGTATACCCTGACCGGTAACCTGATGGGGGGTATATCGATCGGGGGAAGCAAAACTATATACGTGATTGGTGGCGGTGGCTGGTATCGGCGGACGCTAGAGGCCAAGCAAAAGGTTCTACAAGAGGGTACCAAATGTGAACCGAGCTGGATTTGGTGGGACATCCAGTGCGTGGATGGCATTTTTCCCACCACGATAACGGTTGCCTCGCGAACCTCCTCGGCTCCCGGATTCAACATTGGCGGCGGGTTCGCCTTTCGCGTGGGAACTACCGGGGCCAATATCTACACTGAGGTTCGTTATCATCGGGCGTTTACCAGCGACGTCGACACTACGGTTCTACCGCTGACGTTTGGTGTCCGATTCTGACCGCGCTCGCCTGGAGCGGGAATCGGCCCTTTCCCCGATGTCATTCCTCTCTGCTTACCTGCCTGGTGTTTGGCGCCTGGAGTGTTGTTTTTTGCCATCGTTGCTTGCGAGCAACGACCATCGAGACTCCCTTATGTAACCCTCTTTAAGGGTTCGCCGTAACGCGAGGCCGGGGGTTTCTACAATGGCGCTGGTACGTATCCTCCTAGCTGATGAAAATAAGTCTTGGCGGGAATTCGTCTCTTCTGTTCTTCGGCAGGATCCATCCCTGGAAATCATCTGCGAAGTCTCCGACGGGCTCAAGGCAGTCAAAATGGCAGAGAAGCTGCAGCCCTCGGTGGTGGTGCTGAATATTAACCTGCCGAACTTAAGCGGCCTCGAAGCCAGCGGATGGATAAGCATGCTTGCACCCAATACGACGATCGTGTTTCTCGCCGACCGGTTGGAGGCTGATCTGGTCGAGGCCGCGATGAAACTTGGGTCAGGAGGCTATCTTCTGAAGTCTGAGGCCGCCAGGAATCTGGTGGCTGCTATTCGCGCCGTGGGTCGGGGTGAGACATTCTTTAGTTGTCAATTAGCGGCCCGCTTGATGGCGGGTCTGAAATCCAGCTTGCAACGGCGGATGAACAAGCCAGGGCTTGGTCCTCCTGCGCCTGGAGTGTTCTCCCGACCGAGTGCCACCCTGTAGGACTGCGCGCCAATCGCTCGCAGCCTACACTGCTGAGCTCGCCTCTGCTGCGATTCCGTTAGCGATGACGACGTTTCACCTTCAACTGCGCCAGCGAACGAGCCAGGGCGGCGTTGACCGAGGCAACCTCCTCTGCCGAGATCTTTTCGCGCAGTCGGGCAGCGGCACGTTTCCGGGCTTCCTCGGCCGCGGCCGCATCGATTTTGTCGACCGCAATCGCCATGTTGGTCAAGATCGATACGCGCTCGCTGGTTACGTCGACCAGGCCTTCCCCTACGGCCATGAAATCGGTATGTCCGGCTTTGCGGACGATCAGCTCACCCGGAACTAATTGCGTCATCAGCCGGACATGGTGAGGGAGAACACCCATCTGGCCCTCGATCCCTGGCAGCGTGACCATGTCGACATCTTCCGAATAGACGGTGGCTTCCGGAGTCACAATCTCCAATCTGATGGTGTTGGCCATGTTCACCTACGTGCCGCGTGGCGCTGGGCGCTCACGCCGCTTTCAGTTCTTTCGATTCTTGGATCTCATCGATCGTGCCCTTCATGTAAAAGCTTCCTTCCGGGATGTCGTCGTGTTTACCTTCCAGGATTTCCTTAAAGCCGCGGACGGTCTCCGCCACCGGAACCTGTTTGCCTTCGCGGCCGGTAAACACCTGAGCGACACTGAACGGCTGGCTCAGGAAGCGCTGAATCTTGCGGGCGCGAAATACCGTTACCTTGTCTTCGGGTGAAAGTTCATCCATTCCCAGAATCGCAATAATATCCTGCAAATCCTTGTAGCGCTGCAGTACGCTCTGCACGCCACGTGCCGTGTCGTAGTGCTCCTGGCCTACGATTTCGGGTGCCAGGGCGCGGGAGGTAGAGGCCAGGGGATCGACGGCCGGATAGATGCCCAGTTCGGCGATCGCACGCTCGAGCACGATGGTGGCGTCCAAATGAGCGAAGGTTGTGGCCGGCGCCGGGTCGGTCAAGTCGTCGGCGGGGACATAGACGGCCTGGAAGGAGGTGATCGAACCTTTCTTGGTCGACGTAATCCGTTCCTGCAATGCTCCCATTTCAGCCGCGAGAGTGGGCTGGTAACCCACGGCGCTGGCGGTGCGGCCGAGCAGAGCCGAGACCTCGGAGCCGGCTTGCGAGAAACGGAAAATGTTGTCGATGAAGAGCAACACATCCTGGTTTTTCTCGTCACGAAAGTATTCGGTGATCGCGAGGCCCGATAGGGCCACGCGCAGGCGAGCGCCGGGAGGTTCGTTCATCTGACCGTACACCAAGGCAATTTTGGACTCGCGCAGGTTGTCCTGTTTAATGACTCCGGCTTGCGACATTTCGTGATAAAGATCATTGCCTTCCCGGCTACGCTCGCCGACACCGGCGAATACCGAGACGCCGCCATGGAGCTTGGCAATGTTGTTAATCAACTCCATGATCACCACCGTCTTGCCGACTCCGGCTCCGCCGAAGGCACCCACCTTACCGCCCTTCAGGAAAGGACAAATCAAGTCGATGACCTTGATGCCGGTGGCCAGTACCTGCGGAGAGGTCGATTGGTCTACGAGGGGTGGTGGCGGACGATGGATGGGATAGTACTTCTCCGCCTCCACCGGCCCGCGCTCGTCCACGGGATTGCCGATGACGTCGAACATCCGGCCCATGATGCCCTCGCCGACGGGCATGGAGATGGGCCGGCCATTGTCGGAAACTTCGAAGCCGCGCTTGAGGCCCTCGGTGCCTGACATAGAAATGGTCCGTACCAACTTATCGCCGAGGTGTTGCTGTACTTCGAGGATCACCTTCGTCGGCTGGTCTTGCACGGTGTATTCAACGGTCAGGGCGTTGTAGATAGCGGGCAACGCGTCTGGAAACTCAACATCCACGACCGGACCGAGCACCTTAACAATCTTGCCTGTATTCATAGTCACACCCGATGGCAGCAATTTAGTGTCTTTACTCTCGCTTACTCGGATTGCCCACCGGCAATCTCGAGCAATTCCTTGGTGATATTGCCTTGCCGCAGCTTGTTGTA
>DASPTQ010000325.1:0-11794 GCA_035623335.1 Terriglobales bacterium
TTGATCTCGACTCTTCCGGCCGCGCGCAGTACCGCTCCCTGCCCTTGCGTGCCAGGCTGATCCTGCGCTAACGAGAGCAAGGAGAACGAAGATACGAGGAAGAGGCTTAACAGTTTACGTAGCCAGCAGATTCTCATTTCAGATTTCTATTTTCTTCCGAAAATCAGTCGCGACGCCTGGCTGAGAACCACAGCAGTAAACACCTAGCAGCCTCAAAACCTCAACCGCAAACATTGGCCGTTTGGGGTACATCTGGTTGTGGGTATTTGGCTTCGGTCTTTCGAACGCTCCCCGGGGGATGACCCACCGTCACGGGTGTTTTCCGGCGCTTGCAGATCTGCAGCACGATTCGGTCTGCGGTGGGTGGTTCTTGTGGCGACCGGGTATGGTGACGTCGGCCAACTTACCTGGCAAAGAATTGAGGTCATCGAGTGCGCACTACCCCGCCAGTTTTCCCCCAGCATCGTGCACGCATTGCTTGTGGTTGGTTTCTGAACCACTGATCAGTCCACGGAGGCCAAACAAGATCAGACGCGGTTGGTGGAGGCAGAGGCGCCAGAGCACGCCTGCGGGCTCATCTCGCGTATGTCCCTCTAGATCCTCACGGGTACGGGCATTTAGCAGATCCACCAGAAGCGAATACCGGGCCTGGGTGGAATGATGGATAGCCCGGCGAATCAGGAGATGAAGATCCAACTCCCGCCGCAAGGTGCGCAATTTGCTGGTTGGCCGGCCAGCGAGAATCGCCTCGGCGACGCCGAAAGCACCGCGGAGTCCGGTTACAATTCCGCCCACCGTCGTGACCTTGACGTGCCCTGCGGCATCGCCCACTAAGTAGACTTCACCGCCCGCCAGTCGACGATGGATGGGAGTCCACTTCGAGTACACAGGAATCCTTGCGGCTTGATATTCCAAAGGCTCAAGGTGTTGTCTCTCGAGGAAGCTTTCGAGTGCCTTGAAGGTGTCGGGACCGCTTTCGCCGATCAGCCCGGCAACTCCTCGCACTGGAGAATCGGGTATCAGCCAGTAGAAGTACGGCGTATCGGAGGGGATGAACCATACACGGCCAGTATCGGGTGGCATACCCTTGGGCAAACGCACAGTCGCCTGCACTAGGGGCACCGTGGGCTGAGCTGGCCAGCCCGCAACTCGAGCCACGCGGCTGACAGCTCCGTCAGCCCCGATCAATGTACTTACCTCGACCTCTTCCGCAGCTCGATTGCTGCTTCCTTGCAGTTGCACAGCAATCGCTCCCTGCTTTGCTTCGAGCGAGACAAATCGGCGGTCGTGGACGATCTCGACTCCGGCTTGTTCGGCGGCTGCCGCTAACGTGTGAATTAGCCTAGTGCGCTCGATGACAAGGTCGGGTCGACGGAGGGCAACTTTGGCAGCGCGTCCGTCGGTGAACAGCTCGAATCGACGAATTTCATTTACCACCGCCCTCTCCGCCATCCTCCCCAAGATCTCGCGCATTTTACAGGTGACGATGAGGGTGCGTGGCTTGCCATTGAAGTTCGGCGAGCCTTCGAACACGCGCACCCGCTTCCCTGCCCGGCTGAGGAGAAGCGCGCTGAACAACCCTGCCGCCGATCCGCCTACAATTCCGATCTCGGGGTCCAAACTTCGATTTCTTTCCATCAAAGTCATCCCGTTGGCCGAATGGTCGGTATCTGCCCTTTCCCTTAGTGACAAGGTCTCAGGTTCTATCGCAAAAGTGCGGCAAAGAAAATCGCCGATTTTCTCAGCTCACCAGCTAATTCGCGGTGCAAAAGTAGGCACTCTTGTGCAGATCTTTCGCGGATGAAGAGATACCTGCGTGCTACAACGCGATTCTAGCAGTGACTAGCGTCGGCCAACAAAAGTGCACCACGAGTCATGCAGGCGAGTCTGTGGGAAGGTCGGTTTGTTAAGGAAGTAGCGGAACGGTGGGAGCCGTGGATGCAAGTAGTGGATGAGCTATTGGAAGACCCGTTGTGGTTTTAGGCCTAGTCCATATTTCTTTGCCAGTCGCAGTGGCCGCATAATAAAACTCATCGCAGGGGGGAAGTGGGTCCCTGACCAGTCGTCTTCCGTGGGCGAAAGAGCCATTCGCAAGCAATAGCGTGCGCCGCGTAACCGACCACCCGACATTTGAAACCGGAAGCGACAACGTTGCCCTAGACCGGGCGGGGACGGGCTCTCAAATAGCAGGGGAAATATACGACTGCCCATCCATGGGACGGCGTCATCGTCCCTGATCGACTGAGAGATTGCCTCCGGCAATGCCGTCTGAAAAAGCTCTTTCGCCAGATACAAACCAAGCAACAACATACGTTCGCAAGCCAGCTCACGCGCCCGTGCCTCGGTCGTCTCCCAGTCCAGAGAGGCAGTATTGCGGATCAGTTCCGCGATGTCACAGATCCACTTTAGAGAGTCCCAGAAATGTGTCGCGCCGTGTACACAGAGCATGGGGAGTAGGTCTTCGGCAGCGATCGATGGTAATTCATGCCCCGCAAGCGAGATCGTTTGTACACGAGAAAGGATGGAACTCAGATCCAGTGGTCTGGGAAAGTACCGCATAGTCTCGGGAGTGTGGACCTCAACCGTGCCGCCGCGCTTCTTGAAGAGATATTGGCCCGGGATGCGATGGATCCATTCTTTATTGCTCCACGGATAAGCTGCCTGGTACCCGATCGCAGTCATTCGCTCGTGCACACGGGGTATGTCTCGGTGGTCGACCAGCAGATCAAGATCACAATACTCCCTCAGGGATAGCCGGTTGTAAGCCCGCACGGCCAATACCGGTCCCTTGTAAGGTAGTGCCTTGATTCCTTCCTGCTCGAGCGACTTTAGAAGCTCTAAGAGCTCGGCCAACATTTGCAGGTTGCATATGATCTTCTGCTTGAACGAGCTCTCTAGCGACACCAACCAATCCTCTGGGACCTTCTCAGGTGAGATGCGTTTCAAATTCTGATAGACCAAAAGCAGTAGACCGTGGTGCGAGCTATCGCTTACCAAACGTTGCCAGTCGAGCTCGGTGTCCAGGATCGAATGAATGCGGGCGGCGTGACTCGGTTCGACATGGGTTCGAGCACAGCGGAGGATCAGCTCGTGCTCCGCCGAAAGCTGAGGATATTCCGGGACAAAGGGCTTCACCATTGCATTCTTACTGGTCACACTACGAATCTTCGAGGAACTCACCGCTCTCGCAAGCGCCCTAACGCACCTAAGGCCGTCCGTGTTTCAGACGTTTGGAACTTGTTGTGCCGCGATAACCAGGGATTTCATCGGCCGGTCTTCCGGCACAAAGCAGGCTTGAAAGATCGATTCGCAGAGTATTTTTCAGTCTCTTGCTCATCGTTTGATTTCCGCTGTTTCTGTGGCTTCTGACCTTCATTCTATGCCGTTGGAGGCACACGTCACCCCGCCTTCGGCAGGAATTGTCCACTGCCCTGCCCCTGACGTTCGTATGGCAGACATTCACACAGGACGACCGCTGCCAGGGCAACCAGTCCCAAGCCGATTTCGAAGGCTAAGGGCCATCCGAATGGGTGCCGACTCAGGAGCAGAGCCGAACCACCGAACAAAATCGCGAAGCCGTAGATAACTAGGACAGCCCCTCTCTGCCCCAGGTAAAGCATGGCCAAACGGTGTGCCGTGTGATCTTTGCCGGGGGTAGCAAAAGGGAGAAGCCCGCGGCGTGACCGGGAAATCGAGACCAATGTGGTGTCGAAAATCGGGACCGCCAAGATTAGGATGGGAATTATCGGGGCGATGGTCTCAGGGGTTTGCGCCAGACGAAGCTTCAACCCTAGTGTCGCCAACATAAACCCGAGAAACATCGCTCCGCCATCGCCCATGAAGATCTTGGCCGGTTTGAAGTTCCATCGCAGGAAGCCAAGGGAAGCACCCAGAACGGCAGCGCCCAAGGTGGCTACCAGGACTTGACCGTTGCCAATTGCGAGCCAGGCGAAAAAGAAAGAGGCAATGGCGGCCACGCCACTGACTAGACCATCCATGTGATCCAAAATACTAAATGCGGCCGTGATGCCAACCACCCAGAACAACGTAAAGGCAAGATCGGCCGTTCTGCCCCGAGCTCCAGCGACAAACTGGCAGAAGAAATGAAATTGAATACCAACCGCCAATAGTGTGCCGGCGGCCAGTGGCATGGCAAGGAAAAGTTTCACCTGGTGATGCAGCACTCCACGATCGTCTAGAATGCCGGTGATCAGCAGCAAAGTGGCGCCCGCAAGAATTCCTAGAATCTGCGCCCGCGGCTGACCATCCATGGAGAGGAGGATCGCGAGGACGGACCCGCAGTAGATGGCCAGGCCTCCCAGCAACGGCATAGGAGCCTGATGTAGTTTGCGAGGGCTCGGCTGGTCGATCATCCCGATTTGCAGGGCAAGACGGCGGACTGGAACCGTCAAGAGGAAGGTGGCTGTGAGTGCGATACCAAACGTGAGCATTCCGGAAAGCACAATCGTCTCCCCAGATTGCAATTCCGCGAGGGCCTGCAATCGTCGTTGTATGTTGTAGAGCTGAAACTATTCTGCCGTTATGCCGCGGCCATCGGCTCCATGACTTTGAGGCGGCCTTTCGCCCGGAGCTCCTGCTCGATCCACGGATAAGTTAAGGCCAGGCCTTGCCTAAGGCTGATGGAAGGCTCCCAGCCGAGCACGCTTCGCAGCCGACGGTTGTCACTGTTGCGGCCGCGCACACCCTGGGGTCCCTCCAGATTGTGGCGCTTGGTCAAATGTTTGCCGGCAATTTCGCAGACCAGATCCACCAATTGGTCGATCGTTACCAGCTCGTCCGTGCCCAAGTTCAGCGCCTCGTGGCAGCCGGAGGCCATGATCCGGATGAGCCCCTCGATGCAATCCTCCACGTACATGAACGACCGGGTCTGCTGGCCATCACCCCACACTTCGATCTCGCCGTCATCCGCCGCTAAGGCCACCTTGCGGCTAATGGCCGCTGGCGCCTTCTCCCGGCCGCCGTCATAGGTTCCTAGCGGTCCATACACGTTGTGAAAGCGCACCACTCTGGTTTCAAATTTGTAGTCTCGCCAATAATAACGGCACAGTTCCTCGGCAAATAGTTTTTCCCAGCCGTATCCGGGCTCTGGCTCGGCGGGGAAAGCGTGCTCTTCGGCGAGCGGCATGACCTCGGCGTTGTTCTGCTTGCTTTGCGCGTACACACAGGCAGAAGAAGAAAACAAGAATCTCCTCACGTGGTGCTGCCGCGCGGCTTCGAGCATATGCGTGTTGATCAGAGTGTTGTTGCGCGCGATGTCGGCAGGAAAGGCCGTGATGTAGCCGATGCCGCCCATGTCCGCCGCCAGGTTGTAAATCTCGTCAATCGAGCCGCGAGTCGCCATCAAGCACTCGTCCCATTTGCGCAAATCGCGAATCTCGAACTCGTCAGCCGCCGAGGTCTGGTACTCCGGATACTTCAGATCGACTCCCCGCACCCAGTGTCCTTCGGCTGCTAGACGGTTCACCAAGTGATGGCCGATGAAACCACCTGCACCAGTCACCAAGATTCGAGTCACTTGATTCATCAAGCCCCTCCTCTTATGCCGTTTGCTCCATGACTTCAACAAACCGCCCCATTTGCCTCTGCAGCGCAAACTCATCAGCAATCGCCGCAGCCCGGGCACCCATTTGGGCAATCCGCCCTGGATCCCGGGAAAGCTCCCTTACCAATGCCGCCAGCGATGCCGGGTCGTCGGGGTCTGCCACCACGCCGCAACCGTGACGGCGCACCAAGCGCGCGGCATCGCAGCCGGCAGGCGCCAACACCAGCACCGGCCGTCCTGCCGCAAGGATGGGGTATAACTTGCTCGGGACCACGACGCCTTCCAGACCGGGACGAATCGTGAGTAAGTGGAGGTCAGCGGCGGCCAGCACGTGCGGAATCTGATCGGGCGGACGGAAGGGCACAAACCTGACGGCCTTGCAGCCATGGACGGACGCTTCGATTTGCGGGCGCTTGGCGCCATCCCCGATGAAGACAAATCCTATTCCATCCCCGTTCAACATCTGTGCTGCCTTGACCACGGTCTCCCACGCTCCGTAGAAACCCAGATTGCCTGCGTGCAGCACCACAAATGGATATCCATTCCGGATTTCCCGAACCACCGGATGATCTCGATGCGCCGTCGGCGCTGGAAACCGGGCGCCGTCGCGCACGACTACCACCTTGCCTGCATCAATCCCCTTGCTGATGATCCGCTCGCGCGTGTCCTCACCGAGTACGATCACTCGCGCGGCTCGTGAAAGCGCCCGCCGATGCAACTTCTCCCAGAATCGTACCCAGCGAGCGGGGCGAACGATCTTGCCCGAGACGGCCATCTCCGGGTAGAGATCCCGGATGTTGTACACGAAAGGCCGTCGCTTGAACCACGCTATGAACGCTCCCACAATTCCTTCAAACGGCGGGTCAGTCATCGCCAGGACCACATCCGCACGGATCATGAATGCACGAGGAACCGCCAAACTTACATAGGACAGATAGTTCAAAACCCGCCCCAACATTCGGCGGCGTGGAAAGGTTGTTGATCCGACTCGCTCTACAGCGACGTGGCCGCGCCGCTCCCGGCGCAGAAGATAAAACGGGTGCCGTTCCGAAGGGTCGTAAGACGGACGTCCGCAAAGCACGGTCAGCTGATGACGCTCGCCCAGCACATCCGCCACTTCCGCCGCCATTTTCGCGGTGGCCGCTGTGTCAGGCGGATAATACTGGTTCAGGAGAAGGATCCGCATGGCTGATGGGTTTTTCGATCAGATAATTGCCGATCACGAGCACATCCATATTGGTTCGCAAGAAACAATCGATCGCCTCTCGTGGCTGCAAGACGATGGGCTCGTTATCGTTGAACGAAGTATTGAGCAGAACGGGTACGCCGGTGAGTTTTTCAAAGTCCTTAATTAAGGCCCAGTAAAGCGGATTGGCCGAACGGCTGACAGTCTGCAAACGGCCGGTTCCGTCGACGTGAGTGGGTGCGGGAATTTTGGCCCGCTTTTCCGGCTTCACCGAATAGGCAAGATTCATGAAGGGGGAGGGCTGGGAGCGTTCAAAGTACTCTGCCGCGGCCTCTTCGAGAATCGACGGAGCGAAGGGCCGAAAAGGCTCCCGATGTTTGATCCTGCGATTCAGCACCTCCCTCATTTCTGCTCGTCGTGGATCGACGAGTATGCTGCGGTTGCCCAAAGCGCGCGGGCCCCACTCAGCCCTGCCTTGGAACCATCCAACGATTTTCCCTGCCGCAATTCGCTCCGCAGCAAGCGGTGTCAATTCTCCGGTCGCGTGTTCCCGCACACAAAAATTCGGACCGCTGATGGCGCTGGCTTTGATCGCTTGGCGTATCGTCTCCCGCGTGAATTGCGGTCCCCAGTAAGCATGGTCCATTACAAAACTACGCGGATGGCCGAGAACCTGATGGTAAACATAGTAGGCAGCACCCACCGCCAGGCCGGCATCGCCTGCAGCCGGCTGAACATAAACCTCCGCGAAGGGCGTGCGATCGAATATTTTTCCATTGGCAACACAATTGAATGCCACACCTCCCGCAAGACATACGGCCTTTGAACCGGTTTCCTGATAGAGCGAATTCAATAACCGGAAGTACGCCTCTTCCAAGGCTGCTTGCAAGGAAGCAGCAATGTCTTTGTGCTTCTTAGCAATAGGTTCGGTTGGAGTCCGGGTCTTGCCGAGTCGCTCTTCGAGATAGGGAGAAAACAGCTGGCCTAGAACCGGGGTCCTGTCGTTTTCCGGCCAAGACATCTGCGGTCCCGTTTGGTGGTGGCAGAAGTACTTGAGGTCAAGGCGAAAACCGTGACCATTCTCGGCTTTCACCATGCGACGAAATTCGCCCTCATGGGCAGGTTCGCCATAGGCAGCTAAGCCCATCACTTTGTACTCGTCTCCGAACTTCCAGAACCCGAGATATTGACTGAGAGCGGTGTAGTAGAGTCCCAAGGAATGGGGAAACGAAACTGCCCCGTGAACCTCGAGCCGGTTGCCCCTTCCCGATGCCCACATGGTGCTGGCAAAGTCGCCGAGACCGTCGGTCGAAAGTACGGCTGCCTGATCGAACGGTGATACAAAGAAGGCGCTGGCTAGGTGAGCGACATGGTGTTCCACACGATGCCGCTGTGCCTGAACACTTTCGGGATCGACATTGCATGCCTTCGCGAGATCCCCTTGAATCCCGGAAAAACGCGTGAGTACTTTCGAGCGGTCGAAAGCGAAGCGTGGCATGCGCAAGGCATAGAAAAGCTTGGTTCCCATTCGCGCCCATGGATTGCGCGGGATAGCGACATGCTCGACATCCCGTATGGTCAAGCCTGCCTCTTGAAGGCAGTAACGCACGGCATTGTGGGGAAAGCCAGCCGCGTATTTGACTCGATTGAAACGCTCCTCTTCGACGGCAGTTACCAGTTGCCCGTCGCACACGATTGCCGCCGAAGAATTTCCGTGGTAGGCGTTGATTCCGAGGATGTTCATTAGGCGATCGGTCGCGTGTGGGCTTCGGCGAAAACGGTGGAATGACTGTCCAAATGAAGCTTTGCCCATCGATTCAAGACAAACAGAGCCCAAACCCGTGACCAACTGGTACGCCCGTCGAGAAAATCTCTCCAGACCCGTTCGAAGGAGCGCACAGTAAAGCTAGGCTGAAGCGAGGGTGCAACCGCGCTGAGCTCGGTCTGGACCTCCTCCTTCAATTGGGTTCGCAACCAAGCCTCCCAAGGCAGGGTAAAGGTTCGCTTCGGCTGGGAAACGACCTCGGGCGGCAACAGATCTCCCATGGCGTCCATCAGCAGTGCCTTAGGGCGGCTCTCGCAGCGCTTCACCGATCCAGGGAGTCGGGACACGAACTCCACAAGTGTGTGGTCGAGAAATGGCACGCGCACCTCGAGCGAGTGTGCCATGCTCATGGAGTCGATATCCCGTAGCAAGGTGTTCACCATGTAGGAGCGGGATTCAAGACAGGCTACGGCAGTGAAATCATCCAGTTGTTCCGATCCTTTAGCGGTTTGGGCCAGCCAATCCTGCCAGGGTTCTACCGCAGCCAGTTCGTCTACGCTCAACAGTCCCGCAACCTGCATCGGAGTGAATAGCAGCCGCGTGTAGAAATACGGGTGTGGCAAGAAACTAGGATCACACCACACCGCGGCCATCTTCCTGTGAGCGTCATTTCTGCCCAAGCGCTTCCAGACGGTCTCCCCGGCGGAGGCTACCAGGAGTCGGAGGTCGATCGGCACCCTGCGCGCAACCGCCGCGACCGAACCGGCTTGGGGGGTCGAGCGGAATGTGCTATACCCTCCAAACATTTCGTCTCCACCGAGGCCGGAAAGTGCGACTTTGAGGCCCGCTTGCCGCGCGGCCCACGAGACGAAGTAACTGTTGATACCGTCCATGCTGGGCTGATCGAGTGCGTTCACAGCCTCGCTCAATCGCGCCAGCATGTTCTGGCCGCTCAACGACAATTCCCGATGTATGGTTCCGAACCGTTGTGCCGTGCGGCGAGCTTGTTCGGCCTCGCTGAATTCCCGTTCCGGAAAGACAACCGTGACCGTATGGACAGCCGACGCCTTTTGGGCAGCCAGGGCAACCAGCGTGGTCGAATCGACGCCGCTGCTCAAGAAAATTCCCAGCGGCACGTCGGCAGCCAGATGGGACTCGATGGTTTCTTCGAGGAGTGAACGCAGGAGTCGAGGCGCATAGCCTCGTTCCGGTCGCTTGGTGTCGACCGTCGGCCGCGCGGACTCGGCGAAGTCCCAATAGCATTCTGGGCGAATGTTCGCGTGGTGTTTGGCGGTTGAGACCACAACGCGGTGTCCTGGCGGCAGGGAAAAAATGCCCTCGACCAATGTCATGGGCTCGACAACCGAACCGAAGAGCAAATAGCTGCGCAACGCAGGCTGAGAAAGCCTGGGTTCGATCTCCCCGGAAGCCAAGAGAGACCGAACTTCCGAAGCGAAGAGCAGGTTGCCATCAACGAGAGCGTAATAAAGCGGTTTGATGCCCAGCCGGTCACGGGCGAGCAGGACTCGAGGGTTACCTCGTCGAGTTGACTTCGAAGTCTCGGCGAGAGCAAAGGCAAACATCCCCTCGAAATAATCCACACAATCCTCTCCCCATTCTTCATAGGCGTGAACAATAACCTCGGTATCGCCCCTGGTTCGAAACCGGTGCCCGCGACCTTCCAGCATGCGGCGCAATTCCCGAAAGTTGTAGATCTCCCCGTTAAATACGACGACCACAGTTCCGTCCTCGTTAAAGACGGGTTGGCGACCACCAGGAATGTCAATGATGCTGAGCCGGCGCATGCCCAGGGCCACGGAGTGGTCCAGAAACATGCCCTCGTCGTCCGGCCCACGGTGGGGCATCTGCCCTACCATGCGCTGAACAACCGTCTGCATCGATTCAGGTTTTGTGGTGCCTACTAGACCGCAGATTCCACACATGCGTTATACCGACCTCGTGCACTGAGATATCACGGTAAAGATCACGCAGATTTCACAGCCTCAGGAAGGCTGTTCTCCAGGACTGATCCCCGAAGCCGGTGGTTGGAGTTGTTCGTCACCTCTTCATAGAAGGGCAGCATTCCTTGAACCAACCGGTCCCATGAGATCTCGTAAGCCACTTGCCGACACCCGTCCTTGAGCCGTTGATAAAGGCTCGCGTCGTCCAGCAGATCCCTCAGTGATCTGGCGATCGCCGTGGAATCATAGGTGGTCACCAGTCCGGCTCGCTGACTGAGCAGAGGCGCGATTCCACAATGATCGGTAACAATGGCCGGGGTACCGCAGGCGACCGCCTCCGCTGCCGTATTACCGAAATTCTCATACCGGGATGGCAGCGCAAACACAGACGCGTCGGCCAAAACGGCCTTCTTGTCGTCGTCGTAAAGCGGTCCAGTGAAGAGCACCCGGTCTTCAACTCCCAGGATGCGAGCCTTCGACCGCAGAAAGTTCACGTAGCCGGTCTCTGCTTCCGGCCCCGCGATAACGAGCCTGGCCTTGGGGTTGCCTATGTGTGGCAGTGCTTCGATCAGCAGATCGGCGCCCTTGCGAGGGATGATTCGCCCGAGAAACACAATCATCGGTTCGTCGTCGCTAAGCCCTGTCTTCTTGCGAAAAGCCCCCGGCGCCGGAAGCTGCCGAAACTCCTCCAAATCGATCCCGTTGTATCGCAGCAGTACCCGACCGGGAGCAAATCCCTCCCGGAGTAAGTCCGCTCTCTCCAACTCCGAGGTTGCGATCATCCGGCTGGCCCCAGTGAGATAACCGCATGTCAGCCAGCTCCACACCTTTTTCAAGAGAAGACCCCTATCCATGGGGCACGTCATTCCGAGCGGCTCCACCAAGTATGGGATTCCATATTGCCGGCAATACCACCCCACCACGGGGCCCAACATGTCATACAGGCCATAGATGTGGACCAGGTCGAACCCCCGCAGCTCACGACGGCAAAATCTCACCACGCCGGCGTTCACCGTCAGATTGCGGTATTGGCATTGCGTCGCGAGGTAATTCGCCACAACACCGTCCAACTCGCTCCGCCAGAGACGACCATCTCGCACTGCGGCAACCATCGCGATCTCGGCAGGCTTGAATCCTAAGTCGGCCGTCAGCACGATCACCTGGTGCCCCTGCGCAACCAGCGCCCGGGCGATGGAACGGACTTTTATGGCCGGGCCGCCTCGGTTCTGAAAAGGGTAGTGAGCTTGGGTGACCTTCAGAATACGCATGACACGAAGAAGTGAGCCGTCAAAGACAGCCGGAGCTACTGCGTCGTTTGG
>DASPTQ010000326.1:0-35751 GCA_035623335.1 Terriglobales bacterium
GAGGAAGTCCACAATTTCCGGCTGGTTCCAATCCACGGCGCCGATGAATTTGCGACGCACGATGCCGTTGCGGTCGATAATGTAGGTTTCGGGAAACTTGAACGTCCCGTATAAGTTATTGGTTTTCTGGTCGGGATCGCGCACGGTAAGGAAATCGATCTTGTGATCCTTCAGAAAGCGATGATAGACATCAGCGTCGACATCTACGCTCACTCCGATCACGGTCACCCCTTTTTCCCTGAAGCGCTGCTGCAGCTCGACCAGGGCGGGCAACTCCTCGACACAGGGGGCGCACCAGGTGGCCCAGAAGTTTAAAACCACCACCTTGCCAGAATAATCCCGCAGCTCGACTTTGCGGTCGGTATCCTGCACGACAAAATCGGGGGCTGCGCTGCCGATCCGGGATGGATGGGAACCGCTGTAACAGCCGCCAAGCGTGGCTAGAGTCAAAAGGGCAAGAAAACGGGACGTACGGCTCACGAAGATATAATAATTCATGGGAGCTAAGATGACGCCAAATCCAGGCGTGGCGTGCCCTCTCGTATCGGTGATCGTGCCCGCTCGCAACGAAGAGCTTTGTCTCGGCCGCTGTCTCGAATCCCTGGTTTCCCAGAACGGTGTGAGTTTCGAAGTCATTGTCGTGGATGACGGTTCTACTGACCGGACGCACCAGATCGCGGAATCCACGGCGGGGGTCGAGGTCGTCGATGCCGGGCCCTTGCCCCTAGGCTGGAGTGGGAAGGTGAATGCCATGCTGGCCGGGGCTCGTGCGGCACGGGGGAATTGGCTGCTATTTACCGATGCCGACACGGTACACCGCTCTGGTTCGCTGGCTCGTGCTGTGGCGGAAGCGAAACAGCATGGGGCGGCACTGCTTTCCTATTCTCCCGAGCAGGAGGTCCACGGATTTTGGGAGAAAGCGGTGATGCCGGTGATCTTCGCGGAATTGGCGGCGACCTATCGCGCGTCGGAGGTGAGCGATCCGACCTCACCAGCAGCCGCGGCCAACGGGCAATATCTACTGATCTCGCGTTCCGCCTACGACAAGATAGGGGGGCACGCCGCCGTGGCCACGAGCTTGCTCGAGGACGTTGCCCTGGCGCGCGTCGTGAAAGAATCCGGGGGAAAACTATGGTTTCGTTTTGCGGGCGACGCCGTATTCGCTCGCATGTATCGTAGTTTTCGTCAGCTCGAGGAAGGTTGGACGAAGAATCTAATTCTGCTCTTTCCCTCACCCCTTGAATTAGCTTTGCGACGAGTCGCGGAATTCCTTCTGCTGGTCAGTGGCTTGTTCGTGGCGATTCGCTCCGGCATTCACGGACAGACCGCCCTGGCGCTGGCGAGCGTTGTGCTGGTCGTCGGCTTGGGTACGGCCTTCTTCCGGCGAATCGGCAAGGCGCACTTCTCGTGGGTGGAAAGCGGATTAGCGCTCCTCGGCCTGCCGATATTTTCGTATCTTCTTCTGCGGTCACGCATCTTTCATAGCAAAGGTAAGGTCACTTGGAAGGGAAGACTGTGCCCGCCTTCGAGTCCCTCGGCCGCGGGTGCAATGCGTGGGGGAAGTTCGGCCGGATAGCGGAGACTCGATCATGGTCTATTTGACTCGTAGAGCTGAGTTTTCCGCTGCCCACTACTACCATAATCCGCAGCTGAGCGCGGCGGAAAATCAACGCCTGTTCGGTAAGTGCAATAACCCGAATGGTCACGGCCACAACTACACCCTGGAGGTGACGGTCAAGGGCCAGGTGGATCCGCGATCGGGGTTTGTGGTCGATTTGAAGCAGTTGAAGGGGGTGCTCCAGCGCGAAGTGCTGGACGCCATGGATCACCACTTCCTGAATAAGGAAGTTCCGGAATTCGTTACCCGTATTCCGACCACCGAGAATATCGCCATCACGATTTGGCAGCGCCTGGAGCCTAAGCTGAAACAGGCGCAGTTACATCGCGTGCGGGTCTATGAAACTCCGGACCTGTTCGTCGATTTCTACGGGGAATCATGAAAGCGTACCTGACACGGCGGTACCGATTTTCCGCAGCGCACCGTCTCAATAGCGATGCCATGTCCGCCGAGGAGAACGCTAGAGTGTACGGCAAATGCAACAACCCGTTTGGGCATGGACACAATTACATGCTGGAGGTGACGGTGAGCGGTGCGGTGGACGAGGCCACGGGCATGGTGTGCAACCTCGCGGATCTCGACGGTTTTGTCGAACACGAAATCTTAGAGCGCTTCGACCAACAGAACCTGAACACCTTGCCGGACTTTCAAGAGGCGGTACCGACGACCGAGAATCTATGCATCCGAACCTACGGGATTCTCGAGTGGGGATTCCGCCAGGCTCATGTGGAGAAGGTACGCTTTGAAGAGACCATGATGAATTCCTTCGAGTACGCAGGAGGAAAAGAACCGCATCGCTAGCCGACCCGACCGCGAGAAATGGGGGAAAAGTGGGCAAAACATTGACGGATAACCCAAGCTTGACCGGCGCCAGCTTTGAGGACCTGGTGCGGGAAATGATCATTCGCCTGGGCGAGGATCCTCTGCGCGAGGGTCTGGCGCTCACCCCGAATCGCGTTCACCGGGCCTACGAATACCTGCTGAAAGGGTATAAGGAAGATCCTGAGGCGCTGCTTCGAAATGCCCTGTTTACCTGCACCTACGACGAGATGGTCATTGTCAAAGACGTGGAAATGTTCAGCCTTTGCGAGCATCACATGCTCCCGTTCTTCGGGAAAGTCCATATAGCCTATATTCCCAACGGCAAGGTGATTGGGCTGAGCAAGATTCCCCGCCTGATCGAGATCTTCTCGCGGCGGCTGCAGATTCAAGAGCGCTTGACCACCCAGATTGCAGAAACCATTCAGAAGTCGATTGAGCCCCAGGGAGTCGGGGTGGTGATTGAGGCACGCCACTTGTGCATGATGATGCGCGGAGTGGAGAAACAACATTCGGCCGCGGTGACATCGTCGATGCTCGGCTGCTTCCGCGACGAGCAGGAGACTCGGACGGAATTCCTGTCGTTGATCCGCAACCGGACGAATGGTGCATAGTGAGCCATCCGAGTCGGGCTCGAGATCACCACTTCGTCGGTCATCGATCCTCCCGGATGAAACGAAGAGCGGTTGAGCCGCCACTTCAGAGAAAAGTTGCGCTCATTACCGGAGGCAACCAGGGTATTGGTCTGGCCATCGCCCGCGCCTTGGTTGCCGAAGGTTGCGATGTCATGATCAGCGCCCGCAATGAATCCGCACTGAAGCGGGCGGCCAAGGAAATCGCCCGCAATCGAGCGAGAGCGATCCCCGTGGTTTGCGACGTGCGGGATGTGGGAGCCGTCGAAGGGATGTTGGCGGCGCTCCAAGAGCGCTTCGGCCGCTTAGATATCCTGGTCAATAACGCCGGCATCGCCCATGCCAATTTGGAGGTGGCGAAATTGCCGGTCGAGTCCTGGAAGGAAGTGATAGCTACCAACCTCACCGGCATGTTCTTGGTGACCCGTGCGGCTCTACCTTTGATGAAAAGTGGCGGGGCCATCGTCAATAACCTCTCCATTTCCGCCGAGCGGGTGTTTCCCGGTTCCTCGGCCTACACCGCTTCGAAGCACGGCGCGCTGGGGTTCACCAATACTCTGCGGGAAGAGCTTCGCCAGCAGGGCATTCGCGTCATCGCCTTGTTACCCGGGGCGACCGATACCGCCATCTGGAACACGTTTTGGCCAGATGCGCCGCGCAGGAAGATGATGTCTGCCGCTACGGTTGCTGAAGCCGTGGTGCGTGCCTTGACCCTCCCGCCGGAAAGCACGCTCGAAGAATTGCGAATCCTGCCGAGAGCGGGCGCCCTTTAGGGCAGACGTTTCCTAGAATGCGTCGACCCCGGTGACACTCTGTCCAATGATCAGGGTATGAATATCGTGCGTGCCTTCGTAGGTCTTGACCGATTCCAAGTTCATCATGTGGCGCATCAGTGGGTATTCGTCGGCCACACCGTTGGCCCCGAGGATATCGCGGGACATGCGGGCACACTCGAGGGCCATCCAAACATTATTTCGCTTCGCCATCGAGATGTGTTGGGGTTGAGCTTTGTCCTTATCCTTGAGTCGCCCCACCTGCAAGGCCAGCAGCTGAGCTTTGCTGATTTCACTGATCATCCAAGTGAGCTTCTCTTGCACGAGTTGATGGGAGGCGATGGGCTGATCGTGGAATTGCTTTCGCAAAAGGGAATACTGCAGGGCGCAATCATAGCAGGCCATGGCCGCGCCCACGGCTCCCCAAGCAATGCCATAGCGTGCCTGGTTGAGGCATTTCAGCGGAGACCCCAGACCGCCGCTTCCCGGCAATAGATTCGCTTCGGGGATCCGCACATCCTGCATGGAAAGGCCGGAAGTCACGGAAGCCCGCAGGGACCACTTGCCATGGATATCTTCGGCGTGGAATCCAGGGCGGTCCGTTTCGACCAGAAAGCCGCGGATGCGGTTGTCCTCGTCCTCCAGCTTGGCCCAGATCACGGCGATCTCGGCAATGGATCCGGAGGTGATCCACATTTTCTCGCCATTGAGGACATATTCTTTACCCGCTTTGCGGGCGTGAGTCCGCATGCCTCCGGGATTGGACCCGAAATCGGGCTCGGTCAGCCCGAAGCAGCCGAGCTTCTCTCCGCTTTGCAACGCTGGAAGCCAGGTTTGCTTCTGTTCAGGACTGCCGAATGTATAAATCGGGTACATAACCAGGGCGGACTGTACGCTCACGAAGGAGCGCACCCCCGAATCACCGCGCTCCAGCTCCTGCATCACCAAGCCGTACTCGACGTTCGACATCCCGGCGCAGCCGTAACCTTGGAGACTGGCACCGAAAAAGCCCAACCCGGCCATGGGCTTGACCAGTTCGCGAGGGAAGCGCCCGGCGCGATTGCACTCCTCGATGATGGGTATCAGGTTGTCTTCGATGAACTTACGGGCGGTGCTGCGCACCAGCCGTTCATCGTCGCTGAGCAGGTTGTCGAAGTCGATGAAGTCGACTCCGCGGAACTTGAGGGCCATGAGAGTCTCTTCCTCTTCTGCCCGAACCGGGCATCATGAATCGCCAGCAGGCAAGAGCAAACCCTAAAACCTAACAAAGCTGGATAGGGGCGTCAAACCATATCATTCCGCGGCTTTAGCGGTGTTCTGTGGCCCCCGATCTTGACGAGTGCTATGCTGACGCCTAACCTCGGGCTCAGATCTCCCGCGACTCGCCAATCGGACAGGCGGCCACGATGGCCGTTCGGGATGCTGAGCTTTTGACAAACTTTTTACAACTTAGGGTCCGTTTCCTGGTTCCTACTACTCACGGGTCGAGTATGATTCGGAGCCTTACCCAAATTTGGCACGCTATGTCTGTGAGAGCGGGAAACCGAGTAAGGGTGCCGGTCGGGTGGCTTGCGCTGCTGCTCTGGCCGGTAACCGTGGCGGCAGGCGCCAATATCCCTTCGTCCGTGCCCTCTTTGGATCAGGGTTTCCGCTTGCTTTATCAGTTGAACTTTCCCGAGGCAGATCAGGTCTTTGCTGCCTGGCAGCAGCAACACCCAGGCGATCCCATGGGGCCTGCCGGGGAGGCCGCGGGACTACTTTTCTCCGAGTTCGAGCGTTTGGGAGTTCTCGAATCGCAGTTCTACCAAAATGACCGGGCGTTTGATACACGCAAGAAGTTCGAGCCCGATGGCGGGGTCCGGGACCGTTTCGATGCGGCGGTAGACCGGGCGGAAAGCCAGGCCCAGACGCGTCTAAGCCAAAACGCCAATGACCAGGATGCGCTGTTTGCCATGACGCTGGCTTCCGGCTTGAAGGCCGACTACGCCGCATTGATCGAAAAGCGCAACCTGATCTCGTTGCATTTCACCCGCGAGGCGAGCAGGTGGGCGAAGCAGCTGCTGACGATCGATCCCAAATGTTACGATGCGCACTTGGCGACAGGAGTAAGTCAGTACATCGTTGGCAGCATTGCGTCGCCGATCCGTTGGCTGGTGCGACTCGGTGGCATGACGGGGACGAAGGCGGGTGGGATGGATGAGCTGCAACTGACCGCGCAGCGGGGGCGCTACTTTGCGCCTTTTGCCCGCATCCTGCTGGCGATCGCCTACGTCCGCGAGAACGACAAACCCCGAGCTCGAGAATTGCTGGTGTCGCTGCAGCAGGATTTCCCCCAAAACCCGCTCTTCGCGCGCGAGATTGGGCGACTCGACGCCGAGCGCTAGGGGTGGAGTTCACTCCTTTTTCTTCTCGATTCCAACCTCTTGAGTGCCCCAATCTGGTTTCATTTCGGGCTTGACCGAAACCGCATAAGTCCAGTCTGGTGTTGGGGATTCACCATAAATTTACATGCCTGTAACGAACCTGTAACATTGGCGACGTAAAAGCGACTGTACTCCGTAAACGAGGGGGATGATCGCGTGATACGCCGCATCGCATTGTTGTGCCTGGCCCTGATCCTGACCCTGCCGCTTCTTGCCCAGACTACGCTGAATGGAGCTGGCGCCACCTTCCCATATCCCATGTATTCCAAGTGGTTCAGCCAGTATCACAAGGACCACCCGGACGTAGAGATCAACTATCAGTCGATCGGCAGCGGAGGAGGCATTCGCCAGGTGCTGGCAGGAACGGTCGATTTTGGCGCTAGCGATGGCCCGATGACAGACGAGCAACTAGCTCAGACAAAGACAAAAATCCTGCATGTTCCCACCGTGCTCGGGGCCGACGTTCCGGCCTACAACCTCAACGTCAGCGGGGATGTGAAGTTCACTCCCGAGGCTCTGGCAGGTATTTTTCTGGGCAAAATCACTACCTGGAACGACCCCGCTCTCGCCAAGGCGAATCCCGGGCTGAAGCTTCCGAGCGATCCCATTATTGTCATTCATCGTTCCGATGGAAGCGGTACCACGTACATCTGGACCGACTACTTGTCCAAGGTCAGCCCGGACTGGAAGAACCAAGTGGGGACCGGCACTTCGGTAAAGTGGCCGGTAGGCTTGGGCGGCAAGGGGAACGAAGGGGTGGCAGGCATGCTGCGCCAGATGCCGGGCGCGATTGGCTATGTCGAGCTGGTATATGCAGTGCAAAACAAGATTCCCTATGGCGAAGTGAAGAATTCGGCGGGAAATTTCGTAAAGGCCAGCGTGGAGAGCGTCACGGCGGCGGCGGCTTCGATGAAGGACATGCCCGCCGATTTCCGGGTATCGATCGTGAATGCGCCGGGGAAAAATGCGTATCCGATTTCCAGCTTTACTTGGCTGTTGATTCCAGCCCAATCCAAAGACGCTACCAAGGGGCGGATTCTCGCCGATTTTCTGAACTGGATGGTAAGCGACGGGCAGAGGATGACCGCGGAACTGACCTATGCCCCGCTGCCGGAAGACGTGGCCGCGAAAGTCAAAGCCGAGATTAAGCAAGTCCGGTAGCCAGATCCAGCTGCGATCACCTTTCCATGATCCGGTTGCGCTAAGGACTTTGGTACGGCTTGTCTCGCCTCGATCGGCAAAGCCGGTCACTCGACCAAGAATCACCGGAAGGGTAACCTTGCTCGCGCCAAGAGGACCGGTGTGTTCCGTTTTTGATGCTTCAGCAGGAGGGTTGCAGATTGTTTTCCAAGATGTAGTGGGCGAAAGAGCGCATTTTAAAACTATTCGACGACAGACCTCTCGATGAGAGGCAAAGGAGCTTAGATGAAGTCCATTCTCAGTTGGTGGATCGTTCTAGGATTGGTAGCTAGTTCGTTGGCACAAACAACTAACAAGCGGGTGACCGCTAAAGATGTCGAAGAACTCAAGAATGCTCTGTCGGCCCAACAGCGGCAGATCGAGCAATTGCGACAGCAGTTGGCACAGCGCGATCAGGCTTTGCAACAGCAACTGCAGCAAGTGCAGCAGCAGTCCCAAGCCGCAGCCAATGCCGCCCAGGCCAAGGCTGACCAGGCGGCCCAACAAGCCAGCCAGCAGCAGCAGGCGGTGGCCGACCTCAAAACGGATGTGAACGATGTCAAGCAGAACGCCGCCAACGCGGCACTCAGCTTGCAAGAGACCCAGAAGAGCATAGCCGATTTGGGAAGCCCCTTGGCCATCCACTATAAGGGCATCACCATCACCCCAGGCGGCTTCCTGGCGGCAGAAACCGTGTGGCGCCAGCATGCGCTAGGCGCAGAC
Source organism: Terriglobales bacterium (assembly GCA_035623335.1). GTDB lineage: Bacteria > Acidobacteriota > Terriglobia > Terriglobales > Acidobacteriaceae > JAFAGX01. The sequence goes on from DASPTQ010000326.1 coordinate 8,168, forward strand.
ATCAATACCCCTTTCAATACAATTCCATTTTCCGGCGCGACCGCAGCCCACATGGCAGAGTTCTATGGCTCTGGCCGCCAATCCCGCGTTTCGCTGCTGGCCGAAGGCAAGGTGAGCAGTGCCAAGTTCACCGGCTATGTCGAAGCCGACTTCCTGGGGACGGGTGTGACCTCCAACAACAATGAAAGCAACAGCTACGTGTTCCGGCAGCGGCAAGTCTGGGGCCAGGCGGCGTTAAACAGCGGTTGGAGCTTCACCGGAGGCCAGATGTGGAGTCTGGCAACGGAAACCAGGGTCGGAATGGACAATCGAACCGAGACGGTGCCCCTGACGATTGATCCCCAATATAACATTGGCTTCACCTGGGACCGGCAATACGGTTTCCGCATTACCAAGAATTTCAACAACAAAGTCTGGTTGGGATTTGCGGTGGAAAACCCCCAAATTACCACAGGTGGCACGCTCGTCTCCGGGCAGAACAACTTTATTATCGGTTCCCAGGGGACGGGGGGCGGGCTCTACAACGCGACGGCGAATTACTCGTTTAACGCCATGCCCGATCTGATTGGCAAGATAGTAGCCCAGCCAGGCTGGGGACACTTCGAAGTTTTCGGTATCATCCGTGACTTCCGCGATCGCATCTTCCCCTGCGGAGGAACAATCATAGCGGAGGACGGAGTGCTGCCGCCTGCACCCACCTGCGATGGTTCGACCGTTCCCAACTCCAAGGGCGCCTACAACAACCACGGATTCGGCAGTGGTATAGGCGCCAATATACGAGGAACGGTGGCCCAGCATGTGGATTTGGGTATTCACTTCCTCGGTGGCAACGGTGTCGGACGCTACGGCTCGGCGCAGCTGCCCGATGTAGTGGTGCGGCCCGATGGTGTGCTGGTGCCGGTTCGCAACTACCAGGCACTGGCTACCTTTGAGTACCACGCTAAACGGCTGGACCTCTACGCCTACGTGGGCGGCGAATACGAAGGTCGTGAGGCGTTCGTGACCAGCAGCGGCAAAGGCGCAGGTTACGGCTCTCCGTTGTTCAACAACACCGGCTGCTACGGCGAGGCCCCGCCCTCGTCTACGGTCACCAACGTACTTACACCGACCGACACTGCTGGTGTAGCAGGAAGCGCCACGATCCCAGTTCCTGGCGCTGTTGGGACACCGTTAACGACGGGGTTCAATCCTGCGGGCCCCTCCAACTGCTCGGGAAACACGCGCAACATTCTCGAGGGCACGCTCGGATTTTGGTATCGGCTGTACAACGGCCCGAAAGGCCGAGTCCAGTTTGGGCCGCAGTACTCCTACATCGATCGCAACACCTGGTCGGGCAAGGGTGCCAATCCGAACGCCATCGAGAACATGGTTTTCAGCTCTTTCCGCTACTATCTGCCTTAGCGTGGCGGGGTAGGTTCTCACGCAGGCGCCAGTCAAGAGCTGGCGTCTGCGCGTTTTTCCAGCCTCGGTCGAGAGTTCGCACCGCTCTAGAGTCCCCTTGGTGTCTGTTTTATACTAGGTAAAGCTAAATTTCGTGGATTGCAATCTTGCGGTTCCTGTCCACGCAAAACGCAAGACTTTGAACTCGGAAAAGAAAGCTCCGTAGCGTCGGCTGCTTGTGCGGTACGTGGGCGAACTCTTCACAGCCGTTCCCGAAAACCTGAAGTATGCCACGCACCTCGTTCGATAACTCGGCTTACTACCTCAATCGAGAATTATCCTGGCTGGCTTTTAATCGCCGCGTCCTCGAGGAGGCGCAGGACCCCAGCAATCCGCTTTTGGAAAGGGTGAAGTTCCTCTCCATCAGCGCCAGCAACCTGGACGAATTTTTCGAGATCAGGGTTGCCGGCTTGGTGCAACAAATTGAAGACGGATACACCGAGGCTGGGCCGGACGGACTGACGCTCTTCGAGGAACGGGACGCGGTCGCGCGGGAGACCCACCAGTTCGTTGAGGATCAGTATCGCTGCTGGAATGAGCAGCTGCGCCCCTTGCTCGCCGAGAACCGCATTCGAGTCTTGGGACCGGAGCAGCTCGACCTAGAGGCGCGAGAGTTCGTGGAAGGCTACTGTGAACGCGAACTCGATCTTCTGCTGACCCCGGTCACGGTCGATCCGGCTCATCCTTTTCCCCGGGTGATCAATAAAGCCCTGTGCGTGGCGTTCTTGTTGCGTCGCCGCCGCCGGTCCTCGATGACCTACATCGGGGTGGTCACAGTGCCGCGAGCTTTGCCGCGCCTGGTTCGCCTGCCATCGGAAAAGACCGCCGATTTTATCTTTTTGGCGGATCTGGTTGCCCATCACGCATCCCGCATGTACTACGGGTACGACATTGTGTCCGCCGCAGCCTTTCGCGTAACCCGTAACAGCAACCTTTATTTAGCCGAGGAGGAGTCGCGCAACCTGCTCGAGTCGGTGCGCGCGGAATTGCACAACCGGCGCAAAGGCGATGCCGTGCGCCTGGAGATCGAGTCCGATGCCGATCCGGAGATCGTCGAACGGTTGCGCACCAACTTCCAGCTGGAACCCTGGCAGGTATTTCCCGTCCACGGCCCGGTGAATCTGTCGCGCTTGTTCAATATTTATGATCAGACTGAGCGTCACGAACTGAAGTTCAAACCTTTTATCCCTCGGGAGCTCCGCTTAACGGCGAAGTCGCAGGACTTATTTGAGGAGCTTCGCCGCCACGACGTTCTCCTCCACCACCCCTACGATTCCTACGATGCGGTGATTTCTTTCATCGAGTCGGCGGCGGAGGACCCGCACGTGTTGTCGATCAAGCAGACGCTCTATCGCACCAGCGAGCAGTCCTTGATCGTACCCGCGTTGATTGCCGCCGCAGCCAAGAAGGAAGTCACCGCGGTGGTAGAGCTCAAAGCCCGCTTTGACGAAGCGTCCAACATTCGTTGGGCCCGCGATCTCGAAGACGCCGGAGTACAGGTCTTTCACGGACTGGTGGGGCTGAAGACCCACTGCAAACTGTCTCTGCTGGTTCGCCGCGACCCCGACGGAGTGACCCGGCGTTATGCGCACTTGGGGACGGGAAACTATAACGCCACTACCGCCCGCATCTACACCGATTTGAGCTTGCTCACGGCCGACCCGGAGATCACGCGTGCGGCGCACGATGTGTTCAGTTTCCTGACGGCTTACGCCGAACATCCCAACTATGATCCCCTGCAGGTGGCTCCCTTAAATCTCGCCGAGCACTGTCTGGCATTGATCGCTCGCGAAGCTGAGCACGCCCGCCACGGCCGTCCCGCCCACATCATCGCCAAGATGAATGCTCTCCTCGACCGGAACATCATCATGGCCCTCTACCGAGCTTCGCACGCGGGAGTGAGAATTGATCTCCTGGTGCGTGGAATCTGTGCCCTGCGCCCCGGCGTGCGTGGGGTGAGCGCCAACATTCATGTTTCGAGCATTGTCGGCCGCTTCCTCGAACACAGTCGCATCTACTATTTCGCCAATGGAGGCGAGGAAGAGGTCTATCTGGGTAGCGCCGACTGGATGCCGCGCAACCTTTATGAACGGGTCGAGGTGCTCTTTCCGGTGAAGGATCAACTCCTTCGACAGCGGGTGCGGCGGGAGATCCTGGATGCCTATTTGGCGGATAAGGCGAAGTCCCGGGTGCTGCAAAAGGACGGGTCCTACCTGCGTGCCCGACGAGCGCAGGTTGGGCAGAAGCTTTCGACTACCATGCCGTTCAACGCGCAGGAGTTTCTGGTGAATCTGGCGGAAGGCCGAACTACGCTCGACGCCATTCCTGCCCCTGCGGAGGCCCGAACCAGAAAAATGGCAATGGGAAAGGAACGATAAACCACCCCCATGACGATTTATTTTCTTCGCCACGCGAATGCCGGAAAGCCACTGGCCAATCCTAAGAGGGATGATAAACGCGCCCTCGATAAGGATGGGATCGAGCAGTGCGGGACCGTGGGCCGCGCGCTCACCGCCTTGGACGTACAAGTCGACACGATCATTTCGAGCCCCCTCAAGCGGGCGGCGCAAACCGCGTCGCTCGTGGGCAACGAGCTCAGCTACGAAGGCAAGCTGCAATTCGAGGATGCGCTCCGTCCGGGCGCAGCTTTTGCCGACTTCCGTCGCATGTTGGACAAATATGCGAAACAAGAGGCGATTATGGTCGTGGGCCATAATCCGAACTTGAGCGAATTCCTGGGGCGAATCCTCAGCGATTCGGGCGGCGAAGCCGGCGCCGATTTAAAAAAGGCAGGAGTGGCGAAGGTGGAAGTCGATCGCAACTCGGCGGTGCTGCAATGGTACCTGACTCCCAAGGTGATCCGCGCGCTCTACGTCGCCGCCGCTGCGGAAAGCTCCCGCCCGAAGACTTCCCGAAAATAGTCCTTCTCCTTTTCTACCGCCCACAGTTCCAGATCCGCGGAGCTTCTTCCTTGAGTCGCCACCAGGAGTTGGATCTCGCCGTCGCGGTGATGGACGCGCACATCCTGAATGGCCCGGCTCCGGCTCAGGTTGAGGGCACGTGCCAAGCGCAGCAGCAGGGATGCCTTGGGTATCCATTTCTGGTCGGCGTTCGACAGTATTTTCATGGCTCCATCGCTCGGACTCGGCCGCGACTTGCCAAGATAGCGGGCGATGGCGGCAATGATGCTTCGTTGCGCCGGCGTGTAACCCAGGATGTCGGAATGCGAAATAATGTAATGAGCGTGGCGATGCCGCCCATTGCGGCTTACGTAATCGCCGACCTCGTATAGCATGGCCGCTGCCGAGAGCCACTCGGCATATTCCGGCGGCAGACCGTGAATCCTGCGCAGCGCCGTAAAAAGATGCATGGCAGACTGGCGCACCTCTAAGGCGTGCTCCATGTCGACCCGATAGTGCTCGACCGCATTGAGCAGGGAATCCCAACGCTCGGATTCGATCTGTTTGCCGGATCGGGTGCTGCGATCATACTCCGCAGCCATCTGCGCCAACAGACCGTCGCGCAAGCCCAGGGAGGAAGCGCGAAATCCCGGCAACTGACAGCGCTCGAGAAGGGTGGCGTACACGGCCGCGCCGGCCACAATGATCTCAGCCCGCCGCGGGCCGACGCCCGAAAGCCTTCTTCGCCCTTCCAGAGGCAATCGCGCCAGAAGCTTGGCCATGCGCAGCATCTGGGCGCGGGAAACGGAGCTGGCGCGCGACCCTTGGGTTTGGTAGAGGCCGTGGCAGACGGCGGCCAACGATTCCGCGGTTCCGGAGGTCGCGATCACGATCTTCGCATGGAAACGCTTGATCCGGTCCGCGGTGCGCTCAATTTCCCGCGCGATGAAGCCTCGCATCTGCCGCAATTCCGACTTGCGCGCCGGATCATGATGAAGGAATTCGTTGGTTAAACGCACCGCTCCCAGAGGCAAACTGATGGTGGTGCGGATGTGGCCACGGGTGGAAATGGTGAGCTCACAACTGCCTCCCCCCAGGTCGATTAACAGCATGGGCGAAGCACTCATCCGCAAGGTCGAGGTGACCCCGAGGTGAATCAGCCGGGCTTCCTCTAAGCCGGAGATGATGTCGAGGTTCCAGCCGGTGGCGGAACGGACCCACTCCAGAAAGGCGTGGGAGTTGCGGGCGTCACGCAGGGCGCTGGTGGCCACCACCCGGACGGCATCGACTCCGAAGTTCTCGGCTGCGCGATGAAAGCGCCGCAGAACCTTCACCGTGTAGGCAATGGCTTTGGGCGAAAGAAACCCGGTGCGGAATACCGATTCACCGAGGCGGGTAACTTCACGGTCTTCGTGAATGGCGAGCAAGCGGTGGCGACTGAGGCGAGCAATCTTCAGACGAACAGAGTTCGATCCGATATCCACTGCGGCAAGGGTCGGCATGGAAGGGTTAGTTTACGCCGGTTGAAAGAACGGTACGACGATTCAATGGCAGGAGATCGAATTGATGGCGATCGGCCACCGATGCGATTCCAGGCGGAAGAGATTGAGGAATATGTCCTGCTAGGCCGCGGTCCCCTGAACGGCAGCTTTCTCCGTGCGATCTTGGCTGGGCGCCGGCCGCACGGGCTGAGCCTCACTGGGGAAAGCCGAGCGGATTTCTCGAACCGCCTCGAGACTCTGGCGGAACTTCGCCTGGGTGACATTGCGCAGCATGGCGACTAAAGGCGAATTCCGGACGTCGCCTAGGATCTTCTCGGCCTTTTCGCTGAGTTTGAGCCAGTCGTGCCAGTCGCCAATAACATCCTGCATATGCTTCAGTTGATCGACGACACGCTTCGCCTCGGGATCCTCGGAGGCCAGTTCGGCGATGTACCGGGCGCGCTTGCCGATGATCCTGTATTGGTGCAGCATTTTCTCGGTAAGGGGCGCGGCATTGCGCCTGAGTTCCCTGAGCTTGCGAAGCGTGAGGGCCAGCGGTTCCCGGTTGGCGGGAAGATCCAGCCCCTTGGCTGAACGTCGTAATCGCTTGCGAATCTCGTCGATCGTAGCCCGATCCGAAGCCTTGACCAGCTTTTTCTCGCGTTTCGCCCGCTCTTTGATAAGCGCCTCCATCACTTGGGACTTGTGCCCATTCGCCTGGGGAAACCTGAGAGCCCGCAAGGCGGCGATCTCCACGTCCAGATCCCGCAGACGTCCGGCCTTCTTGCGCAGCCGCGCCAATCGCTTCAGCAGTTTGGCGTCGTTGCCCTGATGGTTGAGCGCGACCTCGCTCAGCAGGGCTTCGACCCGACGGCTGTTGGTCCGGAACTTATGAACCCTTTCCGGAGCTGGCTTTCGCCCGAGCTTTCCCAACTCACGGTCCAGTTTTTCGAGGATCAAACGGCTGAGTTTTTTGTCGATCGGCATAACGAGCTATAAGAACCAGGAGGGATTCGAAGGCTAGCAACCTCCGCTTACCAAGAGCAAGGGTAAGGCGGGTATTTTAACATTCCTGTAACACGATTCTGCTAGGGTCCAAGTAATGTCGAATCGAGCGCTGGGAGCGCCTCCCCCGCCTGGACCGCAACCTGTTGTAAATTCAGTGGTTGCCTCCGACGCCTCAAGCGAGACACGAGCTTTACTCAAAGCCCGAGATCCGCATCTCTGGGACGAGTTGTTTCGCTTGGCCGTGCTGGCCTGCGCTGTCTGCGTGCTCGCCTTGGTCGGCATCATTATTTACGAACTGGCGACCCGTTCGCACCTGTCCTGGAAGGCCTTCGGCTTGAAGTTTTTCTTTGGCAGCGAATGGGATCCGGTCAACGAGCAGTTCGGAGCCTGGCCGTTTGTGTATGGCACCGTCGTTTCATCGCTGCTAGCGCTCCTCATGGCGGTTCCCCTTGGCCTTGGCGTCGCCATGTTTATCACCGAGATGTGTCCGCGCGGCTTGAAGGAAGCGCTCGCCTTCGCCACCGAACTGCTAGCGGCGATTCCCAGCGTAATTTACGGCCTCTGGGCAATCTTTGTGCTCGTCCCCCTGCTGCGTGTGTACCTCCAACCCTGGCTGGCGCGTTGTTTCGGCTGGACAGGATTGTTTGCAGGCCCGCCGTATGGCATCGGAATGTTGGCCGCGGGGATGATTCTTGCCATTATGGTGGTGCCCATCATTTCTTCGATCACGCGCGAGGTGATGACGGCCGTTCCCCGGCAGCAAAGAGAAGCGGTACTGGCTTTGGGTGCCACTCGTTGGGAGATGATTCGCATCGGTGTCTTGCGCAATGCCCGGGCCGGCATTTTCGGGGCGGTGATCTTAGGACTGGGCCGGGCGCTCGGCGAAACCATGGCGGTCACGATGGTGATCGGCAATCGCCCGGAGATTTCCCGGTCCTTGTTCGCTCCCGGATATACCATGGCGAGTGTGATCGCCAATGAGTTCAGCGAAGCGGCCACGGATACCTATCTCAGTGCCTTGGTCGAAATTGGCCTGGCCTTGTTTCTGGTGACGATCATCGTCAACATTCTGGCGCAGGTTCTGGTCTGGTCGGTAACGCGTGGAATGCCGGCGAGGGGTCATGCCTAATTCCTCCGACTCCGGGCCCATTCGCATCAGTCTCCGGCGCCGCGGCATGAACCATGCGGTGACCCTGGCCGCGGCTTCCGCCGTCCTCCTTGTCTTACTTCCTTTGGGAGCCATCTTCGCCTACCTGGTATATAGGGGAGTGGGTGCCCTGAATTGGGCCTTTCTGACGCAAATTCCGAAACCCGTGGGCGAGCCGGGGGGCGGAATGGCCAACGCCATTGCCGGTTCGGTGCTGATTCTGCTAATCGCCAGCGCCATGGGAGTGCCGATTGGCATCGGGGCGGGGATTTATCTTGCCGAATACGGTCGGAACCGGATGGGAGATGTTATCCGCTTCACTGCCGACGTTTTGAATGGGGTGCCTTCGATCGTCGTCGGTATTGTTGCGTACGGAGTCGTCGTGCTCGCGCAGGGGCATTTTTCAGCGCTCGCCGGAGGCTTCGCCTTGGGCATGATGATGATCCCAACCATTACCCGCGCCACCGAGGAGATGCTCCTGTTAGTGCCGCAGGCGATTCGGGAGGCCGCCTATGGCTTGGGGATTGCGCGCTGGCGGACCACCCTTTCGATTACCCTGCGAACTGCCACCTCCGGGGTCATTACCGGTGTTATGCTGGCTTTTGCCCGGGTAGCGGGAGAGACGGCACCGCTGTTGTTTACGGCCTTTGGCAATCAGTATTGGAATTGGAAGATCAGTCAGCCGACCGCAGCCCTTTCTCTCCAGGTGTTTACCTATGCCATCTCGCCGTTTGATGAATGGCACCGCCAGGCTTGGGCGGGGGCGCTGATTTTGATCGTGCTCATCGTAATCTCGGTCAGTGCGCTGCGTGTGGCCGCCGGTCGGGGAATGCTGAAGGGAATCGGCTGATCATGGGCGTGGGCATCAAAGTGGAGCATCTTGACGCCTGGTTTGGGAAAGTCCAGGCCCTGCATGACATTAGCATGGACATTCCGGCGAATCATGCCACGGCCATCATCGGCCCTTCCGGCTGCGGCAAGTCCACTTTCGTGCGCTGCCTAAACCGCATGCATGAGACCATTCCCGATGCCCGGGCCGCGGGTAAGGTTCGCATCGGTGATTTGGACATCTACAATGGGACGGCGGCAGTTCAGGTTCGACGGCGGATCGGCATGGTATTTCAAAAGCCCAATCCGTTTCCCACGATGTCCATCTATGACAATGTTGCCGCGGGATTGAAGTTGAACGGCTTCCACGACCGCAAACGGCTAGCCGAGATCGTCGAGCATTCCCTCAAGTTGTCGGCGCTGTGGGACGAGGTGAAAGATTCACTGAAAAAGAAATCCGGGGCTAGTTTGTCGGGCGGACAGCAACAGCGACTTTGCATCGCTCGCGCTTTGGCAGTGGAGCCGGAAGTTCTGCTCATGGATGAACCCTGCTCGGCTCTGGATCCGATCTCCACAGGGAAGATTGAGGAGCTCATCTTTCAGCTCAAAGAGAATTTCACCATTGTGATTGTGACCCATAATATGCAGCAGGCCTCGCGTGTTGCCGAATTCACAGGATTCTTTCTGTTGGGCAAACTAATCGAGTTCGACCGCACGGAAAAAATCTTTACAACCCCGTCCGACAAGCGAACGGAGGACTATATTACAGGTAGGTTTGGATAATGCGTACCCGTTTCCAGCAAGGACTCGATCAATTACGAACCCGGCTACTGCGCATGGGTGGAATGGCTGAGCAGGCGGTGGATCGCGCTTGCCAGGCCTATATCGATCGAGATCTCAATCGCTGCCACATGGTGCTTGAGGGAGAGTCGAAAATCAACGAAGCAGAGCGCGAGATTGACGAATTAGCCTTTGATCTGCTGGCGATGCAGCAGCCCATGGCGGTCGATCTACGCTTTATTCTTGCGGTCACGAAAATCAACTCCGACTTGGAACGGGTTGGTGACCAGGCGGTAAACATCGCCGAGCGAGTGATGGACCTGGTGGAGCTGCCCAAGGCGGATCTTCCCGTTGACATTGCTCGCATGGCCGCAGCGGCTTCTGCCATGGTGCGCCGTTCCCTCGAGTCCTTTATCGAAGGCAAGGCGGAACTCGCCCAAGCGGTGCTCGAAATGGATAACGTCGTCGATCGCATGCGCGACGACGCGTTCATCAACTTGGTCAAGACCATGAACGAGCGGCCACAGGTGACCCGGCAGGCACTCGACTCCTTGCTCGTGGCCCGCAATCTGGAACGCGTCGCGGATCACGCCACGAACATCGCGGAAGATGTCATCTTCTGGGTACGCGGGGCGGATGTGCGTCACAACGCGCCACAGGAAAATCCTTCGCAGGAAGTCACCCCGCGCGTCCCCGGCATCTGAACCCCATCCTCGAGGGTGGGTCGGCTTCGCTCGAGCCCGGGCGGCGGAGTGCTTCTAACTGGATGTGTGATCGTCCGCTCTCTGCCTGGTAAGGAAGCGTTTCGGCTCCAGGCGCGTGCCGCTCGAGAAGACCTGTTCCTACTCGCTTCTACAAGGCGCGAATATGTTGAAATTCGGGGACCACTTGAAAGGGCACCTCAGGGCGGCGAAGTACTTCGCCGCCCTGGTCGATAAGAGCAGGTAAAGAATTTCCCAAGAACCTTGCAGCCTCCTGAATGTGGGGAATCCGATCGGGTTCAAGACCCATCAGCCGGGCACAGGTGGCGTCGGCGGCCACGGGATCGTCGGCCAGAACCACTGTCCCGAGTGGCCGGGGGCTGCCGTTGAGCGGACCATCTCCTTCCATAGCCATCACCCCATCGGCGATGACGAAATGAATGGGAACCGTGGCACAAACATCGAGAATGCTCTCGTGAATTCCCCTCCAATGGAGGATGTTCTTCGGCCAACCATACTTTTGCCCCGGGACCACGCCGAACATATTCTTCATGCTCAGAGTCACGCCGGACCAGTGGTGGGTTTTTACCTTCGGCATGGAGACGATGAAATCCGATCCGAGAATTGTTCTCGGAAGCCAAAGGTGGTTGAGGCCGGTGTAGGAGGCGCCGAGCGGTCTGTGGAGCAGTTCGTCGCGGTTGAGATCTACAAACGGGATGCTGTCGAGTGCCAGTTCCTGTTCGTAGCCGCTCTCGGAGAGCAGGAGTTGAGTATCCCGTTGGTGTCCCGCACCCTCGCCGACTAGGACCTTCCGGGCGCCCAAGCGGCGGAATGCCTCGGCGGCCGCCACCACCAGCCGGTGGTGCGTGTTGATGGCATGGCCAGGGATGTAGTCCACCAGATTGGGCTTGAGTAGCACCGTCTTGCCCTGGACGTTGATCGGAAAGAGGCAGAGCCCCAGGAACAACATCTCGTCGATCGGTCGCGAATAATCTTCAAGGCGAAGCAGCGCCACACGAGATCGTCGAGGGCGCCGGTTGATACGGTATCGTGGCTGGAAAAAAGGGGCCGACACGGACACGCCGGCAGCGACCGCTGCGCCGCCTACCAGCAATTCCCGTCGTGTAATCCCCATGGATCAGCTCGTGAGAAGAGTCAAAGAACGTTCGCAATCGAGAGCCAAGGCAAGAACCGCCAAAGTGGCATTGTCTCGGATGTCGATGGGGCGAACGTGGTCCGCCAAAGAACTTAATAACCGACGGACGCAGCGAGAGTGAGCTGCGAGCGCGAGAGCCGACCAGGCAAGACTCCAGGGAGCCGACATCGTCGAGGTGTTGTCCGCGAGCCATGCCAGGCTTGTTTTTACCGCCGGTTCATGCGGATGATCCTTCAAGGCAAGCAGGGCGACGGCGGTATCGTCGGGGTGAGGGACCAGCGCCCGACCGTAGACGATCCCGTTGCCCGCATTCCATCCACCGCCCGGACACACGCGATCGAGCAACATCTCCGTACCTCGGCGAAGGCGGAATTCGGATTGTTCGAGAGCCGACGAGCGGGGAGGACGACGCAGGGCAAGGATGGCAAAGGCCGTCGGAACCACCCAGCTGTTCGTGTCAGGCTGCCAGGGCCAGCCGAACTTGTCCGAATCAAATCGCACATGCCGATCCGCAGTTCGGAACTTCCATCGCCAAAGCCAGCTCGATTCCTTGCCGGCGGACTGCAAGAGCCAGCGAAAGCCCCGGCACCGGCTCCGAGCCTCCCCGCGATGGTTGGCCAAGGCAATCAAGGCAAGTGCAGTGGTCCATGCCCCTTCTGGGTCGTCCCCGATGAAGCTCGGCCAGCTGCCGTTAGGATTTTGACAGTCGAGCAGACACTGCACGGCACGCTGGTAGTTTTTCTCCAGATCGGGGCCAAGCGCCAACATCGAATAGACGGTCGGCTCAAGAGCAGTTTGTGAGCACCCAGCCATGGCCGGCCATCCTCCCGAGAATAGCTGCCTTCCAATAAGGACGTGACTAATCTCCGTCCTGGTTCTTTCGACACTCATACGCACCGAGGGCATGTTCTACGTCTTGTCGCCGTACCTGTCAAACCGTCCCACAGAGGAGACAAGACTCGCAGGCCTACCGAGAAACCATCCGATGAGTTGTTTCGGAGGTCGGCCCATCCGAAGACCTCAGGCAACCGAAAATACGTCCTGTGCCAAGGCATCGAAGATTACTCTCAGGAGAGCAGCGTCGGAAGAAATGTTCTGGCTGCGGGACAGGGATCGCAGGTTGTCGGCAACCACCCAAATTGCTCTCGTCCAGAAAAGGTTGAGGAAGACCGCGTCCGGTGTACACAACCACATCCCATGGAATTTAGAAGAAGAAAAGCTAGCAGAAGTCTGTCGCGTTTGCGCCCGGCAAACAGGTCAAAGAGAAATTGGCAAGTGAGCCGTCGTGCGAAACCGACCATTGCAGCTACCCAGATGAATGTCGGCAAAAGACGGTTGTGAAAAACCCTGCGGCACCTGTCAAGTTCATAGGCCGAGAGTCGCCTGATACACGCACCCGCGAATGGTTTCGATGGTCTGGGGATGGACGCTCATAGCCAGATCGTGCCTCTCCATCTGCTTGCTCACTGCCGCCGACTCGCAACAAACCTGCGCTGGGCCAAAGTGCTTAGAACAATTCGTGGGTGTAGTCTGCACGGGCGAAGCGGCTTCAGGAAGGAGGTTCTGCGGTGAAAGCAGCGAGAAAATTCTGGGCAGCTTTGCTGCTGCTTGCTGGATGCGCTCCAGCGGAGCCGCCCCCGGCCGAAGCCGGGACCTATGAGCGATCGTGCGCTTGGGTCCGCTACTACGCCGAAATGTACCAACTGCCCGTCGAATTCGTGGAGGCGATCATCGATCAGGAATCCGCCTGGAACCCATACGCGGTTTCCCCAGAAGGTGCAGTTGGCCTGATGCAGTTGATGCCCAAAACCGCCGCGCGGTTCGGCGTCGAAAATCGCTTTCGTATTGAACAAAACATCCGGGGGGGTGTGGCGTATTTAGCGTGGTTGAAACATCGGTTCAACGCGGACTTAAGACTGGTCACGGCCGCGTACTATGTCGGTGAGGCCCCGATTCGGTTGCACGGGCTGGCTTATCGAAATGCGGACGTGCACCAATACGTCAGCCAAGTTGCAGAAAGATATCGGGCACGGCGAGCCAGGCAGGCAGCCAGCACCACCCAGCCGCAGGAAACCAAGAGAGGCCAGTCATGAGCAAATTTTCTCGGCTGGCGCTTTTATTTGGCGGCTTGTTCTCGACAGAGCTCGTGATGGCACAGACCGCGGGAGTGGAACCACAAATCCGAACTCGAACGGTAACCGAAGGCAAGGTCACGGTGGTAGAGGTGTCGGCGCATTTTGTGACCGCGGTTCGTCTTCCCGAACCGGTGAACTCGGTGGTCATTGGCGATCCGGCCCTGTTTCAGGCGGAATACAATGAACATGAGCCGGAATTGGTATTCATCAAGGTCCTCACCAGCAAACCTGCGGAAAGCAATCTCCTCATATCAACGACGCGTGGGCGACAAATCAGTTTGTTGCTGGTGAGCAGGGGAGGAGCACTCGTCGGCACCAAGGTCGATTTTCTTTTGAGATACAAACCATTAAGTGGTTTTCTCGTGGAGCAGGAGACGGTTCCGGTCTTCTTGGTTGGCGAGAGCGCCAGCCTGTCACCGATGTCCGTCCCAACCAAATTCGATCCGAGTGCTCCTCGATTGGTGGCTCCATCGTTCGCGAAAGCGAGTACACCCAGTACAGCTGCGGGAGCTGAGAACGAGACGAAACCAGATTCGCTCGATCAGTTGCTCGATCACCAAAAACAAGCCCCGTTACCCGCCTTGTATGGCGAGCGGGTCGAGAAAGATACCGCGAGAGGCGATTCCCTTCGTGCCGGTATCAGCGAAGTCATCGACGGTGGGCAACAGGTAATGGTTTTGTTCTCTGCCGTCAATATGGGTAAGCTTGCCATCCTGCTGATGCCGCCCCAGATCCAGCTCGGCGGCACGATCAAGTCCGGGAAGCTGGTAAAGCATGATCGATGGGTGACCGCCGAGCAGCTTCCGGTGATCGACTTTCGGTGGAGCAGGCGGCGGATCGGGTCCGAGGAACGCGCGGACGGAGTTGTCGTATTCGAGCGACCACCGTACAAGCAGTCCAACCAGACGTTGTTCCTACAGGTGGCCGAGTCGGGTGCGGTTGACCGCCCCGCTCTGGTGCCGATCGGCTTTGGGGTTAGCACATCGCGGAGGATCGCTGACCATGGAATACGAGGAAGTGAGCGATAAAGAAATCTTGGCTGCGCCGAGCGGTCCGCCTGTCACGGAAGAACCAGCGCCAGCCGAGGAGGAGGAAGTATCGACAGCCCGTGCGGGCACCCTGCGGGAGATCTTTCGCAACGCACTGAGTAAGGCAAGGCGCGAGCACATGCACCGGTGCAACCGCCAGGAGCTGAGCCGCGACAAGAGTAAATCCGTGCTTTTCGTGGCCAGTGTAGCGATTGTCTTGCTGCTCGTGTTGCTGGGTGTTCTCTCGGCCCCCAGGAAGTCCCCGCTTCCGAGCGAAAGGCGGAACCAGCCCAACCTAGGGCGCAAAGTGACACCCGGGCAGGAAGCGTCGGAAAGTGGCAGATCGATAACACCTTTGCTCGATGCGGGCCAACAGCCTCGAGAAGTAGCCCCGGGCAACCCCGTCACGGCCGAAGACGTTGGCCGTACCGCCCGATCCGGAGAGGCATCGGCGCTGCCGACGTCGACCGAGAAACCCTCGCCAGCCAATCCGAAGAACTCTTCAGCGTACGCGTTGAAGGGCATCGATTTCTCGGATCCTTTGGCAGCCAAGTCGGCGGCCCAGGGCCCGTCTCTCTCGCCGCCCGACAGCGCCGAACTGAAGAAGTCGGCGATCGTGTTTGTGCGCTCGACAGAAGGCGCCGGCCTGCCTGTTCGTTCCCAGCCTGCGCTACTCGAGCAAAATACCCTGCTGGACCTTCTTCCCGCGGGGACTCGGTTCATAGCGCGGCTTGAGGCGCCGGTGAGCTCGGCTGAAGCCGCCCCGGCAGTTGCGGTGGTTGAGTACAACTACGAGCGCGATGGCGAAATTGTACTGCCGGCGGGAGCGAAGGTGATTGGCAAGCTTGTCGAAGCACATTCCTCCGGATTCGTGGACCTGCAATTCGACCATATCGACATGCCGGACGGGTCGACAGGCAGAATCCATGGCACTGCAATGGATCTGAAATTTGGGCCGTTGAAGGGTCATGTTTCCGGCAGAAGGAGCGGCGCAAAATTTCTGGTGAGTTCACTCAGCAGCATGGGTACAGCGGCAGCCTACATGGTGGGTGGTCATTCGAGCACGGCGTTCAATGGGCCGGTTTCGGAAAATTCTCTGCTCCGGGAGCGCGTCACCGATAATGTTGGCAATGCCAGCCAGGGGGAATTGAACCAGCTTTCTTTCAACCAGAACATCGTGGTCACGATACCGGCTAACACCCGATTTTACTTGCTGCTCGAAGAAGGGGGAACGGATTTGGGGAGCACTGCAGGGGCGCATTCGACGAGAACCGGCCTCTCGACAGTGGGAACAAGTAAGGAGCCGACATTGGAAGAGTTGCGGGAACTGATAGAACTCCGGTCCGAGCTAAGTCAGATGTACCAGCAGACCAGTGCTCAAACAACTACCGCGACACCCCCGCAGTAGTACTGGTTGGAATCGACCTGAACTTGCGGTTCATCGGCTCGCTAACCGACATTTGCTTCTCTCGATGCAGTTTTCTTGATCAGAAACTTGCCCTCCCTTTCCTCCTCAGGGTTTTCCAGCCATCGCAGATTTGACAGCCACAGCATTCGCGTCTAATTTTCCGCTCACGCTGATCGTTTTTCTCGACTGGTTTCCGAGGTTCGCGGAGGAGCCAAGAACGAGAAGGGAGGTAGAGGCCGATGAGAAAAGTCCAAATGCGTCCGGCAGGGGCAAAGTCCCTCGACGGATGGGTCCTGTGCTTTGTGCTGGCCGCTCAGTTCGTGTGGGCGCAAAACTTGGGAACTGCACCGGCTATGAACGTCGCCGTACAAGGGCAACAGGCGACACAGCCGGAAGGCGCGTTCCTAAATTTCATCAACTGGATTGGCAACGTGATCGCCCCGGTCGGCGCGGGCGGAGCGGTGGTCGGCGCAGTCGCGTCCTGGCTGACCGGACGGGGTTTTGCCCGTTGGTTGTTTGCAGCCGCGTCGCTTTTGGCCGTGTCGGGTGTTACCCGTCTGCTCGAATACTGGATCGCCCAAGGAACAGGAGGCGTCACGTAAAGCCGCAACGGCCGGGAAACTGGAGCGCCCGAGCGGATGCGGCCTCCAGTTTCCTGCGGCACGGCCTGTCAATCATGGCTAGGAGACGACCCTACAAAGATATGCCGACTCCACAACTCTTGAACGACATCATCTCTTTGCTGCTTCTGCTCGCGCCATCCGCGGCACTACTGTCTCTCATGTTGGCGGGCATCGCTCTGCGGCGGGAAGGTGGCACCTTATTTGCCATGGGAGGCGATTTCACGAAATGGATGTTCTGGGCGGTTGTTTTCCTTACCCTGCAACCGCTGCTCAGCTGGTTCCCTTCGTTTGGCGTGGAAGTGCCGCTACCCGGTGGCGGGATCAACACGGACTGGCTGCGAAGCGTGCAATCGGATGTGGCGTCGTTCGTGACCAACTTCATCCTGACTCGGCTGGTACCAACTTGTGCGGCGTATTGTGTGCTGCGCGCGATTCTTGACACAGCTTCGGGAGGCCATCCTTTGCCCTCGATTCTGGCGGCGATGTTCTTACTGGGCTCACAGACCACCTACAACCTGATCGAGAGCTATAACACGGGAACTCCGTATGCGCCGGCCGACGTTTTTGATTCCTTGTGGAACCATCTGGTTGGGACCGTCATGCCGGTCGCGGCCGTTCTCGCACTGGTGGCAGCCGTTCTGAATTTCTCGCTCCGCAAGCCATTCCTGCGGCACGTGGCGGTGTCCTTAGCTCTGCTTTCGGTCTCGGCGATCTGGAGACTTGTGCTGGCGATGATGTAGGAGGTGGGCATTGAACCTTGGCAACATGTCTTTCGATCAGGGAGTGCTCAACTTGGCCAATTGGATGGGAAACGTCATCCTGCCGACGCTGGCGGGCCTGTTCATCATCGTCGCCATCCTCGAATTCTCCAAGGGGCGGGAGTTTTCCCACAGCATGTACGGCGCAATGGCCTGCTTGCTGGTCTCCGGCTTGACTCGTGCTTTCGAGACGTTCGCCAGCCAGCGTGCCTGGAATGATCCTGACCTCTACTGGATCGCTCTCACGACGCTCATCAACTGGGTGAGCAACGTGATCTTGCCGGTGTATGCGGCTCTGCAGGTGGTGGCCGGAGCCCTGCGCATGGGGATGTATTCCTATCTCCACCCGGCCGGCGGTGGACTGCGACAGTTCGCCACAGCTGGCCTGTGCTTGCTCGTATCCGGCTTGCTCCGACTAGCAGAATCGTTCGTCGCACAAGGGACTGCCGGTGTGACTTAGGACCAGGGGTGTACCAATGGCATTGGATGTGACACCTGTCTATCGCAACTTAACGACGCGAGTGACCTTCTTTGGGCTCGAAGCCGAGGACTTGTTCGCGATCCTGGCGGTCGCCGTTGTCATGAATATCTTCGGCCGATTTTTGAATCGGGAGATCTTCGGCATGCCGATGAATATGGTGCTGCAGTACATCGTGCCGATACTGACGATTCCCGCCCTGCTGCTCTTCAAGTACGGCAAGCAGCGTGGTTACCTGTTGGATTGGGTGATGTTCCACACCAAGCCGCACGTGTACTCGGCACTCGAGCGTGACCGCGAGTTGTCCAGGGAATACATCAAGGACTGAGGACCAGCCATGCCACTCACCATGAAACAGCATGCGAAGTCGCTCGCGCAACCACCCTTGTGCGAACAACTGAAGTTGCGTGACATCACCGACAACGTGCTGGTACAGCTGAACGGGTCCCTGGTTGCAGGGTACAAAGTCAGCGGCATCCACTCCTACTATGCGAGCGATGAAGAACGGAATCGTACAAAACTGTTGCTGGAAGCTCTCTTCCGGGGTCTGGCGGAACGGTCCATGCGGCTTCAGGTTCGTTTCGAGACTACGGAAGGCACGGGCGACCTGATTGCCGCCTATAACCAAGAACAGCAAAACAAGAGCACCGTGCTCGAGACTCTCGACCGTGCACGTTCGGAAGTCTGGTGCCGCCGGGATTCCGAAGGCTATTACCTGCGCCAGTTGCTCAGCTTTTATGTGATTTGGAATCCCGTGATCCACCACCGGTCGCCGGACCTCGAGTGGAAGCGAAAGATGCGCTCCCACGGTTGGAGCCTCTCGGCGAGCCAATGCACAGAGCGGACACGACGCGACCACGAAGACCTGCTCTCCGAGTTCAGCAGTCTGCTGTCCGGTATCGAGGCCGCACTCGAGGCAACGAGGATGAAAATCGGGCGAATGACTGACCGCGAGCTTTTCTTGGAGATCAAGCGTGCGCTCCACCCTCTGGGTGGAGATCACGTCCGCCTGCGATCTCCTCAAGAGCAACTGCGGTATGAGAGCGCTCGCAGCCAGGCGGCCAACGTCAATCTCGAGGATGAACTCGATGACTATTTGAAGATCGGGGGATTGTTGTATTCCTGGATCAGCCTCAAGGACCTGCCCGATGCGACGTTTCCCGGGGTGTTGCGCGAGTTGATTGTGATGGACTTTCCTTTGGTCATGAATGCTGAAGTCGTCCTTCCCGATCAGACCAAAGCCATGAAGCAGTACAAGAGCCGTTTGCGGAAGATGACCGCGGCGCAGCGCGACATTCACGGCGGATTGCGGATTAACGTGGATGCGCAGGTGGCGCAGCGGCAGCTGGTCAAGGTGCTCGAGGACCTGATTTCGAGCTCGTTGAAGTCGTGCGAGATGAGCCTGGTCGTTCAAATCCGTACCTCGAAGCCGGCCCGCGATCGCTTCGAAGCAGAACAAGCAGAGCGTATTCTGGCCGATCGGCGCCAGCGTGTCCTGCACGCCATCGCCCGGATGAATGGCGCCCGCGGCATTCCCGAGACCCTGGCTCAGAAGCGGCTGTTCTTCTCCGGTTTGCCGGGGCTGGCGGAGGAAAACAAACGCGAGATCGAGGTCCTCACCTTGCACGCTGCCGACCTGCTACCGGTGGAGATGCCCTGGCAAGGGCATCCGCACTCGCCGCTCATGATGTTCGAGACACCGTATCGGCAACTGATACCGTTTTCTCCCTTCGATTCCTCCTTGGCAGATGCCAACCTGCTCATCATAGCCAAAAGTGGTGGCGGGAAGACCTTCCTGGCACAGCTGATGCTGCTCATGGTGGCTCGTGCCAATGCGCGGATCTCGATCTTGGAGCGGGGAGACTCCTATGAACCACTCGTGAACCTCATGGGAGGCCGCGTCATCAACGTCGATCTTGACTGCCGCGAAACCCTGAATCCGTGGGAGCTCGCGTTGGGTGAGGTGGAACCGACAAACGAGAAGGTCGCATTCTTGAAGAATCTCACCCTGCACATGATTGGCACCAGCCCTACTTCCGACAGTTCATTGTTGGAAAACGTGCTGAACGATGCGATTCCGCGCGTGTACAAGCGGCGCGCTATCCAGCTATCCAACCCGACACCGACCTTTACTGACCTGCGCGAAGAACTGGCGAACTGGCGCGACCCGGAGAGGATGCAGCGCACGATCGATGAAGCCCACTTGGCAGCGATCAAACTGCGCTCGTGGACGGGGGAAGGCGGTATCTATGCAAGGCTGTTTGACCGGCCCACGACGATGCGTCTCGACAGCGACTGGCTATTTTTCAACATTGAAGGATTAAAGTCGGATCCCAGGCTGGAGACGGCGATGAGCATGCTGATTGCTACCACTATGGCCTCACGTGCCTCGGGAAAGACCAGCCAACCTAGCGTAACCGTGCTCGATGAATGCTGGTTTTTGCTGGATTCGCTGGTATTAGCTCCAGAGGTGGCTCAGCTATTCCGCACCGCCCGCAAGCGGAACTCGAGTGTATGGGGAATCAGTCAGACCGTCGAGGATTTCGTGGGGAGCGATTTTCAGCCGCGCGAACATGGACCCGGCATTTTGAAGAATGCCGGCACAAAGATCATCGGCCAACAACCGGGTGATGTAACGCCTCTCATCAGCCACCTCAATTTGAATCCGGTCGCAGTCAATCAGGTCAAAGGGTTTGGCGCACCACGCAAAGGGCACGGCGGCGAGGTGCTTCTAGCGTTGGGCGAAAAAGCGGAAACCACCCAGACGATTCGGATCCTCTCGACCCCGCTCGAATATTGGGTGTGCACGACGTTCCCGAGGGAGCGGAAATACCGCGCCTACTTCCTCACCAAATATGGGGACCAAACCCTCCTGGGCGCTTATCAGGAGCTGGCTCGGAGGTTCCCTCGGGGACTCGCCGATATGCCCAAACTGCCGGAAGAAGTGTCGGGCGAGGTGGATGCCGTGGCATTTGCGATGCACCAGCGGCAAGGTCAAAGCGAAGGCTTCATCAAAGGGTGAGCCGCCCGCGGTCGGGCGGATGGAGTGAGTTCGAGGAGGTGGGCTATGCATTTCGCAGTGTACGTCGGCTACGTGGTTTTGCTCTCTCTGTGCAGCTCTCTCGTGATGAACTTCCGAAGTCGCCGCCATATTGTGGCGGCGGCGCTGGCGGCCGTGTTGGTGGTGACTCTGGTCTCTCCTCCCGCCGCACCAGCTCAAGGAAGTCTGATTACCGCAGTGCAGGCAGTGCTGAATGTAATCAACGGCGTGATTCAAGCCGCTTTGCAGGCGATCAGCAGTGTGCGGGCGGCGGTTGGCACGTTCTATCAAAGTGTGGCTTGGCCGGTCGAGCTGATCGCTCAAGCCAGGGTTGAAGTGCTACAGATGATGAATCGCTATCGCCATTTGATGGCCGGCATTCTGAATATCAATCTGAAAAGCGCAACCTTGCCGGCTCCGCAGGCGCTCGAAAACCTGATGCGGGATCACCAGATCAATAACTTCAGAGGTCTCAGACAGGCGTTCACCAACGCGTACCGGACGATTCCGCCGGCGGCAGACGCCAGCCCGGAGGATCGAGCCATGGCAGACATGGACGATGCATTGGCGCTGGACAATCTAGAGACGCTCAAAGCCACCGATAGTGCCACGGATCTTGAGTTGCAGGCGGCGGACTCGCTGGAAAATGCCGCTGCCCAGGCAGCTCCGGGCTCGGCACCGTTTCTAACCGCCGCCGCGACGGCATCGAGCATTCGCAGTCAAGCGCTCACTCAAAAGATGCTGGCGGCAGAGCTGCGGCAGGAAGCGGCCAAAATGGCCCACGGGAACGAATTGCGAAAACGTGGCGCCACATTCACCCTGCAATTGCGCGGTGTGCTTATCAATTTGTTACAGCACAACTGAGGAAGGGATGCGCCTTGACGAAGAGAATTCTTTTGATGCCTAAGCGAGGCGTGGCGTGGATAAGGAAGCACCGGCTAGGAACAGCTGCCCTGGTGTTGGTACTGTTCGCCACAACGCCCCATACCGGCAACGGTCAATTTCTCGATCCCTGTTGTGCCATGCTCGCCGCTGGCCTGACCACAATCTCGAACACGCTAAGCAACGTGGTCGGGGGCGGCCTACATTCCATACTTTCGGTCGAGCAATCGATCTCCCATTTCGAGCAACAGGTGGTCTGGCCGCAAGCCTTGATCAGCCAGGCCCGAGCCCTGGTTGGACAGCTGCAGGGAACCTTCAACCAGATCCAGGCCTTAAGTCAAATCCCGGTGAACAGCGCGACGCTGCCGGGATCCCAGCAGCTGGAGCAGAATCTGCTCTCCCGCAATCCCAATCAGATCGCCCAGACCAGTGCGGCCTACAACGCAGTGTACGGGACTGTGCCCGGCGAGACGGACGCGTCTGCGCAAGTGCGAGATCTGGTGGATATGACGGATGCGGCGGCACAGGCTGCCATGAAACGTGCCATCGAGATTGATTCGTTGGCAGATCTGGAGCTGCAGGCAGCGGGCCAGATCACCGCAAGTGTCGAAGATGCTGCGCCGGGGAGTGCTCCGATCCTTGAAGCGCAGGCCGACGCCTGGCTGATACGAGCCAACGCTTATACCCAGGCAGCCACGGCGGATCTGCTGCGGCTGCGTGCGGTCGATCTCGCCGATTCCAGTGCCGAGCTGAAAATAGGTGCCAGCAGCACGGCCAATCTCCGGCAGGGCCTCATCAATCTGCTGCAGCACAACTGAAGGAGCAAACCGTGAACCAGGGCTTGCATTGTCGCAGGACGATACTGACACCGACGGTTGGACACGGTACAGCAGCGGAACCGGATTGCGAGATTTGCCTGAGGTCTCGTGAACCGAATCCACGCCGAGAATTGGCGAGAGAAAGGATCACCATGAAACATAAATGGACAATTCTGACGTTGATCACGCTGGCCGCCTTGCCGTTGCCCGCGCAAAACGTTCAGAGCGAGACCGGTGACCGACGGCGGATCGTACATTTACAGACGGCCCTGAACCACTTGACCGTAATTGAGGTGAACGAGCCGGTCACCCTAGTCGCCACCGGCAGCCCGGCTTTCAAGGTGGAGTGGAAGGAGAACAAGGTATTTGTCCAGCCGACGGAAGCCGAAGTCGCCACCAATTTGTTCATCTGGACTGCATCGGGACGGCTGAACTACGAACTAGACCCGGCCGGGACAGTCGACAACATGAACTTCGCACTGGACGAGACGACGCGAGTCGCGCAGTCGGAAACGATCAGCCCTCCTCGGCCGCCGGCGATATCGCCAACGGCTGTGCTACTTGCTGATAAGCCCGTGAGAACGGAGATTCCGAAACATGGGAAGAAACGGGTCGAAGTGTTGATCAGGGATCTCTATGAGAACGACGGCACGCTGTTCATCCGCTACACGGCCCGAAACCAGGGAAATCATCCCTATCGCATCGACACGCCCGAGGTATACGCCCTGGCGGGTGCGCAATACCCAAAATCCTTATACGCTCTGGCGAACACGCAGCTAGCAGAGCCAGAAGCGATACGCTTGAAGGCCAGGCAGAAAACCAAGATAGCTGTCCTAGAGAGCCGACTGCAACAGTCGCGCCTTGATCCTGGTGGAGAGACGATGGGAGTCCTTGCACTGCAACTTCCGGCAAGTACCGTGCCAACCGTGCTTCGATTGCAATTTCCGAGCGACGGGGAGGGAGAGATTGCGGCATACCTAGTCCGATGAGCCAGGCAAGGCGGCTTGGTGAGCCAGGGACGACACGGCAAAAAACACGGGACGGCTCTCGGAAGGCAGTCGGTCTGGAAGGGACGATGGATCTGCATTTAAAAACAAGCGGTCAGGTGGTCAAGGACTATTTGGAGCTCTTCGTAAACCGTCGGGCATACACGCTGCAATCGATGCGGCCCCACCCGGAGAGTGGACGGCACTACTACTTCCGGCCCAAAGAGAAGGGTTCGAGGAGGCCAGGAGCGCTCACCGAGGAAACCATTCGGAACCACCTGGAAGGAGCGATCACCATCGGGCTCTACGCCATCAATCCCTTCACGCAACGCTGCAAATGGGTAGCGATCGACGCCGACTACACGAACGCACTGGAAGACCTGCTCAAGCTGCAATACCGCTTGGGTGAAGACAACGTCCAAGCTGCCTTAGAAAGAAGTAAGCGCGGTGGTCATCTCTGGATCTTTCTTGCTTCACCTTTGCTGGCCAAGGAATGCAGGATTTACATCTACAACCTTGCCTTGCGATTGGGTGTCCCGGTGAAGGAGAGCAGCTTGCGGGATGGCATTGAGGTTTTCCCGAAACACGACACGCTTAGCGCAGGGGGGTTCGGGAATGCCATTCGTGGTCCGCTAGGTGTTCATCGCGAGGCGAACCGTCGGTTTTGGTTCTACGGGGTGGACCACACTCTGGATGCACAGATGGCGTACCTCAAGCGCTTGCGGCGGGTGACGGAAGGTGAACTGCGGCGCTTTATCGCCGGTAAGGCGATGCCCCGCGGTCTTCGGCAGGGAACACAGGCAGCCACGCAAGCCTGGAAGTTTAGGGGAGAAAAGCGCGGGACGGAGTTCGACATCTTGCAACATGTGGGTAAGGTACGCAGGGTCGGGCGGAACTATGTGACACGATGCCCTGCCTGCGCCCGCGCTGGCCATGACCGGGGCGGCGATAACCTCGCGATCTTGATCAGCGACACACGGTTTTACCGATGCTGGGCTGGTTGCACCAAGCAGTTGATCCGTGCTGCATTGGGCTTTCCCATTCGCAGGTTCGAGACGGCCTAGCTCGAGGAGAGTTCACTCTCGCGGAAGAACATGCCTGCAACCGTTGCCAGCCAAACAAAGAGGAATGAACGATGTGGAGCACACTGAAGTCTTGTTCACTGGCCGTGTGTCTGTTTGTGTTTCTTTTCGTGGTTGTCGGAGCGGGCCTGCACCTGAAGCCAACGGGAGCCTTCCTCGCAGCGCTGTCGGGATCGTTCCTCGTGGTCCACGGAGTCAACCGCTGGGGTGGAGCCGGCGCGAATCTGCAAGCAGGACAGAGACGCGAAGTAGAAGCTGGCCCCCGGACCTACAGGAAATACTGTAGAGACCAATAAGATTTCTTCGTGATGCAATAGGCGTGGCCAAAGTGAGAAACGAATCATGCGGAATCGTGGTCGAGGCAAAATCCTGTCGGCCCGAGCCGCCATGCTCGGTTGACCGTGTTGAGTCTGTCGATTGCGGTGCAGGCGCTCGAAAAGGATAGGGAACCATGAAAAAGAATTTCCGCAGTATGGTCGCAACCGTCAATGGCGGCGGTCTCACCGAATATCCGGCCCCCATCGCCGCTGCCGAGTTGGCGTCTGCCGATCTCACCGTGGTCTTAGCGGCGCTGCAGACCATGCGAGATGGTGACTTTTCTGTGCGCCTTCCCGGCTTCTGGACCGGACTGGGAGGAAAGATCGCCGACACTTTCAATGACATCGTTGCTGCGAATCAGGAGATGGCGGAAGAACTGAAGCGCGTCGGCCAGGTAGTAGGAAAGGAAGGACGAATCCGGGAGCGCACCAAGTTCCATGAATCCCGAGGAGCCTGGGGGCAGATGGAAGTCTCGGTGAATACCTTGATCGAGGATTTGCTGCGTCCGACCAAAGAAGTAACCCGGGCCATTGCGGCGGTTGCGCAGGGGAATCTGACTCGGACCGTGCAGTTGGAGGTCGATGGCCGGCCGCTGGAAGGGGAATTCCTACGTTCGGCGGATATTGTCAACCGGATGATCCAACAGTTGAGCGTTTTCACCTCCGAAGTCACTCGTGTTGCCCGCGAGGTCGGCACCGACGGGAAGCTGGGCGGGCAGGCAGTGGTTCCAGGGGTGGCCGGCACCTGGAAGGATCTCACCGATTCGGTGAATTCGATGGCCAGCAACCTCACCGGCCAAGTGCGCAATATCGCCGAGGTGGCGACCGCCGTCGCCAGCGGTGATCTGTCACGCAAAATCACGGTGGACGTTCGCGGCGAAATTCTACAGCTGAAAGAAGCCATCAATACCATGGTCGACCAGCTGCGCTCGTTTGCTTCGGAAGTGACCCGCGTGGCCCGTGAGGTTGGCACCGACGGCAAATTGGGCGGCCAGGCCGTGGTTCCCGGCGTGGCGGGCACGTGGAAGGACCTCACCGACTCGGTCAACGCGATGGCGGGCAATCTAACCGCTCAAGTCCGAAATATCGCCGAAGTGACGACTGCCGTGGCTCGTGGCGACCTGTCGCGCAAGATCACGGTGGACGTGAAGGGCGAAATTCTCGAACTGAAGGAGACCATCAACACGATGGTCGACCAGCTCAACGCCTTTGCCGGGGAAGTCACTCGCGTGGCCCGCGAAGTCGGAACCGAGGGCAAGCTGGGGGGTCAGGCTCAAGTTCCCGGGGTTGCCGGTACCTGGAAAGATTTGACGGATAACGTGAACTTCATGGCTGGGAACCTCACCGCCCAGGTCCGCAATATTGCGGAGGTGGCGACCGCCATCGCCGGCGGTGATCTCTCGCGCAAGATCACCGTCGACGTTCGCGGCGAAATTCTGCAGCTCAAGGAAACCCTGAACACGATGGTGGACCAACTGAACCGGTTCGCCGGAGAAGTGACCCGCGTCGCCCGCGAGGTGGGTAGCGAAGGCCGCTTGGGCGGCCAAGCCAACGTCCCGGGGGTGGCCGGCACCTGGAAGGATCTCACCGATTCGGTGAACTCGATGGCGGGCAACCTGACGGCGCAGGTGCGCAACATCGCCGAGGTCACCACGGCGGTGGCGCGGGGCGATCTGTCGCGCAAGATTACGGTCGACGTGAAGGGCGAGATTCTTGAGCTGAAGAACACCATCAACACCATGGTCGACCAGCTCAACGCCTTTGCCGGCGAGGTCACGCGCGTAGCCCGGGAGGTGGGCACCGAGGGAAACCTGGGAGGTCAGGCCCAGGTGCCGGGGGTGGCGGGTACGTGGAAAGATTTGACCGACAACGTGAACTTCATGGCCGGGAACCTGACGGCGCAGGTGCGCAACATCGCCGAAGTCGCCACCGCGGTGGCGCGGGGCGATTTGTCGCGCAAGATCACGGTCGATGTCAAGGGCGAGATTCTTGAGCTGAAGAACACCATCAATACCATGGTCGACCAGCTTCGAGCTTTCGCCTCCGAAGTCACGCGCGTGGCCCGTGAAGTCGGTACGGACGGGAAACTGGGCGGGCAAGCTGTGGTGCCCGGGGTCGCGGGTACATGGAAGGACCTCACCGACTCCGTCAACTCCATGGCCAGCAATCTCACCAACCAGGTACGGAATATCGCCGAGGTCTCGACCGCCATTGCCAACGGAGACCTTTCCAAGAAAATCACGGTGAACGTGAGCGGCGAAATTCTGTTGCTCAAGGAAACCATCAACACCATGGTGGACCAACTTAATGCCTTCGCTGGGGAAGTGACCCGCGTGGCCCGCGAGGTGGGCAGCGAGGGGCGCCTGGGCGGTCAAGCGAGCGTGCCGGGGGTGGCCGGCACCTGGAAGGATCTCACCGATTCGGTGAACTCGATGGCGGGCAACCTGACGGCGCAGGTGCGCAACATCGCCGAGGTCACCACGGCGGTGGCGCGGGGCGATCTGTCGCGCAAGATCACGGTCGACGTGAAAGGCGAGATTCTCGAGCTGAAGAACACCATCAACACCATGGTCGACCAGCTCAACGCC
>DASPTQ010000327.1:0-4092 GCA_035623335.1 Terriglobales bacterium
GTAATGCCCTCCAGCGACAGCAGGTTACGAAGCCGACGGTGAATGTCCTCGAGCTGACGTTGGTCAAAATACCCGCGGCTGATGCCCGATTGATTAGTTAGTATCACCATGCCGAATCCCCGGCTTTGTAGCAGCTTTAAACCTTCGACTACACCGGGCAATAACTCGATCTGTGCTGGATCCGACAGATAATTCTTTTCGACGTTCAGCGTTCCATCCCGATCCAGCAATATGTATCGACGGGACTTTGACATAATAAGGACCTACGGTTCGTCGCGACTTGAGAAGCAGTCCCGACACCACTCAATTTTTCCACTAGATTGGTGGTGCTACATCCCTCCACCAACGGGACCAAAGTTATTTTGCCCCCCCAACTGCGAACTTCGGCCGCCCCAACGACCTGTTCCTGGCCTGCATGGGCACCCTTGACGAGAATGTCGGGCTGCAACGACTGAATCAGCTTCAAAGGGGTTTCTTCGTCAAACAAAATGACGGCATCGACCAAAGACATTGACGCGAGCAGTCTGGCACGCTCCAGTTCTCCTACGAGCGGACGACCGGGGCCTTTGAGGGCACGTACGGAATTGTCGGTGTTTAAGCCGACGATCAGGCGATCGCCTTCGTGTTTCGCAAGTTGCAGGAGTGTCACATGGCCGAAGTGCAATAGGTCAAAGCAACCGTTGGTAAAAGCAATTCGCTCTCTACGAGTACGCCAGAGTGCAACACGCGCCTGGAGCTGTTCGGCAGTGCAGATCTTCTCGCTCGACTCAAGCAAGCTCTGACGCGAGAGGGTGGCCAGCAACTCTTGCCTAGAAACGGGGACGGTACCGACTTTACCGATCACAATACCAGCTGCAAGATTTGCTAGTTGCGCACAATCGTGCTGGTCCAGTCGACTTGCAAGACCTGCAGCCCACACGGCAATTACGGCATCACCAGCCCCGGAGACATCAAATACTTCGCGGGCCAGCGCAGGGAAGCGAAAAACAGAGCCGTTTTCGAGTACTGCGATACCAAGTTCACCTAATGTCAATGCGAAGAAGTCAACATGGAGGGCCACGCGTAGCGCTTCCGCTTTTTGAAAAAGGATAGGCAGTTCATTCGGTGGACAAGCTGTCGCGGCAGCGATTTCCAACCGGTTAGGCGACAGCATGGTCGCCCTGGTATATTTCCCGTAGTCGCAACCTTTCGGCTCTACTAAAACAGGTAGCGAGTGCCGGCGTCCCTCGGCAATGATCCGGCGGCAAATGGAATCCCGTAACACCCCTTTTGCATAATCGGAAAGGACCACGGCTGAGCAGGACACCATGTGCTGTGTGACACCACTCAATAGTCGGTCGTAATCACAAACCGATAGAGGACGATGGTCCTCCGCGTCGATTCGTACCACCTGTTGGTGGCCTCCGAGCACACGGGTTTTTACCGTCGTAGCCCGTCCGGGCAAGACCAGGACCATGGACGTATTCACGGCCAGTTCTTGCAGCATACTTAACAGCCGATAACCGTTTTCGTCGGCTCCTACGATCCCGGCCAGCGACACTTCACAACCTAGCTTTGCGAGATTACAAGCGACATTGGCGGCGCCGCCGGGACTGTACGTCTGATTTTCCAACTGCACCACGGGAATGGGCGCTTCAGGGGAAATGCGCTCAACCTTTCCCCAACAATACTGGTCGACCATCAGATCTCCGACGACCATTACTCGGGGACGTCCAAATCCCTCCTCTACTGCCTTAAGCGTTTTCTTGAGGTCCTTCAACATTCACGCGCTCCCTGTTCGACGACCGCGGGTGTCACCCAAATTGCACACCGTGTGAATTTGGTTGGTGCTTCCAAAATGGTCCGTACTTTCGTTGGTGGGATGCTCTAAGGCAGTCAATCTATCGAGAACCGCGAAAGCCAGAAGTGGTATCAAGAGTTCGTGCCGACCACATAACATGAACCCGCGGCTGCCGAGCGTGGCTGGACGCTGTACTACGTTAACCATCGGACGATAGTGCATCAGCATGTCCATATTGATTGTCGTGAAGTCGTGCAAGTCCGCACCCAAGTTTTGGGCTATGGTGAGCGCTTTGAGAAACACTTCCGGAAGGATTACAGAAGAACCTGCGTTGATAAATACTCCTCCCGATAAATCTCTAATCACAGAGGCGAAAAGGCGGAAATCAGTGAAGCTGGCTTCCCCTAAACATCTACCGTTGGTCTCGGCTCGCATGTGGACCATGTCTGTACCGACTGCAACATGCACCGTGGCGGGGATGTTGTTTCGGACGGCACTAGCCAGCAAGCTGAGATGGGCAAATTCGGCGCCCTCTTCGAGTAACTGGTAGCCGATGGCGTACCCTAGGCCCATATCCGGGTGCTGCAAAAGTGCCCGATGAATCAGTTCGCCGGTTTCACGTGCCATGCCGAAGGTCCCCTGCTTCAGGCCAGCCTCGACGTCCTCTGACGTGTGTCCCACCAAGGCAATTTCGACGTCATGGATAGGACCTGCCCCATTCATGGCCAAGCAAGTCAGCACTTGCTTGTTCATCAGCTCAATGAGAACGGGATTGAGACCACATTTGATGACGTGTGCTCCCATCGCCATCACGATCGGGCGCTTTTTCCTGTGGGCGTTCACCAAGGCGGCGATGACTTCCCTCAGGTCCTGGCCGAACAGGATACGAGGCAATGATTCCAGAAACTCAGCAAATGATGCGCCGGCCAGCGGCCGATGGGCGAAATCATTCTTGTGCACTATGCTCGGCCGCTCGTGCAGACTGAGCGTGCGAAGCTCGGTGAGGTCAATGGGCTGGTATTTCATCACGTTGCGAACCCTGGACAGAACGTTCGACCATCTCACTCCACAGATGACCGATAGTGATATAGCATTCCCGAACGCGCGCCGCACTCGTGCTGGGTACGAGCACGGTAATGTCACATAGGCCAGCGAGTCGCTTGCCGCCTTGACCCGTCAGGCCGACGATCTGGCAACGAAGCTCGCGAGCCTTCATCACAGCAGGAAGAACATTTGGCGAATTGCCGGAGGTGCTGATTGCGATCACTGCATCTCCAGCGCGTGCCAGCGCAGCCAACTGACGAGCGAACGGTTCTTCAAACCCATAGTTATTGCCGGTTGCGGCGAAAGCGGAGGAGTCGGTCGTTAATGCGATAGCGGGAAAGGCTATTCTGCCGGTGCAGTAATGTCCCGACATTTCGTCAGCGATCTGCCGAGCATCGGCCGCATTGCCGTCGTTCCCGAACAGAAGAACCTGATTCCCCGCAGAGAACGTTTCCAGCAAGATCTGCCCCGCTTGCAGAATCGCTTTCCCGCACTCGGCAAGAAGCTCGGTCTTCACGCGAATCGATTCCCGCAGACCCGACAACCGGTGGTCCTCAGAATTGTCTTCCAGTCCAGCCCCTGGTTGCACAGCTTTAGCACGCAAGCGGTCCAGTAGAGAAGTGGTGCTGTGGCCGGGTACGAGAGGCAGGGAAAACACTTTTCCTCCATTACGAATGACGAAATCAGCACCAACGATCTGCCCCAGCGGCCAGTCCCCTCCCTTCACCAGCACATCCGGCTTTAGCCGCTCAATCAGCCTGACGGGAGTTGCGTCATCAAAAATGATTACCTCGTCCACATAGCGGATTGCCCGTAGTATTGCCGCGCGTTCCTCTTGGGTCTGCACTGGGCGTGACGGGCCTTTCATCGCCCTTACAGAGCAGTCACTGTTCACCCCTACAACCAGAAAATCCCCAAGTTCACGTGCGCGTCTGAGAAGGTCTACGTGCCCTCGATGAAGGAGATCAAAACAGCCGTTCGTAAAAACCGTTTTCATTACGAGCAGACGAAGACAAACAAGTCGGGGTTTCCCCTACAAGTTGCACATCTGAGGCCGTTTACCGAGAGTGGGAAGAAGAGGCGGTATCTCGTGCAGCAATGTCTTACTTTCCTTATGCCTCAATTCCGGGAGAGTAGGTCGCACCGAAAACAGGTTGGACGATTGGAACTACCTGGCCACTTGCCGCAACGTGCGTTGCCACCTTGTCGATGATGGTGCTAAGGGGCATCGATGGCCGAAAGCCTGTGAGCCGAATGAGCTTATCCAG